>NZ_JAGHRN010000002.1:0-969412 GCF_017743775.1 Shimia sp. R9_1 | reverse complement strand
CGTACGCTTTGAAGTCACCAAACTGTTTGGTGATCGCGGCGGTCAGCGTGGTTTTGCCGTGGTCAACGTGACCAATGGTGCCGATGTTGCAGTGCGGTTTACTGCGCTCAAACTTTTCCTTAGCCATCTCGGGCGCCTTCTACTTTGTGGGGGGCCGGTCTTGGCCCGTTTTCCTCTACCGCGCGCGACATATTTGGTTGCGCGCAAAAAATCAAGCGGGTTTGCCGTTTATCGACGCAGCTCTCGTTCCAGCTGCGCGCGCTTACGCTCATCTTTCTCAGACGGCCAGCATTTTGCCAGCACTTCGGGGGGCACATCGTCCACCAGACAGGACCGATTCTCATGCATCCAGCGCTCGATCTCACGCGCGGCGTTGAAGGTGAGATTTTCCAATTGCTCTTCCGCGGTCATGGTAAACCCGCTGGATGTCACAACCGTGCCACTGCCAAAGCTTTCCAGCACAATGATCTCGCGGGGCTCTTCGTTGAACTTCGCGCCCGCACGGTCATCCCAGGCGGTGACGGTGAGGATCAGCGCAGATTTCGTGGACAACAGCACCGGCACACCGCGTTGCGCTAGCATGTAGCCTGACAGGTTGATGCCAAAATGCACCAGACGCTCCCCGTCATAGCGGCCCAGACGCGCATCCACCGCGTTCTTCATGGAGGCAATCCACTGCTCCTTGGGCAACTCGCGCGACAGCGGGCCTTTCTGAAGATCCGGCGCCACCACAATATTGTGGCCCATTGTGAAATCCCCGAGGTCCAGCTTTTCGCTGGTCACTTCGGTGCTGCGCGCGCCACAAGATACCAGCACGGCCAACGCCGCCAAACACATCCCGATCCTGCCCATGTAAGCTGTTCCTGCTGCTCGTCGTTGTGATTGAGCGATCACATAGCCGATGCCCGGCTTTCACGCAATCTTGGCCTTTATTTGAGTTGATCCGCAGCCTACACTTTTGCGTAGAAGGATCGACATGCCAGATGATGTACATCAGTCCCAGCTGACCGAGGCCGACCGCGCGAAGGCGCTGCCTGTTCACGCCAAACTTGCCACCGAGCCGCTTGGGCTCTGGGGCTCGCTCAAGGCGGCGCGCAGCAATCTTCTGTCGATCCTGCCGGAAATTGCCGTGCGCCAGCCCATGGTGTCTGGCCGCACCGGATTGCGCTGGCACATGGTGATGGACCCCGGCGCCATCCGGCAGATGCTTCTGGAAAAGGTCGACGACTATCCCAAGTCCCGCGCGACCAAGAACATCCTGCGCCCTGCCATCGGCGACAGCCTGTTTATTGCAGAAGGCGCGCACTGGCGATGGCAACGCCGCGCTGCCGCGCCCGTGTTCACCCACCGCAACATCAGCAACCTCGCCCCCGTCATGGCCGCCGCCGGAGAGCGCGCCGCCGACCGTATCGCCACCGCAGGCCCCCGCGCCGTAGATCTGCTGGATGAAATGGTCAAAACCACCTTTGACGTGATCTCGGAAGTCACCTTCTCAGGCGATGGCAGGATGGACAGCGGCGCGGTACATGAGGCCATTGACGCCTATATCGCAGAAGCCGGCAAAATCTCATTGCTGGATATGCTGGGCGTGCCCGACTGGGTGCCGCGCCCCGGCCGCATCCGTACCGGCCAAGCCATGGTGGAGATGAAAAAGGTTGCCGACGCGGCCATCGAGTCCCGGCGCGCACGCGGCGCAAAAAACACGCCGGATCTGCTGGATCTGCTGCTGGCGGGCGAAGACCCCGAAACCAAAAAGCGCATGAACACCGCAGAGCTGCGCGACAATCTGCTGACCTTCATCGTCGCCGGGCATGAGACCACCGCGCTCACCCTTGCCTGGGCGCTCTACCTCTGCGCCTTTGATCAGGACGTGCAAACAAAGGCCCGCGCCGAGATCAACGCGGTCTGCGGCGACGCCCCGATCACCGGCGATCATGTCGACCAGCTCACCTATCTGCGCCAGATTGTCGAGGAAACCCTGCGGCTCTACCCACCGGCAGGCATCATTTCCCGCACCGCGCAAAAAACCGACTCGCTCTGCGCCCGCGACATCCATCCCGGCGATACGGTGATGATCCCGATCTACGCGCTGCAGCGCAATCACCAGCTCTGGGACAATCCGGACGCTTTTGACCCGGACCGCTTTGCCAACCGCAAAGCCATTGACCGCTACGCCTACCTGCCGTTTGGCGACGGCCCGCGCATCTGTATCGGTGCGAGCTTTGCGCTGCAGGAGGCCGTAATCATCCTCGCAGCCCTCCTGCGCCGCTTTCATTTTGAAGAAATCGCAGGCCGCCCGCCAAAGCCAGTGATGATCCTCACGTTGAGGCCCGAAGGCGGAGTGTGGTTGCAGGCCAACGAGATCGCAAAGACGTCATAATCCGAGCACCCGCCAAAAAGAAAACGCCGACCATTCTCATGATCGGCGCCTCAAATGTTTAGGTCTCAGCGAAATCAGAAGCCGTGCTTTTCTTTCAGCGCTGCAACCGTGTCCTGATTGGCCGCGAACCACGCGTTGAACGAGTCAACAATGTCGCCGCGCGTGCTGGAGGACAGATGGTAATCCGCCTGCGAATTCGGCAGACTCTCATCAAAGACCAGCGCCCCTTCGTCCTGCCCCATTTCGCTCAGAACCCGGTTCAGAACATGCACGTTTGCATAGGCGCCATCGATACGCCCCGCGAGCGCCTGACGGACCAGGCCGCTGAAGTTCGGGTTTTCTTTCAGCGTCACCTGACCTGCTTCAATCCGGTCCAACCAGGAAAAGGCTGTGAAACCCAGAACCGTTCCGATCTGCGCGATCTCATCCACGGGTTTGCCAAGGTTCTCAGGGACCACCATCACCCCCTCCACGGTCGCTTCGACCACGGTGGAGTAGTGCATTTCAACGCCGCTCTTCAGATCTGCGGACCAATAGGCATTGTCCGGATATTTCAAATCCACATCCCCGGACACCACCGCCTGCATCAAGCGGTTGATCGGCAGCGCTTTAAACTGCAGCTCATGCCCTTGATCCGCAGCAAAGGCGGACAGCACATCAGCCGCAAAGCCAGTGTAGGACTTTCCGTCCCATTTGTAGTGCGGCAGGTAGTCGATGTTCTCAACGCCCACCACAAGGGTTTCTGCAAGGCTGGCGGTGCCAGACAGGCTGGCCAGTGCGAGGGTGCCGGCTGCAAGAATGGTTTTCATGGCTGTGCTTTCTTTTTGACCGAATGAATAAGTATTCCAGCGCTGGACCTAGGTTTTTCAGACTAACAAAGTCTAAAAACCGGCCCCGCGCACAGCGCTCAGCTCAGCAAAATTCGGTTCAAAATGGAGAGGCATTGCGGCTTCGGAAACAGAGCTGACGCGACTCGGATTGCGCGCCTAAAACCAAGAGAAGATTCCTCAAGCGCCGCGCGCAATCATAGGCCGTCATGACACGGGATAGGCCTATCACCCACGGCGACATCGACACCCCACATCAAAGAAAAACGGGGGCACAGTGGCCCCCGAAAATCATTTGAACTTATTGTCTTTGGGGAAGCCATAAGGCGGCTTCTTGCCCACCCCGGCCCGCTTCGCCAGCCAGTCTGACAGATCAGGCTCATGGCGGGTTTTGCCGCTGTTGCCCATCGACCAGGTGAGGCCGTCGTCCCACTTGAACGTGGCGATATCCGACAGGCCACCATCCAACTCCAGCGTACCCTGACGACCGCGCGCCATATTGTACTTCTGCAGGCGCACACCTTTGCCGCGCCCCAGCTCAGGCAGCTCATCCACCGGGAACACAAGGAAGCGCGCGTTTTTAGAGACCACAGCAACGTGGTCACCTTCCACAGGCTTACAGATCATCGCTTTGACGTCATCTTTGACGTTCAACACCTGCTTGCCCGTACGCGTCTGCGCGATCACATCGGTTTCCGGCACAACAAACCCGTCTCCAGCGCTGGACGCCACCAGCAGCTTGCGATCAGGCTTGTGGACAAAAATGTCAATGATTTCAGCTTCATTGGGCAGATCAACCATCAAGCGCACAGGCTCCCCCATGCCACGCCCACCGGGCAAATTGGCCGCGCTCAGGGTGTAGAACCGCCCATTGCTGCCAAACATCAGCAAGCGATCGGTGGTCTCCGCATGGAAGATAAACCGCGGTCCGTCGCCATCTTTGAACTTCAGCTCACGGGTCAGATCAATGTGACCGGACATCGCCCGGATCCACCCCATCTGAGAGCAGACAATGGTCACCGGCTCGCGGTCGATCATCGCCTCAATTGGCACCTCTTCCACCTCAGCAGCCTCGGCAAACACCGTGCGGCGCGCGCCGCCTTCATAGTCTTTGCCAAAGGTCTTCTTGGCCTCTTTGAGCTGTTCGGCGATACGGTCCCACTGCATGTCTTCGCTGCCCAAAAGCGCAACGATGCCAGCGCGCTCTTCCTGCAGCGCATCCCGCTCGCGGATCAGCTCCAGCTCTTCCAGACGGCGCAGGCTGCGCAGGCGCATGTTGAGGATCGCCTCTGCCTGCACCTCGGTCAGCTGGGTTGCACCACTGCCCGGCAGCGGCGACTTATAGTCCGCCTCACTGGTCGCGCGGGGATGATCCAGATCCCAATTCTCCGCCATCAACGCCTGTTTGGGCGCATCGTCATAGCGGATGATGTCAATCACACGGTCCAGATTGAGGAAAGCAATGATGAAGCCTTCCAACACTTCCAGACGATGGTCAATCTTCTCCATCCGGTGTTTGGAGCGACGGATCAGCACCTCACGGCGGAAATCCAAAAAGGCGCGCAGAACCTCTTTCATGGAGCAAACCTTCGGGGTCACGCCATCAATCAAGACGTTCATGTTCAATGAGAAGCGGATCTCCAGATCGCTGCTGCGATAGAGCATGTTCATCAGAACATCCGGCTCCACGTTCTTGCTGCGCGGCTCCAGAATGACGCGAATATCGTCTGCCGACTCGTCGCGCACATCGGCCAGAATAGGCACCTTCTTGGTCTGGATCAGCTCCGCAAGCTTCTCGATCAGCTTGGATTTCTGCACCTGATAAGGGATCTCTGTGACCACAATCTGCCACTGGCCCCGGCCCAGGTCTTCCTTCTCCCACTTACAGCGCAGACGGAACGAGCCGCGCCCGGTGCGATAGGCCTGCGCAATGCTTTCAGGCGGCTCAACAATCACACCACCGGTCGGGAAATCCGGCCCCGGCACATAGTTGAGCAACGTGTCATCGCGCACATCCGGCGTCTTGATCATGTGCAGACAAGCGTCACACAGCTCGCTGATGTTGTGGGGCGGAATGTTTGTCGCCATCCCCACCGCGATGCCGCTGGCGCCATTGGCCAGAAGGTTCGGGAAGGTCGCAGGAAGCACAACAGGCTCGCTCAGCGTGCCGTCATAGTTCTCGCGAAAATCAACCGCGTCCTCGTTCAGCCCTTCCAAAAGCGCCTCAGCAACCGAGGTCATCCGCGCTTCCGTGTATCGGCTCGCAGCCGGGTTGTCCCCGTCGATATTGCCGAAGTTCCCCTGCCCGTCGACCAGCGGATAACGGACGTTGAAGTCCTGCGCCAAACGCGCCATCGCATCGTAAATCGCGGCATCACCATGCGGGTGATAGTTGCCCATCACGTCACCGGAAATCTTCGCGGATTTCCGGAAGCCGCCGGTGGCGGAAAGTTTCAGCTCACGCATCGCGTAAAGGATTCGGCGGTGTACCGGCTTCAACCCATCCCGCGCATCTGGCAGCGCGCGGTGCATAATTGTGCTCAGCGCATAGGTCAGATAGCGGTCGCCAATCGCGCGCCGCAGCGGTTCCGTTACGTTCTGAGAGGGGAGCTCGTCGTCATCGATCAGATCAGTCATGGCTGAGTGATAACTTTTGCAGCCGTCACGGTAAAGCACATGCACGGGAACAGCCGCCGATTTTTCCCCCACAAGTTAAGGATTTCCTCAGTTTATCTTTTGCATCAAGCGCTTAAGAAGCGCGTCTGTATTGATTTATTGATTCCCTGGGGAGGGTACAAAGTGAATAAGTTTGTCATTGTGAGTTTTGGCATTATGGGTTGGGCCTTCTGGGAACTCAGCGGTGGCGCGGATTTTGAGCCAAAATCGCAGCGCATCGTGGAATCGGCCCAGACGGAACCCGCCATCGCCTCCACTGCCATGGAGACGGCAGCTGAGGTCACCAACAAAGAGTCCATTGCGCGTGTCGCAACCTCTGTGCCCACGGTCCGGGCCACGCCAGCGGTAGTACGCACCGCCAACACAGCCTCGGTCATCCCGGCAGTTCAGCCCGGCATCACCAACAATGTGTTTGCCACCTCTCGCAATGTGAATCTGGCCTCTTACGAGACCCCGAATGCGGCCTTTGTTCCGGCCGTTGCTGAGGCCACCCCGGTGCCCGCAGCGGAACCCGCACCCCGCGCCACCGCCGATATGCGGCAAGTGCGAGGCTCCCGCGTGAACATGCGGGGCGGACCGGGCACCGGATATGGCGTGCTGGCCGTGCTGTCGCGAGGCCAGGAAGTGCAAATCCTGCGCGAGAGCGGCTCCGGCTGGCTCAAACTGCGTGATCAGGAAAGCGGCATTGTCGGCTGGATGTCCGCAAAAATGATCACATCACCTAACAGTTAAGTAAGACGCCACGTCTGGGCTATTGCTCCGGTCTTGGTCCGGCCTAGTGTGCCGCGCAAACGCGCGCAACAGAAGGCCAGTCCCGCTATGACCCAGAAAACGCTCCTTATCACAGGCTGCTCCACAGGTATTGGCCTTGCAGCCGCTGAAACCATGAAGGCCCGCGGCTGGCGCGTGTTTGCCAGCTGCCGCCAGCAGGAAGACTGCGACCGCTTGATTGCCATGGGCTATGAAAGCCCGCGCATCGACTATCTCGATCCGGAAACCATCCGCACCGGCCTTGAGGAAGTGCTTACCGCCACCGGCGGCACGCTGGATGCGCTCTTTAACAACGGCGCGCGCGCCCTGCCCGGCGCGGTTGAAGACCTGCCAACCGACGGTCTGCGCGAGATGATGGAAAGCAACCTCATCGGCTGGCACGATCTGACCCGACAGGTGGTGCCAATCATGCGCAAACAGGGCCATGGGCGGATCGTGCAGAACTCCTCGGTTCTGGGCTATGTCTCCATGCCCTATCGCGGTGCCTATGTGGCCACCAAATTCGCTCTGGAAGGCCTAAGCGACAGCCTGCGCATCGAGCTGCGCGACACCCCGCTGCACGTGATCCTGATCGAACCCGGCCCGATCACCTCCAACATCCGCACCAATGCCGCGAAACAGTTCTTCAAATGGATCGACTGGGAAAACTCGCCCCATGCAGAAGACTACCGCAAAGGCCTGGTGGAGCGCCTGACAGAAGAGGATCAGTCGCCAGATAAGTTTGAGCTGCCGGCCTCCGCGGTCTGCGACAAGTTGATCCATGCTTTGGAGGCCGAAAAACCGCGCGCGCGTTATCGCATCACCTTTCCTGCACGGCTGATGCACGTCCTGCGGCGACTTTTGTCGACCCGCGCGCTCGATTGGGTGATCTCCAAAGGCTGAGCGCGCGTAAAGAGTTGGTGGTTCTTTTTTGCGCCCAAAGCGTTTACACAGAGCCACCACAAACTCGAGGAGCAGTCTCATGGCCAATGATCCCCTTTTTTGGGTTGCCGCTGTCGCCTGTATTGGCGTTTTGATCATCCTGATGGTGGGTGTCGGCGGGTTTGCCAGAGGCGGCGAATTTAACAAGAAATATGCCAACAAAATCATGCGCCTGCGCTTGATCGCCCAATTTGTGGCGGTTTTGCTGATCCTGGCGTTTGTTTGGCTGCGTCAGGGGGGATGACGACATGGTGGTACTGAACAAAATCTACACGCGCACCGGCGACAAGGGCACAACCGCACTTGGCAATGGCGACCGCGTTGCCAAATACGACGGGCGCGTTGCGGCCTATGGCACGTCTGATGAACTCAACTCGGCCGTTGGCGTGGCCCGCCTGCATGCGGTAGGCGAAATGGACACCGCGCTGATGCGCATCCAGAATGACCTCTTCGATCTGGGCGCTGATCTGTGTCGCCCGGACATGGCCAAAGACGCCGAAGCCGAATACCCGCCTCTGCGTATGGCGGCGAGCCAGGTTGCACGCCTTGAACAAGAAATCGACGCCATGAACGCCGATCTTGAACCGCTGCGCAGCTTTGTGCTGCCCGGCGGATCCGCACTGGCGGCGCATCTGCATGTCTGCCGCACAGTGGCACGCCGCGCAGAGCGTCTTTCGGTTGAACTTGCCCAGCATGAAGACGTGAACAGCGACGCGGTGACCTACCTCAATCGTCTGAGCGACTGGTTCTTCGTGGCCTCCCGTGTGGCCAACAACAACGGCAAGGATGACGTGCTCTGGGTACCCGGCGCCAACCGCTGAGCCCCACATCCTCCAATCCGCGCGCAGCAGCGCGAATCAAATCCGGGTCAGCGGCCCATCTGTTTGCGTTAACGGCACGGTTGACGCAAACTCTCCTCACGTAACTTTCTGCGACGCGGCAACAATCTTTCGAAGAACGTCGCGTGAAAACATCAATACGCGACGTCGTTGCGCTGCAAGGTGACGATTTTGCTCTGTTTCCTGAGCGCGCGAATATATATCAACGCGGTGAGAGCATTCGGATGAGCTGCCTAGGCGGCTTTGACAAACTTTGAGGAGTCTACGCCCATGAAGGTACTTGTACCTGTCAAGCGCGTGATTGACTACAACGTGAAAGTCCGCGTGAAAGCGGATGGGACCGGTGTCGATCTCGCCAACGTCAAAATGTCGATGAACCCATTCGATGAGATTGCAGTCGAAGAGGCCATCCGTCTTAAAGAAGCCGGTAAAGCGGACGAAATCGTCGCCGTTTCCATCGGTGTGAAGCAAGCTCAGGAAACCCTGCGCACCGCCCTCGCCATGGGTGCGGACCGCGCCATCCTGGTTGTGGCTGCTGACGATGTACATCAGGACATCGAGCCGCTGGCCGTTGCCAAGATCCTGGCAAAAGTTGTCGAAGAAGAGCAGCCGGGCCTCGTGCTCTGCGGCAAGCAAGCGATCGACAACGACATGAACGCAACCGGCCAGATGCTGTCTGCTCTGCTGGGCT
Source organism: Shimia sp. R9_1 (assembly GCF_017743775.1). NCBI lineage: Bacteria > Pseudomonadati > Pseudomonadota > Alphaproteobacteria > Rhodobacterales > Roseobacteraceae > Shimia > Shimia sp. R9_1. Next base: position 960,307 of record NZ_JAGHRN010000002.1, on the reverse strand, counting down.
GGTCCCAGGCGACCTTCGCATCCGAAGTGGATCTGGACGGCGACAAAGCGGTTGTGACCCGTGAGGTGGACGGTGGTCTGCAGACCATCAAAGTCAACACCCCGGCAATCATCTCCGTGGACCTGCGTCTGAACGAGCCGCGCTATGCGTCTCTGCCAAACATCATGAAAGCGAAGAAAAAGCCGCTGGATGAGAAAACCGCTGCCGACTACAGCGTGGATGTCTCCCCACGTCTGGAAATCGTGAAAACCTCCGAGCCGACTGAGCGCGCCGCAGGTATCATGGTTGGCTCCGTAGATGAGCTGGTTGCAAAACTCAAAGAAGCGGGGGCTGTATAATGGCTGTTCTTCTTCTCGCAGAAGTCAACAACGGTGAGCTGGCGCTGGACGCCACCGCCAAAGCTGTCTCCGCTGCAAAAGCACTGGGTGACGTGACCGTTCTGGCCGCTGGCGCATCTGCTGCCGCTGCTGGCGAAGCCGCCGCGAAAATCGACGGCGTTGCCAAAGTACTGGTTGCTGAGGATGCATCCCTTGGCCACCGTCTGGCCGAGCCAACTGCTGCGCTGATCGTTTCCCTCGCGGGCGACTACAGCCACATCGTTGCACCAGCCACCACCGACGCCAAAAACGTGATGCCACGCGTGGCCGCGCTGCTGGACGTGATGGTGCTGTCTGACGTGACCGCAGTTGTGGATGGCGACACTTTCGAGCGTCCGATCTACGCCGGCAACGCGATCCAGACCGTGAAATCTTCCGACGCCAAGAAGGTCATCACCTTCCGTACGTCCACCTTTGACGCTGCAGGCGAAGGCGGTTCCGCATCCGTGGAAACCATCGGCGCAGCAGAAAACCCAGGCCTGTCTGAGTGGGTTGAGGACAAGGTTGCCGAGAGCGACCGTCCTGAGCTGACCTCCGCTGGCGTGGTTGTCTCCGGTGGCCGCGGCGTTGGGTCTGAAGAAGACTTCAAAATCATCGAAGCTCTGGCAGACAAGCTGGGCGCAGCTGTTGGTGCATCCCGCGCCGCGGTTGACTCCGGCTACGCACCAAACGACTGGCAGGTCGGTCAGACCGGTAAGGTTGTGGCACCTGAGCTCTACATCGCAGCAGGTATCTCCGGCGCCATTCAGCACCTTGCAGGTATGAAAGACTCCAAGATCATCGTTGCGATCAACAAAGACGAAGAAGCGCCAATCTTCCAGGTTGCAGACTACGGTCTGGTGGCTGACCTCTTCGAAGCCGTGCCTGCTCTGACCGAAAAACTCGGCTAAGCGACACCGCTTTCAGATACAGAAAGGCCCGCCTCATTGGCGGGCCTTTTTTGTTTCGTCTGGCGCCCGTGTGGCTCACGCCAGCGGCATCAGCACCTGCAGGCTTTCAGCCAGCGCCTCTGCGGTCTCTTCATGGCCTTTCACGCTCAGCATACGTTGCGCCGCACCGCGCTCCATATCGCCAAAAGCCATGCCGGTGACGCCCTGTGCCATGGCCTCTTCGCTCAGCACCACTTCCACAACGTCTTCGACCAGCGGGCGCAGCTCTTCAATCATCAGACGGTCCACAAACAGCGGATCCGGCCCCAGACCGCTGGTGCCAAGCGCTGTGTCCGGCGCATGGTCAGCCACCCACAACAGCACCACCTTGCCGCCAATCGTGTTCAGCAACAGCTTCATCCGTGCGCTCCACGCCATGCGCAGCTCATCGCGCACCATGCAGTAGCGGTCCGGCGTGCGCGCACAAAGCGTGCCCAGCATATGGCGGGTAAAATGGAACTCGCTGAAATCAATTTCATTGAACACCATCTGCATCATATTGGAGGCGCCAATGAACCGGTCATTACGGCGCGGATGCACCTTGTAATACCGGTTGGACATATTCTGCGCGCCCATGACCTGAACCACGGTCACCTCGGCCCGCTGCGCCATTTCCAAAACGGTTGGCTCTGCCAGAAAGGCATCAATCCCGGCGTTCACATAGCCAAGGTTCACACATTCCAGCGGCAGCCTGTCGTCCAGCAACTCCACAAACGGATGCGCAACAAATTTCCCATAGGTCTCTGTCCCACCCAGAAACGCAACATAAGGCGCGTCCAGATCTTTCTTCGGTCCACGGAAGGCCAGCCGGGACTCCCCGTAACGACACGGCTCATAATTGAGCTCACCGCCCTTCATCTTCTCGTAAGACATATTCTCACCACTAATTTTCTCACCCGTTTGAGAGAATCGCGCAAAGCTCTTGCGAAAAAGCTAATGCGCGCCTTTGACATAAGTTTTAGCGACTCCCGCCTCTTGCAGCTGTCGCCCACGCAGGCATAAGGTCCTCGCAAAGGTCTCAGAGGATAAGTGACATGGACATCAAAACGATTGGCGTCGTTGGCGCGGGCCAAATGGGCAACGGCATCGCACATGTAATGGCGCTTTCTGGCTATGATGTGCTGCTCAACGATATCAACCAGGACGCTCTGGATGCAGCCGTGGCGCGCATCGACAAAAACCTTGAGCGCCAAGTCAGCCGTGAGAAGATTTCCGCCGATGCAAAGGCCGAGGCCATGGCCCGCATCAAAACCACCCTGCAGCTGCCGGATCTGGGCGGCACCGATCTGGTGATCGAGGCGGCGACCGAGCGGGAAGAGATCAAACATCAGATCTTTGACACGCTGAAGCCGCATCTCGGCCCAGACACGATCCTGACCTCAAACACATCCTCGATCTCGATCACCCGTCTGGCCAGCCGCACCGACCGCCCTGAGCGCTTCATGGGCTTTCACTTCATGAACCCGGTACCGATGATGCAGCTGGTCGAGCTGATCCGCGGCATCGCCACCGATGAGCCCACCTATAAGGCCTGCCTGAACATCGTGGAACGTCTGGGCAAAACCGCTGCCAGCGCCGAAGACTTCCCGGCCTTCATCGTGAACCGCATCCTGATCCCGATGATCAACGAGGCCTGCTACACGCTTTACGAAGGCGTGGGCAACGTCGCCTCCATCGACAACGCCATGAAGCTCGGTGCAAACCACCCGATGGGCCCGCTTGAACTTGCGGATTTCATCGGTCTGGACACCTGCCTTGCGATCATGAACGTGCTGCACGACGGGCTTGCAGACACCAAATACCGCCCTTGCCCGCTGCTGACCAAATATGTCGAAGCCGGCTGGCTGGGTCGCAAGACCAAACGCGGCTTTTATGACTATCGCGGTGAGACACCGATCCCGACCCGCTAAGAACCTCTGAGGGACGCGCGGCCCCGCGCCGCGCCCCTCACACGCTTTGCCCTCCGGCAAGCCACAATGCTCTCCGGCACTTTTACCCTGTAAGAAGATATGAAGCGTCAGCCCCGCCTGTGGCGGGCGTCTGTCAGCTGTCTTTGCCCAGATCCAGCGTGTGCTGGCGCAGCCACGCCATAAAGCCACGCGGGTCCGTGTGCAGGCGCTCCATCTGCGCATCCGTCAGCGGCTTGCCGACCACTGGTTTCTGCGGCTTGTGGCAAGAGCGCACAATCTCATGCAGCAACAGGCCCTGACGCAGGATCGGGGAGATCTTATTGGCAATCTGATACGCGCGGCTGTTCTGTCCGGGATAATAGATCGGCACCACCCGCGCACCGGAGCGGCGGATCAGCTGGGCTGTGAACACATTCCATTCCCGCTCAATCGCGGGGCCAAACCAGCTGTCAGAGCTCATCACAACACCGGATGGGAACAGCGCGACCACGCCACCCTCTTTCAGATGCGCCATGGCTTTGCCACGCATCTCAACCATCTTGCGTTGCGCGTCCGGATCATGCGGGAAAGGCACCGGAATCATAAAGCTAGAGGCCGCCTCATCCAGACCGGTGAGCACAGACCGGGTGAGGATGCGGTAATCCTGACGCACCCGCCCAATCAGATCGGCAAAGATCATCCCGTCAACCATGCCATGGGGGTGGTTGGCCACCACCACAACAGGGCCCTCGGCGGGAATGTTCTCAAGCTGCTCCTGAGGCGTCTTGAGCTCGATGCCCATGACATTAAGCGCCCCGCGCCAGAATTTCTGGCCCCGGTACTGTTCGTTGTCGCGCTCAAACTTGTTGACCATGCGCAAAACGGTCAGCTTGCCGGTAAACCATTCGATCACCCGAATGGCCAAAGCGGTCCAGCGGTCATCAAAGGAGTTGGCATACGTCAGGGTACGGCGGTCATAAATCTGACCGTCAGTTTCGCTTGCAGGTTTGCCCGCCTGCGCCTCTGGCACCGTGTCTACCAAGTCCGTCTTCCTGCGCCACCGCGCGCCTTTTCTAAAAGCCTTCGCCGAATTTGTCTGCGACAAGCGCCTCAATGGCGTCGGCCAAGGCCAGAGCATCTGGCCCGCTGGTTTCTACGTCAATGCTGGTGCCTTTGGAGGCAGCCAACATCAGCAAACCCATAATACTGTCGCCTCCGGCACTCAAGCCATCCTTTGCGACTTCGGCACTGGCGTCAAATCCTTCGACCACTTCCACAAGCTTGGCAGACGCCCGTGCATGCAGGCCTTTTTCGTTCACGATCTGCATCGTGCGTTGGACAATCTGGCTCATGTCACTACCCTGCTTGAATATTTTGGCTGTCAATATACTTGCGACCGGCCTCTAGCGCAGCGCGAACTGCATCGGCCACATCCAAATGGCGACTTTTGGCCAATTTGATCAACATTGGCAAATTTGCACCATAGAGAATCCGGCGGTTGGCCGGGGCGCAGGCCCGCAGACTCAGGTTGGACGGGGAGCCGCCAAACATATCGGTGACGATGACCACACCATCGCCGCGATCCACGGAATCCGCAGCTTCACAAATCTCAGATTGCTTTTGCGGCCGGTCGTGATCGGCCTCAATGGTGATCGCCTGCACGCCACCCTGCGTGCCGACCACATGTTCCATGGCGGCCAGATACTCTTTGGCCAACCCGCCATGCGCGACGATCACTATTCCGATCAAACTGTGTGTTCCCCATCTTCCTGGCTGACCGGTATCCGCGCTGGCAGCGACGCAAACCGGTTAAGCTCGCGATGTCTTATAGACACCTGCCAGCCCCTGTTTGCAAGGGATTCGGCCATGGTTTCGGTGACAAAGACCGAGCGGTGTTTGCCGCCCGTACAACCAAAGGCAATCATCAGATGGCTGCGGCCTTCGCGAATATAGCCCGGCAGCAGCCCTTCCACCATCTGCTCCATGCGCTCCATAAACGGCGCAAATCCCGGGTCTTCAGACACATAGGCGCCAACGGCGGCATCCCCGCCATCCAGCGCCCGCAAATCTTCCTGCCAATGCGGATTGTGCAAAAACCGGCAGTCGACCACGATATCCGCGCCCTGCGGCAGACCACGCTTGTAGCTGAAGGATTGAATGGTCAGGCCAATCGCCTGTTCGTTAAGCTGAGAGAACCGCGCCTGCACCGCCTGACGCAGCTCATGCGGGCTCAGTTCTGAGGTGTCGATCAGCACATCCGCATAGGTGCGCACCCCGCTCAGCAGCGAAAGCTCGCGCTCAATGCCTTCGGTGGGGTCCTCCTGACGCGCCATCGGGTGGCTGCGCCGGGTCTCATTGTAGCGCCGCCGCAGCACCTCCGCCCGGCAATCCAGATACAGGAGATCCGCCGCCGCATTTGGAATGCCCCGCGCAATCTCCATTGCCGCCAGCAAAGCGTCCGGCGAGAAATCCCGGTTGCGCACATCCAGCCCCAGCGCCATGGGCTGCCGCAATGGTTGCCCGGACAGCAACCGCTCCAGAAGGCCAAGCGGCAGGTTGTCTATGGTTTCATAGCCCACGTCCTCCAGCGCCTTGATCGCGGTCGAGCGCCCCGCACCGGACGGGCCGGTGAGCAAAACAAGTGGAAAGGGCTTATCGGAGGCGGGCATGATCTGTCCTTATGCGTTTCGGCCGTGACGCAGCATCTGCAAAAGCGCTGCCGCAAAATATGGGGCGTCCACTGACCAGAGCAAGGGCACATCCTGCTCAAGAATGCGTGCGTGCCTTGGATGGGGCAGCCGGTCGGTTTCGGTCTGATCCATATCGACCACCAGCTGCAGCTGCGCGGTCTCGGCAATCTCCGCACGCAGAATGCCCACCCCGCGCGCCTCGATCAGCCCGCTCGTCGTCTCAGGCGCAGACACCCAGAGCGCCGCCCCGTCGCGGCGCACCATGGTCTGATCATCCGCCACCAGCTTTGCGCCATACGCCATCATCTGCAACGCCAGCGAGGATTTCCCGCGCCCGGAGGCCCCACGGATCAGCACCGCACGCCCGCCATCTGCCACGCAGGAGCCATGCAGCAGGGTCTCTGCCACATGCAGGTCTTCTGAGGAATTAGACGCACTCACTGGTTTGCCCGGCGCCTGCTCCATGGCTCAGACCGGCAGGCCCACGACAAAACGCGCACCCAGCGGTTCAGAGGTCACATCCGCATCTGTCGGGCGAATGTTCTCAGCCCAGATCACGCCACCATGGGCCTCGACAATCTGTTTGGAGATCGCGAGGCCAAGACCTGAGTTGTTGCCAAACTGCGATTCTGGGCGGTGCGAATAGAAACGGTTGAAGATCTTGTTGAGCGACTGCTCCGGAATGCCCGGCCCGGTGTCTTCCACCACGACCAGCACTCGGTTTTCCCGCCGCCGCGCCCAGACGCGGATCGCATCGCCCTCTTCACAGAAGCTGATCGCATTGGTGATCAGATTGACAAACACCTGTGCCAACCGTGCCTCAAGCCCATTGATCTCAATCGGCCCTTCAGGGAGGTCTGCAATAAAGTCGATGTTCTTGGATTTGGCATCTTCGCTCAGATATTGCGCCAGATTGCCAATCATCATCAGCAGGTCGAAGTTCTCTTCTTCTTCCTTGACCAGCTCACTATCCAGCCGCGAGGCATTGGAAATATCGCTCACCAGACGGTCAAGACGCCGCACATCGTGCTCAATCACGCTCAGCAGCTTCTCGCGGTGTTCGTCTTTCTTCACAACCCGTAGAGAGCCCACCGCAGAGCGCAACGACGCCAGCGGGTTCTTGATCTCATGGGCCACGTCGGCGGCAAACTGTTCATTGCTGTCGATACGCTCATAAAGCGCAGACACCATGCCGCGCAGCGCACCGGACAGGCGGCCAATCTCGTCAGGCCGCGCGGTTAGGTCAGGAATACGCACCCGGCCGGGATTGACCTTGCGGTTGTCACTATCCCCGCCAAGCTCTGCAGCCGCGGCCAGATCAGAGAGCGGATTGGAGATGGTTGAGGCCAGCACCATCGACAGACCTACAGAGACCACCGTGGCAATCAGGAACATCTGCAAAACGCGCTCGCGTTCCGAGCTGACCATATGATCCAGCTCACCGGAGGCACTGGTCAGCACCACCGCGCCAATCACCCGTGCGCCCTGTTTGATCGGCACCGCCACGGCAAAGATGCGCTCGCCTGTGGCATTGGACAGCGTATCAAGGCTCTCACTGCCCGCCACCGCATCCTGCGCCAGCCGGTTCAGCTCTTCGTTTAGCGCAGGGCCTGTGCGCGGCTCGGAGCCATCCCGCCCGGAAATCGCTGTCCATGCACGGCTTAAGGCAGAAGTCAGGGGCGTGCCCTCAGGGCGCTCTGACAGCACCTCTGCCAGCGCGGTGGAGGTGATGCCCTCTTTAGAGCCCACAACACTTGGGGCGGAGTCAAACACGGTGACTGTGGTGCCCATCTGCAGCGGCAGCTTCGCAAGCGTGCCCGCCACATCAACCCCGTCATTGGTCACAAGGTTCACCGGCGCCCCCGCCGGAAGCTGCGCCTCAAAGGCACCAGCAATCAGGCGCGCCTCTGTGGCCAGCCCACCGGCGCGCTGCACGGCAAAGCTGTCGCGCGCACTGTTGAGGTACAAAATCCCCGCGACCAGAACGCAAAGGGCGATCAGGTTGAAGGTGATGATCTTTCGCGTGAGGGGCGATTTGCTCAGAGGCAAAAGACGGCGGCGTTCGCGCCGACCTCGCATTTCCCTCTCGGCACGGGCTTCAGGTGCGACCCAATCGTCACCCAAAACAACGTCCCCGTCCCGCCCTTGCGCCATATCTCGCACGTCGGTCCTTTCGGCCTGGTGTCGTTACTCTTCGTTGTACCTATAGCCAATGCCATAAAGCGTCTCAATCGCGGAAAAGTCCGGATCGGCTGTGCGCATTTTCTTGCGCAGGCGCTTGATGTGGCTGTCGATGGTACGGTCGTCAACATAGACCTGATCGTCATAAGCCACATCCATCAACTGGTCGCGGCTCTTCACAAAACCCGGGCGTTGCGCCAGCGCCTGAAGCAGCAGGAATTCGGTGACCGTCAGCGTCACGTCCTTGCCCTTCCAGCTCACAGAATGGCGCAGCGGGTCCATGGTCAGCTCACCGCGTTCCATGATCTTGGTGTCTTCGGTATCGCCGACAATATCGCCATCCACGGCTTCCTGACGGCGCAGCAAGGCACGAATACGCTCCACCAGCAGGCGCTGGCTGAACGGTTTCTTGACGTAGTCATCCGCGCCCATGCGCAGACCCAGCACTTCGTCGATCTCGTCATCCTTGGAGGTCAGAAAAATCACCGGCATCGTGGTTTTCTGGCGCAGCCGTTGCAGCAGATCCATACCATCCATGCGCGGCATCTTGATGTCGAGCACCGCCATGTCGGGGAGTTTCTTGTTGAATGCGTCCAGCGCCTGCTGGCCGTCATTGTAGGTCTCGACTTCAAACCCCTCAGCCTCAAGGGTGATTGAAACCGACGTCAAAATGTTTCTGTCGTCGTCCACAAGGGCAATTCTTGACATCGGACGGATCCTCTCACTGCTCTTATTTTATGCCTAATTTTTGCGGTATTATGCGCATCTCAGGCAGAGGCAATCAACGCAAAAGTGCGATTCGGGTCTCAAACCGGACTCATTAGGCCGCAAAATCGCTAACCAATGGCTAAATTGTCTCACTTTCAGGGACAAACATTGCGCGAATTTTCCGATCGGAACACTTGGTTGCGCTAACCTGCACTTGGTTGCGCTAACTATACCAAACCCGCCTGTTCTTATTGTGAAACGTCATGTTAAGACCGGCGGGTAACGCATCGGAAATGATGGTCGCGCAAGATTGTTGCTTTCCGAAGTTCATCAACGACCGCCGCCAAACAGACGCGGCTACAGGAGTGTAAGAAATGACATTTGGACGGGTAAACCCGCAATTCCGCCTGCAAGATCAAGGGATCGAAGGTCTGGGCAATGTCTATTACAACTTTATGGAGCCAGCGCTGATTGAGCACGCTCTGAAGCGCAACGAAGGCACGCTCGGCAACGGCGGCACCTTCTTGGTGAGCACCGGTGAATTCACCGGCCGTTCGCCCAAAGACAAGTTCACCGTGCGCACGCCGATGACCGAAGACACCATCTGGTGGGAAAACAACCACGAGATGGCCAGCGACGCTTTTGACCGCCTGCATGCCGACATGCTGGAGCACATGAAGGGCCGCGACTACTTCGTGCAGGATCTCACCGCCGGTGCCGATCCGACCCACGCCATCAACGTGCGCGTTGTGAACGAGCTGGCTTGGCACAACCTCTTCATCCGTCACCTGCTGCGCCGCCCTGACCGCGACGCGCTGGATCAGTTTGTGGCTGACTACACCATCATCAACTGCCCAAGCTTCAAGGCCGACCCGGCCAAGCACGGCTGCCGCTCTGAGACCGTGATCGCGGTCAACATCGAGAAAAAGATGATCCTGATCGGCAACACCGAATACGCCGGTGAGAACAAGAAATCCGTCTTTGGCCTGCTGAACTACCTGCTGCCGGAAAAAGGCATCATGCCGATGCACTGCTCCGCCAACCACGCCAAAGACAACCCTGTCGATGCGGCGATCTTCTTTGGCCTGTCCGGCACCGGCAAAACCACGCTCTCTGCCGATCCGAACCGCACCCTGATTGGCGATGACGAGCACGGCTGGTCTGACCGAGGCACCTTCAACTTTGAGGGCGGCTGCTACGCCAAAACCATCGGCCTGAACCCGGAAGCCGAGCCTGAGATCTACGCAACCACCAAGATGTTTGGCACCGTGATCGAGAACATGGTCTATGACGAAGAGACCAAAGAGCTCGACTTCGAGGACAAGAGCCTCACAGAAAACATGCGCTGCGCCTACCCGCTGGAGTCGATCCCGAACGCATCCGACAACGGCCTTGGCGGTCACCCCAAAAACGTGATCATGCTGACCTGTGACGCCTTCGGCATCCTGCCTCCGATTGCACGTCTGACCCCGGCGCAGGCAGAATACCACTTCCTGTCCGGCTTCACCGCCAAAATGGCCGGCACCGAGCGTGGCCTGACCGAGCCAACCCCGGCCTTCTCCACCTGCTACGGCGCCCCGTTCATGCCACGCCGTCCGGAAGCTTACGGTGCCCTGCTGCGCCAGAAGATCGCGGAATTTGGCACCACCTGCTGGCTGGTGAACACCGGCTGGACCGGCGGCGCTTACGGCACCGGCTCCCGCATGCCGATCAAAGCCACCCGCGCGCTTCTGACCGCCGCGCTGGACGGCTCCCTGAACCACGTGGAATTCCGCAAAGACGCCAACTTCGGCTTCGAAGTGCCTGTCTCTGTCCCCGGTGTGGATGACAGCCTGCTCGACCCACGCGGCACCTGGGCGGACAAAGACGCCTATGATGCACAAGCCGCCAAACTGGTGGGCATGTTTGCCGACAACTTCGAGCAATACCTGCCTTACATCGACGCAGACGTGAAAGCCGCCGCCATCGGCTAAGCGCTTCTCTCGGTTTATTGAAAAGCCCCGTGCCACCCGCGCGGGGCTTTTTTGCATGCGGCGTATGATTTGCTTGCTATGCTTCCTCTGAAAGGACGCCTCACATGATCGCCTATATCACCGTCGGCGCAGACGACATCCCCGCCGCAGAGCGGTTCTACTCGGCCTTCCTGCCCGCGCTCGGCTATCGGCTTGAGCACTATCACGGCGATCTCAGCTACATCCCGCCGGGTACTCCGCCAACCTCTCCGGATTTCTACGTGAAAGCCCCGTTTGACGGGACTGCGGCCTCTGCAGGCAACGGCACCATGGTGGCCTTTCAGACAGAGAGCCAACAGCAGCTGCGCGATCTGCACGCCGCTGCGCTCACCGCAGGCGGCACAAACGAAGGCGCGCCGGGCTTTCGCGAAGCCTATAGCGCCGATTTCTACGTCGCCTATCTGCGCGATCCCCAAGGCAACAAACTCGCTCTCTTCACCACCTCCCCGTAGGGTGCGCAGTCCCTGCGCACCGCCGCCCTCCCCCAAAGGCACGCCAAAATGCACATCCGCCCAGAAACCGCCGCCGACATCGACGCCATCCATAGCCTGACCGAAGCCGCCTTTGGCCAACCGGAAGAGGCGCGTCTTGTCGACATGCTGCGCGCAGAGGGCGATGCCGCGCTCTCACTCATCGCAGAAGAAGACGGCCAGATCATCGGCCACGTCCTGTTTTCCCCAATGGCCGCCCCAGTGCGCACGCTAGCCCTCGGCCCGCTGTCCGTTGCACCAGACCACCGGAAACAAGGCATCGGTGCAGCCCTCATCCGCCACGGCCTTGCGCAGGCGCAACGTGAGGGCTGGCACGCCAGCTTCGTGCTTGGCAACCCCGCCTACTACAGCCGCTTTGGGTATTCAGTGGAGCTGGCCAAAGGTTTCACCAACCAATTCTCAGGCCCTTATTTCATGGCGCTGGAGCTTGCGGCAGGCGCACTCAAAACCCCATTTGCGGTCTCATACGCGCCAGCCTTCGCAAAACTCTAGGCCGAGCGCACCCCCTTATGCCAGGCTGCGCGCAGCGAGGGCACGCCCTCAGTCAGCCGGAACCGGATCATATCCGCCTGCAAACCAACCTCCAGACGCCCACGGTCCATCAGGTTAGTGTATTGCGCCGGTGCCGCAGTGACCGTGTGCAGCCCCTTGGCCATGTTGCCCCAAGTCTGGCCAAGCATCACCGCACCAAACAGAAGCGAAGAAGGCACATAGTCTGACGAAATAATATCCAGCAGATCAAGCTCCGCCAGCTCCATCGCCGCCACATTGCCCGAATGGCTGCCCCCACGCACAAGGTTCGGCCCGCCCATGATATTGGCAATGCCATGGGCGTGATTGGCGCGTGCTGCCTCCACCGTTGTTGGGAACTCCGCCAGATGGATGCCATAACCCGCCGAGGTCGCCACTTGAGCAGCGGTGGTGTCATCATGGCTCGCAAGCACAGCCCCAAAGCGCTTGGCCTCCGCAACTGTAGCTTCTTCATGAGCCTTGCCCAACCGGTCATGCAGCCCATGCAGAAAGGCGACGTAGTCCTCAAACCCTTCCGCATCCATGGCGTATTTGCCGCGGATATAGGCCTCAAACTTGCTCAGATCGGTGAACTGTCGCTGTCCCGGCGTGTGATCCATCAGGCTGACAATGCCCACGCGATCCTCAGGCCCGAACTCCGCCAGCTCCTCAATCAGCGTCTCCGAGCAGGTCTCCGCCCGCAGGTGCAGATGGTGGCTGATCCGCAATCCTCCGCTGTCGCGCATCGACAGGATCTCAGCGGCCACAGCCCGGGCATATTTGCCGTATTTTTTGCTTGGATCAGACAGGATCGAGCCGATGCGCAGCGCATCAAACACCGTGGTGATGCCCACACTCGCCAGCTCCGCATCATGGGCCACAATCGCCGCCTGATGCGGCCAATCCACCTTGGGGCGCGGGCGCATGTGCCGCTCCAGATTATCGGTGTGCAGCTCAATGAGGCCCGGCGCAACATAATCGCCTTCGCAATCCACCGCGCCCGCAGGCACCGCCGCGCCCTGATCCATCTCGGCAATCATCCCGTCGCGCACCACAACCGAGCCGGTCACGGTCTCGTTGGGCAAAACAAGGGTGGCATTTGCAAGGATCATCTCTTGTGTCATGTGGGTGTCACGCATTTTTGGCATTCGCTGTCAAAAGGTTGAAAGAGGCAATATGCAGTTCAAACGATACGGCATTTACTACACGCCAGAGCCCGGTGCTCTGGCTGATTTTGGCGCCCATTGGCTGGGCTGGGATCCTGTGGCGGGCAAGCACTGTCCCCACCCGGAGATTGCAGATCTTCTGCGCCCGGTGGAAGAGATCACCGCCACGCCGCGCAAATACGGGCTGCACGGCACCATCAAACCGCCGTTTTTTCTGGCAGATGGCCAAAGCGCTGAGGCCCTGCAAGAGGCGCTGGCCGCGCTCTGTGCCACGCTGGCCCCTGTCACGCTGCCCGGTCTGACATTGGCCCGCCTCGGCAGTTTCCTGGCCCTTAAGATCGACGGCGATCAAACCCCGCTGGCCGCACTGGCCGCGCGCGCTGTCACCGAGCTCGACATGTTCCGCCGCCCGCCCTCTGAGGCCGAACTGGCGCGCCGCCGTCAGGCCAATCTGTCGCCCGCACAGGAAGCGCTGCTGGCAGAGTGGGGCTACCCTTACGTGATGGAGGAATTTCGCTTCCACATCACCCTCACAGGCCGCCTTGGCAAAGATGCCGAACAAACTCAGGCCGCGCTTCTGCCCCACATCACACCGCTCTTGCCACAGCCCTTTGTGGTCAACAGCCTGACCTTGGTGGGCGAAGACGACAGCCAGATGTTTCACGAAATCCACCGCTACGCCCTCACCGGCTGAAGCGCCTCAAGCGCGGCGGCCACGGTGGCCGCCAGCGCCCCGTCATTGGCCACTTCCACCACATCTGCGCCTGTCGGGCGCGACACACCGGCACGGGCCAGACGCGCTGCGATCTCCGCCTCGCTCTCCCGTCCCCGCGCCGCCAGCCGCTGCGCCAGCGTTTGCACATCAGCGGTCAGCGAAAGCACCGCAAAATCCTCAAACGCCGCCCGCGCCTGATCCAGCACACCACGGGACAGGTTCACCAGCACAATCCGCGCGCCCGCCTGCTGCAGCGCTTCACGCGGCACGCCATAGCGCAGCCCATGTGCGGGCCACCACAAAGCGAAAGCATCCTGCGCCACCAGCGCATCAAACTCCGCATCCGTCGCGCCAATCGAGTTCTCGCCACCCGCGCCTGCAGCCCGCGTGATCACCCGACGCGCCAAAACCACATCGCTGCGCGCCGCCGCCATGGCATCCATCACCGTGTCTTTGCCCACGCCAGAGGGGCCAACAACCCCCACAACCCGCACAGGCAATCCAGTGTTTCCCATCAAGCCGCCCCTTTCAAACCGGGTGTGAAGACAGACACATCAATCTCCCGATCACAGACCTGATCGCGCGCTGCCTCATCGTGGAAAATCCCAACAATCGCCGCCCCGCGCGCCTTGGCCTCTTCAATCAGCCCCAGCACAGTGGCGCGGTTGGTTGCATCCAGCGAAGCGGTCGGCTCATCCAGCAACATCGCCGGATAGCTATGGGCAAATCCGCGCGCAATGTTCACCCGCTGCTGCTCCCCGCCAGAAAACGACGTCGGGCTCAGCTGCCAGAGCCGCTCCGGAATGCGCAGCTGGGTCAGCAGATCCCGCGCCCGCTCCCGCGCAGCTTCGGCCTCCACGCCCACAGCCAGCAAGGGCTCCGCCACCACATCCAGCGTCGGCACCCGAGGCACCACCCGCAGAAACTGGCTCACATAGCCCAGCACCTCACGCCGCAGCGCCAAGATCTCGCGCGGCTCAGCCTGCACCACATCCACGCCATCCACGACGATAGACCCACCGGCAGCCAAATAGTTGCCATAGATCATCCGCATCAGGGTGGATTTCCCGGCACCAGACGCGCCGGTCAGCGCCACACATTCCCCGCGCGCCACGCTCAAGTTGGCGCCATCCATCACCGGGATCACCGCGCTGCCCTGATTGTGCAGGGTGAAGGTCTTGCTCAGATCTCTAATCTCAATCATCTGATTTCTCATTCCCAAATATCCTCGGGGGTTTGGGGGCAGACAGCCCCCAACCTGTCAAACTTGCAGAACGGAACTGACCAGCAGCTGCGTGTAGGCATGCTGCGGATCATCCAGCACCTGATCGGTCAGTCCGGTCTCCACCACATGACCATCCTTCATCACCATCAGCCGATCCGCGAGCAGGCGCACCACCGCCAGATCATGGGTCACGATGATGGCGCTCAGGCCCATTTCCCGCACCAATCCGCGCAACAGATCCAGAAGCCGCGCCTGTACAGAGACATCAAGGCCCCCTGTGGGCTCATCCATGAACACCAACCGCGGCCCGGTCACCAGATTGCGCGCGATCTGCAGGCGCTGCTGCATCCCGCCGGAAAACTGCGTTGGGCGGTCATCCACACGGCTCTCGTTGATCTCCACGCGGCCCAGCCAGTCAATCGCCTCTTCACGGATGTTGCCATAATGGCGCGCGCCCACGGCCATCAGCCGCTCGCCTACATTGCCGCCCGCGCTGACGTTCATGCGCAGCCCATCGCGCGCGTGCTGATGCACAAAGGCCCAGTCCGTGCGGCTCAGCATACGACGCTCCGGCTCACTCATGGTGACCGTATCCCGCATCGCGCCATCGCGCATCTCAAACAGCACCTCGCCCGTTTCCGGGGTCAGATGACCGGCAAGACAGTTGAGCAAAGTGGACTTGCCTGAGCCACTCTCCCCAACAATCCCCATGACCTCTCCGGGGTAGAGATCAAAGTTCACATCTTTGCAGCCAATGCGGTTGCCATAGTACTTGCTGATATTCTCAACTTTCAGAAGCGGCGTCATGCGGCGGTCTCCTCAAGGGCTGCGGCCTGCGCGCCCATATGCCCGGCGGCACGGCGGCTGGCGCAATAGTCGGTGTCAGAGCAGACAAACATCCGGTTGCCCGCGTCATCCATGATCACCTCATCCAGATAGCTGTCCTCGGCACCACACATGTCACAGGGGTGATCGGCCTTGCTGGCCTCAAACGGGAAATCCTCAAAATCAAGGCTCACCACCTGACAGTAGGGTGGCAGCGCATAGATCCGTTGCTCACGGCCCGCGCCAAACAGCTGAATGGCCGCCATTTCCATCTTCGGGTTGTCAAACTTCGGGATCGGGCTCGGATCCATCACATAGCGCCCCTCCACCTTCACCGGATAGGCATAAGAGGTGGCAATCGCCCCGTGTTTGGCAATGTCCTCATAGAGTTTCACATGCATAAGCCCATATTCCTCAAGGCTGTGCATCTTGCGGGTTTCGACCTCTGATGGCTCCAGAAAGCGCAGCGGTTCCGGGATCGGCACCTGATATACAAGGATCTGATCCTCGCGCAGCGCCTCTTCAGGAATGCGGTGGCGAGTCTGAATAACACTCGCCCGCGCGGTTTCTTCCGTGGTCGCCACACCTGCGGTTTTCTCAAAGAATTTGCGGATCGACACAGCATTGGTCGTGTCATCCGCACCCTGGTCGATCACCTTCAGCGTATCCTCCGGCGTCAATGTGGCGGCAGAGACCTGCACGCCGCCTGTGCCCCAGCCATAAGGCATCGGCATCTCGCGGCTGGCAAACGGCACTTGATAGCCCGGAATGGCCAAACCCTTGAGGATGGCACGACGAATCATCCGCTTGGTCTGCTCATCCAGATAGGCAAAGTTGTAGTCAGACATGTTCTGGCCCTCTCAAGGTAAGCCCTAAATTGCGCGCATGTTGTTTGCCGAGGATAGGATAGTGCACCTGGAGTGCGTGCCGCAGGCACGGACCGCGCCCGACCCTCCCCATGGGAGGGCGCATTGCGCCGTTCTGTACGTCACCCGCGTTGGCGCGCATGGCGGCTGAATTGTCCCCAACACAACGTGTCAAAGCGCCCACCCAGGCTCGGGCGCGGTCCTCTCGGTTTACGCCTCGAAGCTTCATTCCGCCGCCTCCTGCACCGGTGCCACATTTTCCATCGCCTCACGGCGCAGCTTGCGGATCAGCTCCAGCTCAGACTGGAAATCCACGTAATGCGGCAGTTTGATGTGCTCCAAGAACCCCGTCGCCTGAATGTTGTCAGAATGATAGAGCACAAACTCCTCATCCTGCGCCGGCGCACCGAGGTTGTCTTCGCCCAGCTCCTGCCAGCGCAGCGCGCGGTCTACCAGCGCCATGGAGATCGACTTGCGCTCAGACTGGCCAAACACCAGCCCATAGCCGCGTGTGAACTGCGGTGGCTCGGTTTTGGAGCCCTGAAACTGGTTCACCGTCTCACATTCGGTCAGCTCGATCTCGCCAATCTCGATGGCAAAGCCCAGCTCTGGGATCTCCATCTCCACCGCGACCTTGCCAATGCGCAGCTCCCCCACAAAGGCGTGGTTGCGCGCATAGCCCCGCTGCGTGGAATAAGCCATCGACAACACAAACCCCTCATCGCCCCGCGTCAACGCCTGCAGGCGCAGCGGGCGGTTGGCGGGCAGCTCCAGCGGCTCACGGGTCAGATCCCCCGGCGTTTCTTCCGAGCTAACCTCCGTCTGGATCAGCCCCTCTTTGTTCAAAAACTCGGTGATATGCGGCGTCGTCTCCACGCGCGCTTCGCCACGCTCAACCACAGGCGTCTCGCCTTCTGCGGCCAGCGCAAAATCCAGCAGGCGGTGGGTGTAGTCAAACGTCGGTCCCAAGACCTGCCCACCGGGCGCATCTTTGAAGGTCGCCGAAATCCGGCGATCGCAAGCCATTTCCGCAGTTTCCACCGGCGCGGACGCGCCAAATCGCGGCAGCGTCGTGCGATAAGCGCGAATGAGGAAGATCGCCTCAATCATATCACCGCGCGCCTGCTTGATGGCGAGCGCGGCCAGATCAGGATCATAGAGCGATCCCTCCGCCATCACGCGGTTCACCGCAAGGCTCAGCTGTTCGCGGATCTGCGCGACAGAGAGTTCCGCCACATTCAGGTCGCCACGGCGTTCTTCGGCCAGCCACGCATGCGCATTGTCAATCGCGCGCTCGCCGCCTTTCACTGCAACATACATCAGGCCGCCTCCACTTTCGTTGTTCTTGGCAAGGCGGAAACCTGATCCCCGCAGGTGAAGAAGAAATCGAGCCCCAGCGGGAACAGCAGCGCATTCATCTGAAACGCTTCTGCTTCGGGCAGCGCCATCTCAGCCGACTCCTTGATCCCCGGCCCACGCAAGGTTGCACCCTTTGTCGCAAGTGCCTCGCGCTCCACAATCAATGTAGCGGAGCGGTCCGGATATTCCGGCGTGCCAATGGCAAATCGGTTGAGCGGCGCAAGAGCGTCCCAGTTACCAACCGCAAACATTGCGTGCGAGGCCCCAACGATCGGCGCACCAATGTGAAAGGCGATCCAGTCCCGCACCTCTTGGCAATCCCAGTCGCCTGCCAGATGCAACGGCGTGTCGGGATCACACAATGTCAGGATCAGCGTGCCCGCGGCTGTTGACATTGGCGCGGGCGGTACTGCGCCATCCAGAGTTTCGACCGTGCCCGGTCGCGCCATCACATTCATGGCTGCGCGAAACGCATGCGCCGCATCCACCGGTGCATTGGCAAACCCGCCTTTCAGAACATCTGCGTTCATCAGTCCTCTCCCCGCACCATGGTGAAGAAATCCACTTTTGTGGCCGCAGCCTTCTCGGCCCGAGCGGTTTTGACTTCCGTCATCTCTGCGTCCAGCGGCTTTAGAACAGCGGCTTCCACCGCCGCCGCTTCCGGCCCCTGCATCAACGCATCTACAAGCGCGGCTATCTCTGCCTTCTGCTTGTCGCGCCCCTGCACATAGCCATGGCCAACCTCGCCGCTCTCCAGCTGCAAAGCGCAGCGCGTCAGCGTCATCTCTCCGAGATTGAATGGCGCACCTGTGCCGCCAAGGCGCCCACGCACCATCGTTGCGCCGATCTCCGGCGCACGCAGCCAGTGAAATGCAGGCGTTGCGCCATGCTCTTGCCAAAGCGCCAAAAGCCGGTCTGCGGGCGCTTTCGCAAGCAGCGACATCCAGGCGCGTCTGTTATTTTCTGCGGTCATCTAGACACCTTGTCGATTTGTCTACTTTCCTATACAACTAGACAAATCCTAGCGACACATCGCGAGTCGCGCAATCCGTCACCCCATGAAGTTTTCATGACAGAGGCCCGCACATGAGCGCCAAACGCACCCCGATCTGGCAATCCATCGCCAACACACTGACCGAAGACATTGCCGAAGGCCGCTATGGTCCGGGGGACAAACTGCCCACCGAGGCAGAGCTCTCCGGCCGCTTTGGCGTCAATCGCCACACCGTGCGCCACGCGCTAAAATCGCTGGCGGACAACGGTTTGGTCCACGCGCGGCGCGGTGCAGGTGTGTTTGTGGCGCAGGTACCAACCGACTACGCCATCGGCAAACGGGTGCGCTTTCACCGCAACATCGCGCAGGCCGGGCGGCTGCCGGGCAAAGAGGTGCTGCATCTGGAAACCCGCAGCGCGGATGCAGCAGAGGCCACAGCACTCGCGTTGCCGGAAGGGTCAGAGGTCCATGTCTATGACGGTCTGTCGCTCGCAGACGGCAACCCAATCGCCCTCTTCAAAAGCGTCTTCCCGGCGGCGCGTTTTCCCGATCTGCCGGAACAACTTTCACGCCTGCGCTCTGTCACGGCGGCGCTCAAGGAAAACGGCGTGGCGGATTACACCCGGGCCTCAACCCGCCTGACAGCGCGGCGCGCCAGCGCCACCGAAGCCCTGCACCTGCGCATCAGCGAAAGCGATCCCGTCCTGCGCACCAAAGCCATCAACATCGACCCGGCGGGCAATCCGGTCGAATTTGGCATCACCTGGTTTGCCGGCGACCGCGTCACGCTCACACTTACAGAGTGAATAATTTGCCCAACAAGCCGCAGACGTCACGCAGCCGACACATAAGGAACGTAGAGAGAGCGAAAACACCAAAAGAGCATTCTTATGTCCAGATCCTCTCTGTCTCTGCGCCTCACAGGCGCACACGTCCTGCGCGACGGCATGCTGCAGGATGCCCCGCTGTCCTTCGCGGACGGCCTGATTGTTGATGACACACAGGCGGAGGTAGATCTCTCCGGCTATCTGCTGATGCCCGGCATCATTGATCTGCACGGCGATGCCTTTGAGCGCCACATCGCACCGCGCCCCTCCGCGCCATTCCCTGTGGACATGGGCCTGCGCGGCACTGATCGGGATGCCGCCGCCAATGGCGTGACCACCGCATGGCTCGCCCAAAGCTGGAGCTGGGAAGGCGGCCACCGAGGCCCCGATGCGGCAGAAACGCTGCTCGCCGCACTGGATGCCTACCGCCCCCATGCCCAGACCGATCTGCGCATTCAGATCCGGTGCGAGACACATACGGTTGACACACGTGACCGCCTTCTGGCTGCGGTTGAGAAACACAAAGTCGACTACGTGGTCTTCAACAACCACCTCGAAGAAGCGCTCGTTTTTGCGCGCGAAAAGCCCGCAGAAATCGCCATCTGGGCCCAAAAGTCTGGTCGTACTGCCGACGAGCATATGTCCTTGGTACATGCGGCCTTTGACGAAACACCTCAAGTGCCTCGCCACCTCTGCGCGTTGGCCGAAGCCTTTGACCGGCTCGGTGTGCGCTACGGCAGCCACGATGACCCCGATGGCGATACGCGCGAGCGCTATTCCGTGCTTGGTGCACGGGTCTGCGAATTCCCCACCGCCCGCAGCGCCGCGGCCGTGGCCAAAGCGGTTGGCGATCATGTGGTGATGGGCGCGCCCAACATCGTGCGTGGCGGCAGTCAAGCCGGCAACATTCAAGCTGCGCGCCTTGTGGCTGATGATCTCTGCGATGCGCTGGTGTCAGACTACCACTATCCTGCGCTTTCCAAAGCGGCCTTCCGCATGGTGGACGACGGACTCTGCGATCTGCCCACAGCGTGGGCGATGATCTCCACCAATGCCGCCAAAATCATGGACATGGACGATCGCGGCACCCTGGCCCCCGGCAAACGCGCTGACATCACGATTGTGCATCCGGTCACACACGCAATCGAAGGCACCATCGCAGGCGGACGCATCAGCCATCTGTCCGGCGAAGTGGCCCACCGCTTCTTTGACGTGGCATCAGACACAAAAATGGCGGCGGAGTAATCCGCCGCCACTGGCTGTCCCGCAAAGAGCAGGTCAGCCTCCGTATTTCTCCAGAAACGCCTCTGCCTTGAGCGCGCGAAAATCCGTCAGCGCCGCGCGCAACCGGCTGTGGTCCCAATCCCACCAGGCCAGCGCCATCAAGCGATCAGACACCTTCTCGCTGAACCGCCGCCGCAGCGGTGTCGCCGGCATCCCGGCGACAATCATGTAAGGCGGCACATCTTTGGTCACCACCGCGCCGCTCGCCACAATGCTGCCGTGGCCCAGCGTGACTTCCGGCTTGATCATCGCGCCATGACCGATCCAGGTGTCATGGCCAATGGTGGCCACCCGGCTCTGTCGATGGGAAAAAAACGCCGCATCCGGTTCTGCATCGTCAAAGTAATCGTCTGAACGATAGAGAAAGTGGTGCAGCGAAGCGTTTTCCATCGGGTGATCCGTCGCGCCAATCCGGGTGAAGGCAGCGATGTTCGCAAATTTGCCAATCTTGGCATTTGCCACTTCCGCCATACGGTCACAATAAGAATAGTCGTCAAAATGCGCCGAGATAACCCGGCTGCCTTGCCCGATCTCCACATAACACCCAAAAGTCGCGTCATGCAGAATGCAGTCTGGGTGGATCAGGGGTGTCTCTGCTGAGAGCTTGGCCATTTGTGGTTCCTGCTGTGTAAACTTTTGTGCCTCCGGCGGGGATATTTCTGGCAAGAGGAAACAGGGCCGCCCCGCACTTCCTCTTGCCCCAAATATCCCCGCCGAAGGCGAAATCCCAAAGGGTGGATCAGTGGCCGCTCTCGTCACCGGTGATTAGCTTGCGCCGCAGCCAGCCAGAGAACCAATCCATCACCATCACCATCAGCACAATCAGCACGATGTAATAGGTGACCTCTTCCCAGTCTTTCTGCGTGATCATCGCCTGTGTCAGCATCAAGCCGATGCCGCCGCCGGTGATAGCGCCAATGATGGTGGCGCTGCGGGTGTTGGACTCCAGGAAATACAGGACTTGGCTCATCAGGATCGGCGTCACCTGCGGGATCACCCCAAAGCGATAACGCTGCACCGGCTTGGCCCCGGTCGATTGGATGCCCTCGATCTGTTTCTGATCGACATTTTCCAAAGCTTCCGAGAACATTTTGCCAAACGAGCCGGTATCCGTGATCAGGATCGCCAACGCGCCCGTGAGTGGCCCCGGCCCAAAAGCCCGCGCCAGAACAATCGTCCAGATCAGCGCATCCACGCCGCGGAAGAAGTCAAAGATACGACGCGTGATCTGACGCAGCACCACAAAAGGCGTGAAGTTTTTGGCCGCCAGAAAGGCCAGCGGCAGCGCCACAATGGCCGCACCCATGGTGCCCAGGAAGGCCATCAGGATCGTTTCAAAGATCGCCCAGGCCACATCTTGGTGACGCCACATCTTGTTGGTCCAGAAATCCTGCCAGATCGCAGCCGCCTCGCCGCCCAGTGCCCGTGACATCACTTCGCCCACAGGCATCCCGTGGTAGGGGCTATCGAGCGTGAAGAAGAAGAGCTCCCAGCCGTTGAAATAGCGGAACACCTCAGTACGGTTGCGCGTCACCGTCAGACGGCCTGCTTCCGTGGTGATGGTCATGCGGTTCTTGGAGGCATTGATCCAGTCAGGTGTCTCGCCTTCGGGCAGCACGGCCTGCACCCCTTTGGCGCGGCTCGGCTGCGCAGTGATCACCCCATAGCCCGGCACATTGTAGCTGACAAAATTATCCGCGCCATAGGTCACCACATGACCTTCACCCAGATCGATCACCGTGTCAGCCTCACCCAGCGTGACCCAATCCGGTGATGTCCCCTCAGGATAGGTGCCTTTGCGCTCGCCCTCGATGGCGACAGACACCGCGCCAGAGCGGTTGTCACGCGCCACATGGGTTTTGTAGCTGTAGCTGTCCGCCACCAGCGCGCGGGCATTGTCCGCCTCAAAACGCTGCGCCAGACCGGGAATGTCAAAAATGAAGAAGATATAGGTCAGATAGGCAATCACCAGCGCCGGCAGCCCAAAGCTCACAAGCTTCTTTCTGGCAAAATGGCGATCCGCCTGCACCTTCAGGAAATCGGTTTCATTGGCTGCGATACTCATGCCGAGGCCTTCTCAAATTTTTGCTCAGATTTGCCGTGGGTCAGGCGCTCGCGCACCAGCGAGGACAACTGATCCACCACCACAATGGTGACAAACAGCAGGATGAAGATCGCGGCAGCCTCGTCATATTGGCCTTTGCCCCAGCTCATCGCGTTGCGCAGCTCATAGCCAATGCCGCCCGCACCGACGAAGCCAAGGATGGCTGAAGCGCGGATGTTCACCTCAAACCGCAGCAGGGCGTAGCTGAAGTAGTTTGGCGCCACCTGCGGGATCACCCCGAGCCACATGCGCTGGTTCCAGCTTGCACCAACAGATTGCAGCCCTTCCACGGGCTTGAGTGAGGCGTTTTCATTGACCTCGGAGAACAGCTTGCCCATCGCGCCCGCGGTGTGGAACGCAATCGCCACCATCGCAGGCACCGGCCCGCCGCCCATCACAAAGATCAGCACCAGCGCAATCACGATCTCGGGCATGGCGCGCATGATGTCCATGATCCGGCGGAACAGCGGAATGAGGCGCGGCCATTTGGCCATGCCGCGTGTGGACAGCAGCGACAGCACCATACCCAGCATGGTGCCAATCAGGGTCGAGGCCGCCGCGATATTGATGGTCTCAATCAGAGAGGGCAGGAATTTGAGCAGATGCGCAGGCAGATCAGCAGCCTTTTCAAAGGCCTCGCCCAGCACCTCTTTGGGGAAATCAAACAGACGGTGCAGCCCGTCCCAGAACCCACCGGCATTGCGGTCATCCGCAATCATGAAACCCGTTGTCATCAAAGCGATGAAAACGATGAGGATGATGCCGTCCATCATCCGCTTGCGCCGCACCTGCGCCATGTAGTCCGCGCGCACGCCGCCCGCGTTACGGCTGCCAGTGCCGCTACCGGTCAAATCTGTCATGGGAGCCCCTCAGTCAGGAAACAGGCCCCGCGCGCTTTTGCACAGGGCCTGCTCAAAGTGGTAAAGTCGTCTTAGTTGGACTTCAGTTTGCGTGCTTCGATGATCACTTCGTAAGCGTCATGGCTGATTGGCTGAACACCCTTGGCTTCGCCGGATAGCACGCCATATGCACAGTCTGGATCGATGGATGGCAGGGAGGCCATCAGCGCAGTGAATTTCACTTTCACGTCTTCAGGCAGCGCTTTGCGCAGCACGATTGGGCCTTCTGGGATCGGCTTGGACTGCCAGATTTTGACCAGCTCGTTCATGTCCACGAGACCCGCATCAACCGCACGACGCAGCGCGCCGGAGTTGTAGCCGTCTTCCCACTCGCCCAGACCGTCAGCCCAGGTCACGCCGCCGTCAAAGTCGCCGTTGTTCACGCCAACGATGGTCTGCTCGTGACCACCGGAGAATTTCACTTCGCCGAAGTAGTCGCCAGAGGTCATGGTCGCGCCGGTCACTTCAGGGATTTCGATGGATGGGATCAGGAAGCCGGAGGTGGAGTTTGGATCACCAAAGCCGAAGGTCTTGCCCTTCATGTCTTCCAGCGAGGTGATGCCGCTGTCTTTGCGGGCAAAACCGATGGAGTAATAGCCATAGCCACCGTCCACGTTCACTTTCACCAGGATCGGCTCAACCGCTTCCGGGTCAGACAGGTAGGTCTTTGCGTAGCCGGATGCGCCCAGCCATGCCATGTCGATGGTGCCACCCAGCAGGCCCTGGATCACGCCGTTGTAGTCGGCAGGGGCGAAGAGCTTGGTTGGGACACCCAGCACTTCTTCGGTTTTGGCGCGCAGGCACTCGTTGTTGTTCAGACGGTCCTGGGCGTTTTCGCCACCCAGCAGACCAATGCGGAATTCGCTGATCTCTTCAGCAAACGCAGGGGCTGTCAGGGCAGTGGTCGCCAGAACGGCAGCAATCAGTTTTTTCATCGTTTCTCTCCGGTTGATAAAAAAACCCACGCTTCTGTGACGTGGGGTGTGATGAAACTCAGGCGTATTCAGGGGTCTTGCGGCCGACTTCTGCGTCGGTGCGGTCCAGCGTCTCGATCTCTGTCGAGGTGGCCGCTTCGCTAAAGGTGGCATCCGCGCCATAGATGTCGCGCGCCACACCAGTGGTCAGCTGCGCGGGCGTGCCGTCAAACACGATACGCCCGTCGCGCATGCCGATCACACGGTCACAATAGCGTCGCGCCGTGTCCAGCGTGTGCAGGTTGGCGATCACCATACGGCCGTCTTCTTCGTGGATCTGGCGCAGCGATTGCATCACCACCTGCGCATTCATTGGATCCAGCGAGGCAATCGGCTCATCGGCCAGAATGATCTTCGGGTCCTGCATCAACGCACGCGCAATCGCCACACGCTGCTGCTGCCCACCCGACAGCGCTTCGGCGCGCTTGGCGGCATGCTCGGCAATGCCCAGACGATCCAGAATGTCGATCGCGCAGTGAATGTCTTCATTTGGGAACAGGTTGAACATCGTCGCCAGCGTGCTGCGGCGGTTGAGCGTGCCATGCAGCACGTTGCTCACCACATCCATACGCGGCACGAGGTTGAACTGCTGAAAGATCATCGCACATTCGCTCTGCCAATGGCGCTTGTCGCCGCCCTTGAGTGCGGTCACATCAGTGCCTTCAAAGATGATCTTGCCGCTTGTCTCTTCGGTCAGGCGGTTCAGCATCCGCAACAGGGTGGATTTTCCAGCCCCGGAGCGACCGATGATCCCGATCATCGCTGGCTTGTCGACAACAACATTGGCCGCATCAACAGCCACATTGGGGCCAAAGGCTTTGGTGAGCTTTTCAATTTTCAGCACGGTTCGTCCCATCCATTTGATGGGCGCTGGCTACAGGCCGAATCCAAAGCTTCGTTGTCAGAATGATGAAGATTGCGTAACGGAATTTTCGACAGTTTTAGATTTCGTCACAGTTCCGCCATGTGTCCTCAGATCATGCGGATCCATTGCTATGCCTTGAAACCGGAAGGCTGGGCCAAATCACCGCGCAATCTGGCGCGCTGTGCGATCGAATTTCCGAAATCAAAAAACCCGCGCAGAAATGCAGATTTCTCTCTTGACCCCACCTCAGGAACACCCTAAATCGCACCTCACTTACGGCGGTATAGCTCAGTTGGTTAGAGCAGCGGAATCATAATCCGCGTGTCCGGGGTTCAAGTCCCTGTACCGCCACCAAGAATTCCAGAAGCCCGGATGGATCGCCATCCGGGTTTCGTTTTTTTTGGGATCCGTGAGTGGATTTTAGATCCCTGCCTACGCCGCGGTCTGCTCCGCAACGACTTCCGCAAACTGTGCAAAGAACTTCGCCGAGAGTTTCTTCGCCGTGCCTTGAATGAGCCGGCTGCCCAGCTGCGCGATCTTGCCGCCGACCTCTGCCTTGGCTTCATAGCTCAGCACTGTCTCCGCACCGTCTTCAACCAAGGTGACTTCGGCACCGCCCTTGGCAAACCCGGCCGCGCCGCCTTTACCCTCACCTTTGAGCGTGAAGCCATCCGGAGCGCCGCTGGTGTCCAGAAACACCTCTCCCGCAAACTTCGCCTTCACCGGCCCGATTTTCAGCACCACTTTCGCCTCCAGATGCTCCGGCGTGTGCTGCTCCAGCTCTTCACAGCCCGGAATGCACTGTTTCAGCACCTCAGGGTCATTGAGCGCCCGGTACACCACGTCGCGGGGTGCCGAAATGCGAATCTCATCTTTTAGTTCCATCTGGTCTCTCTGCCTTTCTTGGTCTCAACAACATTTGGGAAACACCCGAAGCGCCTCTTCTGCGGCCTGCTCCGGTGTCAAATCTTCACGTGGGGCCCAAAACGCCCGCAATCTCTCAAGCAAGTTTCTCATCGCTGCCCTCTCCCGCTTCTATTTGATCCATCCGGCGCCACTGAACGATCTCCGCGAGGATCGACAGCGCGATCTCATGTGGATCCACCGCACCAATATCGAGCCCCGCCGGGCTCTTCAGCCGACCAACCCTGGCCTCCTCCAGTCCTGCCGTGATCAGCTTCTCACAGAGCACCGCCGCTTTTTTGCGGCTCGCCACCATCGAAACCCGCCGCGCCGGGGTCTCCAGCGCCGAGCGCAGCGCATCGCTGTCCCGTTGCCCCTGTGAAGCCACCAGCACAAAATCCCGCGCCTCGATCTGGCCCACACCCTCATCGCCTCGGCACACCCGAAACCCGGCCAGCGTGGCATGGGCCGCCACCGCCTGTGCAATCGGTGTGTCGCCAAAAATCACCAACCGCTGCGCCTGCTGGTAGGGCTCGATCAGTACATCCACCGTGCCGCCCGACGGGCACCCGCTCTTGAAGGTCTGCACACCGTCCGGATCCAGCAAGGTCACCACTTTGTCGGAGGGCTTCACCCGGATCATACGCGGTGTCTCTGCCACCAAGGCCTCTGCCGCCGCCTCTTTAACCGCGCGTTTCACACAAGCCCCGCCCAGATGTCCGATGATCTCACCCGTCTGCGTCACCGCCGCCTTCGCCCCCGCTTTGGCAGAGGTCACATCAGCGGTGCGCACCACAGTTGCGACACAAAACGGCGCCCCCTCCTCACGCAGCCGCGCCACCGTATCAAATATGTCAAACGCCTCCATGCGCTCCTCCCTCAAAGCCACGCACCGTCACAGGCGGGCAAATTCTCGCTCCAGCGCGCCAAGCGCCTCAAGCGTGTTCGCCGGCAGATGTGCATCCAGATAGGGCAGCGCCGCCTGCATGCTCGCCGCCACCGGCGCATAGTCCCGCCAGCCTTTCAGCGGGTTCAGCCAGACAATCCGCCGCGCCTTTTTCCTCAGTTTTGCCAAAGCCGCGCCCAGCGCCTCCGGATCAGAGGTGCAATAGCCATCCGACAGGACGATCACGACCGTCCGCCCATTGAGCGCCCGCGCGCCATAACCATTCAGAAAACGCTCCAGCGATCCGGAAATATCCGTGCCCCCGCCAAAGCCTTCCGCCATCAGCGACAGCCGAGAGGCCGCCCGCAGCGTGTCGTGATCGCGCATCGCATCCGTCACCCGCATCAGCCGCGTGTGAAACAGATAGGCATCGGTGCGCGTCTCACTGCTCACCAGCCCCTTGAGGAAGGCCAGAAACGCCCGCGCATAAACGGTCATCGACCCGCTCACATCACAAAGCGCCACAATCTGCATCGGTCTTGGCGGCCGCGCCCGCCGATGCAGTTCCATCGGCTCACCACCACGTGCCAGCGACGCCCGCTGAATACGCCGCATGTCGAGCTGCTGGCCGCGCAGCGCCTGCTTGCGCCGCCGCGAGCGCCGATCCCGTATCACGCGCGCAATCCGCTCCGCCGCCGCTTCGGCACGCCGCAGACTTTCCTCATCCATCAACTCGCGCAGATCCCGCCGGGAGAGGTTATCCGTCCGGGTCGCAATCAGCCGCCCATCGGTGCCCTCAGACTCCCCATCACCCTCATCCGGCGCAAAGGCGTCTTCTGAACTCTCCGTGCCACCCTCAGCGCCGTCCTCAGCACTCTCACCAAAATGCGTCTGCCACAGCAAAGGCCGCGCCGCCTGAACCTTCACATGATCGCTTTTCGCCGTGCCCTGCCGCTGTTTGCCCGCATTAAACCAATAGGCATCAAACAGGTCGTCAAACCTGCGCCAGATCTCCGCATCCCCAGACAACAGAACACACAAGGCTTCACGCGCCTGATCCACATCCGTCGCCTCCACCGCCGCCAAAGCGGCCAGCGCATCGCCGGTCTCCGCCACGCCCACAGGCAAGCCATTCATACGCAAATGCGCCATGAACCCCGCCATGCGGTCGGCCAATCCTTCGGCACGGGAGGGAAACCGCGTCACCTGCATCAGGCGACCTTCCCGATCAGCCGGTCCATCACCTCACGGGGGGCCGCATCATAATCCGCCGCAGTCTTAAGCAGACACACCAATGTCGCCTGCACCGCCTCCGGGCTCTGGGCCATATCATTCACCCCAAGCCCCGCCAGCGCCGCCGCCCAGTCCAGCATCTCCGCCACCCCCGGCGCCTTCTCAAGCTCCTCACGGCGCAAATCCTGCACCACGCCGACAATCTGACGCGCCAGCAGACCTTCTATCTCCGGCATCCGCGTGCGCAGGATCGCCAGCTCTGTCTCGCGATCCGGATATTCTACATAAGCATAAAGACAGCGCCGCCGCAGCGCGTCTGACAGCTCCCGCGTGCCATTGGCGGTCAAAATCACCATGGGCCGCGTGACCGCCTCAACGGTTCCCACCTCCGGAATGGTGATCTGAAAATCAGACAGCACCTCCAAGAGATAGGCTTCAAATTCCTCATCCGCCCGGTCGATCTCATCAATTAACAAGACCGGCGGCTGCTCCTGTGTGATCGCCTCCAGCAGCGGGCGTTTTAAAAGATAGTCTTCGCCAAACAGCGCCGCCTCCGCCATGCCGCCCTGCGCCTCAGACGCGCGGATCGCCAATAGTTGCCGCTGATAGTTCCACTCATAAATCGCGTGGCTCGCGTCCAAGCCCTCATAACACTGCAACCGGATCAGCTTGGTCTCATGCACCGCCGCCATCGCCTTGGCGACCTCGGTCTTGCCAACCCCCGCAGGCCCCTCCAGCAGCAAGGGCCGCCCCAGGGTCTCCGCCAGATGCAGCGCCATCGCAAGGCGCGCATCCGCCACATAGCCCTCTTCCGCCAAGGCAGATTGCATATCGTTCACGCTCATCGCGCGCCCCTCACCTTCTCATTCTCAAAATATCCCCGCCGGAGGCCCCCGCCCGCAACGCGGGCGAGGTCATAAGCGGATCAGCCATGCAGGCCCAGATCATTGGCAGTCTTCCAGATCCGCCAGTGATCATGCGGCATATTGGTCTGTGTCAAACCAAAAGCGCGGAAGGCGTCATGCACCGCATTGGAGAAACAGGGCACACCGCCCACATGCGGGCTCTCGCCCACACCCTTCGCGCCGATCGGATGGTGCGGGCTTGGAGTCACGGTGTAATCCGTTTCATAGTTCGGCACTTCCCAGGAGGTCGGCAGGAAGAAATCCATCAACGTGCCGGTCTTCACATTGCCCATCTCATCATAGGCAATCTCCTGCCCCAGCGCCACGGCCAGCGCCTCGGTCAGGCCGCCATGGATCTGCCCCTCGATGATCATCGGGTTGATCCGCGTGCCACAGTCATCCAGCGCATAAAAGCGGCGGATTTCCGGCACGCCGGTGTCCACATCAATGTCCATCACACAGACATAAGCGCCAAAGGGATAGGTCATATTGGGCGGATCATAATAGCTCACCGCCTCAAGCCCCGGCTCAATCCCCGGAATGGCCTGATTATAGGCGGCAAAGGCGATCTCTTTCATCGTCTTGAACCGTTCCGGCGCACCTTTGACCACAAAGCGATCCACGTCAAACTCGACGTCATCGTCATGCACCTCCAAGAGGTAGGCCGCAATCATCTGCGCCTTCGCACGGATCTTGCGTCCCGCCATCGCTGTCGCGGCCCCCGCCACCGGGGTAGAGCGTGACCCATAAGTGCCAAGCCCATAAGGCGCGGTGTCTGTGTCACCTTCCTCAATGGTGATGCTGTCCGCAGGCAAGCCGATCTCAGAGGCGAGGATCTGCGCAAATGTGGTCGCATGCCCCTGCCCCTGACTGATCGTACCGAGCCGCGCAATCGCAGAGCCCGTCGGGTGAATGCGGATCTCACAGCTGTCAAACATGCCCAGCCCAAGGATGTCGCAATTCTTCACAGGCCCCGCCCCGACAATCTCGGTAAAGAAGGTCAGACCAATGCCCATCAGGCTGCGGGTCTTGCCCGCTTTGAAATCCTCAATCCGCTGCGCCTGTTCGGCGCGCAGGCCTTGGTAATCCACAGCCTCCATCGCCTTGTCCCAGGCGGTGTGATAGTCGCCGCTGTCATATTCCCAGCCAAGGGCCGACTGATAAGGGAACTGCTCTTTCTTGATGAAGTTGATCCGGCGCAGCTCGGCTGCATCCATGTTCAGCTTGATCGCCAGCACCTCAATCATCCGTTCGATGAAATAGACCGCCTCCGTCACCCGGAAAGAACAGCGATAGCTCACCCCGCCCGGTGCTTTGTTGGTATAAACCCCATCCACCGCCAGATAGGCTGTCGGAATGTCATAAGAGCCGGTGCAGATGTTCATGAACCCGGCGGGGAACTTGGTGGGATCGGCGCAAGCGTCAAAACCACCGTGATCTGCGGTCACATGGCAATGCAGCCCGGTGATCTTGCCGTCCTTGGTGGCGGAAATCTTGCCGCTCATCCAATAATCGCGCGCAAAGGCCGTGGTCATCAGGTTTTCCATGCGGTCTTCGACCCATTTCACCGGCTTGCCGGTGACAATGGAGGCCACAACCGAACAGACATAGCCCGAATATGCGCCAACCTTATTGCCAAAGCCGCCGCCAATATCGGGGCTGATCACCCGGATATTATGTTCCTCAATGCCGGAAATCAGCGACACCACGGTTCGGATCGCATGGGGGGCCTGAAACGTGCCCCAAAGTGTGAGCTTGCCGGTCACCTTATCCATGCTGGCCACAGAGCCGCAGGTTTCCAGCGGGCACGGGTGGGTGCGGTGGTAATACATGGTCTCTTCCGCGACCACTTCAGCCGCCGCCATCACAGCTTCGGTTGCCGCCTCATCACCCTGTTCCCAGGTGAAGATGTGGTTGGGGTGATTGCGCGGCCCATGCGCACCATCAGTGGCCTTGCCGTTGGCGTCCACCGTATCCTCGCGCAGCACCACATCGGATTTTAGCGCCTCAAACGGATCCACGATGACAGGAAGCTCTTCGTACTCGACTTCCACCAGTTCCACCGCATCAGCCGCCGCATAGCGATCTTCGGCCACCACAAAGGCCACCTCTTGGCCCTGAAACAGCACTTTGCCATCGGCCAGCACCATCTGCTTGTCACCGGCCAATGTTGGCATCCAGTGCAAACCCAGCGGTTCCAGATCCGCCGCAGTGATCACAGCCACCACGCCGGGCACTTTCATGGCCTCTTCCGCGTTGATGCTCACCACCCGTGCATGGGCATAAGGCGAGCGCACAAAGTCGCCAAACAGCATGCCGTCGAGCTTGATGTCATCCACATAGTTGCCGCGCCCTTGGGTAAAGCGCACGTCTTCCACACGCTTGCGGGCACAGCCCATGCCTTTGAGATTGGCGGCGCGTTCTTCGGGGGTCGGTGTCATGTCATTCATTCTGCCGCCTCCTTCTGAGCGTTCAGCGTGTCCGCCGCAGCGGCAATCGACTTCACAATGTTCTGATATCCGGTGCAGCGACAGATATTGCCCGCCATGCCAAAGCGGATCTCTTCTTCGGTCGGGTTGGGGTTCTCCTGCAACAAGCGGTGCGCGCGGGTGATCATCCCCGGTGTGCAGAAGCCACATTGCAGCCCGTGATGTTCGCGGAACATCTCCTGCAGCACACCGAGGCTGCCGTCCTCATTCACCAGACCTTCCACCGTGGTCAGCTCTTTGCCCTGCGCTTGCGCCACAAACACGGTGCAGCTTTTGACCGACTTGCCGTCCAGATCCACGGTGCAGGCCCCGCAATGGGATGTCTCACAGCCGATATGCGGCCCGGTGATGTTCAGGTTTTCACGCAGGAAATGGATCAAAAGCGTGCGCGGCTCCGCAAGCCCTTCCACCTCTTTGCCATTCACGGTCATCTTTACATGCATCTTTGACATGATTTCCCCCCTCAGCTCGCACGGCTCTGCGCACGCGCAATCGCGCGGCGCAGGATCACTGCAGCCACATGTTTCTTGAATTCGATCGGCCCGCGGTTGTCCGCCACCGGGTCAATTGCGTCCATCATCGCGCTGACACAGCCGTCAACGTCCCCCGCCGCCAGCGCAGCGCCAGCCGCGTCAGACCAGATCGGCGTGTCCGCGAGGTTGGTCATCGCCACCGACGCTGTACCGCCGCCAATCATCACAGCCGCCGCCGCCGTGGCATAATCGCCAATCTTGCGCTTCTGCTTTTCATAGGCATAGCCAGTGCCACTTGCTGGCACAGGAATGGTGATCCGCGTTAGGATCTCCTCATCATCGCGTGCAGTGAAATAGGCCGCCTCATAGAACTCGCGCGCCGCCACTTCGCGCACCCCATCCGGCCCGCTCAGCTCAAAGCGCGCGTTCAGGCACTGCATCAACCCCGGCATGTCATTGCCCGGATCACCGTTGGCGACATTGCCGCCCACCGTGCCCATGTAGCGCACCTGCGGATCGGCAATCAAAAGCGCCGCCTCTTTGATCAACGGCACGGCGTTTGACAACCCTTCATGTGTGATCAGCTCATGCTGCGTCACCATCGCTCCGATGGTCACCGCATCGCTGCCAATCTCAATGCCCTTCAAGGCGTCAATATCCTGAAGATCGATCAGGTGGCCCATATCGGCCATGCGCAGTTTCATCATCGGGATCAGGCTGTGCCCGCCCGCGATCACCCGCGCCTCATCTCCATGTTCCTGCAAAATCGAAACCGCTGACGCAATGTCAGACGGACGGTGGTACTCGAACCCCGCTGGTATCATCTGGCTTGTCCTCCCTGGCACGCCCAGTGCGCGCCTCCGACATCCAGTCCGCCAACAGCAGAGGACCCGCGCCAGCCTTTAAAAACAGCCCGCGCGGTTCGTTGCACGAAATGCGAATAGGCTGCACGAGTTGCGAAAACCGCAAAATCCACCAGATGCACCGCTGATACTCTGCAAGCCACACGCCGCCCCACGCTGACGAGCCTGCCGCATCACACGCGCGCCTCTAGAGCGCCGCAAACCCTGCCCGCCCGCCTCAAACGGCACAAAAAGGCGAATCTCCTCTGAGGCGCAAAAACGATTCTCTCGGCGCAATCAGACGCTGAACCCGGCGCGCCGTCTCCCAAACCGCCCGCAATTTCATCAAAACCACATGGATTCCTGACTATTTTGCTTATTTTATCGTTTGGTAAAATTTTTTTCTGGCTTTTTTGATCAATTGGTCAAACCCTACCTCCAACAGGAGGCCCCATGACCGACCCACTCAAACTGACGGCAGACGCACTGCAAGCCCTTGATCTGGAGACGCTCATGGCGCGGGCACGTGACATGCGTGACAGCCACTGGGGCAAAACGGTGACCTACTCGCGCAAGGTTTTTGTGCCCCTGACCAACATGTGCCGCGACACCTGCGGCTACTGCACTTTTGTCAAACACCCCGATGATCCGGCCGCGCAGCTGATGTCTCCTCAGCAAGTTCTGGCCTCCGCAAAACGCGGCGAAGCCAAGGGCTGCAAAGAGCTGCTCTTCAGCCTCGGAGAGAAACCAGAGAAACGCTATGAGAAGGCCCGCGCGGCGCTGGCAGCCTATGGCTATGACACTCTGGTCGACTACCTCAGCGACATGTGCCGGCTGGTGCTGGATGAAACCGGCCTGCTGCCCCATGTCAACGCGGGCTCCCTCACTGAGGACGAGCTGACACAGCTCAAACCGGTCAGTGCCTCCATGGGCATGATGCTGGAAACCACCAGTCGGCGGCTCATGAAAAAAGGCATGGCGCATTACGCCTGCCCTGACAAAACCCCGGTGCAGCGCCTGCGCACATTGGAGCGCGCCGGGCGGCTTGAGATCCCCTTCACCACTGGCCTTCTGATCGGCATCGGCGAAACCTGGGAAGAACGCATAGAGGCGCTGCACGCCATTCGCGAAAGCCATCTGACCTATGGCCATGTGCAGGAAGTGATCGTGCAGAACTTTCAGGCCAAACCCGGCATCGCCATGGAACACCACCCGGAGCCCAGCCTTCAGGACATGCTCAAAACGCTCGCCGCCGCGCGCCTGATCCTGCCCGCCGATGTCAGCCTCCAAGCGCCTCCGAACCTCAGCGCCCGGCATCTGGAATATCTGAGCGCCGGGATCAACGACTGGGGCGGCATCAGCCCGGTGACCATCGACTTTATCAACCCGCAGCACGAGTGGCCCGAGATCCGCACGCTGGCCGAAAACACCGCGCGCACCGGCCACCAGCTGCAGGAACGCCTCACCGTTTACCCCGCCTATCTCAAGCGCAGCGCCCGCTTCATGGCACCGGAATTGGCACAGCGCGCCAAGGCACAGGCCCGCGCAGACGGGCTCGCGCTGCAACAAGAGGAAGAGACATGTTTGACCACAACCGCGTGAACGGCCCCGCCCCCGTTTCGCTGCACGGCACCTCGCCCGCTGTGCGCGCTATCCTAGAGAAATCCCTCGACGGTCAGGAGATCAGCGAACAGGAGGGCGAAACCCTCTTTGCCGCGCAAGGCGCGGACATCGCGGCAATCTCTGCGGTCGCGGACCAGCTGCGCCACCGCGCCAATGGCGATCAGGTCAGCTTTGTTGTGAACCGCAACATCAACTTCACCAACGTCTGCTACATGGGCTGCAAATTCTGCGGCTTTGCCAAACGCCGCGAAGATGCGGGAGCCGAGTGGCTCAATGTGGATCAGGTTGTCGCCCGCGCCGTGGAGGCCTGGAACCGCGGCGCGACCGAGGTCTGCATTCAGGGCGGCCTGCATCCCAAGATGTCCGGACAGGAATACCGCAATCTGCTGCTCGGGCTGAAAGCCGAACTGCCCGACATGCACATCCACGCGTTTTCGCCCTTTGAGGTCTGGTACGGCGCAGCCAAAACCAAACTGTCCTTTGCCGATTTCATTCAGGATCTCAAAGAATGCGGCCTTGGCTCCATGCCCGGCACCGCCGCCGAAATTCTGGACACCGACATCCGCAAACAGCTGACCAAAAACAAGCTCAGCGCCGAGCGCTGGGTCGAGATCATCCGCGCCGCCCATTCCGTCGGGGTGAAAACCACCGCCACCATCATGTACGGCCATATCGACGGCCCCAAACAATGGGCGCAGCACATGCGCATCCTGCGTGACATCCAAAAAGACACCGGCGGTTTCACCGAGCTGGTCCCACTCAGCTTTGTGCATGAGGACTCCCCGCTCTTCACCGCCAATCCGGAGATTGTCCGCCCCGGCCCGACCCATGACGAAACCGAAAAGATGCATGCCGTCAGCCGCATCTTCCTGCACGGCCAGATCGACAACATTCAGGTGAGCTGGACCAAACTCGGTGCCGAGCGCGCGCATTACATGCTGGATCGCGGCGTGAACGATCTGGGCGGCACGCTGATGAACGAAAGCATCAGCCGCTCTGCCGGTGCCAAAAACGGGCAGGAGATCATGGCCGCCGAAATGGTCGAGATCATCCGCGCCGCAGGCCGCATCCCCGTGCGCCGCAACACGGTCTATGACACGCTGGAAACCTACGACGATCACACACCTGACACCCAAGCGCCGCTTGTCGCCCGTGAGGGGCAGGACCCGCTGGCCTTCCTTGAGGAAGACACCACACGGGTGGCCGCAGAATGACCGGCCTGTCTAAAACCCGTGTCACCCTGATCGCTGGCGGCGTTGGCGGTGCCAAAATGGCCGAAGGCTTTGCGCATCTGGAAAACGTTGATCTGCGCGTGATCTGCAACGTCGGCGATGACGACAGCTTCCACGGTCTCTGGGTGTCACCGGATGTGGACACCATGCTCTACACGCTGAGCGATCGCATCAACCGCGCACAGGGCTGGGGTGTGGAAGACGACGCCCTGCGCGCGCTCTCGGTCCTCAAGGATCTGGGCCAAGAAACATGGATGACGCTGGGCGACCGTGACCTCGGCCTGCACATCTTCCGCACCATGCAACTGGTGCAGGGCCGCGCGCGCCAACACATCACAGATCACATCGCCAAAGCCTTTGGCCTTTCCGCGCGGCTGCTTCTCTCCACCGAAGACCAAGTGCCAACCCGCGTCTGTACCGAGAGCGGCTGGCAGAGCTTTCAGGAGTATTTTGTACGTGACCAATGCCGCCCTGCGGTGCGCGATCTGGCCTATGAGGGTCAGGAAACCGCCCGCGCCAATCCGGCGGCACTGGACGCGCTCACCGACACCGACCTGATCGTGATTGCCCCCAGCAATCCCCTGATGTCGATCATGCCCATTCTCGGCATTCCCGGGATCGGGGAGACCTTGGCACAGGCCGCCGCCCTCCGCCTTGCGGTCAGCCCCTTTGTGGGAGGTCGCGCGCTCAAAGGACCGGCGGACAAAATGCTGCAAAGCCTCGGTCACACGCCCTCCACCGCCTATATCGTCGATCTCTACGATGGGCTGATCGACGGGTTGGTGATCGACGGCACCGACGCCGGGGATCAGGTGGCAACCGGCTTGCCCCTCCATGTCGAGCAAACCGTGATGAAAACCCGCGCCGACAAATGCGCATTGGCGCAGCGCCTGCTGCATCTCGCCAACCTGTCACCGCTGACCCCTGCTCCGGATGAGGTCTGCGCATGACGGGCAAGCTGCTGATCGCCATTCCGATGAAGGACCCCAAACAGGCCAAAACCCGCCTCAGCGACGCCCTGCCCCCGCAAGAGCGGCAGAGGTTTGCCCTCTCCCTGTTCCTGCGCACGCTTGATCAGATCGCAGCGGCGCAATGTGAGGCTTCGGTGGTGGTGGTGACCGCCAGCTCTCTCATTGCCGAAGAAGCGCAAGCGCGCGGGGCTGCCGTGCTGAGGGAGGAAACCGCACAAGGCCTCAACAGCGCCTGCGCGCAGGCCAAGCTCTGGGCCGCAGAGCAAGGCTTTGCGCATCTGGCCATCCTGCCCGGCGATCTCGCCCTGCTCTCTGCCACCGACATCGCGCAGCTGTCACGGCTTACCCTGCCGCGCACCGCCGCGGCGCTCTGTGAGTCCAGCGATGGCGGCACCAACTGTCTGATGCTCCATCCCGAGGCCGAATTTGAGTTCTGCTTTGGCCCCGACTCCTTCCGCGCGCACCGCAAAGCCGCCGCCCGCGCGGGTCTCGCCAGCCACATCCTGCGCAGCCGCACCCTGCGCTTTGACGTCGATACCACCCGCGATTTGGCCCAGATCCAACAGCTGCGCCAACGCCCCTCCACAGGACAACAGGCCCTATGAGCGCGCTTTCCATCATCGCCGTCCCCGGCATCCCCGAAATCCACCCCGGCGACGATCTCGCCGCCATTCTTGCCGAGGCTCTAGAGCCGATCGGCGTGGAGCCCAACGACACTCTGATTGTCGCCCAGAAGGTGGTGTCCAAAGCCGAAGGGCTTCTGGTTGATCTCGCCTCCGTCACCCCGGGGGAGGAGGCCAACGCATTGGCGCAGCGCATCTCCAAAGACCCGCGCAAGGTCGAGGTGGTGCTGCGCGAAAGCGCGCGTGTGGTCAAAAGCTGGAAACACTCCGACGCGGACGAAGGCACGCTGATCTGTGAACATGTCAGCGGCCATATCTCCGCCAATGCGGGCGTTGATCAGTCCAACATCGGCGGCGAAGACATGGCGCTCTTGCTACCCCGCGATCCCGACGCCAGCGCCGCCGCCCTGCTCGCGGCCCTCACCGCGCGGTTTCAGACCCGTCTGGGCGTGGTGATCTCTGACACCTTCGGCCGCCCGTGGCGGCTCGGGCAGGTCAATGTGGCCATCGGCATAGCCGGGCTGCCCGCACTCAAATCTGAAGTCGGCAACAAAGACGCTCATGGCCGTGATCTGGCGGTCACGCAACCGGCCTTCGGCGATGAATTGGCCGCCGCCTCGGGCCTCGCAATCTCCAAAGCCTCACAGACACCCCTCGTGGTGATCCGGGGCCTCACATGGGATGGAAACAGCGGACAGGCCAGCGATCTGGTCCGCAAAAAGAAAAAGGATATGTTCAGATGACAATTGCAATTATCGGCGGCACCGGCCCGCAGGGCCAAGGTCTCGCGCTGCGCTTTGCCCGCGCGGGCGTGCCGGTGGTGCTCGGCTCACGGGACGGCACCCGCGCCAGCGAGATCGCCAGCGAGCTTCAGGCCAAACTGGCCGCCGACGCCGCCCTGATCACCGGAGCCGACAACGAAGGCGCCACACAGGCCGCCGAGGAAATGGTGATCCTCGCGGTGCCGTTTGCGGGCCACAACGCCACGCTTGAGGCACTCAAACCCCATCTTGCGGGCAAGATCCTTGTGGACATCGTGGTGCCGCTGGCAGAAGGCGATCCCAAGCTTGTGGACATGCCGCCCGAAGGCTCCGCAACCGAGGCCGCGCAGGCCATTCTCGGGGCCGACATCCCGGTGATCGGCGCGCTGCACAATGTCTCTGCGGTCACCCTGAACACGCTTGAGTGGGACATCAACTGCGACATCCTCGTCTGCGGCAACCAGCTGGCCGCGCGCAAAAAGGTCATGGAACTCTGCGAGAAGCTCGGCGTCACCGCCTATAACGCAGGTCCCGCACAGGCTGCCCGCTGTGTCGAGGCGATCACCCCGATCCTGATCCGCACCAATATTTCCAAAGCCGTGCCGTTTTCCCACGCCGGCATCAAAATCTGGGCCCCGGATCACTGATCCACCCGCCCCCAAACACAACAACACCCAACAAGGAGACCCCCATGGAATTTGGTATTTGTTTTAAAGGCTTCGTTGAGCCTGAGCGCGCCAAGGCACTTGTGCGCCAAGCCGAAAACGCAGGCTTCACCTACTGCTGGTTCTATGACAGCCACATCCTGTGGCGCGAAAGCTATGTGGCCATGGCCATGTGCATGGAGCACACCACCAAGATGAAATTCGGGCCTTGCGTCACCAACCCGAACACCCGCGACTGGTCCAACGCCGCCTCGCTCTTTGGCTCCCTTGCCAAGCAATCCGGCAACCGCTTTGAGCTTGGCCTTGGCCGCGGCGACAGCGCCGTGCGCGTGATGGGCAAAAAACCTGCCCCCCTCGCCCGCCTTGAGGAATTCACCCATGTTGTGAAAGCCCTCGTGCGCGGCGATGAGGCACAATACGGCGACGCGCCGAACCCCATCCAGTTCCCATGGGCCACCGGCTATGAACTCCCCGTTTGGGTCGCCGCCTATGGCCCCAAGGCCCTGTCCTCCGCAGGCCGCGTCGGTGATGGTCTGATCCTGCAGATTGCCGAACCTGCGATCATCAAATGGCTCACCGATCAGGCCATTGCCGCAGGCGAAGCTGAAGGCCGCGACATGTCCAACTTCGGCGTCATGGCCGCCGCGCCTGCCTACACAGGCGACCGCGCCAAAGGCCGCGAGGCCACCAAATGGTTCCCCGCCATGGTCGGCAACCACGTCGCTGACATCGTTGAGAAATACGGCACCGAGCGCGAAGACATCCCCAAAGCCCTGACCGAATACATCAAAGACCGCAAAGGCTATGACTATTCCAAACACGGCCAGAGCGATAACCCCTACCTCGACTTCATCACCGATGACATCGTCGACAGCTTCAGCGTTCTGGGCGAGATCGACGAGCACATCAGCAAGCTCAACGCGCTCAAAGAGGCCGGTGTGACACAGTTCAACATCTATCTGGACAATGGCGAGGAGGAGAAAATCATCTCCGACTACGGCAACCACATCATTCCGGCCTTCCAAGCGCAGGCCGACGAGGCCATCGCAGCGGAATAAATCTGCCCCAGACATAACCGGCTCCGTGACCTATGGGGCCGGTTTACTGCGTTGGAGCGGGGGGACTGCTCGATGAGATGTGAACTAATTTCCAAACGCTTAGCTAGTTCAATAAAAGTAGTTGCTCTAAAGATCTACAGGTGAGTGATTGTCGGTTGTAAAGAGCTGCAATGCTTAGTGAAGGGTATGGCCTGCCCCCAAAAATCTCCCGCGTTGTAGTGTAGGGGTTGCTGGGAAAGAGCTGACGACGCCGGTCAAGCGACGCGAGGAGCATTGTTGGCAATGCGGGATCATGACATCTCGCAGCGCTGCGCATGCCGTCTTGTCGGTGTCGACCCCAAGACCGTCAGGCGCGACCGTCTGCCTGACAATCCGGAGATCCGCAAGGAGATGAAGGGGATCGCTGCCAAGCGACGCAGATTTGATTATCGCCGGATCGGCGTGATAATTGAGCACGAAGGGTGCATTATGAACCAGATGAATTTGTATCGCCTCTACACCGAAGAGAAACTGGGTGTCAGACGCCGACGAG
Source organism: Shimia sp. R9_1 (assembly GCF_017743775.1). Classification (NCBI taxonomy): domain Bacteria; kingdom Pseudomonadati; phylum Pseudomonadota; class Alphaproteobacteria; order Rhodobacterales; family Roseobacteraceae; genus Shimia; species Shimia sp. R9_1. The sequence goes on along the minus strand of NZ_JAGHRN010000002.1, from coordinate 919,221 downwards.
GTAGGTAGCGCGCCCGAGGATCACGAACACCGATGCCAGAGGTCCTATGGCCCGGTGCACGTTGGTCGCTAGACCTTCAGTCAGAGACGTTCGGTGCATCGCGCCGGTTCCGTATTATGGCAGTGAATGCTGATTATTCTCGTGAAAATCTGGGGCTGATCGCAGACACATCGATCTCCAGCGCCCGTTTGGCGCGAGAACTGGATTCGCTGGTTTGCATAAATGGCAAGCACGCCAGCATTGTCAGCGATAATGGAATAGAGTTCACCAGTCGGGCGATCCTGAAATGCGCGAAAGACAACAACGTCGATTGGCACTACATTGATCTAGGCAAGCCGCAGCAGAATACCTTCTTCGAGAGCTTCAACGGCTGTATCCGCGACGAGCCATTGAACGAAGAGATGTTAGAGAGCTTGGAAGATGCCCGCCGAAAGCTGGCGCTCTGGCGATACCACTACAACAACGTCAGACCGCACTCATCGTTCGGCAATCAAACGCCCACAAAAGCGTTTCTGACGCTTGAGCAAATTGAGGGTTCCGTGCCCGACGCGCTTGCCCATACCAAAGTCGCCGAATATTAAAACAGACCCGCAGACTCTCGTTGCGAGTGAGGGCGCATCGGGGCAGGTCGGACCGCCCGCGTCTAAAAAGCTTGAAACCGGCGATGGGGTGGCCGAGCTGCATTCAAAGGGGGCCGCTTGCACTTTGCAATTCCTGTACGACTTGCGTCCAACAACACATGTGTAAGAAAGTCGCGCTTCGCAGCAACTGAATTCACCGCGCCTAAAACTTTTCCCTGTGCAACCAGTAGTCAGCAGCCCCCTGAGACGCATTGCCGAAACAAGAAATAACCACCCCCGCCAAACACGTTTCTGATATAAAAACAGTCAAGCTAACCCATCGCAAACAATGCCAGGATGTGGGCAACGAGACTACTTCTTTCTTATAATCGCCAAGCCATCTCGCCCCTTACGAACGTCGAGATCAAAAAACTCGCTCGTACTCTTAGTAAAGAAGAGTATGTCACTCCAAATAATCGAAAGCGCCTGTGCGACTGACGGCCAAGAGAATGCATCATGAAAAAGCACAATACCCCCTTTATTGAGGTATTCTCTAATCATATGGAAATCCATGAGAGTAAAAGCCGTTGAGTGGTCCCCATCCACAAACGCAAAATCCACTCCCTCTTCTACAGCCTGCAAAACGTCCCTTCCGACCACAGGGATATTCATCATGCGCGCTTTCTCTAAATCAACGCTCGTAACCTTGGCGTCATATCCATGGGATATCCGGCCTGAACTCCAACCTGTTTCGAATGACACAATATCTGAAAGGCCCATATTGGCAAAAAGCTCTTTCGCCACATCAACCGGGTTCCCACTTGAGCGGTGTTGGATTTCAGGATCAATGCAAATCAGCCTTCCAGAGCCATTTTGCCGAAGAGCGTCTGCAATAATAGCGGCAGAATAGCCAATAAAGGTGCCAATTTGCACAACATTCTTTGGTTTTTGCTCTATGATCAGACGATGCAGCGTCACCGCTTCATCATCTTTGATGCTTCCACCAAAAAAATTGCCTCTAGTGATACCAAAGCGCTCAACATTAGAACTATAGAAATCGTTAATGCGTTTTACCGCAGCTTTTGATGCGGCTAACTCCGTCGGAAACATATCAATTGTCCTAGAACGACAGAGGAAATTCCACCAAACATAGTCCACAGGAGTGAACTCTGCTCCACGAAATCCTGCAGGAACGCGCGCCAAAATTTCTCCGACATTGATCTCAGCCAGAGTTTCTTTTGCTGAATCGAGCTCAACTTCAGATGGCGATGCAACATGTGTTCCTGTTATAACGCCAAACGCCCCGCGAACTCGGCCGATAGCTCGCGCTGCTAGAGATTTTTTTGAACTCATGATTGCTCCTATGAAGTGTAGAAATGATCACTGAAATGCAGTGACAATTCGATCCCGTATCAAGCACTTTGCTCTTAGCATTTCAAGCCACTGGAAGGTCGGAATGTTCAGGGCGAGCCAAATATGTGCAAACTTGGGAGATCTTTAAAACTAATGGGGCATACCGAAAATCGAGCTTTTTGAATTTCCCCCATTAAGCGAGGGCTTAACTGGAAAGCTCTGCCCCCTTTCACAACCCCAGCGCCTCGCGCAGCGGCCCCATGCGGGAGCGGCTCACCGGTACCTTGCTGAGCGACTCCACCGTCTCAAAATACAGCGTGCCATTGTCCTTGTTGCGCTCAAAGCTGCTCACATGGCTCGGGTTGATCAGATAGCTGCGGTGCGCCCTTAAGAACCCGCTCGCCTCCAGCCGGTTGGCCGCCTCCGTGATGGACCAGGGGCAAAACAGCTTCTCCGCCCCAAGATAAAGCACCGTATAATGCCCCTCCGCCCGAATGGCCGCGACCTGCGTCGGGTCTGCAAAAAACGTCTGCCCCTCACGCTCAAACGGCACCCCCGCCGTGGCCGCCACAGGCTGTGGCGTCGGCGCAGGCTCTGCGGCGGGCTCTGGCGGTGCGGTCTCGGTGTCTTCTTGCGGGGCAATGAAGGTGATCCCGGTCAGCAGGAAAGCCCCGCAAATCAGAAACACCGCCAGCGTGACCCCCATAGCCAGCACCTGATTGTCAAGCGCGGGTCCGGCGACAGCGGCGGCCTCACTGGGCAGAAACCCTGTGAGCAGGATCGCCACAAAATGCATGGAGAACACAGCAAAGCCAAAACACACCGTGCCCAGCACAATGTTGCGCTGTGTGCGCGCATCATAAGCGACCCAGATCGCCAGAATCGACAGCACCACAGAGGCCACGGTGGAGATCACCACATCCAGCACGCCGTAAACCGGGCGGCACAGCTGCATCCCGGCCATGCCGACATAATGCATCACCACAATGCCAAGGCCAACAATCACACCCGCCCCAAGGATCACCCGCGGCGAGCGCTCTCGGAAATGCAGCAGCAACAACGCCAGCCCCACCATCAGGATCGCCACCAGCGCAGAGATCAAGGTGATCAGCGCGTCATAGAAAAACAGGATCGGCAGTTGCAGCCCGAGCATGGCGACAAAATGCATCGACCAGATGCCCCCGCCGAGCACCACCGCCGCCAACGCCACCACAATCTTGCGCCGCGCATCGGGCAGCGCATTGGCCCCGCGTGTGAGCGACAACCCGGTGAACCCCGCCATCAGCGCCACCGCCAATGACGTCGCCACAAGCCAGGGGTTGTGCGAAAAATCCAACACGCCTGTGACCCTCCCCCGATCGCTGCCGTTTTGGTTGCTGTGGCGACGCTAGCAAAGCCCCCGTTCAAAGGCAATTTTCTCCCGCACTTTTATGGCGTTAGAAGTGCCGCACCGGGCTTTTCTCCTATGTCACAGATTTCCTGCGCGTTTTTGCGCCCTATTGCCCCGGTCCGCCGTTTCCGGCTAGGTCGGAAGCATCACAAAAGGCAGAGCGCAGATGAGCAGCACAATCTACATCCTCAACGGCCCCAACCTGAACCTTCTGGGCAAACGCGAGCCGGAGATTTACGGGCACGACACGCTGGCCGACGTTGAAACCTCCTGCGCCGCGGTCGGGGCCGCGCTTGGCTTGTCGGTGAAGCTGCTGCAATCCAATCACGAAGGCGAGCTGGTCGACTGGATCCACGAGGCCCGTGCGCAAGCGGCCGGGATCATCATCAACCCCGCCGCCTACAGCCACACGTCTGTGGCCATTCTCGATGCGCTCAACACTTTTGAAGGCCCGGTGCTGGAGGTGCATATCTCCAACATCCACAAACGCGAGGCCTTCCGGCATCACTCCTATGTCTCCGCCCGCGCCGAAGGTGTGATCGCAGGCTTTGGCGTGGAAGGCTACGCACTGGCCATGCGCCGCATGGGTACACTGCTCGGTTAATCCTTCTGACCCACAGCAGGGAGGTCTGCGCCTGCCTGCCCCCCGGCAGGCGCATCTGCAACCGCTCAACAGATAGTGAGCCAAGTGGTTTGGGGAACCACAGCGCAGCCTTTCACGCTGCAAAAGCGCCTACCCAGGCAGGCGCCGCCCTCCCCTCATCACTTCTTGCGCATCGCATCCATCAGCGCAGCGCCCAATGCGCCATTGCCGCTGTCTTGCTGCTTGGGCTTGGCACTGTAGTTGCCTCCACCGCCACCGCCGCGCGGCCCTTTCCCACGTGGCCCGCCCGCAGGCCCACCACGCCCCTTGCCGCCAAAGCCTGCGCGTGCGTTGCGGTCTTCTTTGGCCGAAGCCCCGCCATCCTTGCGCATGGACAGGCCGATGCGTTTGCGTGGCACATCCACTTCCGTCACCGTGACTTTCACCACATCCCCGGCTTTCACCACCTCATGGGGGTCTTTCACAAAGCGATCCGCCAGCTGGCTCACATGCACCAGACCATCCTGATGCACGCCCACATCCACAAAGGCCCCAAAGGCCGCCACATTGGTCACCGTGCCTTCCAGCACCATGCCGGACTTGAGGTCTGAGATCTCCTCAACCCCATCGGCAAAAGTCGCGGTCTTAAAGGTCGGGCGCGGGTCACGCCCCGGCTTTTCCAACTCGCTCAGAATGTCGCGCACGGTTGGCAGACCAAACTTCTCGGAGACAAACTCCTCCGCCCGCAGGCGTTTCAGCGCCGCGCCATCGCCCATCAGGCTGCGCACATCCCGCCCACAGGCAGAGACAATTTTACGCGCCACATCATAGGCTTCCGGGTGCACTGCGCTGGCATCAAGCGGCTCATCCCCTTCGGTGATCCGCAAGAACCCCGCGCATTGCTCAAAGGCCACCGGCCCCAAGCGCGCCACTTTCAGAAGCTCTTTGCGCGAGCCAAAGGCGCCGTTTTCGTCCCGATGCGCCACAATCGCTTCTGCCAGACCCGGCCCAAGACCGGACACATGCGCCAAGAGCGGGGCGGAGGCCATGTTCAGGTCCACACCCACCGCGTTCACCGCGTCTTCCACCACCGCTTCCAGCGACTTGCCCAAACGGTGCTGATCCACATCATGCTGGTACTGGCCCACCCCGATGGACTTCGGCTCGATCTTCACGAGCTCCGCCAACGGATCCTGCAAACGCCGCGCAATCGACACCGCGCCACGCAAAGACACATCCAGCCCCGGGAACTCCCGCGCCGCCAGCTCGCTTGCGGAATAAACCGAGGCCCCGGCCTCGCTCACCACCACTTTGGTCGGCGCCTTCACACCTTTGGGCAAATGCTTCAACACCTCGCCCACCAGCTTCTCGCTCTCCCGGCTTGCCGTGCCATTGCCAATCGCAATCAGCTCCACCCCATGTTTGGCAATCAACGCCATCAAGGTCGCCTCAGCGCCGCGCACATCATTCTTCGGCTGGAAGGGATAAATCGTGGCCGTGTCCAACAGCTTGCCGGTGGCATCCACCACCGCCACTTTACAGCCCGTCCGAATGCCAGGGTCCAGACCCAGCGTCGCCTTCGCCCCCGCAGGAGCTGCCAGCAAGAGGTCTTTCAAGTTGCGCGCAAATACCTGAATGGCCTCTTCCTGCGCCCGCGCGCGCAGCTCGCCCATCAGATCCACGGTCATCGTCAAGCTCAGCTTCACCCGCCAGGTCCAGCCCGCCACTTTGCGCAGCCACAGATCACCGGGCGCCTCGCTGCGGGTGTCGAGATAACTCGCCACCATCGCCTCTGCGCGCTCTTTGCCACCCTCCGGATCGGGGCCAATGTCCAGCGAGATCACGCCTTCTTTGGAGGCGCGCATCATCGCCAGCGCACGGTGGCTTGGCACTTTGGACCACGGCTCGGAATGCTCAAAGTAGTCCGAAAACTTCGCGCCCGCCTGTTCCTGACCGGAAATCACCTTGGTCGCCACAATCGCCTCTTTCTGCAAGAAGCTGCGCAGCTCGCCCAAAAGCGTGGCATTCTCTGTCAGCCCTTCGGCCACAATATCGCGCGCGCCATCCAGCGCCGCTTTCACATCGGCCACGTTTTCGGTGACATAACCCGCCGCCAGCGCCTCAGGATCGGCCGTGCGATCCGCCAAAATCGCCTCTGCCAGCGGGGCCAGCCCGTTTTCGCGCGCGATCATCGCCTTGGTGCGACGTTTGGGTTTGTACGGCAGGTAAATATCTTCCAGCGCGGCTTTGGTCTCCGCCCCCACAATGGCTTTGGCCAGCGCATCCGTCATCTTGCCCTGCTCGGTGATCGAGGCCGCCACGGTCTCGCGCCGCGCCTCCAGCTCCCGCAGATAAGCCAGCCGATCCGCCAAGGTCCGCAGCTGGCTGTCATCCAGCCCACCTGTCACCTCTTTGCGGTAGCGCGCCACAAACGGCACCGTCGCGCCCTCATCCAAAAGCTTCACAGCCGCCCCAACCTGATCGGGTTTGGCGGCAATCTCGCCAGCAATGGTGCGGAAAATGCGCGTGCTCGTATCCAAGGGGGCTCTCCTGAAAATCATTGGAGCACCCTTCTTAGCATTGCCTGCCGTGGGGCCAAGAGCGGAACGCCCCGCTCAGAGAAATACCGCCTAAAGAGCGTCACAACCCAGGGACGCGCCTGACCCTGGGTGGGCGCAGCATACCTCTGAAATGCCAGTTTATGGGTCCGCCAGCTCCAAGGAGCAGATTGGCCGCATCGCTGCAAATGCGCCCTCCCATGGGGAGGGGCGGGCGCGGCCCGGCGGGCTACGCCCTTATTTCCGGGCCAAGACGGGCGTTACCCATCAAGCTCCAACGTCTGCAAAAGCGCCTTCATGGTCGCGCGCTCTTCATCCGTCATGGCCGCCTTGCGGCTTTTAAACAGCGTCGCCTGCGACTTCAGCACCAAGGCATCTGACAGGATTTTCAAGTGGTTGGCCCGCAGCGTATCCCCTGTCGAGGTGATATCCGCCACGCCTTCCGCCGTCATATTCTTGATCGTGCCTTCGGTCGCACCTTGGCTGTCCACCAGCTGATAATCCGCCACGCCGTTGTCGCGCAGGAACTCCCGCACCAGGCGGTGGTATTTGGTGGCAATCCGCATCCGGAACCCATGGGCCTCCCGGAACGCCGAGGCCGCCGCATCCAGATCATCGAGCGTGTCCACATCGGCCCAACAGCCCGGCACCGCAATGATCAGATCCGCATGGCCAAAACCCAAAAGCGCCAGCTCCGCAACCTGCTGCTCCCACTGACCAAGCTTTTCGCGCACCAGATCGGTGCCCGTGACGCCAAGGTGAATGCGCCCCGCCGCCAGCTCACGGGGGATTTCTCCTGCGGACAGCAACACCAGCTCCACGCCCTCAACGCCTTCAACGGCCCCTGCATATTCACGATCCGACCCTGTCCGGCTTAGCTGCACACCGCGCGCGCCAAACCAGTCAAAGGTCTTCTCCATCAGCCGCCCTTTGGAGGGCACACCCAGCTTGATGCTCATGCCGCGTCCTCCAGATCGACCAACACACCGGGACGGATCACGCCACCCACGGCGGGAATTTCCCGTCCCTGACCAAGCACTTGGGTCAGCGCATCATAGCGCCCGCCCGTGGCCACCGCAGGCAGATCCGCCCGATCCGGCACATAAAAGCCAAAGACAAACCCGTCGTAATATTCCATCGAGGTCCGGCCATAGCTGGCTTCAAACTCAAGGCTTTCCACATCCACACCACGCGCATCCAGCGCTTCCATACGCTCGCGCAACCGGCGTGCGGCTCCGCTGATCGCGGGCATGTCCACCGCCAGGTCGCGGATATGCTCAAGCGCATTGGGCAGCGTCTCGCGCACATTCAGCAGCGCTTCGATCAGCTCCACCTGCAAAGGCGAGATCGGCGCCGCCGCCGCATCTTCGCGCAACGCCTCAATCCGCGCTGCCACCTCAGATTGCGACCGCAGGCCAATATCGGTGAAACCATGCGCCATCGGATCATCCGCCGCCAAAAGCGCCGCCCGGCTTGCAGGCACCTCGCTGCGCCCGGCAAAACGATCCAGCAGCGCCTTAAACCGCCGTGGCCGCCAGATGTGGCGTGCCAAAGCGCGCTTGCGCCGCTCGGTGGTTTCCAGCCCGGCCACAGCCGCGGCCAGAATGCCGATGTCGCCCGTCGCGGCGCGCAGCTCCACGCCTTTCAGCGCGTCCTGCATCACCGCAAACACCTCGGCGTCACTCGCCGCAGGGTTCTCGCGGTCAAACACCTCATAGCCGACCTGCATATATTCATTGGCCCGCGCAGGATCATCTTCCTGCCGCCGGAACACCTCACCCGCATAGGTATAGCGCGCCGGTTCCGCCCCATGGGCCATATGCATCTGCACCACAGGCACGGTGAAGTCGGGCCGCAGCATCTGCTCCCCGCGCAGCGCATCCGAGGTCACATAGGCACGCCCGCGAATGTCTTCGCCATACAGGTCCAGAAGCGCGTATGCAGGCAGTAGAATCGGCGTTTCCACCGGCACCGCACCCGCCGCTTCAAAGCCAGCAGCCAGCGCTGCCGCCCGCGCGCGGATCTTGGATTTTTGTGCCATCAGCCCGCCTGCTCTTCGCTCTGGGATGCGAGAATTTCGCGCACCTTCGCCACCAGATCGCCGCGTGGCACCTCAAACTGGCTCGGGCGCTCTTTCCACTCTTCCAATGTGGCGCTCTCGGCAATTTTTGCGCCCAAGATCAGGTCTTTGAGCTGCACCACACCGTTGGCTTTCTCATCACCACCTTCGATCACAGCCACAGGGCTGTTGCGCTTATCTGCGTATTTCAGCTGGTTGCCAAAGTTCTTCGGATTGCCAAGGTAGACCTCAGCGCGAATGCCTGCATTGCGCAGCTCCGCCACCATGGCCTGATAATCCGCCATCCGGTCGCGATCCATTACGGTCACCACCACAGGACCCGTGGCCACGCCACCCATACGGCCCTTCTCACGCAGCGCCGCCAGCAGGCGATCCACCCCGATCGACACCCCAACCGCAGGCACTTCCTGCCCGGTGAAGCGCTTCACCAAGCCATCATAACGCCCGCCGCCGGACACAGAGCCAAACTGCCGCTTGCGGCCCTTCTCGTCGAGGATCTCAAAGGTCAGCTCTGCCTCAAACACCGGCCCGGTGTAATAGCCCAAACCGCGCACAATGGAGGGGTCAATCTCGATCCGGTCACTGCCATAGCCACCGGCGGCCAACAGCTCACCAATCTGTTCCAGCTCGGCAATGCCCTCAGCGCCCACCTTGGAGGCGCCAACCGCCCCGCGCAGATTGTCAAAGGTCTTGGCCACATCGTCCGCTTTGGAGGTCAGGAAGGCAATCACCGGCTCGATCTGATCGTCAGACAAGCCCACGCCGTCGATGTAAGCGCCAGAGGCATCCAGACGGCCTTTGCCCAGCAATTCGCGCACGCCGCTCTCGCCCACCTTGTCGAACTTGTCGATGGTGCGCAGCACGTTGTCGCGGGCAACCGGGTCTTCACCAAGCCCCATCACTTCCAGCACACCGTTCATGACCTTGCGGTTGTTCACCCGCACAAGGAAATCCCCGCGCGGAATGCCCACGGTCTCCAGCGTGTCAGACAGCATCGCGCAGATTTCCGCATCCGCCGCCATGCTCGCCGTGCCTACGGTGTCCGCATCACATTGATAAAACTGACGATAACGCCCCGGTCCGGGCTTTTCGTTGCGCCACACTGGCCCCATCGCATAGCGGCGATAAGGGTTGGGCAAATCATTGCGGTGCTGCGCATAAACCCGAGCCAACGGCGCGGTCAGATCATAGCGCAGGGCCATCCAGTCACCCTGATCTTTCTCGTCAAATTCCTGCCAGGCAAACACGCCTTCATTGGGGCGGTCCACATCCGGCAGGAACTTGCCCAGCGCCTCAACAGTTTCCACCGCGCTGCTCTCAAGCGCCTCAAAACCATAGCGATGATAGACCCCGGCGATCTGATGCAGCATCTCGGTGCGCTCGGTCACCTCCACACCAAAATAGTCGCGGAACCCCTTTGGCGTGACTGCCTTGGGGCGGGGGGCTTTCTTCTGCTTGGCCATATCCATGGTCCCTGAGTGAAATTACGTCGCTTGTGCCTTTACAGAATGCCCAGCAGAGGAGCAAGGAAAGGCTTTATGACAGCGCCCGGCTCTTACGGCACCCGACCCCAAATCTGCCCCCGCAATCGAAGGCAGATTCACCGAATCTAAGGACACTTGCACAAAAATGTTCCGACATGCGTATTTGTCAGGCCCTTCGATGACCGACCTCACTTTGCCGACCTTGGCACCGGAAAAAACCAAGACACTGCTTTGGTCCATCGCAATTGCTCTTGGCACTGCGCTGATCTTCTTTGCCGTTCTGCGGGTTGAGGAAAACCACATCAGCAAGCATGAGCGTTTGCAGCTTGTGGAAATGACCGACAGCTTTGTGGCCGTGTTTTCTGATGCGCGCGGCGAGGACTCCCCTATTCCAGCGCATTTCCGGCGCCTTGGCATCGAGCATTTTTCCAGCACCGGACAAGTCGAACGCGACGGGCGCGCCAACACGCAGATGCGCATGCCGGGTCTGCCCGGCCTTGAGCTTGGCACCAGTGAGGATGACCCCCGTCTGTCCGAGGTCATCGCCGGATTTTCAGGCCAATCAAACCACGCGCCGGTGCACGAACAGCATTGGGAGAATGGCCGGCTCATCAGCCGCACCCTGGTGCCGTCGATTGCGGAAAAAGAAACCTGTGTGAGCTGCCACAACACGCTGCTTGGCGAAGAGGTGTTTCACCTGGGCGACGCGATGGGCGCCTATGTTGTGGAGCGCGACATGACCGCCAACGCGCTGGCAGATGCCAAATATGCCGCCGTCTGGTTCTTTGGCTCTCTCGCCGTCTTCTGGCTCATCGGCTTTCGCGAACACGCCCGCAACCTCCATGTGCTGCAGCTGAAATCGCAGGTCAAAATCGAGGAAATGAAAAACGCGGCGGACGCCAAGGAAAAGTTCCTGCTGTCCCATGACCCGCTGACCGGCCTGCCCAACCGCAAGCTCTTCAACGAGCATTTGCGTGACTGTTTTGATCTGCCCGAACGCAACACCCTGACCGCAGCGCTGGTGGATCTGGATGACTTCAAACTGGTGAACGACACCATGGGCCACGCCGCCGGTGATGCCCTGTTGGTTGAGGTCGCCCAGCGCCTGAAGGCGGCGACCCGCGATGTGGACGCCATGGTCGCCCGCTTGGGAGGCGATGAATTTGCGCTGATCTGGAACGCCCGCAACGCCTTCAGCCTTGGTGCTGCGGTGGCTCCGCGTATGCTGGCGCAGATCACCCGGCCGATGGAATTTGAGAATTGGTCCATCACCCCGAAATGCTCCATTGGTCTGGCCTGCGCCGATCAGGGCATGGGGCAGACCCCAAGCGAATTGCTCAAGGCCGCAGATGCCGCGCTTTATTCGGCCAAAGGGCTCGGCAAAAACACCTATCAGGAATACGACAAGGTCATCGACGCCTCTCTGCAGCGGCAGAAAACCATCGCCGCCCGCCTGCCCGACGCGATCCGCAATGGCGACATCCGTGTCGCGCTGCAGCCGCAGGTCAATCTGAGCAACCGGCAATTCCGCGGCTTTGAAGCGCTGGCGCGCTGGCGTCTGGACGGGGAAGACATCTCACCGGACGAGTTCATCACCATCGCAGAAAGCTCCGGCGTGGTGAAAGACCTCGATCTCTATGTGCTCAAAAAGGCCGCCCGCTTTGCCCGAACGCTGAGCGCGGATATGGGCGTGCCGGTGCCCATTTCGGTCAATGTCTCCGCCAAAAGCTTCCGCAGCCTGTCCCTTGCCGAGGACATTCAGGACATTCTCTGGACCACGGGGTTTAATCCCGAGCTCCTGACACTGGAAGTGACCGAAACCGCCGCAATGGAAAAGATGGAAGCAGTTCAGGCCACAATGGGCGCTCTGCGCAAACAGGGCGTGCGCAGCGCGTTGGATGATTTTGGCACCGGCTATTCCTCGCTAGCTTACCTGCTGCGCATGGAGTTTGACGAGATCAAGATTGATCGGGAATTTGTGCGCGACATTCACGCGGGCAATGACAACCACATTCTGGTTCGCCACCTCGCAGATATGCTGTGCCAGCTCGACATTGATCTGGTAGTGGAAGGCATCGAAACCGAAGAGCAGATCGCGCTGCTGCACGGGGTCGGCAACCGCGTGGGTCAGGGCTATCTCTTCTCCCGCCCGCTGGAGCTGGAGAATGTGGAAGGCTATCTGCGCTCTGCGCTCAACCTGCCGGACGGCGCAGCACAGACTGGCACCAAGGGGTAGCTGGCACCAACGGCTATCTAGAACCGAAGCTTAAAGCGCACCGAGGTCGTCGGCGATCTCCTGCGCGATGGCGACGCCATCCACCCCCTCGCGCTCTGCTGACACCCGCAGCCCCAGCAGATCAGACTGATAGCGCCGCGCCAAAGCCTTGGGATTATGCGCCGCGTCAATCTCCCCGGCGGCCTGCGCCTGCGCGAACAGGGCGGCAAAGGTGGCTTCCATTTTCAACAGATGCTGGCTCGCGGTTTCCGCGAGCGGGTGGTTGTGTGCCCGCAGCTCCAGAAGCGTTTTGGACAACATACAGGCCTTTGCCGGTGCCGCCCCGTTGCCGATCGCAATCTGCGGCCAACGCTTGAGCGCCTCAAGCGGCCCGAGATCCTGCGCCAATGCGTTCAGCCCCGCCACCCCGTCAGAGGCATATTGATTTAAGGCCAGCTCAAACAGCGCGTCCTTGGAGCCGAAAGCCGCATAGAAGCTGCCCGGCTTCATCTGAAGCTCTGCCTCCAGATCCTTGAGCGACGTGCCCGCCCAGCCGCGCTGCCAGAACAGATCACGGGCGCGGCCTATCAACTCTTGGCGGTCATAGTTTGGCTTTCGGGGCATCACGGACTCGTTACGGCTAATTCTTGAATGATTGCTCAACAATATACTTGAGTGATCACTCAAGAAAGCCTAAATGAGTCTCATCAACACTGAATCACAGGAATAATCCTCATGAGCTTCCCGTCCCACGACCTCGAAACCGCCCCAGAAGCCTCCAAGCCGCTGCTGGAAAACTCCCAGAAAGCCTTTGGCCGCCTACCCGGTCTGCACAAGGTTCTGGCAGAGAGCCCACAGGCCTATGAAGGCTACCAACTGCTGCACAAACTCTTCACCGAGACCGATTTTGACGCCGATGAGCTGACCGTTGTCTGGCAGTCCATCAACGTCGAGCACGCCTGCCACTACTGTGTGCCAGCCCACACCGGCATCGCCAAAATGATGAAAGTGTCTGACGAGATCACCGAGGCGCTGCGCAACGAAACCCCGCTGCCTTCCGCCAAGCTGGAAGCTCTGCGCACCTTCACCGTGCAGATGGTGCGTGAACGCGGCAACGTGTCTGAAGCGCAGATGAAAGCCTTCTTTGACGCAGGCTACGGCCACCGCGCGGTGCTGGACGTGATCCTGGGTCTGGCTCAGAAAACCATGTCCAACTACGTCAACCACGTGGCACAGACCCCGGTCGACGAAGTGTTCCACCCGCTGAAATGGGAACGCGGCAACACCCCTCTGGAGGTGTAATCCCGCCGGGCCCTTCCGGGTCAACAGAGCAAAAAAAGGGGCTGCGCTTGACGGCGCGGCCCCTTCACGCCTATGGCAGGCGCATGGAACACACCGTGCAAAAGCTTGAAGAACAGATTGCCCACCTGACCCGCACCATCGAGGATCTCAGCGATGTTGTGGCCCGTCAGGACAGCGAGATTGCCCTGCTCACCCGCCGTGTGCACATGCTGATGGAACGCGAAGCCAGCCGCGAAGCCGAAGGCGGCGGCGGTGTGGTGATCGGCGATGAGCGCCCGCCACACTATTGACCGGCCGGTCGCTCAGCTGACGCTGAGCCTGCTTGTGGGCGCTGCCCTCGTCACATCAATGATGTGACTTCACCCGGGATATTTTTGGAATGAGAAAGCTGGCGGGTGTTTCCTCCCCCGCGGGGCTGAGATAGCCTGTGGCAATGACCACAGCTCCCCGATTCATTCACCTGCGCACCCACACGGAATACTCTCTGCTGGAGGGCGCCGTGCGCGTGAAAAAACTGCCCGCGCTTTGTGAAAAGATGGGCATGCCCGCCGTCGCCATCACCGACACCAACAGCCTGTTTGCCGCGCTGGAATTCTCGGTCAGCGCGCAGAACGCAGGCATTCAGCCCATCGTCGGCTGTCAGGTCGATCTGCACATGCCGCACAACGACCCGACCGGTCGCACGGCCCCGCCGCCCCCGGCCCCCATCGTGCTGCTGAGCCAGCGCGAGGAAGGCTATGAAAACCTCATGAAGCTGTCCTCCTGCCTTTATGTGGACAAAGGCGGGCAGCTGCCGCAGGTCACCATGGAGGAGCTGGCGGAGCGCTCTGCTGGGTTGATCTGTCTCACCGGCGGGCCGGACGGCCCGATGGGGCGCATGATGCGCACCGGCCAGCATGATGCCGCCCGCGCCATGATGACCCGTTTCAAAGAGATTTTTGACGACCGGCTTTATGTGGAGCTGCAGCGTCACCCCGGCGAGCACGGCAAGCCTGAGGCCGAGCAGCTGACCGAGCGCGGCTTTATCGAGATGGCCTACGCCATGGACATCCCGCTGGTTGCCACCAATGACGTCTACTTTCCCACCACCGATATGTATGAGGCGCATGATGCGCTGATTTGTATCTCCGAAGGGGCTTATGTGGACCAGCAGGAAGGCCGTCGCCGCCTGACCCCGCAGCATTATTTCAAGTCTCAGGAAGAGATGATCACGCTTTTTGCCGATCTCCCTGAAGCAATTGAAAACACGGTGGAAATCGCCAAGCGCTGCGCCTTTGCCACCTATCTGCGTGACCCGATCCTGCCCAAATTTGCCGACGACGAGGTCGCCGAGCTGCGCCGCATCGCCAATGAAGGCCTGCAAGCGCGTCTGGCGGTGATCCCCCACGCCGTGAGTGTGGAGGAATATCAGGAGCGGCTCGATTTTGAGCTGGGCATCATCGAAGGCATGGGTTTCCCCGGCTACTTTCTGATCGTTGCCGACTTTATCCAATGGGGCAAAGACCACGGCATCCCCGTGGGCCCGGGCCGGGGCTCGGGTGCGGGCAGCCTTGTGGCCTATGCGCTCACCATCACCGACCTTGACCCGCTGCGCTATTCGCTGCTTTTTGAACGCTTCCTCAACCCGGAACGGGTCTCGATGCCCGACTTTGACATCGACTTCTGCATGGACCGCCGCGAGGAGGTCATCAAATACGTGCAGCAGAAATACGGCCGCGACAAAGTGGGGCAGATCATCACCTTTGGTGCGCTTCTGTCCAAAGCCGCCGTGCGCGACATCGGCCGCGTGCTGCAGATGCCTTATGGGCAAGTGGATCGCCTCTCCAAGCTGATCCCGGTGGAGGGCGTGAAGCCCATGTCCATCGCCGACAGCCTCAAAGAAGAGCCGCGCCTGCGGGAAGAGGCAGAAAACGAAGAGGTGGTGAACCGCCTCCTGACCTACGGCCAACAGGTTGAAGGGCTTCTGCGCAACGCCTCCACCCACGCCGCCGGTGTAGTGATCGGCGACCGTCCGCTCGATGCGCTGGTGCCGCTTTACCAAGATCCGCGTTCTGACATGCCCGCCACCCAGTTCAATATGAAATGGGTCGAACAGGCGGGTCTGGTGAAGTTCGACTTCTTGGGCCTGAAAACACTCACCGTGATCCAGAACGCGATTGAGCAAATCCACAGCTCGGGCCGCCCCCTGCATGTGGCCGCCGATGGCACCCAGCTTTATGAGCCTGCCGAGGGGGCCGAGAACCAGATCAACGCCATCCCGCTGGATGACGGGCCGACCTACAAGCTTTACTCCGCCGCCAAAACCGTCGCCGTGTTTCAGGTGGAATCCACCGGCATGATGGATGCGCTCAAGCGCATGAAACCCACCTGTATTGAGGACATCGTTGCGCTTGTGGCGCTCTACCGTCCGGGTCCGATGGAGAACATCCCGGTCTATTGCGAGGTCAAAAACGGGCAGCGCGAGATCGAATCCGTCCACCCGCTGATCGACCACATCCTTGAGGAAACTCAGGGCATCATCGTTTATCAGGAACAGGTGATGCAGATCGCGCAGGTCATGGCGGGCTACTCCCTTGGCGGCGCCGACCTGTTGCGCCGCGCCATGGGTAAAAAGATCAAGGAGGCGATGGACGCCGAGCGCCCGAAATTCGAAAAAGGCGCGGCCGAAAACGGCGTTCCGGCCAAGAAAGCCTCCGAGGTTTTCGACCTTCTGGAAAAATTCGCCAACTACGGCTTTAACAAATCCCACGCGGCCGCCTATGCGGTGGTGAGCTATCAGACCGCTTGGCTCAAAGCCAACCATCCGGTTGAATTCATGGCCGGGGTGATGAACTGCGATATCCACCTCACTGATAAGCTCGCGGTCTATTTTGAAGAGGTCAAAAAAGCCCTCAAACTGCCCTATGTACCGCCCTGCGTGAACCGCTCTGATGCCACCTTCAAAGTGGTCGACGGCGCGCTGGTCTACGCTCTTGGGGCGCTGAAAAACGTCGGTGTGGAGGCGATGAAGCTCGTCACCGAAGGCCGCAAGGTCGACGGACAGGACAAGCCTTTTGCCACGCTGTTTGATTTTGCCCGCCGGGTGGATCTGAAGAAAGTGGGCAAACGCCCGCTGGAAATGCTCGCCCGCTCCGGCGCTTTTGATCAGCTCGATGGCAACCGCCGCCGCGTGCTGGAAAGCCTCGATGGGCTGGTGAACTACTCCGCCGCCATCCATGAGCAAAAGACCTCCAATCAGGTCTCGCTCTTTGGGGAGGCCGGGGATGACCTGCCAGAGCCACGCCTCTCCCCCGCCGGGGACTGGCTACAGGCCGAGCGTCTGGATGAGGAAGCTAAGGCGATTGGCTTCTTCCTCTCCGGCCACCCGCTCGAAGACTACATGGCCGCGCTCAAGCGCAAGCAGGTGCTCACGCTGGACGAGCTCACCGACAAGGCGCGCGGCGGGGCCTGTATCGCCAAACTCGCCGGTCGTGTTTCCGGCCGCCAGGAACGCAAATCCGCGCGCGGCAACCGCTTTGCCTTTGCCCAGCTTTCTGATCCGACCGGGGCCTATGAGGTCACGATCTTCTCGGACACGCTGGAAAAATGCCGCGAGTATCTGGAGACCGGCTCCAAGGTGGTTGTGACCGTGAAGGCGGAAATGGAAAGTGACCAGCTCAAACTGCTGGCTCAATCCATGACGCCGGTGGACACCATTGTTGCGGATGCCGGAAATGCGGGCCTCAAGATTTTCCTCGATGATGCCAGCGCGGTGGGGCCAGTGGCCAACATCCTGCAGGGCGCAAAAGAGAGCATGCCCAAGGCCCCCAAAGGCCCGATCATGTTCTGCCTCACCAATATGGAGCTGCCCGGCGAGGTCGAGATCGACGCGGGCGCAGGTTTCCCGGTCAATCCCCAGATCAAAAGCGCGCTGAAATCCGTCGAAGGCGTGATGGCGGTGCAGGAGGTCTAACCTCCTGCGCTGAGCCTTTTGAGGACTCCGCCCTCGCCCGATTACAGATGGGGCTTCACCCGAGATATTTTTGGCAAGAGGAAGGCGCAACGCGCGCCGCCTTAAGGTTTTGCGGCCGCCTGAATTTGGCACCTACGCAATACAGCCGCGATACAGACGCAATACCGACGTCGCGGTTTATGGTTAATATAGCCAAATCGCAGCGCAACACTTTGGCCATAACGCTGCGGCGATGACGCCGCGTTCAGGGGTGACAGCGCCCCCACTTTACGTTTTGGTCAACCGGAAATGAGGAGGCACCGATGGAGGCACCTGTGACTCAATATCCCCATATGCTGGCCCCGCTTGATCTGGGCTTTACCACTCTGAAAAACCGCGTCCTGATGGGCTCGATGCACACCGGTCTGGAAGAAACCAAAGACTGGAATCGGGTGGCGGAATTTTATGCTGAACGCGCCCGCGGCGGCGTTGGCCTGATCGTCACAGGCGGCATGGCCCCTTCCAAAGAGGGCGGCGTTTTCCCAGGTGCTGCTGGGCTGTTTTCCGATCAGGACATCGCCAACCACAAGGTGGTGACAGATCGCGTCCATGAGGCCGGAGGCAAGATCGCCATGCAGATCCTGCACGCCGGTCGCTATGCCTATGGGCCGGAATGTGTGTCGGCCTCCCCGATCAAATCCCCGATCTCTCCCTTCCCGCCAAAGGAGCTGGATGAAGAGGGAATTGAAAAGCAAATTCAAGACTTTATCACCGCCACTGTCCGGGCGCGTGAGGCCGGATACGACGGTGTGGAGATCATGGGCAGCGAGGGCTATTTCCTCAATCAGTTCATTGTCACCCATGTGAACAAACGCACGGACCGCTGGGGCGGGTCTTATGAAAACCGCATCCGCCTGCCCATCGAAGTGGTGCGCCGCTGCCGTGAGGCTGTGGGTGAAGACTTCATCATCATCTACCGTCTGTCGATGATTGATCTGGTGCCCAATGGCTCCACCCACGAAGAAGTGGTGCAGCTGGCGCAAGAGATTGAAAAAGCAGGCGCGACCATCATCAACACCGGCATCGGCTGGCACGAAGCGCGCATCCCGACCATCGCCACCTCCGTGCCCCGCCGCGCCTTTGCATGGGTTACCAAAAAGCTGATGGGCAAAGTCGGCATCCCCGTGATCACCTCCAACCGCATCAACACGCCGGAAGTGGCCGAAGAGGTGCTGGCCGAGGGCTGCGCCGACATGATTTCCATGGCCCGCCCCTTCTTGGCAGACAGCGATTTTGTCAACAAAGCCGCCGAAGGCAAAGCCGCCCACATCGCCCCCTGCATCGGCTGCAACCAGGCGTGTCTGGATCACACATTTGGCGGGAAGCTCACATCTTGTCTTGTGAATCCAAGGGCTTGCCATGAAACGGAATTGCCGATCCTTGCTGCGGAAGCGGTGAAGTCCATCGCCGTTGTTGGCGCTGGACCAGCCGGTCTGTCCGCTGCAATGACCGCTGCACAGCGCGGCCACAAGGTCACGCTGATCGACCGCGCCGACAAATTGGGCGGCCAGCTCAACGTGGCCAAACAGATCCCCGGCAAAGAGGAATTCTGGGGGCTGGTGGACTGGTATGAAGCCATGATCGCCGATCTCGACATCGAGATCCGGCTGAACACCGAGGCCACCGCCAACACATTGGCTGGCTTTGACGAGGTCATCATCGCCACCGGCATCGTGCCACGCGATCCGGGCATTCCGGGCCAAGACCGCCCCGAGGTGATGAGCTATCTCGATGTGCTGCGCGACAAGAAGCCTGTCGGCAAAAAGGTCGCCGTCATCGGCGCAGGCGGCATCGGTTTTGACGTCTCCGAATTCCTTGTCCATGAAGGGGAAAGCCTCACCGAGAACCTGCCGGAATGGATGGTGGAATGGGGTGTCTCTGATCCCGAAGAACACCGCGGCGGCCTCGCTCCCGAGGGCGCACAGCCCCACGCCCCGGCCCGTCAGGTCACCCTGATGCAGCGTAAGGCCAAAGCGCTTGGCAAAGGTCTTGGAAAAACAACCGGTTGGATCCATCGCGCGGCGCTCAAAATGAAGAACGTCGAGATGCTCGGTGGCGTCAATTACGAGCGGATCGACGATGACGGTCTGCATATTTCTTTTGGCGAAGCGCGTGAAAATCCTCGGGTGATCGCAGTCGACAATGTGGTGATCTGCGCCGGTCAGCTGTCTGACCGCAGCCTGGCCGATGCGCTGGAGGCCGAAGGCGTCACTTGCCACGTGATTGGCGGCGCGGATGTGGCTGCCGAGCTTGATGCAAAGCGCGCGATCAACCAAGGCACACGTCTGGCCGCAAGCTTGTAAGGCCCTGATAACAAAACCAAAGGGGAGCGCTGGCCGCTCCCCTTTTTTATTGCCCGCACAAAAGAAAAAGCCCGAGTTCACAAGGAACCCGAGCTAAGGTTGCTTTCATAGAAAGCCAGGGAAAATTACCAGTTGGCCGGGCCTTTGTCGCCAAAAGCGTGGACCAGAAAGTCGATAAACGCGCGCACCTTGGGCTGCGTAAAGCGCCCGGGCGGGTAAACAGCATAGATGCCTTGTGTCTCAATCGGCAGATCCGGAATGGCTTCCTCAACCAGCCCCTGCTCCAGCGCATCCGCATAGAGGAAGTTCGGCAGATAGGCGATGCCGAGGCCAGATTGTGCCGCGTTCAGAAGGGATTGCCCGTCATTCACCGAAAGCCAGCCCGCCGTGCGCACCTGCCGCTTTTCGCCTGACGGCGCGGTCAGTTTCCAGACAGCGCCATTGGCCTGGCTGGAATAATGCAACAGTTTGTGGTGGTTCAGATCGTCGATCTTTTCCGGGCGGCCGTATTTTTCAAAATAGGCCGGGCTCGCGATCATACGCTTGGTGGTCTCAGCTAATTTGCGCGCCCGCAGGGTGCTGTCTTCCAGCTCCCCAATGCGGATCGCCATATCAAAGCCTTCAGAGATCAGCTCCACATAGCGGTTGTTCAACACCATATTCACTGTGATATCAGGGAATTCCGCCAGAAAATCGCCCAACACAGGGGAGAGGTGATTGACCCCAAAATCTGTCGCCACAGAGATCCGTAACAGCCCCGAGGGCGCCGATTGCATCGACGTCACCAGCGCATCCGCCTCGCCTGCGTCATTCAAAACCCGCCGGGCGCGGTCATAATAGGCCAGACCAATCTCCGTGGGTGAGACACGGCGGGTGGTGCGGTTCAACAGGCGCGCGCCCAGACGGGCTTCGAGGGAAGAAACGTGCTTTGACACCGCAGATTTGGAAATGCCCATCTTCTTGGCGGCATCCGTGAATCCGCCCTGATCCACAACAGTGGCAAAAGCTTCCATCTCGGTCAGGCGATCCATGCTGGTGTCCTCTAGTTACTCGCTTGAGCACCATCTATGACGTCGGAATCGGGCAGGATATGGGCAGAGGCCGGACAATATCGGGGTTTTCATGGGATCGTTTGCGGCATGGAAACAGGGAAACACTCGGTTTCCACAGCCCATAAGACCCCAGAAACACATAAAAAACCGCGCTCAGCTTATGTGAAAGGCTGCCCGGACAGTTCAGGGCAAAAACATCTATATTGTGCACAGCCTCGCCAGAAAGACGGGTCGCCCCGCAGATCAGTCGCCCAGTTTGGCGTGAACCTCGTCCAGATCGATTTCCCCAATCGGCATTTTGTTGGCCGGATTCTCGAAATCATATTTGAACAGGTGGAAATCGCGTTTGTAGATTTCATAGACCAGATGCATCGACAGATCGTCGAAATAGTCCTCAACCGGATGCGCGCGCTTGGGGCCGTGGCCCTCAGATTCGTTGAAGCGCGGGATGCTCGCCAAATCCACCGCATGCGGCGTCTCGATCTGATCCAACACGCTCTGCATGCCATCGTTGAATTGCTCGGTCCAGAAAATCTTGTCGTAAGCGCCGCCGTTCACAATGAAGGTTGAGATATGGCCCGACATGGCCGACCAGTGAATGTCCGGGTCCATCGGGCGCCGCCAGCGAATGGTGTCGCGCGCAAACAGCAGGAAGCGGCGGAAGCTTTGGATCTGGTCAAACTCCTGTTTGCCGTCATCGCCGCCCACTTCGATCCCGTATTTCTGCACCAGCATCGGCACCAGATTGCCGCGATAGCGCTTGCCGTTGCGCTGAATGCCACAGATCTTGTCAAAGAAAGACGACAGTATCCGCGTGTAAGGATTGCGCACACAGGTGAAGGCGTAAGAGCGGTGGTCGCGCACATTGTCGGTGATCGGCTGATGGCTGCCTTCCAGCGCCCATTTGTGCATCCCGCCCTTGGCGTCATGGATGTCACCGTCAAAAAACGTGCCATGATCGGAGTAATACATGATCTGCCCGATCGTCGAGCAAGCGCATTTGGGTACCACACGGTACACCACGCTCTCACTTTCCGTCATCCAGGTGCCGGGAAATCCCATTGCTCTGCCTCCGTTACCGCCGTGCTTCGCTCAAATGCCACGATCTCTGTACGTATTTTAAAATTCCAAACAAAGTCTGTTTATTCAACGCGTGTTCATCTTTAAATGGATAATTACAAGACGTCAAAGTGGGGATCAAAGAGGCTAGATGGCGAGAATTGCTTACATTCTTCTGTGCCACAAGGATCCCGAAGCCATCATCAAACAGGCGGAGCGCCTGACGGCCACGGGTGACCACATCTCCATTCACTTTGATGCGCGTGCCAAACCAGAGCACTTTCGCATGCTGCAAGAGGCGCTGGGGACCAATCCCAATGTGGCCTTTGCCGAAAAGCGGATCAAATGTGGCTGGGGCGAGTGGTCTTTGGTGGAGGCGACACTGAACGCAGTGGAAACCGCCGTCAAAAAATTCCCGCGCGCCTCGCATTTCTACATGCTGTCTGGCGACTGCATGGTGATCAAATCTTCTGAGTACATCCACAATTTCCTGGATGAGAACGATGTGGATTTCATCGAGAGCTTCGATTTCTTTGAGAGCGACTGGATCAAAACCGGTATGAAGGCCGAGCGCCTGATCTATCGCCACTGGTTCAATGAGCGCACGCAGAAGCGCCGGTTTTATACGACCTTCAATCTGCAGAAAAAGCTGGGCCTGAAACGCGAGGTTCCCGCCGACATTCAGGTGATGATTGGCAGCCAATGGTGGTGTCTGCGCCGCCAGACCATCGAGGCGGTGCTGAATTTCACGCAAAAACGCCGCGATGTGATGCGCTTTTTCCGCACCACTTGGATTCCAGATGAGACGTTTTTCCAGACACTGGTGCGCCATCTGGTGCCAACCGAGGAGATCCGCTCCCGCACGCTGACCTTCCTGATGTTCACCGACTACGGGATGCCCCTGACCTTCTATAACGATCACTATGATCTGCTGATCAGTCAGGATTACCTCTTTGCGCGCAAGATCAGCCCCGAAGCCTTGGAGCTCAAGGAACGTCTGGGTCAACTTTATGCGGAGAAAGGCGTGCAGTTTCAGATTTCCGCCGAAGGCCCCAGCCTGTTCCGTTTCCTTACCGGGCGCGGTCGACAGGGCAAGCGCTTTGCCAGCCGCTTTTGGGAGACCGAAAGTACGCTGGGCCGGGACCGCGAGTTGATGCTCTTGGTGTGCAAGAAATGGCACGTCGCCAAACGTCTGCTCGACAAAATCAGTCAGACCACCAACATCCCGACCATTGCCTACCTCTTCAACGAGGAGGGCACACCACTTCCCGATCTGGGCGGCATTCAGTCCACTCTCGGCAAACGCACGCGCCACCGCCGCGCGCTGATGCGAATGTTGTTTGACTATTACGACACCGATCGCCTGCTGATCTGCCTCGACCCCAGCGCGCTGGATCTGATGCAGGATTTCTTCAGCGACCGCTCCACCACGCGGATGCTGGAAATCCAGTGTGACTTCACCGATCAGTATCTGACGGGCCACGCCATCCGGATTGGCCTCGCCGGAGAACAGACCCCTCGGGAAACACTGGAGCGGCTCCTGCCAACCATCAAACGAGACATCTTCAACGAAAGTGACCGCATCCGCGACGCTGGATTTGAGAACCTCTCCCGCATGATCGAGGGCGGCACCGAAGAAACCCATGTGAAAGCCCTAACGGACTTCCTGCATGTGAACGAGGAAGCCGCCCGCGAAGTCGCCCGCACGGACTATCTGTTCAGCGACTAAGCGAGGTGCCTTTGCCCGTCGCGCAGTCTCAGCGGCTGCGCGTCAGCTCCAGGAACACATCTTCAAGATCGGCCTGCTCGGTCTTCACATCCTGAATCGAAATCCCCGCAGCCCGCACCGCGTTGAGCACGTCTTCAGCCGAGGTGGCATTGGCCTGATAGCTGATCGCCAATGCGCCGTCCGCGCGGCGCTCCACCGAAAGACCTTCGGCTTCGGGCAGCGCATCAACTTCGCCTGCGGGCTGGATGACCATGCATTTCTGATCGATATGGCCCAACAGGTTGCGGGTGCTGTCCTGCGCCACCAGCTCGCCCTGGTTGATGATTGCAATCTCATCACACATCTCCTCAGCTTCCTCGAGGTAGTGTGTGGTCAGGATAATGGTTGTGCCCTGCTCTTCGTTCAGCCGCCGCACATTGCGCCACAACATCTGGCGCAGCTCGATATCTACACCAGCGGTCGGCTCGTCCAGCACAAGCACCTGCGGCCCATGCACCAGCGCCTTGCCAAGCAACAGCCGCCGCCGCATCCCGCCAGAAAGCGTACGCGCATAGGCGTCAGCCTTATCAGACAGCCCCACCATCTCCAGAATGGCATCGCTTTGCCGCTGCGCCTTTGGCACACCATAAAGGCCCGCCTGCACCTCAAGCGCGCCGCGCGGGGTGAAGAAGGGGTCAAGGTTCAGCTCTTGTGGCATCACGCCAATCGCGGCGCGGGATTGGCGCGGATTTTCATCCTGATCAAATCCCCAGATGCGCACGCTGCCGGAGGTCTTGGTCACCAGCCCCGCCATGATGTTTATCATGGTCGATTTACCGGCTCCGTTGGGGCCCAACAGACCAAAAATCTTGCCCGCTGGCACCGATAGATCGACCCCTTTGAGCGCGTGTTTCTCTGGCTCGCCGCGGCCGCCCCTGTAGGTCTTCTGCAGCCCGCGGATTTCAATCGCATTCTGAACCATGACCGCTCTTGCCCCTCGCTGTGCAATCCATAATATTTGCCCTATCGAAACGGGGCCGGTATCACAACCAACTCCCCGGAAATTGCCAAGTCACAGGCGCATGCCTGCCCCAGCCAAAGGACGTTTGCGATGACGATTGCCGCCCCTGAAACCAAGATCGTTGACAGCTATCGCATTGCCTGTGACGGCGGCGAGGGTGCCTTGGGCCACCCCCGTGTCTGGTTGCAGATCCCAAATGAGCACGGCTGGGTCGAGTGCCCCTATTGTGACTGCAAATACATCCACAAAGACTTCGAAGACAAAGTCGCCTAAGCGGTCCATCCGCGCCGAGGTGCCTTTCCGAGGCACCCACCGGTTTTACAAATGGGTCTGGGCAAACTGCCGGTCTGGGGCTTCAAGATGGGCCACAGAATTGAACTGGGCCAGCAAAGGCTTGCCCAGAACCATCTGCCAGCGGTGAACAGAGGTGTTCTGGATCGCCAGACACATCTGCGCCCAGCCATCCACGTCAAGCGAGAGAGTCTGGCGCAGCACCGCGCCAATCAATCCGCCAGACGTGACCACCAGCGCACGGCCCTCACCGGAAGCGATCTCCGCCATCGCCGCCTTCACCCGCGCATCAAAATCGGCATAGCTTTCCGGCACATCTTGGATCTCGCCCTCCTGCCAGGCGCGCAACACCCTTGGCATATGGCGCACAAAGCCTTCCCGGTCTGAAGGCACCTCCAGCCCGAACTGCTCTTCCATCAGACGGGACAGATCAAAATAGGCAAATTCATTCAGACGCGGATCTTCCACGATCTCGGCAAACTCTGCCGCGCCAAGGCTCTCCGCTGTCTCTCGGTGCCGCCGCATACTGCCCACATAAACCCGCTGAAACCGCTCACCGTTGCCGCGCAGATGTGCGCCAAGCCATGCGGCCTGCTGATGCCCCAAAGGCGACAGCTTGTCATAGCTCTGTTCATCGCGGGCTTCGGTGTTGGCCTGTCCGTGGCGCACAAGGGTGATGTGAGGCATCTGCGACCTTTCTCAACTACAACGGTGGCCCATGCGTAGCGAAGCGGCACGCCTTGGGAAAGCGAATTCGCCGCCACCGGCTTGCGCTTCCCCTGCGGGAAGTTAGGGTTTGGCCATTCACAAGTGAGGCCCATCCATGCTCAATCCCGACCGCTTTCTTCAAGACCTTCATGCGCTGCGCGCTATCGGTGCGGCGGGCGTTGGCAAAGGTGTGCAACGGCGGGCCTTTAGTGCGGATGACATCGCCGCCCGCCAATGGCTTGCCACCCGCTTTGAAGAGGCCGGGCTGACGCCGCATTTTGACCCTTCCGGATCGGTCTGGGGACTGGCAGAGGCGCCCTCGTTGCTGCTTGGCTCGCACTCAGACACCCAACCCGAAGGTGGCTGGCTCGATGGGGCGCTTGGGGTCATCGCCGGGCTTGAAATCGCCCGTGCCAACAAAGAAAGCGGCGGCCCGCCCGTGTCCGTTGTGTCCTTTCAGGACGAAGAAGGCCGCTTTGGCGGCACCACCGCCAGCGCGCTCTGGAGCGGCGTGACCCAGCTCGAAGAGATGGACCAAGTGACAGATGACGCGGGTATCACTTTCGCAGAGGCCCGTCAGAGCATGGCGCATCTGGATCAGGGCTGGGTGGATCCCGCACAGTTCACTGGCTTTCTGGAAATGCACATCGAGCAAGGCCCCTGGCTCGATCTCGCAGGTGAGCAAATCGGTGTTGTGACCGAGATTGTCGGCATCCGCGATCTCAAGATCACCTTTGACGGCGCACAGAACCATGCTGGCACCACCCCCATGTCCACCCGCAAAGACGCGTTTCAGATGCTTTCCGCGTTCAACCAATCGCTCAATGCAGCCCTGACCGATATCGTCACAGACACCACGGTATGGACCATCGGCCATGTCTCCCTGCATCCCAACGCCAGCTCCGTCGTCCCCGGCAGCGTGACCTTCTCCATGCAATGGCGCGACGGGTCCGAGACCCGCCTGCAAGGCATGGACACACTGATCAGAAAGATCGCCAAAGACTGCGCCCCCCGCTTTGGCGGACGTGTTTCTTTTGGCGGCGAATGGAGCTTGCCTCCGACACAGATGAACCCGCGCCTTAAGGCTGCGCTGTCGGACGCGGCAGCCGAGTTGGCCCCGGATGCGCATCGCCTGATGCCCTCTGGCGCGCTGCATGACGCCGCCAATGTGGCCAATATCCTGCCCGTCGGAATGCTCTTTGTGCCCTCCATCAACGGCGTGAGCCACGTGTTTGAGGAAGACACCGCCGAAGCAGATCTGGTCAAAGGTCTGGAAGTGCTCGCCCGCGCGGTATCGCGCTTGGCCAACTGAAGCAGTTTGCCTCGACTTGAGAAAAGGCGGCCCCGTCAAATACGCGAGGTTCTAGCTGCGCGCGTATCCCTTACGCAGAGCTTTGCGCCGGAACCCATCCGCCGCCAAAGACGCATCGCGCAGGTTGCCAAAGATGCTTATCATAGTGCGGCCTTTGCCACCCTTCACGCCCCATTCGCGCATGACAGAGACCTCTTCAAACAAGTTCATCGCGATCTCCACCCGGTAGTATCTTGGGCGGGTGCGCAGCGCTGGTTTGTACATGATGCAGATGGCCATGAGGTGATTCTATTGCAGAGAGTCATCGGACGCAACTTCGCATCGCGCGGGTATGCAAATTTGGCGGACCAGCTAGGCCAGCCTCCAGCCGTCACTCAGTGATGTTGAGCAAAACAGCTTCCACACGCCGATTGGCCTCCCGCCCAGCGTCCGTGCGATTGCTGGCAACGGGCGCCAGATATCCGGCCCCTCGGGCCTCGACCTGCTTGGATGGCACGCCATGCTGGCTGACCAAACGGTCTTTCACCGCCTGTGCCCGCTTTCTCGAGATGCGGGTGTTCACATCCAGCGCCCCCTGACTGTCGGTATGCCCAACCAGCGCGATGCGCGTCTCGGCATTTGCCTTCAGATAGGCCGCAAGCGCCTCCAGCGAGGCAAACTCCCGCTCCGCCAACGTGGAGGCACCGGTCTCAAAGGACAGATCATCCAGCACCACATGCCCGGTGCCTTCAATCTGCGCGCGCAAATCTGACAGGGATTTTGTGGACACAGCCTCCTGCCCGTCGAGTGAAACCTCCGCCACGCCTTGAAAACCGCCGCCACCGGTGGGGGCCAGAGGCTCTGGGGCCACGGCGTTAGCCGGAGATACGCTTTCAATCTGCACCATGCCTGCCTGCACGGTTTGGCTCACCAGAATCCAAACCGCCTCCAGCCCGGTGTCTGTGTCTTTGGTGCCCGAGAGAAAGAAGTAATCCGACAGATCCACAAACATCTTTGGCGGAGGCAGGACGTCGATCCCGAAGCGGAAATCAAACCCGCCGCAGCCATCGGATTCACATTCAAAGACCACGTCATACCCCTGCTGGCGCATCTGCGCCGCAAGCGTGGCGGTCAACATGCCCGTGCCGCGAAACCCACGCGAGATACGCCACGTGCGCCGGGTCACATGACCCGGCAGGCTGCGCGTCGGCATCACGCCATCGGCAAATCGCCCAACTGGCAAAGTCAAAACACCCTGAGGCTCGAACACATCGGCCATCAACTGACCTTCGCCATCGAACTGAGGCTCAAATGCCCAGCACGCCAAAGGCGCCATGATCGCCAAGCCTATCGCCAGGGCCGTTTTCATCTTGCTTGTGCGTGATACTCTTCGTTGGGTTTCATATTGGTCGCAGAGGCCACACGATTGGACATGTTATAAAACCCCGCCACATTGGCGATATCCCAGATGTCTTGATCGGAAAAGCCAACATCGCGCAGCTTTTGACGGTCATTTTCTTCAATTGTACTCGAAGCCACCGTCATCTTCTCGGCAAAGGCCAGCATCGCATATTGCCGCGCATCCAGATCCGCCACGCGCCAGTTCATCACCATCTTTTCGCCGAGGCTCGGATCGCCCGAAAGCTGTCGCACCGCGGCCCCATGCGCCACCAGACAGTAAAAACACTTGTTGATCGAGCTCACCGCCACCGCAATCATCTCGCGCTCAAGCTTGCTCAGCCCGCTCTCACCCAGCATCAGATCATTATAGAGCGCGGTGAAAGCATTGAGCTTATCCACCGTGATAGCATAGGCCTTCAGAACGTTGGGCACCATGCCCAGCTTTTCCTGACAAATCTCAAAATAGCGCTGTGTCTCCGGTGGCAGCGGGTCCATCATCGGAATGTCGAGTGCGGTTGGCATCTCTGCTGTGCTCATGGTCTTTCCCCTCCCTCAAGCGTTTGTTTTCTGGCGGTAATGATACTGTCCCACAACGCGCATCCCGAGGGAAGCATAGAGGGCGTTTGCCCCTTCGTTCGCTGTGGTGCAGATCACCGAAAGATGTGTGCCGCCGTGCTGCTGCACCCAGATCGCCGCTCGGCGCATCAAAAACCGCGCGACGCCCTGACGGCGCTGATGCGGAAGAATTTCAAGCGAGTGCACCATGCCGACACCTTCATGCATGGCGAGGAAAGACGCCCCTGCGGGCTTGTCGTTCCAACGCGAAATCATCCCGGTTTTCGGACCTTCTGCACGGCGCATCACGTCGATACGTTTGGGGCCAACCCCACCTGCGGCCCAGATCTCCTCCATGATCTTGAGCGGCTCCCAAGCGGGGATTGCCGCCGTACGCGGTGGCTCTTCTTGCGAAAGAGCTTCCACCTCAATCACATACATGGTGACAGGGTCAATGACGTCATAGCCGCGCGCAGCCAGCGTCGCATCCAGGGCCTCTTCGCCCTCACGCAGCTGAAACAACAGGCCCTGCCCAAGCGCGGTCATAGCTTCTTCCGCACGGGCAATATCACCGTCGTCATAGGGGCCCAGCGCGGTGGCCGCAGACACCCGCTTGCCTCCGCCCTTGCCTTCGCGAATGAGAAACGGCCCAACGGCAAAGCTCCGCGCTGCAGGCCAGGTGGCATCTACGACATCATAGAGCTGCCGCGCATCCGGCGTCGCACTCATGCGAACAACCCAGACAACCGCGCCATGGCCGCATCAATCCGCGCACCATCTGTGCCGCGCACCACCACATTAGCCCCGTAAACGCCATTGCGCTGATAGGGATAAGAGCCAATCGACAGATCGGAAAATTCCTCGGCCAACTCTCCCAGAGGCCCGGCAATCTCGCCTTCGCCGCGCTCAATGCGCAGGGTCTGGCTCAGCAATGGCGCACCACCTGTGAGCTTTGGCAGAACACTCGCCACCATCGCCTGAAACACCGACGGCACACCGGCCATCACATAGACATTTTCCACCACAAACCCCGGCGCGACCGACACCGGGTTGTCGATCAGGGTCGCCCCATCAGGGATACGCGCCATGCGCTGGCGCGCCGCGTTAAACTCCTGCCCGGCATTGTCATAGTGCCTTTGCAACAGCGCCCGCGCATCATCGCGAATGTCGATGTGCACCCCAAAAGCCTCAGCCACACAATCCGCCGTGATGTCGTCATGGGTCGGCCCGATCCCGCCGGAGGTGAACACACTGTCATACTCCGCAGAAAGCGCACGCACCGCGCCAATGATCTTCTCAGGCACATCCGGCACCACACGCACCTCAGCCAGCGTGATCCCCTGCTTGGTCAGCTCGCCCGCAAGATAGTGCATATTCGCATCGCGCGTTCTACCCGACAGGATTTCATCACCGATAACCAGCATGGCGGCAGTAGGGTTTGTCATGATCTCATTCCTTGTCAGCAGCTTAGTGCAGGTATAGGCCTGTCCCATGCGCTTTCAAACCCCTCTTATCCCCGCCACGCTGATCCGCCGATACAAACGCTTTCTTGCCGATGCGGTGCTAGAAAATGGCACAGAGGTGACCGCCCATTGCGCCAATCCCGGCTCTATGATCGGGCTGGCCGAACCGGGGATGAAAATCTGGCTTGAGCCCAATGATGACCCGAAGAAAAAACTCAAATACGGCTGGCGCTTGGTCGAGCATGAGAGCGGCGATTTCACAGGTGTGGACACTTCGGTGCCCAACCGCGCGTTAAAAACCGCGCTGATGGCAGGCGAAATCCCCGAATACGCCAGCTACGACATGATCCGCCCGGAGGTAAAATACGGCCAAAACAGCCGGATTGATTTCCTGCTGTCCGGTGCCGGTCGCCCTGACCTCTATCTGGAGGTCAAATCCGTCACCCTGTCGCGCCAGACCGGTGTGGCTGAGTTTCCCGATAGCGTGACCGCGCGCGGGGCCAAACATCTGCAAGAGCTGATCGAGATGCGCGCGCAGGGCCATGATGCTGCGATGTTCTATCTGGTGCAGCGCACCGACGCGGAGCGCGTGACGCTGGCCCATGACATCGACCCGACCTATGCCGCCACCTTCGTCGAGGCACAGGCCGCAGGCGTGCAGGTGATCGCCTATCGTTGCGACATCACGCCTGCGCAGATCACCATCGGCAAACACCTGCCTTTTCACCTCCCCGAAACCCTTTCTGACGCATAGCATAAGCCCCCTCTGGCGCTTTGAGGCATTTGCCCTTACATAGCGTCGGACCCTAGGTGATGGAGCAGTTCAGATGATCGGCAAAGGCCGCCAAACCCGCGATGGCATTCGCATCTACGCCCCAGGCGACCATGCAGGCATGCACAAAGCAGGCGCGCTTGCCTCGCAGATCCTCGATGAGATCGCAGAGCATGTGTTCCCCGGCCAGACCACGGCCGAGCTGGACCGCCTGATTGAATCCAAAGTCGTCGCGGCTGGCGCTGAATCCGCCACCATCGGCTATCGCGGCTACCAGCACGCCAGCTGCATCAGCGTGAACCACGTAGTCTGCCACGGCATCCCCGGCAGCCCGATCCCCAAGTGGAACAAAGAGACCAGCGCCCGCAAAGAAGACCCGATGCGCGCCGATGACAAACTGCAGGATGGCGACATTCTCAACATCGACGTGACCGTGATCGTGGACGGCTGGTTTGGCGACACCAGCCGCATGTATGTGGCCGGCAAACCGAAGGCTTTTGCCAAAAAGCTCATTCAGGTCACCCATGACGCGCTGATGCTGGGCATCGAAGCCGTCAAACCCGGCAATACATTTGGTGACATCGGCAACGCCATTCAGACCTACGTGGAGCGCCAGCGCATGTCGGTGGTGCGCGACTTCTGCGGCCACGGGCTTGGCCTCGTGTTCCACGCCCCACCCAACGTGCTGCACTATGGCCGCGCTGGCACTGGCCCGGTGCTCGAAGAAGGCATGTTCTTCACCATCGAGCCGATGGTGAACTTGGGCCGCCCCGAAACCAAAGTGCTCGAAGATGACTGGACAGCGGTAACACGCGACAAATCCCTCTCCGCACAGTTTGAGCACTCCATCGGCGTGACCTCAGACGGCGCAGACATCTTCACGCTCTCCAAAGCCGGTCTCTTCCACCCAACCTGGGGCTAAGACCTAAGCGCTGCCTGCCCCACGCAGGCAGCCATCGTACTTCGGAATGGCACAGATACGAGAAAGGCCGCCCAAACTGGGCGGCCTTCGAACATTAGAAACCGTCTGTTTGGTTAGGCGCGGACGCGCTTTACCGCTTTGCCGTTCTTCCAGAAGCGATAGATCACGCGCAGGGCAGGCCAGATGCCGTCGGCTTTGGTTTGCACCTTCTTACCTTGCGAAATACGCTCGATCTGCATGGTGTACCAGCTGATTTCCATGATCGCCATCGCGTCGATCTTCTTCAGACCGGAGCGGATCGGTGCCACTGGAGACACGTGCTTGTTGTTCTGCATCACGTGCTTGCCAAACTTCGGATCCACCGCAAACGGACGGGCCACACCGGCCATATCCATTGCACCGGTCCCCAGCGCTTCGCTCATGCCTTCAGATGAGCGGAACCCACCGGTCACCACCAACGGTGTGGAAATCTGGCTTTTCACCTTTTCAGCATACTCAAGGAAATAGGCCTCACGCTTCAGCGTGCTTTCCTTTTTCGCTTCCTGCTTGCCTTTACGGTTCACCGGGTTTTCCCAGCTGCCGCCGGAAATCTCGATCAGGTCGATGCCCAGCTTGTCCAGACGCTTTGCCACCTCGATGGAATCTTCCTCGGTGAAGCCACCCTTCTGGAAGTCAGAGGAGTTGATCTTGATGCCGACGTTGAAACCAGGGCCGGTGCGGGCACGGGTGCGGTTGTAGATCTCTTCCACAAAGCGGAAGCGGTTTTCAAAGCTGCCGCCCCATTTGTCTTCGCGGCGGTTGTGGTGCGGAGACAGGAACTGGCCAATCAGATAGCCGTGTGCACCGTGCAGCTGAACACCGGTGAAGCCCGCTTCTTCAAGACGCGCCGCCGCTTCGGCAAAGCTGTCGATGATGCCTTCGATCTCTGCGTCGGTCAGCTCGCGTGGCGGCGCAAACATGTCGTTGGGGATCGGCACAACAGACGGCGCGAGCGGTGCATCATTCACCATTTTTGGCGATTGCTTGCCCGGGTGGTTCAGCTGTGGCCAGATGTGGGTGTTGGTACGTTTGCCGGTGGCTGCCCACTTGCGCAGCAAGTCCATGTTGGTGTCCAGCAGCGCGTCCACAACAAGCGGCTCGTTCATGTGCTTGCCGTCTACCATCATGTTGCCGGTGATCAGCAGGCTCGCGCCGCTGTCCACCCATGCTTCATAGAGCGACACATGCGCGTCCGTTACCTTGCCGTCCGGCGTTGCCAGCGCTTCATTCATCGAAGCCTTGCAAATCCGGTTGCGCAGAACCGTACCCGATTTCAGCGTCAGAGAATCTCCAAGCGTTGCCATGTCTGTGTTTCCTTGATGTCTGTACAGGCCGGCATGCCCTGTCGCATGCGGCCAGTTTCCATTGTAGTTTTTACGCCGTGCCCACGCCCATTGCGGCGTGAACGGCGTTCTTGCGTTCGAGCCAGCCCGCTTCTTCGCCGGGTGGTGGCAAAACCATGCCCCCTTCAACAACCCAATGCGGCTCGATGCCGATCAGCGTGACGAGAACTTTGGAGAGATCCAGCTTGGCCGCTTCCGCGATCCGCTGGTGCATTTGTTGGTTGAGCTGCTCATAAAGACCGGCGGTGCGGTCTCCTCCGGTGCGCACGTTCCCGTTCACACCCAGAATGGTTCCGCGGCGCATGCTGTAACCGGTCATGAAAACCACATTCACAAACTCGGTTGGCGCACCGGTCAAGCCACAGTGCACATCCGTGATCACCTGTGCGATGTCAAAACGTGTCTGCTCGGCAAACGGCTTCTTGGAAGCCAGAGTATAAAGCGGCATGAGTTTCCTCCCTCACTGGTTAAATCGGGTAATCAGCACTCCATACCGTGCCTTGGATATAAAGATGCGTGTGAAAAGCTTGGCCAGATAGCTGATGCGCCCCCATGTGGAGAACCGCGTCAGGTTGCCTTTCAGAATGTCCGTGTAGCGCGACTGGTCAAAGGCGCCGACGGCCACCTGATCTGGGTGCTGCCCGGTCACGGCACGCCAGCTCTTTTCCACCTCCAGCATGAAGGCTTCACGCTTCTGGGTTTCCAGCCCGTCTGGCACTTCCATGGTCACTGTAGAGGACCGAGACCACTTCCGATCGGTGATCGTGTGCTGCTTGGCGGCAATGTTCCAAATGATGGTCAGTTTGTCGTCGCAGATGTGTTCCGCGTAAAGTTTACGCAAAACCTCTTCCAACGCCTTGATCTGCTCGAGCGAAATTTGACCTTCTTGAATGGCAATAAGTGATCGCATATGTACCTCCCGATCACATCACAATAGACGACCGCCAAGGAAAGCCGATGACGTTTGGGGACATCATTTTGACATTTCCGGCCACGTGATTTAGCGTCTGATCATGTTAGATATGTCACTAAAACGCCCCGCAGGCAGCATCCGCATCCTGTGCGAAGCAGCGCCAAATTATGGCGTCAGCTCAGAGCAATGCCTGCAAGGAACGGGCTTGGTCACATTCGACCTCTACAACAACGACACCCAAGTGACGATCGCCCAAGAGGTTGCTGTGATTGGCAACTTTCTAAAACACACCACAAACCGGCCGGGTTTGGGTGTAGAAATCGGGCGTCTCTATCGCCCCGAGGTGTTCGGGATCTGGGGCTACGCTATTGTCAGCAGCCCGTCCCTGCGCGCTGGCCTGAAAACCGCCGTGGATTTTGCCAACCTGTCCTTTCTGATCGCCCAGTTCAAACTGGAGCGCGCCGAAAACAGCACCTTGCTGATCTATGACACCGATGGCTTGCCGCCCAGCGTCAAAACCTTTGTGCTGGAACGCCACCTGACGGTGTTCACAAATTTCACCTCAGAAGTGCTGCCAAAACTGTCGCTCGCGCAGATGACGGTGGAATCCACGCTCAATGCGCCGGAAAACGCAGCAGCGATACAGAAGCTGCTTGGCCTGAAGGTCATCGTAAACAGCGACCGCAACGCCATCGTGGTGCCCGATCACCTGATGGACACGCCCCTGCCGCGCCATGACCCCGCGACCATGGAGCAATGCCTCCAGCAATGCCGCAGCCTGCTCAACCTCACTGAGACCGCCCCCAACGACATGCGCTCCAAAGTGCGTGAGGCCATTCTGCTCAACATGAACAACGAGCCGACAATCGCCTCCATCTCGGCCAAACTGGGGGTGAGCGAACGCACCCTGCGCCGCCGCCTGTCCGCAGAAGGCGCGTCTTTCCGGCAGATCTTCATTGAGGCTCGTCTGGCGATCGGACACGAGCTGCTCAGCACCGCTGGCTTGGATGTCACCACCGTTGCGTGGCGCACCGGCTACTCCGAATCTTCAAGCTTTGTGCGCGCCTTTACCAAGCAATACGGCTACAGCCCCGGCAGCTTGAAACAAAGTGCCTGAACATTTCCGCCAATAGGGCGCACATATTGCCGCCACGTCAGGCAGACAGCCCTCAAGCCTGACACTGCAACAGATCGCACATCACAGGGTTGAAGCCCAAGGGCCCAGCATGCCTGTTTCACAGCCTCTTTTGAGCCAATGACGCAAACCCAAACAGCGTTTTTGTGAAATCTTAGCAAAAGATTGCAGTTATCTCCGGCTGCCGCGCGCGACTTGCATTCTGCGCAAACCTCCCCTTAGTTTCAAAATTTCCAGCAACCTAAAAACCACTCAGGATTGAAAATCCGGAACAATAGAGGAACTCGACTGGCCGGAAGTGTCAAAAAAATGTCCTCAAAGACGCTTCCTCAAACCGCTCGATTTTCTAGCATACGGCAAGGGAGGAATACCATGAAATTTGACTACGTGATCGTAGGCGGTGGATCTGCGGGTTGTGTACTCGCCAATCGCCTGACCGAAGACCCCAACATCAACGTGTGCCTGCTCGAAGCAGGCGGCGGCGGCAACAGCATCCTCGTGCGCATGCCTGCCGCGGTTGTGGCGATGCTTCCGGGCAAACCATTCAAGATCAACAACTGGATCATGGAAACCGTTGAGCAGCCCGGCCTGAACGGCCGCAAGGGCTACCAGCCGCGCGGCAAAGCGCTTGGTGGCTCCAGCGCGATCAACGCCATGCTCTATGTGCGTGGCCAGCGTCAGGACTATGACGAATGGGCCAACCTCGGCTGTGAAGGCTGGGATTGGGACAGCATCCTGCCCTACTTCAAGAAATCCGAAAACAACGAGCGCGGCGCCGACGACGTGCACGGCAAC
Organism: Shimia sp. R9_1; assembly: GCF_017743775.1. Lineage (NCBI taxonomy): Bacteria > Pseudomonadati > Pseudomonadota > Alphaproteobacteria > Rhodobacterales > Roseobacteraceae > Shimia > Shimia sp. R9_1. The sequence continues at coordinate 882,934 of NZ_JAGHRN010000002.1, read as the reverse complement.
GGTGGTCCGCTTCAGGTGTCTGACCAGAAAGAAGCGCGCCCGATCACCGCAGATTTTGTCGAAGCGGCCCGCCAGCTGCAGTTCCGCGAGAAGACAGATTTCAACCGTGGCGACAACGAGGGTGTTGGCTACTATCAGGTCACTCAGTTCCACGATGAGGCCAAAAACGGCGAGCGCTGCTCTGCCGCCGCCGCCTATCTCTTCCCGGTCATGGACCGCCCCAACCTCACGGTGATCACCAAGGCCCACGCCACGCGGCTCACATTTGACGGCCTGCGCGCGACCGGCGTGGTCTACAAAAAGGATGGCAAAGGCGCGGACATCACTGTCAACGCCAAACGCGAGGTGCTGCTCTGCAGCGGCGCGCTGAAAACCCCGCAGCTTCTGCAACTCTCCGGCGTCGGCGATGCCCAGGACCTGCAGAAACACGGTATCGAAGTGCGTCACAACCTGCCCGGCGTTGGCAAAAACCTGCAGGACCACCTCGATTTCACCCTGGCCTATAAGTCCAAAGACCTCGACAACTTCGGGATCAGCCTGCGCGGCGGCATGAAAATGCTGGGCCACCTCAAAAGATGGCGCAAAACCGGCGTCTCGATGATGGCCACCTGCTTTGCGGAAGGCGCGGGCTTCCTGAAAACCTCCCCGTCGCTGGATCGCCCCGACGTGCAGTTGCACTTCACCGTGGCGCTGGTGGACGATCACTCCCGCAAACTGCACTACGGCCATGGCTTCAGCTGCCACATCTGCAAATTGCGCCCGGAAAGCCGCGGCTCTGTGACGCTCAAGAGCGCGGATCCGTTTGACAGCCCGGCCATTGATCCGGCCTTCCTCGAAGACCGCCGCGATCTGGAAACCATGATCAAAGGCATCCGCATGACCCGCGAGATCATGGAGGCCCCGGCGCTGGCAAAGTACCGCCACAAAGAGATGTTTGGCACGGAACACGCCAAAACAGACGCGGATTGGGAGAAGCACATCCGTGCGCGCGCGGACACGATCTATCACCCTGTGGGCACCTGCAAGATGGGTGTCGACGAGATGGCGGTGGTTGATCCCGAGCTGCGCGTCCACGGCATGGAAGGGCTGCGCGTGATCGACGCATCCATCATGCCCAACCTGATCTCGGGCAACACCAATGCCCCGACCATGATGATCGCAGAGAAAGCCGCCGACATGATCAAATCGGACCAGATCAAAGCAGCGGCCTGATGACACACTGACATCCTGCCTCACACGAACGGAGGCGGGTGCCGGACCAAAAAGGGAAAGACAATGAATAACAATACCGTTCTCAAAACCATGGATGAAATTCTTGCGTTTGAGCGGACACCTTTGCAGGATCGGCACCTGCCGCAAAGCACCTATGAGGCGCTTCAGAAAGGCGCAGCGCTCAACCCTGATGCCCCTGCGCTCAGCTTCTTTCTGAGCGCAGCCGCCATGCGCACGCCCTATGTGTTGACCCATGGCCAGCTGCTTGCGCGCATCACCCAAACGGCCAACGCCCTGCGTCGCCTCGGCATCGGCCGCGACGATGTGGCGGCCTACATCCTGCCCAACATGCCGGAAACCCATTTTGCGATCTGGGGCGGCAGCGCAGCAGGTGGCATGCTCGCCATCAACCCGCTGATGGAAGCCGATCACATGGCTGACCTGCTGAAGGCCGCCGGTGTGAAAGTGCTGATCACGCTTGAACAGACCCCCGGTGTCGACATCTGGGAGAAAGCCAGCGCCGCAGCCAAAGACGTGCCCGGCCTGGAGCACATCTTGCTCTGCAACTTTGCGCCCTACATCAAAGGGGATGGCGTCTGGCCTGAAACCCTGCCCCTGCCTCCGGTCGCCCCCATGCTTGAGGGCACCAATGTCACCATGTCCCGCCTGCTGGATGAAATCGCCAACGATCCATCCGATGCGCTCACCTTTGATGCGCCGGGTCCGCAGGACACCTCCACCATGCTCTGCACCGGTGGCACCACCGGCCTGCCCAAAATCGTGAAACGCACCCATTTTGGCGAGGTCTACAACTCCTGGTGCCCTAGCCTTTATGTTGGCGCGGAAAACGTCGGCCCGGGCACCGCAGCACTCTGCGGTCTGCCGCTCTTCCACACCAACGCCATGCTCGTAACCGGCCTGCTGCCATGGATGCACGGCGGCCATATCGTGCTGGCCACCCCTTCCGGCTATCGCGGCGAAGGCGTGATCGCAGGATTCTGGGACATGGTTGAGCACTATGGCATCAGCTCCTACTCCGGCGTGCCCACCATCTACGGCGCGCTGATGCAGGTGCCGCACAAAGACAAAGACCTCAGCTCCCTGCGCTTTGGCGCTTGTGGCGCGGCCCCGATGCCGGTCGAACTGTTCAATGCCTTCATGGCGGAAACCGGCGTCTCCATCGTTGAGGCCTATGGCATGACCGAAGGCGTTCTGGCGTCTTCCATGAACCCGATCAACAACCCGGAACCGCGCATCGGCTCCATCGGAATGCGCTTCCCCTATCAGGACATGCGCATCGCCATTCTCAACGACAACGACGAATTTGAGCGTTGGGCCGAGGTGGATGAGGCCGGGGTGATCTACATTACCGGCCCCAACGTCTTTGACGGCTACCTGATCGAGGAGCAGAACAAGGGCATCTGGCTGGAGCAAGACGGCAAGCGCTGGTTCAACACCGGCGACCTCGCGCGCTGTGACGCGGATGGCTACTTCTGGATGACCGGCCGTAAGAAAGAGCTGATCATTCGCGGCGGCCACAACATCGACCCCAAGATCGTCGAAGAAGCCATGCACAAGCACCCCGCCGTCGCCATGGCTGCCGTGATCGGCCGCCCGGATGCCAAAGTGGGCGAAGTGCCGGTGATGTATTATCAGAAATCGGCTGGCACAGAGGTTGATGCGGCCGCGCTGCTGGAGTTTGCACAAACCCATGTGACCGAACGCGCGGCGGTGCCAAAGGATTTCATCTGCCTTGAGACCTTGCCGGTGACCGCAGTGGGCAAGATCCACAAGGTCACGCTCAACATGATGGAAATCGAGCGCACCGTGCGGGAAGAGGCACAAAAACTCTCCGCCGAGCTGCTCAGCCTCGACGTGGTGCAAGACGCCAGCCGCGGCGTTGTGGCCAAAGTTGCAGTGGCGTCCGGTCAAGACGCATTGCAAAGCGCCTTGGGCCAATTTGCCTTCACCGTCGACATCAGCTGACCCGCGACACCTCAGCCAAACTGATAGATTTGAAGCGCCGCAGTCCCCTCTGCGGCGCTTCTTACTTTGCCCCCCACCACAGAGGTCCGCAACGCGTGCCTTGCCACAAGCGCACCAATACCACGTGCTCAAAAGCTGATCTGCACCAAAGGGCCGAGACTACGCCTGTGTGACCTGCTTATCGCCAAGCTCGCCCCTTCGCATCAGCCGTCAGCTCATACCTTAGCCATTCGGCACCGGAGGCATCGGTTGCAAAAACGCGCGCTGCAACATCGAAGAGCGCACCCAAGGCACCTGCATCCCTTGCGTCTGGCGCACCACATCGACCCGAATGCGGCGCAGCACATCCTCCAGCTGCGGGGCTTTTTGTGTGACATGGCGCAAAAAAGCCTGCGCAAAAGGGCTGTGGCCATTTTGGCCGTCATAAGCCACCGTACCAGTTGAAGACGCAAAAGCGATGGCGACCCCGGCCTCCATGGCCTGCCCGCTGCCGCCAAGACCGTCCCTGATCGGAGATACAACCGAACGGCATGCGTCAAAAAAAATAATCTTGTTGCGCGGTTTGTCTGAAAGCGCCTGCACAATTGCGGAGAGTGGCACCGTTTGAGACAAAGCCCCCATCTGCGCCGCCGTCGGGCTTTGCGCTGGCGGATCAAACTGCGTCCCATTCAGCGCATCCACTGGCAAATAGAAGGCCTGACCCGCCTGCATCACACCATGTCCGGCCAGATAAACCACCACCTGCCGCGCATCTTCAGCCGCCCAGCGCAAAACGGCCAGTGTGCGCATCACCTCCGCCTGTGTCGGGTTTTCAAGGTGCATCACACTATAGCCCAGCCCATGCAGACGCGCGGCAATCGCCCCGCTATCCGCCACCGCATTGGTCAGCGCCGCCGCCCCCGGATAGTCCCCGCTTCCAATCACCAACGCGACATACCGCTGGTTGCGAATGTCGGCCCATGCGGCGTGCGCAACGCCCACGACACCAATCAGCAGAACTACCAGAGCCCGCCAGATCACTTGCAACGGGCCCCATTGCTCGGCCGCGCCAGAATTTCCACACGGCGGTTTAACGGATGTGGCCCCGGGATGCCGCTCAGCAGGGCGGTTTCGCCGCGGGCTTCTGTGGCGATCCGGCCCTTATCCACTCGAGAGGCGCTGGCCAGCGCTGCCGCCACCGCCCGCGCCCGCGCGTCGGACAAACGCCGGTTATAGGCCGGCCCGCCCACACTGTCCGCATGGCCAACCAGTTTGATACAACTCTGCGCCAGCTTCGGCGCATTCAAAACGCGCCCCAACCGCGCCAGATGAGCCTTGTACTCCTCTGTCAAATCATCGGAATTGAAGGGAAAGCGGATAAAATACCCCTGCTCCTCAGGCACGCTGTCCAGACTGGCCGCTGCGGTGTCAAACCCCGCAGGCGGCAATCGCCGCGCGACGCCAAGCTCCGCTCTGGCAGGCGGCGCACACCCTGCCCCCACTTGCCCCGTCAGCGCAAAATGGATCGCGCAACCGTCTGCCGAAACCGGCAGCTCACGCGAGGCTGCAAACACTTGAGAAGACAGAAGAAAGAAAGCGCCAATAAGGCTGAGAAACCGCACAAACATCATAGCCAAAACCAAACACAACACAGTGGCAACGCCTCTATTCTGGCATGAAAGCCTAAACAGAGCGTAACTTGAGGGCTTTCAATTTTCAGAAAATTCGCAGCAAAAACGCTGGCAACTTCACCCATGCGTTTTACCGGTGTAAACCAATTGGCCGCACACTATTGGGGTGTTTTGGTTATGTGTATGGTGTCCTCTTGGTTCGGGTTCGCTTTGTTTCCGTTGTGATTTTCTGGCTTCTGGCCGCGTTCATTTTGGCCAGCTGTGCCTCCTCGCACGCCAGTTTTGCCCCTGCGGTTGCGCAACCCAATGCGCGCCCGGCGCGGAATTTCACCTCATTTGCCCCATCCCTGCGCTGCATGGACGGGCTCTTAGCCCAGCTGCCGGCGCGGCGCTATCTGGTGTCGTCCTCAGACATTCCCGATGACACCCGCGACATTGATGTGGGCGCGGACGACATGCTCATCAACGCGCTCAACCAGATGAACCAACGCAGCGGGCGCTATGTGTTTCTGGATCAGGCCCGTATCTCCGGGTTTGGTCAGTTGGAGCTGGTGACAACCCGCAAAAAGGGCGAGGTCAAACCCAACCTCTATATCAGAGGGTCAATTTCCCAGCTCGATTCTGACACGGTCGACAACACCATCACCGCCGGCCATGACTCCAACAGCGGGCGCGGCATCACCACCTCGCTTTACCGCAGCAAACGCACGCTTTCGATTGTCTCGGTGGATCTGCATCTTGTGCAATATCCCAGCCGTCAGGTGCTCGCTGGCGGCTCTGTCTCCAATTCCATGGTTGTCTCCCGCCGTGGGCTCAGCGGTACGGTCGCAGGCATGATCGACGATCTGGATGTGGCGGTCCCGATCTCCATCGACCGCGTCGAAAGTCAGGGGCAGGCGGTGCGCAATCTGATCGAGCTTGGTCTGATTGAACTGTTGGGCAAACACGCGGGTGTGCCCTACTGGCAATGTCTGCAGGGCGATATGACAGATGCCCGCGCCGCCCAGAAACGCGAGCGCAAACATGTGCTTACCGGTGCGGAGACCGAGGACATACAGCACCGGCTGATCGCGCTCGGCTATCTTAGCGGCAGTCCAAGCGGCACGCTGGATTCTGCCACCCGTCAGGCGATCACCCGGTTTCAAACCAAGCATCATCTCATTGCCAATGGCGAAGTGGATTTTGACTTTATCGAGCGCCTGAAAGCGGCCACCCCGCCCCCTATCGCCAAAGCCAAGCCAGCATCGGCGCCCGCATCCGAGCCAAAGCAGCCACGCCAGCCGGCCAAGCCCGCCGCACGCGCCACCGCTCCCGCAGCCCCCGCAACGTCACCGCAATGTGTGAACAATCAAAACTGCGAAGGGCTTTACAAAAACCTCTATGATTTCATCAAGGAAGACGTCGAATTCTAAGCGCTAAGGCGCGTGTCTTCCAAGCCCGCTTCCGGCTCCTCAAACGCTGCCTCTTCCTCCGCGCTGGCCACATCCATCTCAAAACGCGACACAATGCCAGTCAGGCTTTGGGCCTCGCCCTGCAGCATCTGGCTGGCGGCAGCGGCCTCTTCTGCCATGGCCGTGTTCTGCTGGGTCATGCTGTCGAGCTTGCGCATGGCCGCATTGACCTCATCAAGATCAGACGCCTGCTCCTGCACACCTTCGGAAATTTCGGTCACCAGATCGGACACAGACCCCACCTGCGTAATGATGCTGCTCAGCGCCTCGCCTGCACGTCCCACCATGGCAACGCCATTGGCAACATGGTCCTCGCTGGCTCCGGTCAGGGTCTGGATCTTGCCCGCAGCAGAGGAGGCCCGCTGTGCCAGCGCCCGCACCTCAGAGGCCACCACCGCAAATCCGCTGCCGGCTTCGCCTGCGCGCGCAGCCTCAACACCCGCGTTTAAGGCCAGCAAATTGGTCTGAAAGGCGATGTCGTCAATCACACCGATGATCTGCGCAATCTCATCAGAGGCCGTCTGGATCTGATCCATCGCCGACACCGCAGAGGACACAACATCGCGGCTGCTCTCTGCCTCATTGCGCGCGGCCTGCATGGCCGTATCAACCCGGGTTGCCCGATCGGCAGTGGCTGTCACACCTTCAGACAGGTGATCCACCGCGCGCGCGGTTTCCTCCAGTGTTGCAGCAGCCGCCTCTGTCCGCGCTTCCAGCACGGTTGCCGCAGATTTCTGCTCGTTGGAGTATTGATCCACATTGCCCGCCGCATCGATCACACCTGACATCATGTCGCGCAGGTTGGCGAGGCCGCGGTTAAAGCTCTCCCGCAGCGTTTCGTAATCCTCGGCAAAGGGCGTTGTGATGTCACAGGCCAGATTGCCGCCTTCCAGATCAGACAGCGCATCATTCATGGTTGCCACCACATGTGCTGTCTTCTGCGCCGCCTGCGTTTCGCGGGCAGAGGCCGCATCCGCGCTCTTCAGCCGGTCACGGAAATTGCCCATGGCGTTGGCCAGATCGCCAAGCTCATCGCCCCGCGCGCGCCCGGTGATCTCCACGTTATAGGCCCCTTCCGCCAGCGCGCTTGTCACCTCCCGCAGCGATTGGATTGGGCGTGTGATCCGGCTTGCGACAAGCCAAGACACCCCCGTGGCCAAAACAACAGCCGCCGCGATCATGGCGATGGCAACCATGCGAATATCGCGCACAACCGCGAAGGCCGCATTGCGGTCTGTCTCCATCACCAGCGCCCAGGAGAACCCATCAACATCCAGCGGTTTGACGAGCCCAATCACGGCATGCCCAGCGCCGGTTTTCACGCTTTCAAACAACGCCTCTTCGCGCGCCACGGCCGCAGCAATATGCGGTGCCTCAGGCAATATGTCCCCAACCGCAAACTGCCCCTCAATCAGAGACGGGCTGCGCGCGCGCCCATCCTGACTGACCAGAAACATGTTCTGCCCGCCGTTTGGCTCCAGATTACCCGCCAGGGCCTGCGCGATACGCTCACTGGAAAGCTGCACCGCCAGAACGCCCGCGATCACCTTTTTCTTGCTCAGCACCGGGATCGCAAGAAAAGCCCCTGCACCGCCATCGCCAAGCGCGTAAGCAGCAACATCAGATGTGCTGATCTCCCCCGGCTGCGCCTTCAAAGCGGCCTGAAACACCTGCCCCAAACCTGTCTCTGCATTTGCTCCGGCAGAGAAATCCTGCGCGAAATCCGCCTGTTTGGTCACGGAATATAGCAGACGCCCCTCTGTGTTGAACAGATACATATCCTTGTATCCATTGAGCGTGAGCGCCCGCAGAAACGTCGGATGATAGCTGGCATGGGATTGGCTGTAGTATTCGCCATCTCCGGGGTCGACCAGTTTGGCACGCTCTTCTGCCGCATGCGGATTGTTGGTGACGTAAGTGTCGGTGAGATACTGGATCGGATCGTCCGCTTCGATCATCTTGATCACGCGCTCAAAATTGCTGATCGCGCGGAAGGTTGTTGGCTGATCCGCATTCATCACCAGATCGCGACGCACCGCATCAATCATGGCCGTCAGCGCCTGCTGGGCCGCATTGGCGGAGGTCTCATGAGAAAAGAACACATTCTGCCGAATGGTCTGCTCCGCCATCCGGTAGACGGAAAAGGACACCCCCACAAGGAACGTGGCGGTCAACGCGACCATCAGCAGGGGCAGCTTGAGCCGGAGCGAAAGGTTGCCAAACTTGAGCATAGAAACGCCTCCCGACCATGCCTTCTCACGCGAGTATTCGCGCCTTTCACTGAGCCTAAGCGCAGAAATCCTGAGAATTCTTTAAGCGATCGGGCGGCCTATCCCAAAGGAGGAGGCCGCCTACCCAAGCGCTGTAATATTGGGCGTTTCACGGGCCACACGCCTTCTCGCCACCCCTACTCTGCAACCTGAGGCACAGCCTGCGGCACGCCAAACCTCTGCCAGGCGTCATATTGAGACAGGAAAACCTCGCCATTGAGCGCCTCAATCAGATGCGAGCGCCGCAGCCGGTCCATCACCGGGCCTTTTACCTCTGATAGATGCAACCCGACACCCATATCTCGCAGGCGGGCATTGATGGCTTCCAGACTTTCCAGCGCGGAATAGTCTACCTCATTGACCGCAGAGAACATCAGCACCACATCGCGCACCTCACAACCGGCGGTGACACGGCTCTGGATCAAATCCTCGAGGAACCGCGCATTGACGAAGTAGAGGCTCTCATCCACCCGCAGCGTCACCAGCGCGGGCACGGTCTCCACCTCATGGCGGTGGATATTGCGAAAGTGCTGCGTGCCAGGCACCAGCCCCACCTCCGCCACATGGGGGCTGGAGGTCTTATAAAGATGCAGCAGCACCGAAATGGCCACACCGCTGGCCACACCAACCTCCACACCCAGCCCCAGCGTCAGCAGGATCGTGGCCGCCACGGCGATGAAATCCGCGCGAGAGTATGCCCAGGTCTTTCGCAGGATCGAAAAGTCCACCAGCGACAGCACCGCCACGATGATTGTCGCCGCCAGCGTTGCCTTTGGCAGAAAATACACAAGAGGGGTCAGCGCAACCGCTGCCACCGCCAGCCCCACCGCCGTAAAGATCCCCGCCGCAGGGGTTTCCGCCCCGGCATCAAAATTGACCACCGAGCGGGAGAAGCCCCCGGTGACGGGAAAGCCGCCGGTGAACGCCGCCCCCAGATTGGCCGCCCCCAGTCCAATCAACTCCTGATCCGGATCAATGCGCTGGCGTTTCTTGGCCGCAAGGGTCTGCGCCACCGAAACGCTTTCCACAAATCCAATGATCGAAATCAGGATGGCAGGCAGCAATAGCGCGCCGATAAGATCACTGCTCACCCCCGGCAAGGTCAGCGGCGGCAGGCTTTGCGGCACATCGCCAACTATGCGCACGCCCTGCTCCCCCAAATTCAGCCCCCAGACCGCAAGCGTGGTCGCCACCACCGCAAAAACCGGGCCGCCCTTGGCCAGAAGATCAGTCAGAAGCGGCCCCGTCCTAAGCTTTTTCAGAAGCGGCTTCAGGTTGCCGCGCACCCAAAACAGAAAGCCCGCGGCCAGAACTCCGATCCCCACTGTGATCCAGTTGATCTCATGCAGATGCCGGGCAATCGACAGCAGCATCTCCGGCAACGTATGGCCATGGGCGCTCACACCCAAAATATGTTTGAGCTGGCTGGCGGCAATCAGGATGCCCGAGGCGGTGATAAACCCGGCAATCACCGGATGGCTCAGGAAATTCGCTAAAAACCCGAGGCGCAGGACCCCCAACAGCACCAGAAACGCGCCCGAAAGAAACGCCAGCGTGAGCGCGGCAACCGCATACCCAGCGGTCCCCTGCTCTGCAACCTGCCCGATGGTTGACGCGGTCAGCAAAGACACCACCGCCACCGGTCCCACTGCCAGAGCGCGGCTGGTGCCAAAGATCGCATACAGGATGATCGGCGCAATCGAGGCATAAATGCCTGCCTCCGGCGGCAACCCGGCCAACAACGCATAGGCCAGCGACTGCGGGATCAGCATGATCGTCACGATCACCGCTGCGATCAGGTCATTTGACAGCGCGTTCCGGTCATAGCGACGCCCCCAATCAAGAATGGGAACAAACCGGCGCAGGGGGTGGGACATTGTGGTTTCCGTCATCTGAGTTTTGCGGGCCTCGGCCCATCGCGCAGGTCCGCGCCCGCCCATCGCAGCGTGAAACAGGCGGGCACGACGCTGGCGAAGCGCCCTAGTTTGGCGCGACCTTGATCTTTTCCGGTTTTGCCAGCCACTCCTTCCCTTTGAGCATGGCCTTCCAGTAGATCGGCGGCAGCATGGTCTCCTTCAAAAACCAAGCCGCCCGGCTGGGTTTGGTGCCATCCAGCAGGAAAGTCGGAAAACTTGGCTTGAGCACACCACCATAGCCAAATTCTGCGAGCACAATCTTGCCGCGCTCTACCGTCAGCGGGCAGGAACCATATCCGTCATAGGCCGAGTTTGGCGAGCGCCCCGCAATATCCGCCACGATGTTATCGGCCACCGTCGGGGCCTGTTTGCGCGCGGCGGCGGCGGTCTTGGCGTTTGGCGCATTCATCACATCGCCAAGGGACCAGATGTTGTCATAGCTCCTGTGGCGCAAGGTGGCCTGATCCACATCGACCCACCCCGCAGCATCCGCCAAGGGCGACACCCGAATGAAATCCGGCGCCACCTGCGGCGGGCAGACATGCATCATGTCAAAGTCCACCGTAACCTCCGCAGGATCGGTATCCGGCTGGGCCACTTTGAACGTGGCCGTCTTCGCAGCCCCATCCACCGCGACGAGGTTGTGGAAGAAGTTCAGCGTTGCGTCATATTTCTCCACATATTGCGAGAGCGCAGGGACATAGTCCTTCACCCCGAAAAGCACCCCGCCGGCGTTCATGAATTGGATGTCGATGTTCTTCAGCCGCCCATTTCGGTGCCAGGCATCCCCGGAAAGATACATCGCCTTCTGCGGTGCCCCCGCACATTTGATCGGCATCGGCGGCTGGGTGAACAGCGCACGCCCCTCCTGCAACTCCTGCACCAGCTGCCAGGTATAAGGCGCCAGATCATAGCGGTAGTTTGAGGTCACCCCATTGCGGCCCAGCGTCTCCTCTAGGCCTTCGACCGCTGCCCAATCCAGCTTCAGGCCCGGGCAGACCACCAGCCGGTCATATTTCACAACCCGGCAGCCATCCAGAATGACCGCATTGTTTTCCGGCTCAAACGCCGCCACTGCGGATTTGATCCAATGCACGCCTTTGGGAATGAGAGATCCCATGGTTTTGGCGGTGGTTTGCGCCTCAAACACGCCGCCCCCCACCATGGTCCAGCCGGGCTGATAGTAGTGGATGTCTGCAGGATCAATCACCGCGATATTGAGGCCCGATTGTCGTGCCTTCAGGCTGGCGGCAACTGCGATGCCCCCGGCACCTGCACCAACAATCACCACCTCAAAATGCGCGTCTCCGGTATCTGTGGGGGTTTTGCCCCCATTGGAAATACGCCGCGCCACGCCGTTCATGTCATAGCCCGCCGCTTTGGTGGCCGCGAGAATCTCCGCCATCGGGCGCGATTTGGACTGATGGAAAGACCACAGCGTTGCCGAGCGTGTGCCGGTCCGGCAATAGGCCAGAACCGGGCGCTGGACCTCCTCCAAAACCGCGCCAAATGCGGCCACATCCTCATCGCGCACCATGCCCGATTGCACCGGCACATAGCGTGCCTCAATCCCTGCGGCCTTGGCGGCAGCTTCTATCTCTTCAAAGGAAGGCTGATCGCCCCCCTCGCCATCGGGCCGATTGCACAGAATGGTGCGAAAGCCCTGCGCGGCAATCTCGGCAATATCATCGGCCACAATCTGCGGGCTGACCGAAACCTGATCGGTTAGTCGTTTGATGTTCATGTGAACCCCTCCTCCGGGCGGTTTTGGCGGATCGCACGCCTCAGCGCGCATTACCGCTTACAGGCCGTTGACCGGCACCTTGAGCATCGGGTTGCCGTCTTTATCGGTCGGCACTTCGCCCGCACGCATGTTCACCTGCAGCGATGGAATGATGAGCTTTGGCATCGAGAGCTGCGCATCCCGCTCGGTGCGGAACCTGATAAACTCTTCCTTGGTCTTGCCCTGACCAACATGGATATTGGCCGCTTTCTGCTCCGCCACCGAGGTTTCCCAGGCGATGGCACGGCCGCCGGGGCCATAATCGTGGCACATAAACAGCCGCGTCTCATCCGGCAGTGCCAGCACTTTCATGATGCTTTCATAAAGCTCTTCTGCCGAGCCGCCGGGAAAGTCACAGCGGGCAGAGCCGCCATCAGGCATAAAAAGCGTATCCCCGACAAAAGCCGCATCGCCCATCACATGCACCATGCAGGCGGGTGTGTGCCCCGGCGTATACATCGCAAAGCACTGCATATTGCCGACCATATAGGTGTCGCCATCCTCAAACAGCGCATCAAACTGCGACCCGTCGCGCTGAAATTCGGTGCCTTCGTTGAACACTTTGCCAAACACGTTCTGCACCACAGTGATCTTGGAGCCGACCCCGATCTTCCCGCCCAACCGCTCTTGCAGATAAGGCGCCGCGCTCAGGTGGTCGGCATGCACATGGGTCTCGATGATCCACTCCAGCTTAAGACCCTGTGTCTCGATCTGGCGGATCAACTCGTCTGCGTGATCAAAGGTGATACGCCCGGCGGCATAGTCGATGTCCATCACCGAATCCACGATCGCACAGCTCTTTGAAGACGGGTCTTTGACAATGTAGCTGATGGTGTTGGTCGCCTCGTCAAAGAACGCCTGAACCTCAGGTTTCACGGTGATGTTGACTGGATAATCAGTCATAGGTTTCTCCTCCTCAGGACGCACCCCGCGCCCTTGGTCTTCCAAATCAGTGACGGCATGTGTGACCGCGTATTGGCTGAAAGCGCGCCGAGGCAGCCGCACCGCTGGCGCGCAGCCCCGGCAATCGCCCTGCCAAAGCCAAACGCATCCGGGTGCGGTGCAGAGCGCTCAAAGCCATCTCAAAAGGAAGGCCCCTCGCGCCCTTGGCCCGCGCGTGGATCAGCAGTCGCGGCAGGTCTTGAGGCCGACAATGCGGTAAAGCGGGCAATTCCCGACAAACGCCGTCAGCGTGAACACAGCGGCAACAGCCAGGGCAATCCAGAAAAGGACACCACCAATAACGCCTGCAACCAGCGTCAGAAACACCAATGCCGCCGCGATGATCAGACGGCCGCCGCGGTCGATCATTCCCATGTTCTTCATCATTTTTCGTCTCCAGGTCGAATCGTTGCTGGGCCACATTCGCATGCGGCGCGCGGAGACTTTGGTGACATGGTCACCAAGCAATGGAATTTCATGAAATCTGGTGGGATTTTTTGCCCCGCGCACCTTTGCAACAGGGCTCCAGACATCTTACCGATGCGCGCCTGAAGTCTTCACAAGGTGCTCCAGCCCTTCGCGTTCCAAAAGCTTCACCTCGCCGCGGGATTGTTCCACCCATCCCCGCCGCTGGAATTCCGACAGGGTGCGCGAAATAACCTCCCGTGCCGTGCCCAATTCAGTGCCCAGCGCGGCATGGGTCGCATGCACAACATCACCCGCATCCGCGAGCTCCAGCAAACGGGACGCCAGCCGCACATCCATCCGCTGAAAGACAATATCGTCAATCAGCGTAAACAGATCAGTGATCCGGCGCGAATAGGCGGTGAACACAAATTCCCGAAACACCGGTGACTTGCCAACAAGATCATCAAAGGTCGCGCGCGGTATCGCCACCGCTTTCACATAGGTCTCCGCAGCGCCTTCCGCCGAGTAATCCTCAAAGGCCAGCATACAGGCCGTGGTGAGCACACAGCTTTCCCCCGCATGCACCCGATACAGAAACACCTCGCGTCCGGTGTCTGACCTTTGCTGCACCTTCACCGTGCCATCCAAAAGCAACCACAAATTGTCAGCCGTCTGCCCCGGCGCAAAGATCTGCGTGCCTGCCGGAACCGAAACAATCTCGCTGCCCGCCTCCAATGCCGCCCGTATGTCTGCAGGCAAGCGGCTCAAGCCATTGAACTTTTCAATCCAATTCTCTTCCATCAGCATGCCCCCTCAGATGGTCCCGCCTGAGTCTTAGTCCATCCTGAATGGCGGGTCCATTGGGTCAGGAGCAAGGCCACAGGATGCGAATTTAATCGCCGATACAGTGTGCCATAGGTCGCTCAACCCGCCCCAACTAACCTAAAGTATAGCCGCCTTGCCTTAGGGCTATTTGCATTCACCCTCTGCCACCCAATCGTCAAATGAATACGACGGTATACAAACGTCACAGCCGAAACGCTGACGGTCCCCCAGACCCAAACCAGAATGGTTCTCTTTCAGAATTCCCCATCCGCCCGGAGAGACCCGCTATGAAACCGATGACCGCCAACCAGATCGTTCTTGCCACCGCCCCCACAAAGACCAACGACGCCCCGCGCCTCAATGTCATGCAAATCATCCTGCTCAATCTTGGCTGCTCCCTTTTGCTGGCAATCTCCGCCGCCGTAATGGGGGCCACCTGGATCAGCGCCCCGGTATTGGGCTGGCTTGGCGGCGGCATCGCCACTTTGGTGATCACAGCAATCTTTGTGGCGCTCGAACCAACCACATCCAAACGGACGCTCAAAGCTCTAGAGACTGAAGAAGAAAGCCTCGCCACCCTTTCCGAATGGGACACAGACGCTGCAAAAGAACATGCCTTGACCTTGGAAGTTGACGAGGCCCTCCAGGACGATTTTATGCGCCACCTCAACGACTTCAACACCATCGAAGAGTTTCTGGAAACCCAATCAACAGGCGGATCATGCACTTCAGTCTCCCAATTGGATGGTTACCTCACCGGCGTGATCTGCTCCCCTCAATCCGTCCCAGCCTATGAGTGGCTTCACGTCGCCCTGGGCGCCCCAGAGGACCTTCCCGAAAGTGTCATCATCGCGGTTGGCGGCCTCTATGACGACATTCTGGCAGGCCTCGAAGAGAGCAAACACCTCGCGCCGGTGTTTGATGAAACCGCAGAAGGCGACATGGACCCAACCTCCTGGTGCGCCGGTTTCCTCGCCGCCGCCGCCCTGCGCCCGGACAGCTGGACCGCCAACGGCCTCCACCTGAGCCATCAAGACTTCCTGCTCCCCCTGCTCGACTTCCTCAACGACGGAAAAATCCACGTCTCGCACCGAACCAATGCCATCGACACCTTCGCCTTCGCCGACCGCGACATCCTCGTCGACCTGATCCCCTTCGTCGTGCCCATGATGTATCACGAATTCAAACTGCAAGCCCCGGTGCAGGCAGATGAAAGTGGTGATTTGGCGGATTTTGCGGTTGCGTGATTTCGGAGCGTGTTGGTGTTGTTGAGGCAGCCGACAATAGTACGCTTAGTGGGGCGGTCCTTCTATTAATCACAAGCAAGGAGGGCCCTAAGCGCGCATATAGCAGCAAAGCCGAACAGTTATCGTTGGTCGCTCTCATTTGAGCTCTTCAAACAGCCTAGATCTGCTCTTCAACTTATCCGCTAAAAGATACCCCGAGGCGACATCAAAGCACCGAAGCAGTGATTTTCAGTACATCGTGAACTTCAAAAATGAGCCAGGCTAATTTTTTGCATCTACATAGATGGTAAAATTATCTTCGTTGGGTTTCGCTCGCCATTGATTGGCAAAGCGCTCGGCATAGCTCCTTTCAATCAAGCCCAAGATCCGCTCTTTTCTGAAAAGCCAAGAAAATTCACCTTTACCGGACCTACAAGAGCCTGAAATCGACAAGCGAAAATGCCCTCCCTCAGAGAAGACGCAGCACTCAATTAAAAGAACCTCAAAATAATCCAAACCCAAAAAATGAATAGAACACGCAAATAAAGAAACAGAAACTCAGATATCAACTTCAACCCTAAATCCAACCAAAAGTTGAAAGAATCGAATTTATATATTACAATCTACGTTACTTAATTCTTCCGATTTAGCGGAGTGATTGCTGTGAAGTCAGCCTTGGTATTGATTGTTTTGTGCGCTGCGTTTTTTGCAGCATCCCCTTCCTCGGTGCATTCTCAGGTGGGGTGCGACCCTTCGCGCGAACGGTGCCGATAAAGTAGCATTGTAACGTCATGTCTACGGACGGTATGCACGACATTGTCGCATTGTTTTTTGGCGTCGGCATTATAATCGCATTTTCCCATGAACGTTTTAACCGGATCTCCTACGAGACCGGCAAACGTCTTGATCGGCTTGTATCGTTTCTTACACCAGATAAATTGCGCGCACGCCGGCAGGTTACATATGCATATTTTATCTACACGCTTTCGCTGATCATCCTCTATTTGATCTTATGCGGCTATGCCGAGATTTTGTTACCTCTTATCGGAGGTCAAAATCTTTTGCCCGAGATCGGGGCAAGCACTCTGCCCTCCGAAGCGTCGACGAGCCCGCCTCCAGCGTCAGACACCGCACCCGAACCCACGACAGGTTTCGCCCCCATGGAATCTTCGGCGATCGAGTTCTGGATAGCAAACCTTGAACCCACTGTGAGTTCCGAGCCTGTGGAAACCAATTCAGGTGTCAATATCGCGCCCGAAGTCTCCATGGGACTGGCCCTGATCATGGTCGGTCTAGCACCTTCCATAAAGGCGCTGGTGCGCGTGGATGAATGGCTGCGTATGTTTGCCCATCGCGTTGCGGGAATACCGACCTGGGTTATAGATACCTCGGACGCTTTGCGGTCGAACGCCAAGGTTTTACGGTTCTTCACGGACAGCGAAGCCGACAATTCCAGCGAATATCTTATTTCAGAACCCGAGCGCAAACGTGTTATAGATTTGCACGCCAAGGCCAAGCCGTTTCTGGGCAATCTGGATGATTTCATCCTGAATATCGAAGTCATTCTTGTTGCATCGGCGTGGTTTCTTGATGAAAAGCTGCGGATCACGGGGACCGGCGACAAAAACCGCTTCGAAGAAATAGAAAATGAGCTTCGTCGCCGAAAGAACGAGTTGTTCAGCAATGCGAATAGTCCCGATCTTTCCCATGAAGGCTGGGAGGCTGTGGCCACTGCCGCAGATGAATTGGCCAGCGATTTCTGCGTGCTGATTGCTCTTTATGACGAACAGGACGTCATTCACCCCTATGATCAGCGCCCGGCCCCCACAGAAAGCCAGCGCCGCGCCCGGGATAGGCTGAGGCAATTCGTAGACGTCCTTTACAAGAACAAGACTGAACCATTGATGCAGCGCCGCGGCAACAATTTGGCGCTATTCTGGACACTGGCGATCGTGCTGAGTTGGACAGTCGCCTGGGCGGTGCTGTGGCCGGGGCAAGCGGAATTCAATTTGATCTGGGACACGCTCAGCAGTGACACCTATCGGAGGATCAGGCTGTATTCGGTCAACGCATTCAACACCTACTGCATCGCCACGATCGTTGCGATCACATTTCGCTGGGTCCGCATGACTTCCGTTGCTGAAGACGGCCAGCGAAAATGGGAAAACATGCGCTATCCCAATCACTGGACACGCTGGCTACCGCAGGCACTAAGCCTGTTTTCCATTGCCTTCTTGGTTTCTACAGCATTGAACATAGCGGTTCAGCTATGGCTCACGGAAACCAGAACACCCGAAGCAGAAGCCTGGCGAATGACATTCGAAGAGTTCATAATTTCGATCCGCTGGCGTTTTGAATACATGGGCCCAATTTCTTTCCGCGCGGCATGTTTGGCGCTGCTTGTGACAGTGCTTTTGGATGCGAGGCAGCGGTTGTGGACCGACTCGGGCCGGTATGAGCAGAAACAGCTCAAGAGACATAAGTCTAGCGACCAGATGAAATCGAATGCCAAAACATGGCGCGATTTGTCATTGCTGGACAGTCTGTCTTGGGTCGCGGTGGGAGCGTTGATGATGCTGATAATCACCCCCGTCATGCGCTATCTGTCATTTTTGGCGGCCACGCAGGACTATCCTCGAGATTTCGATCATATAGACGCCGGGTTGATGATCTGGGCGACGCTTTACACCGTTGTTCTGGCAGCTTTGGTGATGTTCTGCCTGTCCGAAGTACTTACCCGACGCGCCTTTTATCGTGCCTCAAAGGATCCAGCCGACGGTCGAGTTTTAGAAACTGCGGGGGAAGAATAATGAAAGCCAGTGTCTGGATTTCACTGTTGAGCTTGGCTTGTCTGCCAGCACTCGCCTTTGGACAAGATATCCAACTTGAGACCGCTGTAAAAGAGGATCGGAAAATCATCATGGGCGCGCGCACCGATGTGCCGCCATTCATCTGGAAGGACAAACGAACCCAAAAATACCGCGGGCTTTTTTGGGATATCTGCGTTGAGGCACTCGTGCGCTCAAATCGGCCATTCGAAACCGTGCCGATTTCGGCGGGGCAACGATCGGACCTTTTGTCCAAAGGCAGTTATTGCACAGAGGACGGCGAGCCATACGGCACATGCACCGCCGAGATCGCGACAGTGGAACTGCTGTGCGATCCGACCACTGTAAATCTGAAACGGATGCAGACCTTCTCAGAAATAGACAACGAAGACCAAGGAGAAGGCCTGCACCGTTTTGTTTTCTCCCCCATCCTTTATCTGGCAAATGGTTCGTATTTTCAGCTGGGCTATCCCAGAAGAGTGTTTCGTGAACAGCTCGCAAAGACCCTGAAGCTTAGGTGCACTCAGTTCCCTGAGTTAAAGCCTGTTTTTTGCGCCGAGCGCGAACACCCGACCGGTTGGGAGTGGCTTCGCCGACCCGATACTGAATTGTTTGCACAAAAGCCAAGCATAGATTGGACGACTGCCTGTGATGCCATCCTTGAAGCCATGGCGACAGACAAGGACTTGCCGGAAAACACCGAAGACCCAGGGCGCAAAGTTTGGCCCCCGCAAATCTGGCCGGAGCCGGACCCGGTAAAGCCTGAGTTCGAAATTTGGGGATATCTCGAAGGATCGACCATCGGACCGTCAGTTGTCAAAGCAGCGGAACTGGCTCCCTCCTCCATCGGCATTTGCCCCCAAGCTTTTGACTCGCACACCTTAGCCACTGAAGCCTTCTGCAACGGAAAGATCTACCGCTATTTCGGAGATGTCGATCTCGTTCGGGCGGCGGTCAACGCCTATCGCGCCAACAATACAGATAACGATTGCCCCGCAGACGAAACGCCCTCTTCTCGTGGGACCTATGAACCCTATGCTTTGGTTCTTTCCAACGAAAAAAGAGGTTTCGCCGAGGACTTCACCCTGGCGCTGTATTCCATGTTCACCGATGGCACGATTGCCCAGATGTTCGACGGAAGATTCGGGGAAAGACGTCGGTCTCAGTACCTTGAAACCTTGTTCAGAATTAACAGCATCCCAACTGGTGAGACGAATATCGAGGAATAGCGCCCCCTCGCATTTATTCGCATTTATAATGTGGCAGCGCCAAATCGATATCCGCTGATTTTCCCAACCGTCAACAAGCCTCAAAAGCTGCGGTTTGCGGCCCCCGCCGGAGCCGCAAACGCTTGTTCAATGTGTTTCGAGCGAGATGTATACATCCATCTCGGCGTCGGGATCAAAATCGCTAAGGTCCATGACCGAAAAGAACATCGCGCACACCGGCGACTCCATCTCTTTTTTGACCACGTCCTGATAGTCCTCGTGGCTTCGGAACTGCACGATATCGAGGTATGTGCCGTCGGGTTTGCGCACAAGTTCACGGCGTAAAATGCCCGGCTCATGGGCGACAAAGTCCCTTTGAAAAACGGCCGAAGCCGCGAGCAGATCCGCCTCTGTTTTGCCTTCAGCAAGTTTGATCGGCGCCAGAACGGTCACCGGTGACGTTGCTTGCCCATCCGCCTTTGGCGTGTCAGGCTCTATGATCCGGGTCGTCCCTGACACGCGGATACCTTCGCCCGGAGTGGCGCCAAACTGCGCTTTCAACAGCGACCGCGCCCCCATGTCTTCTCCTTGCACGATGTCGATCTCGCCCTCATGCGGCCAGCCGATATCGCGCAGATAGCCAGACAATGCGGCGGCGGCGGCCCCTGTCGCGGGGTCTTCGGCCACGCCGCCAATGGCAAAGGCGTTGCGGCTGTGAAAACGGCGTGGTGTTTCAGCCCACAACAGACTGATCGTCGTCAGGTCATGCGCCCGCATGAGCTGCGCGCCTTCCGCCAAATCATAAGACATTGCCGCAAGCCTCTGTCTGTCACGCAACGCAAGGATCAGGTGATTGTTGCCAGCATTGGCCTGCGCGGGTGGCAATGCGGGGTCAAGGTCGGCGGTTTTCAGGCCAAAGAGCGCAAGCGCCGCCGCCACCAGATCCGGGTCCGCCTCAGCGCTGTGGGTGGGAGGAGAGGTCAGCGTGGCGCTGCCGTCATTTTTAGTTTCCACGCTGATGCGCCCCGAATTCAGATCAAGTTGAAACAGCCCGCCCCCCTCACGCGCGGTGAGGGCGTTGCCCAGCGCGATGGTGGCATGTCCGCAGAACGCCACCTCTTCCTCGGGCGAGAAGTAGCGCACCCGCCATGCGTCACCCTGAGGTGCGGCGAAGACTGTTTCGGAATATCCCACCTCTTGAGCGAGGCGCTGCATTTCAAAGTCGGAGGGAAGCGTATCGCCGAGCACGACACCTGCGGGGTTGCCGCCTGTGGCTCCATCGGAGAAGGCCGCTACTCTGAGAACGTTCAGGTTGATGCTATCTTTCATGGGTTTGGTCCTTTTTCTGTCATTGCTGGTCAGAACGGGCAGCTCAAAAGCGGGATGTCATGGCTGCCCGCTTGCACTGCCCTGGCAGATCATCGCGCCAGGGCCGGAAGCCTCTACTGGGTGACGCGCGCGAGAAACTCCTGCATCTCGGCCGCAATCACATCGCCATACTCCTCGAGCGCGAAATGGCCGGTGTCCAGCAGGTGGAATTCCACGTCGGTCAGGTCCGCCTTGTAGGGATGGGCGCCATCTGCGGGAAAGATATGGTCGTTCTTGCCCCAGACGATCAGCGCCGGCGGCTGATGCTCTTGGAACAGGGCCTGCCACTTGGGGTACTCAGCAACATTGGTGCCGTAGTCCAGGAACATCTCCAGTTGCACCTCTTGGTTGCCCGGACGGTCCAGCAGGTACTGAACGTGCCAATAGTTGTCGGGGCTCACTGTGGAGACATCGCCCACACCATGGGTGAATTGCCACTTGGTTGCGTCAAGCGTCAGAAAGCCGCGCAGCGCATCTCCGTTTTCCGTGCTGGGATCGGCCCAATAGGCTTTGATCGGATCCCAGAATTCGCGCAGGCCTTCATCATAGGCATTGCCGTTTTGAATCACGAACCCCGTGACGCGCTCGGGGTGTTCAGCGAACATGCGATACCCAACAGGCGCGCCGTAATCCATCAGGTAGACGCTATAGGTGTCGACCCCTTTGGCGTCGATCAGGCGGGTGACGGTTTCCGCAGCATTGGCAAAGCTGTAGTCATAGCTTTCCGCAGATGGCATGTCCGATGCGCCATAGCCCAGATAGTCCGGCGCAATCACGTGATAATCCTCGGCCAGCACGGGAATGAGGTCGCGGAACATATGCGACGAGGTGGGAAACCCGTGCAGAAGAAGCACGGTCGGTTTGGACGGATCACCTGCTTCGCGATACGCAATATTGTGCCCGTCAATCTCCATGGATTTCATATCCACGGCAAAGGGGCTTTCCGCAGCGGTCGCACTGTTGGGGTGGATCATCGGCAATAGCATGGTGCCGGCCAGCAGCGTGGTAAGTACCGGAATACGCAAACGTTTTGTCATTGGTCAGTTCCTTTCAAAGTTGGGGTGCCGCGCGCGAGCGTCGCGCGCAGGGCAGAGGTTTCGGCCCGCAGGGCCTCGTTTTCGCGGCGCAACGCCGCAATCTCCTGCTGCGCCTCATCAACCGTGAGGCGCTGGGGAATATGGTTGGGACAGTTCCAGTCGAAGGCCTCAACTGTGATCATCACCGCGCGCTCGGGACGCGCCCGGTAGGATGGGTCATGCAACTGGTCCAGAATTTCGGGATGGTCGTCGCCTTCGATCAGACGTGCGCGGCCCCACAGCTTCAGGCGGCGGCGGTTGGGGTAATCCATCAAAATCATCGACAACCGCTCATTGCCCGACAGGTTCCCCGCGCTGATATACTGACGGTTTCCGCGATAATCGGCATAGCCAAGCGTCTGGGGAGACAGCACCTTCAGAAAGCCCGCCGGGCCACCGCGAAACTGCACATAGGGCCACCCTGTTTGTGACACCGAGGCCTGATAGAAACCGTCACGCGCGGTGATAAAATCGATCTCTTGGGGCCCAAGTTCATCTGGGTAAACCACATCGTCTGACAAGAGCTTGGCATAGGCATCTGCAGAGCCCTTTCGGGACTGCTGCGAGCGTACGGCAGGCGTAAAGGCAATGGTCGCGAAGGCACGTGCCATAGCGTTCTCCTTTCGGAAACTCATTCATTCATCTTGGTTGGGATGCCCGACTGGGCTGTTTCTGAATGTAAATGTGCGCATCACACCGCAATTTGACAAACGACAATGTCTATCGCAGGGTTAGAAAAAATAAGTCATAGCCATGCACCGCAAGAACTATCCCCTGAACGCACTCCGCGCTTTTGAAGCGTCCGCGCGCCATCTCAGCTTTGTGGCAGCCGCCGAAGAGCTGTCTGTCACCCCGGCAGCGATCAGCCACCAGGTCAAAAAACTTGAGGAGTTCCTCGGCTTCCCGCTGTTTCGGCGGCGGACGCGCGGCTTGGTACTTGTCGAGGCGGGACAACTGCTCGCCAAAGAGCTGCACGCGGTGTTCATCAGTCTCGATCGCACCATGGAAAACGTGATGGAGGCAGATCAAGGCGGATCACTCGCCCTCTCCGTCGCGCCGACCTTCGCCGCGATGTGGCTGATCCCGAAGCTGCAGAAATTCTATACGGAACATCCAGATATCGATGTGCGCATTTCTACAGGCCTGAGCCTGGTGGATTTTCAACGCGACGATTTTGACGCCGCCATTCGCCTCGGCCACGGCCAATGGCCCGGTCTTGAAGCCATCAAGCTCTTTGATGAGGCGGTTATTCCCATGTGCAGCCCCAGCCTTCTTGAAGGCCCAAATGCGATCAGAACGCCGTCTGATCTTCGAAAACATGTCCTGCTGCACAACCACTCAATGGATTTTGACCCAAACGCACCAACTTGGCAGACTTGGCTGGACGCAAGCGGCTCAACCGACGTGGACGCCTCGCGCGGGATGCACTTCAGCTTACCGGACCATGGGCTGCAGGCCGCGATAGATGGCGCAGGTGTTGTCCTTGGTTGGCGAGTCCTGTCGGCAAAAGACGTCCAGGCCGGACGCGTGGTCGAGCTTTTCGACTTAGAAATCCCCTTGGGATCAACATTTTACCTTGTCTATCCCGAAGCGCATTCACGACGCCCAAACATCGCAGCACTCCGCGACTGGATCTTCCGGGAGTTAAAAAACGCCTGAAGCGCGAACTCAACCTCGCAGGGGCTTTGCTCATCTGCTGCTGCAATTGTGGGATAGGTGCCTATGCGCTGGGTGACGAGCAAACAGCCAACGACCAGTCTGAGCCACTCGCAGAACATGTTTCGTTTTTCAAATGGTTGCATTCCAGCCTCAGACAGCGAAATGCCATCTAAAACCGCCAAACGCGCGGTCAAACCAGATAATCTGTATCAGAGATCTAAATGGTGCCCGGGGGCGGAATCGAACCACCGACACGAGGATTTTAAATCCATCCAGAATGGCTCGGCCAATACTTATCATTTATGTTTTCACTACATAAACAGATCACCCAGTCCTGACGATCAGCTTCACTGCAAGGCTTCGCTTTCGGCTTGTGGCCAAGGCGTAGACTCAAAGGCGGTATGACCGGTGCCCATGTCCCACCTATCTCAAATACCCAAGTTGCACCTTAGCGAACTCGCAGCACGGACACTTAGAAGAGGGTTCTTAGGCGCATTGCTCAATATCTCCTGCAACTCAAGGGAAACCTGACTTGTATTTGATGCAAGTAAGGCGATCTTAAAGCCAAGGACAGGCTGACAAACAGGGTTTCATGAACAGGTGGATTTTTGGATGCTTTGCGTCTTTGCTTGCGCTTTGCTGCGTCACGATACTGGCGTTCCGATGGGCTGCGTACCTGCGCGAGACTGTACCATTTTCCGTCGGCCTCCCCCCAGAGGGACAGCTAATTGAAACCGCTCAAGGCGACATCTTTACAGTCGATGTCGCCAAACAAAGCGCGCCTCGTGTAGTTTTTGCGCATGGAACCGCAGCCTGGTCAGCGATTTGGCGTGAAACCATGCTCTCGGTTTCAAACGCCGGTTACCAAGCGACAGCATTCGATATGCCTCCCTTTGGTTGGTCAAAGCATCCCGATGGGGCAGACTACAGCAGATCAGCGCAAGCTGACCGAGTGATTGCCCTATTGGAAGCTTTGGATGATCGCCCAATCATCGTGGCGCATTCAGTTGGCGCTGGCCCAGTTTCTGAAGCTGTGCTGAAGAGACCGGAATTGGTCTCAGGGTATATCGTTGTATCCGGTGCAATTGGTCTAAGTGACCGAGGAAACCCCAAACAACCGCCGCATCTCTTACGCAACTCTACTATTCGTGAACTTGCAACTTCCATCACAGCGACAAATCCAATGCTGACCGGAACTTTCCTGCGTGACTTCATGTATCGCAAGGAAGCAGCAACACCAGAACTCATTGACATGCTGCGTGCGCCGATGGTGCGTGAGGGCTATACAAATGCTGTCTCGAAATGGGTTCCGGAACTCTTCACAACGCCAAGGGATGCCCTGAGTTTAGACCCTACCAACTGGGAAGCGCTCGACCTGCCATTCGCCGTCATTTGGGGCGCAGAGGATAAGGTTACGCCAATTTCACAGGGCAAAGAACTCGCTACGCTTGTACCAAACGCAAAATTGACGATCCTTGAGAGCGTTGGCCATATACCTCACCTGGAAGCCCCTCCGGAATTTGCAGAGGCGCTCATAGATGCGTTGAAGTCAATGGCGCCGCCACACACACAGGAGTTGGAACAGCAATGAAGCCTTTCACCCGGCGGGCAGCCCTCGCCCTTGGTGGCGCGGCAGCAGGTTGGCTTGCTGCCCGACCATTTCACAGCAATCTGCCTGTTCTAAACGGAACAACAAGACTGGACACTACTCCCACCGGCTTGGTCATGAATGACGCAAGCGGTCTCTCGGCCACCCCAATCCACAAGCATCTGGTCCTTTCGGAGGATGCAGGCGACGCATTGATTGCAACAATACGTAGGGAACTTGCCGAAGCTAGTACTGCAAACAGGGCCTTCAACGTGGGCGCCGCGCGTCACTCGATGGGAGGGCAGGCCATTCCACGAAACGGTACAGCCGTGACATTCGACAATGGTAACGTGGAAATCGACACCGGCAATCGCAGCTATCGCACCCATGCTGGCGCTCGTTGGTCAGAAGTCATCGCAGCACTTGATCCGACCGGGTGGTCGCCCGCCGTTATGCAATCCAACAATGATTTTGGAGTGGCTGCGACGTTTTCCGTCAATGCACACGGCTGGCCTGTGCCTTACGGACCGATGGGCGCAACGGTGCGCGCACTTCGCATGATTTTGCCAACTGGCGATCTCGTAAATTGCTCGCCAACGGAGAATTCAGATCTCTTCAATATGGCCATGGGCGGCTATGGGCTTGTTGGCGTGATCGTGGACCTGGAGGTAGACATGGTGCCCAATGCCCGCCTGGCCCCGACCTTTGAAACAATGAAAGCCGAAGCGTTTCCAAGGGCCTTTCAATCCGCTGTGGATGATCTGGCAGTTACGATGGCATACGGCCGCTTGAACGTAGAGCGAGACGCCTTCTTTGAGCAGGCCTTACTTGTGACCTACCGACAGACCGACGATCAAGAAGCCCTTCCAACTGCGTCTGGCTCCGGCTGGATGTCGCATGTGGCAAGTCGCATATACCGCGCGCAACTTGGCAATGAGACCATGAAATCCTTCCGCTGGTGGAATGAAACGACACTAGGGCCAGCCCTCGGCAGTGGCGAGGTGACACGCAATTCGCTGATCAACGAACCCGTTGTGACACTTGATGATCGCAATCCCGACCGGACCGACATCCTGCATGAGTACTTTGTCAGTTTCGACGCATTTGACGCCTTTCTTACGGCCTGCCGCGAAGTGATCCCGGCGTCCTATCAGGAATTCTTGAATGTTACACTGCGCTATGTGGCTCAAGACGACCAGAGCGACCTATCGTATGCCACAACACCTCGCATCGCCGCCGTCATGTCTTTCAGTCAGGAGATGACCAAACGGGCCGAAGCCGACATGCGACGCATAACCGAAGAGCTGATAGACCGGATATCGCAAGATGGTGGCGCCTACTACCTGCCCTACCGGCCTCACGCACGTCTTGATCAACTGTCAAAAGCCTATGCCGGGGCCGCTAAATTTGCGGCTAGAAAACGTGAACTGGATCCTAAATTGGTCCTGCGCAACAACCTCTGGGATACGTATTTGGAGCGGTTATGACGTCACTACAGAAACTCAGCCTTGCTTACTTCATCGCGTTGATGATCGCAGCATCCTTGAACTACGTACCTGGATTGACGGATGCAAATGGACTGGCGTTCGGTATCTTTGCCCTCGACATCTATGACGATGCCCTCCACGTCGCGTCCGCAATATGGGCATTAATCGCCGGAATAAAGTCCCATAGGGCCGCTCGCATGTTCATGATCTTGTTTGGCCTTGCCTATCTCGGCGACGGTGTTTTTGGCTTTTTCACGGGCTATGGCTATCTCGATCTAGGCATTCTGACGAATGCTTCTTTGGGTCTGGACTTCTCGCTGGGTCGCGTGCTTGCGAATGTCCCACACTTGGCGCTCGGTGGCCTTGCCGTTTGGGCCGGAGCCAAAAACATCGGAAGCCCCGAATGAGACTATTCTTGCGATGGCTCTTGAGGCTGACTGCAGTTGCCGTTGTAGGTGTTCTGGCGCTCTTGTCCCCGGTTGTCTATTCAGAGACCCAGTGCCGACCAACCGGAGAGGCGGACTCGCGCAAACCGATCTTGGACCAAATGCACCACCGCGCTGAATCACGCACGCTCTTAACCTATCCAGAATGGCATATCGTTCACGCCTATGAAGATTACGCACGCGTCATCGAAACAGGCGACCCGCATGACTACCAGTTTCTCAAAGGTATTTCGGGGTTCTGGCGCTCGGTGTGCACCATGTCTCAGGCGTCAGGTACCCTTGGGCCTATTGAAGGCGCGACGAAGCAAATGGTTTACGTTATCGGCGTAAGCTTCACGGCTGAGTTGTTGGCTAAGGCAGCCTACGAAGAAACATTTGGTCGTCTTTTCTCGGCTCTCCGAGGTCCCTCCAGGGCCATTCTGGACGTCGTTTCAGCGCAACAGGCGAAAGAGTACGCATCCTTTCTTCAACAGGTGCCTTGGTACAAATGGGATTTCCTCGCGGACGCGCAGGCTCTTGCAGAGGAGGACGCAAAAGAACTGAGAGACCACGAGCGACGGATTGCTTTGGGGCTAGAATACCGCACGAAAGCCGCCTACGCTAAAGTGATAGACGCCGCTGTTGCGGGCGTTGGCGCTGACGCACTCACCCTTCGAATGATTGTTGATGGCGCTTCACCCGAGACGCTCGAACGTTTCAATGGGGTGACCGTTGTCCGTGAAACACGTTTTGGCATCGAAATCGAAACGATACGTTACCGCGCACTCACACATCTCATTTTGGAAATGGCAAGTATTGGTGTTGAGTTTGTCGAAATCGCAGGAAATGATGACATCATGTTCACGATTATTTCGGAAAGTGATACCCAACCTAATGCGATTTACAGCGATGTCAGGCAGGGTTTTGAAAGCCATCGGCACATCATTTTGACAAAGGTTGCGAACCTGGCCTCCGATCTGCGAGCGCTGCAAGATGGAACTCAGCGACTGGAGCATATCCATGACTACTAGAAGCGTTTTGTTGTCACTGGTGCTGCTTTTGTTTGGATGGCTGGGTATTCTTGGGGCGGTAACCCTGTTGACCAATGATGCACCTGCTGCATTGGTCGTGTTTCCCAGCCAAGACTTCCTGGAGCGCATGCCAAAAGATGTGGCCATTTTGTCGGCCTCACCCTTTAGCGTGACACTGGCGTCCGAGAATACGGGTCTAGCCATTCAACTGTACCAAAAGGGAGCATGGCTCGTTTTACCCGCCGGGCTTCAGGGCTGTTCGCGGCTTTCCTAGCTGCTTGCTAGCTCCGACCGCGCCTTAGCAGGAGCATCGCCCCACATTCCCGCAGTGGCTAAAGTGGCGACGTCAAACAGCTCCGACAGCCGCCACTGTTTATCTTAGGCCGCCATCAGCTCGGCATCCAACTTCTCAAACATTGACACGTCCTCTTCCGCGTTCTCAAACAGATGTCCGTAGACATCCATTGTCATTGTGATGGAAGCGTGACCAAGCAGTGCTTGGATCTTCTTGGGGTTCCAGCCTTGCTCGATAAACAGAGAAGCTGCAGCATGGCGAAGGGCGTGTATGCCAAACTTGGCTTCGCCTTTGTCATCAACGATACCCTCTTTGACAAGCATCGGTTTGAACACGCGGTTGTAGATGTTTGAATAGTTCTGCACCTTGCCGACAGAATTTGGGAACACCAGATCCAGCTTGCTTTCAGTCGCGTTAGCCTTCCACTCCCAAAGCTCTTCAAAGACCGTCGGGGCCATTGGGATCTCACGTGTGCCGGCACGGCTCTTCGGCAAACCGATTTCACAGTATTCATCTGCTCTCTGTCGGATTTGGATCACGCGCCGATCAAAATCGATCGCACCCCATGTCAGCCCCCTCAATTCAGAGATCCGCATGCCCGTGAAGATAGCTGTGATGAACATGGCACGATGTGACGCAGGCGCTTTCGCGATGATCGCTCTGATCTCCGCTTTGGTTGGCACATCCACGCGTTTCCCATCTGCGCGAGAACTACGCTTAAGCTTCACTTCGGCTGCAACGTTGTGACTGGCCCATTCGCGTTCAACCGCTTCGGTCAAAATGGCTCTGAGGCTCACCATGATCTTCTTGACCTGTGCGCGCGACACATCCCCATCAAGCAAGTCATCCATGAAATCCCGGATATCGCCACGCGACAGCTCCGCGAGCAGGAGACCTCCTATCTTCGGTTCAATATGGATGCGCACATGGCTGCGATAGGCTTTCATTGTAGAGCGCTCAAGCTCATTGCGCTGGCAGGTTTTCAGCCAGCTTTGGCACGCGTCAGATACGGTTTTTGATGATTTGGACATGCGGATCTTTCCCTTGGATAGTTGTTGACCGATCTGTGCTAGTAATCGGCCTCGAAGCCTTCGGGCGATTTCCGAATATTTTCCGCAATTGTTGCCGAAATGCATCACTTTTCTTAGATTGAAGCAGAACAGCCTGCCAGATATACCTCCAATCCACCCGTTTATGTAGCCACAACATAAAGAGAACCCGTTGATACCAGCGTATGCCCTACTCACCCACGGTCCAAAACCAAATGGATCTATCCAACAGCACCCATCAGCCAAGCAACAACTCGCCAACCTTCAAGGCGCGGCAAATGAGTTGGGAGCTGCCGACAAGCTGCTCATATTCTACGACCATTCTCGCAGCTACAAATCGCTGACTGATCTGCCAACATTGCAAGAACTCTTAAAGAGAGTGAGAGAACAAAATAGCGCAGTTATCATCGACGATTTCCGCCGACTGTTTGCCCACTATTCTGGCGATAACACCGTGACACTTCTTGAAGAGTTGTTGCTATTCAAGGAAAACATAAGGGATCTCAAAACAGGCAAACTGCTAGGTGAGCTCCCTGAAACCCTGCTGAAGCAACTGTGCCTGGCTGAAAGACCGGTAAGATATGTCCGGACACCTATTCCCCGAAAAGCGATACCGAAGGCGGAACGTCACCTGAATACGCGAGACGCAGTCCGTGCTTCCAGGAAGGTGAGATCCGACACAGCGGACCGCAAAGCTCATGAACTTGCCGAAGTGCGCGACCGCCTTGAACAAACACATGGAAACGCACCCCACCAGGCGATAGCGGATGCTGCCAATGCTGAAGGACTGCGAACCAGTCGCGGCAATCTATGGGGACCCGCAGGTGTCAGACGCCTGCTGAAGCGCCTGGAAGAAGTCGATGGAGATGAGGAAACACTTGCAGCAAGAGCAAAGGCCTCTTTGCGGAAAAGAGACGAAGTGTAAGAGTTGAGTTGTCGGTTTGGCAGGTTGTTTAAAGCCCCCGCCGCAATGGCACCAAAGCTTATACTGGGCTTTTTGAAGATCAGCCCTCTAAATTCAAGGTTCGGAAGCTAAACCGATGCCAATAAAGTTAAAACGCCTACTTATTCCCCAGAGAACCCCGTATTTTTCCCTTGGTAATTCCGCTCTATTCGCGAACAAGGCGGAAGAGGCGCAGCTTGTTAGGTTCTCGCCCACATGGTTTTAGAGTAACCGGGGAGCTGACAGATCAGCATCCAACAAGCTTCACAAGATTGAGCGCAACGAGCAAAAAAGCGGGAGACACTGCTTTTCGCAAAATTAGCACGAATGGCCAGTAGCGCACGGCCGGCACCAGCCCTAGGCAGACCCTACCCAACTACTTGTTAGGGCGAAGGGTCGCGCTTCGCCCGAAGGTCTGCTGCACGGACGAAGTCGTCATTTACCGCATAACTTTCAATGATCGCTTTTCAGTGCAAGGCGATAGCGCTGCTTTTGGAGCAAATTCGCAGACCCGGACCTTCGGTGAGCCACTGGCAAGCTGCTAAATTCCCGGAAATAAATGACAAACGGGTTGCGCATCCAATGCCTTCAAAAGACGCATGTTCGCTCATCCCCCACGTCCTACCTAAGAGTTCCAGGGGAGGTCATTTCGCCAATTCTCTTGCGAGTGCGTCATTAACACTGCGGTAGGCTGGTTCGATCCAGTTGGAATTCCAGAACCAAAGGTAGAAACCACGGTCGACCTCGTGCTGGATGACTTTCGTGCCGCCTTCAACAGGTTCCAGAAGCCAGCGGTGATCGAATGTGATGACTCCGGGAATACCGCCATACTGGCGCAACTCGCGCTCCGGATTCAGGGCTATCACTGTCGCGGTCATTTCCAAGATGTTGCCTTTCGGGTCACGCACCTTGTTCTGCAACTTCGCACCCTGGGCATAGGTCCCTTCCACCGAGACAAAAACGGGGTTCCATTCTGAGTAAGCCTTTGTGTCGATTAAAACCGCCCATACTTGCTCCGGGGTGGCAGGAATGACGGTTTCGACATGGAACGTCTTGCGGGTAAAGGCGCCCGCCACCGCTACAAAGGCGAGGGCAGGCAGACCCCACTTGAGGATCGACCAGAGCATCACATATACCTGTCAAACCAACCCATCAGCTCTTCGGGGTGGCTGCCCACATAGTCATAGGCCGCGAAGCGGCTCTTTTCGATGTCCAGCATACGCATGTCTTTTTCCACTGTGAGGGCTTGGTAGTAATCCTCCACCATGCCAAGCTGTGTCCAAGGATCGTTCTTGTTTTGCACCACAAGCGTCGGCACGGTCACATTATGCGCTTCTTTGACGAAGTTGGGTTGCCCCATGTCAAAGCCAAGACGCTGCTCGCTGACTTTCTCACCGGCCTTCACCATAAAGTTTGGCATGCCCAGGGCCTTCATGAAGCAGGTATACAGAAGCGGCTGAACCGCTATCATTGCCTTCACATTCTTACGCTCGGCCAAACCATTGTCACGACCATAGGCATAGGTGGTGGAAGCCGATCCCATGCAGATCGACAAAAGACCAATGGACGCTTCGGGGAAGCGCGCGGAAACAAAATCTACAGCGCCGATCACATCTTTGGCCTCTTCGGGTCCCCAGGATACCCAAGGGATCGGCCCCAAGTCGCTCTCCCCGTGACCGCGCATGTCATACATCAACACCGAGTAGCCCTGCTCCATCAGATACTCCGCCTGACGCAGGAATTTGATGTCCTGTTTCCACGGGGTGATCGGCCCATGGCCCTTGGGCGTCCAGCCGCCCCGGTTGCACTGCACACCAAAGTGAGTCTGCACGATCACCTTGTCGCTGCCGCCATGGATCAACCAGCCTCTGAGCGTCACACCGTCTTCGGTCTGAAACGCCACGTCTTCATAATCGAGGCCGTAAGCATCCGGGCTGTCAAACAAAGGGGACTGCCCCGGTTTGACCATCATGTTGGAAATCACTTTGCCAAACATCACCATAGTCCTCACAGATGCGCATCATACCAAGCGATCATCTCCGCCGGGTTTTGACTAAAGTAGCGATAACCCTCGTAGCGCACGGGCGTCCCTTCGATCCAGAGCAGCTTCTTGTCTTCATTCTGAAGCTTTGCAAAAATGCCTTCGGCATCACTTGGTTTGGTGGTCAGGTCGTCTTTCACCTGCACCAACATTGTGGGCAAGGTGACCTTGTCCGCGCGCGCTATCGCGTTGCTGTCGGTGTGACGGAAGCTGCTGTAGTAACTATAGCGCTCGTTGAACCGTTCCACCGCATTCTCAACTCCGTTGTCGATCAACGCCCGCTCAATAAACGGCTGCGCCGAAAGCGGCTGTACAGCGATCATACAGATAATATCTTCGAACTCTTCTGGATGTTTTTCCATCGCAATGAATGTTGAATTGCACCCCATACACTGGCTGTGCAAAGCAATCTTGGCTCTCGGCATCCTTTCTTTGGCATACCGCACAGATCCGATCACGTCTCGCCATTCAATCGCGCCAACACCACAGATATTGCCCGCACCTTCCGCCGAATGCCCGTGGCCGCGTAAATCATAGGCCAGTACGTTGTAACCTGCGTCATGCAGCGCCTTGTAGGCTTCGACAAAGTTCACCTCGAACCCGCCCTGACCGGTCCACGGGTCCAGATGACCGGGATAGCCATAGCGATTTGCGCCAATGAAGTGGTTCACGATGATCAGTTTGTTGCTGCCTTCGGCAGGGATGAACCAACCATCGAGCATGACCCCATCCATTGCCGGGAAAAACACGTCCTCATAATCCAAGCCATAGTCGGACGGGCGGCGCAGGACCGGGGTTCGGAAAGCGAAACTGACGCCCTTGGCGATCTGGTCGATCATTGCATCTTCTTGGGTCTTGTCCATTTGGGGTCCTTTCGGCGTTTCAGAGGCAAGGCTCTGTTTTGGAAGAATGCCAGCTACTACGGCGGCAGCGGTGGTGGAAAGAAACTGTCGGCGGGTTGGGGTCACGGGAATCATCAACTTTACAACCTGATCAATACTGTCAGCTTGTATTTTACATATGAATGCAACTTGTCAAGACGTAAGGTGAGCGCTATTTGTCGCTCAGACCTCGAAAACGCGCATGACCATGACTGAAACCGAAGAAAAGATCCTGAACGCCGCAATACAGACCTTTGTCCGTTACGGCGCACGCAAGGCATCGATGAACGACATTGCCCATGCAGCGGGTGTGTCACGCCAAACGCTTTACGATGCGTTCGGCGGCAAGGACGGGTTGATCAGGGCCTCGATCCGCATCGTGACCGACAGAAACCTGGCTCAGGTGCGTGCGGCACTGGAGGGGACCGCAGAGCTGTCTGACCAACTGGATACCTATTTCGCAAACACCATTGTGAAGAGCTTTGAGTTGCTACAAACAGCAGGCGACATGGAAGATCTGATCTCAGGTCATAACACGGCGGGCAAGGAGGAAATTGAACGCTCACATGCACGCCACGAAAAGCTAATTGCCGAACTGCTCGCCCCATATGAGCGGGAGATCCAAAGGAACGGCCTGACCGTCACCCAGCAGGCGCATTTCATCGTAACGACAGTCATGGGTTTCAAAAACGGCGCGAAGACACGTGAGGATTTGAACAGTCTTTTGATGGCGCTTAAGGCAAGTGTTCTTCGAGTTGCTAAAGTAAACTTAGGATAACGTTCACTCCTGAACCTGCCAGCAGGAACCTAAAGAAGTTTCACCTGTCTCCAGACGCCGTCCATTTTGAATCCAAAGTTGCAGTCAGAGAAAATCGTAGCATATGTATGCTTTGGGCTCCGGCCAAGCGCCCGCAAGGATCGGTTTTATAGTCCGATTTCGGTGACCTGCTTACGTTTTGCAGGCTCCGCTCTCTGTGCATTGCGTGATTCAGACAATACTCAGCATCAGTCAGGATGGGCTCTGAGCTACCGCTCGCCGCAATCAGTTTGTAGGTCCGCTTTCAATAATCGCCTTTACTTTGCGCAGTCCGGTCTCTTCGCTTGGCTCCTATAGCTGCATCGCGCAGCATCGTTCAAAGCTAATCAGTGTGCGCCTTTCCCCGAAGCACACCCGAGCGGTATTCAAAAGCGATCAACAAATCGCAGGTCGCGCGACTGCCCCAAACCCGGCGGTTCTCCCCACCAGGGAAAGGCTAGCAAGCCACTCTAGTAGCGACTTGCCACGCCCTCTGACAGGAAGTCCTAGCCAGCCATATCTGCATATATGAGGCATTCCCTGCCCTATTCGCCTGGCCGGCCCCCAATCCTCATAGAGGCGCTTCCTAGCAACAGGACTGAGCGTGCCCGACTATGTCTGTGCATCAACTCAAAACCCCACGCTGGCTTGCCTGAGGCTCCATATCGGGCGGAGCTGGGCAATTTGCACAAGACAATCAGCCATGACCAAACAGTCCTACGACGAAGAAACCGCCCGAGCATACTTAGCGGTCGAATATCCCCGCTGCCCAGAAGATCAGATCCCGTTTCTCGTCCAGAAACTTACGGCAAGGGAATGGGAGAACGCTCCCCTTCCGAAAGCAACAGGGATCGTTGTCACCAATCACATCCGCCACACACTGACGGTCTACGAAGCATTGCTGAAGCGTTACAAACTGAGCCGCAGTCAAGCGCGTTTGTGGGTTTCTGACGAGGTCAATGCAATGACCACAGCATGGCGCGAAGGAGCGCCCATACGAGCGCTGAGGAGAGCCAGAAAGCGTCGCAAAGACACACCCGCGCCGAAGCAGCGGATCACACCAGTGAGCTCTGAGCACGCGCAGAACGCGCCTACGGAGACACCCACCAAGCAAGGTCTTTTCCCTCACATGCCTCAGACAAGGACATGACTGAGCGCACTATCACATCGCATCGAAACAAGATCACGAGGTGATAGAAAATGACCGCCAGCCCAACTGCAGAAATGCTTGCCCAAGCCATTGATGCGTCGGAAATGACACAAAAGGAAATCGCTGACCAGATTGGCATGAAGAACGCCAATGTCATTAGTATGATGAAACAGGGGATCACCAGAATTCCCTTAAGTCGTATCCCCGCCCTTTCTGAAACCTTGCAGATCAACGCGCAGACTTTCCTCATGACCGCCATTGAAGAATATCACCCAACAACCCACGAAGTCTTGGCGGATGTTCTTGGACTGCCTTTGAGTGAAACCGAGATGAGATTGCTTGATCTCCTGAGGACGACCGAAGCAAGCGGGTTCATTGATGTGATTGGCCCACTATGGAGACACATGGAAAGACTTTTAGAGTTGGTGACCGAGGAGAGGACATGAACCAGATTAGCTAGACTTAAGCGAGCCCCAAAGCTTCACGCTATCGCTCTAGCGACGCTCTTCGCTTGGCTCGGCTACGCCTCACAGCTCAAGCGTCGAGGAATTGGCCTACATTCGGTTCAAGCGATCCTTCGGATCGTTTCCCTCATTCGGCCAATTCCATTTCTTTCAGAGAACGAGTGATCGGTAGTTGTCATTAGACAATAGGAAACAATTACCATCTCTCGACGGCCGTTAATCAGAACCAAAACAAGGTTTACCCATAGCGTCGCACCGGGCTCCAATGTTTTGTATCAGGTGTCGAAGAACTCACGGAAGATTACAAAGTCTTCGATGTTGGGCTCATATCCCAAAGACTTGGTCACGTAGTCTGCGACCGTTGTAGAGTCGGCGACTGAAGCTTTAATCAACTCCACATCTGAAGAACCGCTCGGAACGAGCTTGGACCAAGTTCTTTTGACAATGCGGTTGAAATCGTTGCTCGCGCCGAGATCTCGGATTTGATCAGACGTCAGCTGCAAGAGCAAATGCCAGTGCGGATTGACACCAGCTTTTTCAGGGAACGCAATCCAGTTGATGCGCTCATCATAGCGCTTCAACCATTTCGGCCCCACAATCTCTCGATTCACTCTGCCATCCCAATTCCGCAGGCGGTCTTTCATGCGTTCGCGCTTGAAACTTTGGTCGTTTGTCGTGAGCGTGACCAGATGTGTAAAATACATAGGACCAAGCCATTCACGCATCGCATCACGAATACTTATCTGGTTCCGGTAACCGAATTGTTTGGGGGAGCAGTTCATGTAAACATTATATCAAAACGCTAAAACGGGGTGAAGGGTTTTCCCTGAAAAACAGGGACTTAACCCAATCATCCGACAGAAGCAGCTATCTTATACAGCCGCACGCGCGCGGCATGACTTTAGTTTGTTACAACATAAATGATACATAGGCACCCCCAAGCAAAAGAGCACGGGTCGCATACAGATCCACACAGCTAGAAGCAGCCACGCAATAAATACCAGGCAATGTCAGAATTCCGACGCTTCTACATATTCTGATCAGGCTTAAATGGTGCCCGGGGGCGGAATCGAACCACCGACACGAGGATTTTCAATCCACTGCTCTACCCCTGAGCTACCCGGGCACGGGAAGGCTGTTGACCTTGGGTGGGGTGCTTCTATGTCAGCCGCGCGGGGCTGTCCAGAGGGAAATGACAAAAAAATTTAATGCAATCGCGAAGACTGTTTTTCGATCTCTTCCAACGCCTCAATCGCCTCTTCAGGATCCTGAGACGGCACCGCATAATCGCGTGAAAACCACTTGTTCAGGTCGATATCGGCGCAACGCTTGGAGCAGAACGGGCGGTAGTCCGCCACGGTCTCTTTCTTACAGATCGGACAGCTCATTTCAGCACCTCCGACAGCGGCGCGCGGGCGTTTTTGCGCTGCAGCTCATAGTGGCCAAGCGGGGTCCAGCCCACCAGCGTGGTCTCGATCTGATCACGCTTGAAGGCGGCGCGCAGCGCGCTCTCAAACCCACGGCGGTCCTTCTTGGGCATCGGGGCCAGATCCAGCACAATCTGCCCGCCAAGGCCGCGCACACGCAGCGCCCGCGGCAGGGCTTTGGCAACCGCAAAATTGGCTTTGGTGCCCGCAGCCGGGGAGGTGTCGCGGCCGGTGTTCACATCCACCGCCACCAGCGCGCGGGTCGGCTCCACATACATGTAGGCCCCACCGCCCAGCGCCACCTCGGCGCCCTCCGCCATCTCCAGCGCATCAAGCACGCCATGGCTGTCAAAACTGCCCGCCTCGGTCACCACCTCCGCAGGTTCTGACCAATCGCGCCAGGCCGAGACATGCGGGCCGTCGCCTTCGCTCAGCATCTCCGCCGCACCTTCCGCATCCGCCAGAACCGCTTCACAAAGATCCAGCATCGCGCGGATGTCTTCCGCAATATCCTCTTCCGCCGCGTCTTCACAGGCGGAGCGCAGAATCAGACCAATGCGCGCCTCTTCAGGCAGACCACCGGCCTCCGCATGGGCAATCGCCAGCAGCGCGTCGCGCGCATCATCATCGCGGATCGAGCGGCTCACATTCACGCCTGGCGCTCCGGGGGTGACAATCACATAGCGGCTTTTGAACAGGATTTTCTGCGTCACCGGAATGGCTTTGCCAGGCTCGGCAATGCCGGTGACCTGCACCAGCATCTGATCTCCCGGCGCAAGCCCCTTCACCTGCCGCAGAAAGGCCGCGCCATCCGGCGTCTTCAGGAACATCCCGCCCTGCCCCTTCACAGGCCGATCGGCAACCGCACGGTAGATCGTGCCCACCCGCGGCGCATCGCCCTCAATCAACAGGTCATCAAGCTGACCATCCACCATAAGAGCAGCGGCCTCGCGCCCATTGATGTGGTCGAGAATGATCTGACGCCCCTTCATCTGCGCATCCTTTTATGTGTTTTGGTAAAGCGGATATCCGGCGGCCTGCAAAAGCCCGGCTGTCTCCGCAACGGGCAGCCCCACAATGCCAGTGAATGATCCGGAAATCCACGGAACGAAGGCCCCGGCCGGCCCCTGAATGGCGTAGCCCCCCGCCTTGCCTTCCCAGTCGCCGGTGGCGAGATAGACATTGAGCTCCGCGTTGGACAGCCGTTTCATCTTCACAGCGCTCTCCACCTCGCGGGTCCAGAGCTGCTCGCCTTGGCGCACCGCAACCGCAGTGATCACCCGGTGGCGACGCCCGGAAAGCGCCATGAGAAACTCTGCTGCCTCTCCGGCATCCGCAGGTTTGCCCATAATCCGACGCCCCAAGGCAACGGTGGTATCGGCGCACAGCACAATATCCTCAGGCGCGGCCTGCACAGCCTCCGCCTTCTGCCGCGCAATGCGCGCGCAATAGGGGCGGGGCAGCTCATTTTTGAGGGGGGTCTCATCAATATCGGGCGGGCGGATCTCATCCGCCACAACCCCAATCTGTGCCAGCAATTCCCGGCGGCGCGGACTGCCGGAGCCCAAGATCAACTTCATCTCAGACCTCGTTTTGTCTGTCCGCGCAAAGGCTTACTTGAAGCGATAGTTGATCCGACCCTTGGTCAGATCATAAGGTGTCATCTCGACTTGGACTTTGTCGCCAGCCAGAACACGGATGCGGTTCTTGCGCATCTTGCCCGCCGTATGTGCGATGATCTCATGGCCGTTTTCCAGCTCGACCCGAAACGTCGCATTGGGCAGGAGTTCCTTCACGACACCGGGAAATTCGAGCAGTTCTTCCTTGGCCATGGTTTCTCCTTCACATTACACCCGCCTGTTGCGGGCTGCCCCTAAATGATCCCAAATGTGCTGCTTTTCAAGGGCAAACTCCCGCCAATTGCGCAA
Source organism: Shimia sp. R9_1 (assembly GCF_017743775.1). Taxonomy (NCBI): domain Bacteria; kingdom Pseudomonadati; phylum Pseudomonadota; class Alphaproteobacteria; order Rhodobacterales; family Roseobacteraceae; genus Shimia; species Shimia sp. R9_1. The sequence goes on along the minus strand of NZ_JAGHRN010000002.1, from coordinate 843,661 downwards.
AAGTGACCCTCCGAATGCCTTATGACGCTGTGGAAACCGACGCACCCCAGCGCTTTTGCAGATAGGCCACGATCTCATCACGCGCCATCCGGTAGGCTGCGAGCTTGGCCTCACGTGCATCGCCGGTGGTCGCACCGCTTGGGTCTGACACCGGCCAGAACTCCAGATCAAGATGATCAAAGCGGGTTAGCTTTTCCGCCTCAGCCCGACTCGCGGGCGTCAGGGCCACCACCATGTCAAAGCTAGAGAGGTCATCGCCAAGCTTCTCCATTTCTGCAAAACTGCGGGTGCGGTGGCGGGCAAGCTCCACGCCGATCTCGTCGCAGACGGCAATCGCAAAGCCGTCGATGTCCAGATCGCTGCGAATCCCGGCAGATTGCACGTAAACATCCATACCGTAGAGCTTTTTCATGATGCCCTCCGCCATCGGAGAGCGCACCGCATTCTGATCACAGCAAAACAGAACCGACTGTGGCAAAGGCTGTTTCTGGTCCGTCTTTGCCACTTGCCTCAGCCTCCGAAATGCAGAACGCAGATCAGGGTGAAAAGCCGTCGTGCGGTGTCCGTGTCCACCTCGGCCTTCCCCTCAAGCCGCTCCTGCAGCACGCGCGCGCCTTCGTTGTGAATGCCGCGCCGCGCCATATCAATGGTCTCGATCTGGCTCGGCGGCAGGGTCTTCACTGCGTCAAAATAGCTCTCACAAATCGCCCAGTAATCTTTCACAACCTGACGAAACGGGCTCAGGCTCAGGTGAAACTCCGCCGCCTTGTCCCCGCCTTCGGTCGCCACATCAAACACCAGCCGCTTTTCGCGAATGGCGAGATCCACGGAGAACGGCCCGTCAGGCACCACCCGATCCTCCCGCTTGGGCAGCTCAAAGCTGTTGTCCTCCAGCAGGTCAAAAATCGCGACTTTGCGCTCCTGATCAATCTCCGGCGTGGGCGGCGGCAGGTTGCGGTCGTCAATCTGAATGTGGCTGATCCGGGACATGGCTGCCTCTTCTCGGTGTTGCGATGCAGCATGAGTAGCGCAGCCGCGCCCGCCTTGTCTATGCACCGTCTGCCTCAAGCCGATCTCACGTCACGGCGCGACACGCTTGACAGGGCCCTGTCCGCCACGCGATGCCGGGGCCACCCGCTCGCGACAAAGGATCTCCTGATGCCCAACGCCCTGCCCTGCTTTGACCTCTCCGGCCAAAACGCCCTGATCACCGGCAGCACCGACGGGCTTGGCCTTGCCGCCGCCGAACTTCTGGCTGAGGCTGGCGCGCATGTGTGGATCAACGGCCGCAACGCCGCGCGCTGCGCAGAGGTCACCGCCACACTCAAATCGCGCGGATGGGCGGCCAGCCCCCTGCCCTTTGACGTGTCAGATGAGACCGCGGCCGAGGCCGCCTTTGCCACGCTGCAAACCGCCGGAGGCCTGCCGATCCTCATCAACAATGTCGGCCTGCGTGACCGCCGCAACCTGCCAGAGTTCACCCAAGCCGATCTGCAACGCCTGTTTGGTGTCGATCTGATCGCCCCCTTCCGGCTGTGCCAGCGCGCAGCCACGCAGATGCAGGCAAGGGGCTACGGCCGCATCGTCAACATTTCTTCGATTGCCGGGCTCATCGCGCAACCGGGCGACGCCGCCTATACCTCAGCCAAGGCAGGCCTCAATGGCATGACCAAAGCTCTGGCCGCCGAACTCGGCCCCTCCGGCATCAACGTCAACGCCGTGGCCCCCGGCTTCTTCAAAACCGCCCCCAACATGGAGGCGGCAAAAGATCCCGCACTTGCAGAAAAGCTCAACAACGCCACCGCGCTCAAACGCTGGGGAGAGCCCGCAGAACTCGCCCCCGCGCTGCTGTTTCTGGCCTCCCCCGGCGCAAGCTATGTCACCGGACAGGTCTGGGCCGTCGACGGCGGTTACACCAGCCATTACTGAAGCGTTCAGCCCCACCAAAACTGGGAGCTGAGGCTTCCTCTTGCCGTAAATATCCCGGGGTGAGCCGCCTCTAGAAAACTGTCCAGTGGACAGTTTTAGCGGCGAACGGGCGGAGCCCCGAACAGCCTGATGTGGCAGGGGCAGCGCCCCTACACGTCTACTCTTCGTTCAGCGCATCCAGCCGCGCGCGCACGCTCAGGCCATGGGCCTCAAGGCTCTCTGAAATCGCCAAAGTTTCCGCCGCCGGGCCAATCGCTTTGAGCGCGGCGGGTGTCATCTTTGACAGGGTTGTGCGCTTGATGAAATCCATCACCGACAGACCGGAACTAAAGCGGGCAGAGCGCGCCGTGGGCAACACGTGGTTGGGGCCACCCACATAATCGCCAATTGCCTCAGGGGTATATTGGCCAAGGAAAATGGCCCCCGCGTGGGTGATCTCTTCTGCCAGCGCATCCGGATCAGCCACACAAAGTTCAAGGTGCTCCGGCGCAATCCGGTTGGAAAGCTGCGCCGCAGTCGCCAGATCGGGCACGGTCACAACCGCCCCGAAATCACGCCAGCTTGCTCCCGCAATCTCGCGCCGCTCCAGCGTCTCAAGACGCTTGTCCACCGCCGCAGCCACCGCCGCGCCAAAGGCCTCGTCATCGGTGATCAGGATCGACTGCGCGCTTTCGTCATGCTCGGCTTGGCTCAGCAGATCGAGCGCGATCCAATCCGGATTGTTGTCCTTATCGGCAATCACCAGAATCTCGCTCGGGCCAGCGATCATATCGATGCCCACCTTGCCAAACACCCGGCGCTTGGCCGCCGCCACAAAGGCATTGCCCGGCCCGGTGATCTTATCCACCGGCGCAATTGTGTCCGTGCCATAAGCCAGCGCCGCCACAGCCTGCGCCCCGCCGATGCGGTAGATCTCATCCACGCCCGCTAGCTTGGCGGCGAGCAGCACCAGCGGATTGGCCACACCGTCCGGCGTTGGCACCACAATCGCCAGCCGCTCCACCCCGGCCACCTTGGCGGGGATGGCATTCATCAAGACAGAAGACGGATAGCTTGCCAGCCCACCCGGCACATAAAGCCCCGCAGCCGATACCGCCGTCCAGCGCCAACCCAGCGTGGCCCCGCTTTCGTCGGTCCAGCTCGCATCTTCCGGCATCTGGCGCGCGTGATAGGCGCGCACCCGCTCCGCCGCCAGTTCAAGTGCTGCGCGATCCGCGTCAGTCACCTGCGCGCAGTACTCTTCGATCTCAGTTTCCGAGAAGCGCAGCGTCTCCGGTGTCAGCTCCAACCGGTCAAACTTTGCCGTCAGCTCGATCACCGCCGCGTCGCCCCGATGTCGCACATCTGCGATGATGTCGGCCACCACCGCATCCACATCCGGGCTGTCCTCGCGCTTGGCGCTCAGAAGCGCGGCAAAGCGGGTCTCAAAATCTGCATCAGAACTGTTCAGAAACTGCGGCATGAGTGTCTCCTTTGTGCGGTGTCTTAACGGGCAGGACAAAGGGTCTCAAGCGATCAGCGCAGATGCGGCGATCTGCGGCAGAAAACGTTGCGCAACGCACGCGGCCTTAACGGGCCTCATGACGTCAAAAGTCGGAAAATTGCACCTACGCGATACCGACATCACGGTTTTGCGCCGCATTTTCGCGCCCCGCGTCGTTAACTTTTGGCGAAAAAAGTCAGGCCGCGTCGAGTCGCTTCAGCATCAGCACGTCATCGCGCGCCACGCCGTTCACAATCACAGAGCGCGGCCGCAGCCCGATCTGCTCAAATCCCAAAGCCGCATAAAGCGCCCTTGCGCCCGCGTTTGTGGCGTCCACACAGAGCTCAAGCTGCAGCAACGCCTTGCCCCGCGCCGCATCAATCGCCGCCTGCATCAGCTGTTGCCCAAGGCCACGGCGTCGCGCCGAGGGCTGCACATAAAGCGGGCCGATGTCTGCCATATGGCGCAGCCGCTGCGGCCCGCCCTGATGCATACCGACAAAGCCCACAAGGGTCGCGCCCTCAAAGGCACCAATAACGGCGCCTGAGGCCAGCTTCGTAATCAGGCCGCTGTCCAGAGCGCCCAAGGCTTCCTCCGCTGTCAGCAGAAAGGCCGCAGGTTCAGAGGTAAGCCCCTGTATCCAAAGCGCTTTATAGGCCTCCAGATCATCCGCCGTCAGGGTACGGATCATTCCGGATGGCTCGGTGTGGTTTTGGACACCGCCATATAGGGCCGCGTCACATCCTTCAGCGTGGCCTCCAGCGCCTCCACCTTCAGACGGATCGCGCCATCCCCCGCCAGCGTCAGCGTGACGAACCCTTCGGCATCCTCACCAGCCTCAAAGCCAACAGACAGCAGCGACAGAATCGTATCCGCATCCCCGCGCGCCACCCCCTGAGAGGCCACCGACAGCACGTTTTCAAACAACAGCACCGCCTGAACCCGCTCCACCGAGCGCCCGCGCGCTTCAGCAGAGGTCTGATCCTCCCAGCGGAAGCGGTTCAAGAGAATGGCAAATCTGCGCTCCTTGGGCAGCCACTGCATTTCAGTGGCCGGAAAAACCGCATCCTGCGCCAGTGTGGACAGAACCTGCAGGTCCTCCCCATCAAGCGCCCCAAGGTTCAGCGGGCGATCGCCGCCATCTTCAAACCGCGCGTCCTGTGTCACTACTCACTCACCCTCTCAATATGGGCCCCAACATTGCTGAGCTTTTCCTCAACCCGTTCATAGCCGCGATCCAAATGATAGACGCGACTGACAACGGTTTCACCCTCTGCCGCCAGCCCCGCAAGAATCAGCGACACGGAGGCGCGCAAATCGGTCGCCATCACCGGCGCCCCCTTGAGCGTTTCCACCCCATGCACCGTCGCCGTGCCGCCATGCACCTCGATGTTTGCGCCCATCCGCACCAGCTCCGGTGCGTGCATGAACCTGTTTTCAAAGATCTTTTCTTCCAGCACAGAGGTGCCTTCAGCAGTACACATCATCGCCATGAACTGGGCCTGCAGGTCAGTCGGGAAGCCCGGGAACGGCTCGGTGGTCACATCCACAGCCTTCACCCGGCCATTTTTGCGCGCCACTTTCAGGCCCTTATCGGTCTCTTCCACGTCGATTCCCGCCTCATGGAGTTTGGCCACAAAGCTCTCCACCAGATCCATACGACCACCAAGCAGCTCAACCTCTCCACCACAGAAGGCAGGCGCGAGCATAAAGGTGCCCAATTCGATTCGGTCGGTCACCACAGGGTGAGTCGCGCCATGCAGCCGGTCCACACCCTGCACGGTGATGTCACTGGTGCCATCCCCTTCAATCTGAGCGCCCATTGCGCGCAGACAGGTGGCCAGATCCACAATCTCAGGCTCCCGCGCGGCGTTCTTGATCACCGTGGTGCCCTTGGCAAGTGTCGCAGCCATAAGGATATTTTCGGTTGCGCCCACGGAGGCAAAAGACAGCTCAATCACCGCGCCTTTCAGACCATTCGGTGCTTTGGCGTGCAGATAGCCGTCCTTCAGCTCGATCTCAGCACCCAGTTTTTCAAGGCCAAAGATGTGCAGATCCATCGGCCGCGCGCCAATCGCACAGCCGCCTGGTAGCGACACAACCGCATGCCCAAGCCGCGCCAGCATCGGCCCCAACACAAGGTTGGAGGCGCGCATTTTGCGCACGATGTCATAGTCCGCCACATGGTTGTTGATGTCATGGCTCGACATCGCCAGCACCTTGCCGTCCTGCAGGCTGGTCACTTCAGCACCCAACGAGCTCAGCAATTGGCTCATGGTCTTGATATCACTCAGCCGCGGCGCATTGGTCAGCGTCAGCGGCTCTTCGCTCAAAAGCGTCGCAGGCATCAGGGTGAGACAGGCATTCTTGGCCCCGGCAATGGGGATTTGCCCTTTCAGCGGCCCGTTGCCGCGCACGATGATCGAATCCATTTAATCCTGCCTTTTGTTCTCAACTGCCTCAATCTCTTCGGACGCGTCCGTCGGCGTAGCGCGCGCACGCGCCTGCGCCTTACGGCGCCCCATGTTGGCTTTCAATGCAGCCTTCAGACGGTCTTCGCGATCTGAGGCTTTTTTGGCTTTATTTACAGGGGTCGATTTGCGTTCCATGAAGTTTCTTTACATGAGGTGCAAAAAAGGGTCCAGATTGCCCTTGCACCCGTCAGATTTTGCGCCTAAAAGCCGCGCCACGGTAACGCTGCTGTAGCTCAGTGGTAGAGCGCACCCTTGGTAAGGGTGAGGTCGGGAGTTCAATCCTCCCCAGCAGCACCACCGTCATCCCCTTAAACGAACATCACTTTTTATCGTGCAAAAGTGCCCAAGCCTATTTCTCGCCAGGGCAATAAAACATGCACGCTAAAAAGCGTTCCGATGCGGCCTGCATGTGCGATGCCGCTCCACTGAGGGAATCAGCGCAACCAGCAACCGCCCCGGCGACAGCGATTCGCCCCCTTCTGCGCGCCACTCCGAACCAATCCCTGAGCGACTCGCCCTTTGAGCAAATTTCAGAAACAATCATCCCTCACCGCTGAAGCGTAGCAAACGGCCCTCCCCGCCCGCGATCCGCGCGCCCGATTGGTTCCCTTTCAGAAACACCCACCACGCCAGTTTTTCTCTCAGTTTTTGGGCCACCTTGAAAAACGGCCAAAATGTGGCGCAAATATGGACCCCGACCAGGCACGCCACGCCACAATTGCGCCCCAATTGAGAAACAATCAGCCGTAACCCGTTGAAACTCATCGCCCATTGGTCCGGCACAATCACGCCCCTTTCACGTCGATTTTTCCAAAATTTTTTAAGTTTTTATTTCTCTAACGGCACATTTCGCGCATATTTGGCTCACATCCGACTGGGGGATGGGTTCGGCTAGGGGCAGCCACCAAAAATTGTAATACGCATCCGTGTGATGCCGCTTGTGACCGCTTTACTGCGGCACGGAGCCGATCTTTTGCGGCCTGTGCCCCATCGCCGGTTCAAGCCGGTACCGCCCGGAGAGGAAGAGGTACTATGGCTGATCCAAGAGGTCCCGGAATCGTAGACGGCACCGAAACAGACGACATTGTCGAAGTCGGAAGCGTCGATGGACAAGGCGACACTGCAGACAGCTCCGGAAACACCATCAGCACGCAAGATGGCTCTGATACCATCCGTGCGGGTGCAGGTGATGATACGATCTTCGCAGGCAACGGCAGCGACCTGGTCTTTGGCGGGGCAGGCGACGATCGTATCATTGCCGACGAAACAGGCACTGACAGCGATAGCTCCGAACCCGCAGGCGACGACATCATCGTGGGCGGCGCAGGCAATGACACCGTATTTGGCGGTGCTGGCAATGACGCGATTTTTGGCGACTACAAACCGGGCACACCGCCGGTTCAGTCTGTGCGCGAAAGCTTCAACTGGGATGATCTGGGCGCGCAGGCCGACGGCGATGCCATCACCGTACCGCAGTCTCAGGACACTGGCTCCGTTTCCGTCACCCTGACCACGTCCGGCACCACCTCCTTTGAAGCGGATGCTCAGCTGGTGAGCGACCTTAACACCGGCGACGAAGCAGCCAATCCAAACAGCGGCGCGCTGTCCGCAACCGGCAACGGCATCAACGCCACAGCCACGCAAGCGCTGGCGTTTTCCGAAGCGGTTGAAAACGTTCAGTTCCGCATCAACGACATCGACGAAGACTCCGTTGTAAAGGTCCGCGCATGGGATGCGGACGGCAACCCGGTTGAGGTCACCCTCACCGCAAGCGATCTGACCAACCTGCATCTGACTGACATCGACGGCGACGGCGCCACCGAGGCCTCCATCGCAGACGGCACTGCTCCCGGCGACGCAGAAGACGCCGATAATTCCGTCGTGGTCGACATTCCGGGTCCAGTGGCACGGTTGGAAATCATCACCGTCAACTTGGATGACGCACCTGCCGACGTGACCATCAGCGATGTTTTCTTTGACGCCTCGCCAGATGCGAATGATCTGCTGATCGGCGGCGCAGGTGATGACATCATCCTTGGTCAGTTTGGCGATGACACCATTGTCGGCATGGACGGCAACGACACCATGTTTGGCGGCGAAGATCAGGACACCTTCGTTCTGGTCGGCCCCGGTGACGTGATAGACGGCAATGAAAGCGGCGTTGATTTTGACACGATCAACCTCTTCCGCGCGGCAGAAGACGCCAATCCGGGCGGCACGCTGCGCATCGAATTTGATCCCGACAACGCAGAAAACGGCACCATTTTCTTTCTTGATGCCAATGGTGTGGAAACCGGCTCCGCCATTTTCCGCAACATCGAAAACATCACCGACACGCCAGTGGTGGTCTGCTTCACCCCCGGCACCCGCGTGCTGACCCCCATGGGCGAAGTGCCGGTCGAAAACCTGCAGGCAGGTGACAAAGTTGTCACCCGCGACAACGGCCTTCAAGAGATCCGCTGGACCGGGCGCAAACATGTCTCGGGCCGCGAGCTGATGAAAACGCCAAACCTGCGTCCGATTCTGATCAAGAAAGGCACCCTTGGCCCCAACCAGCCGGAGCGGGACATGATGGTGTCGCCAAACCACCGGATGCTGCTGGTGTCAGAACGCGCCGAACTGCTGTTTGAGGAACGCGAGGTGCTGGTGGCCGCCAAACACCTGACCCATCTGGAAGGTGTGGAGCAGGTCGACACCGTGGGTGTCGAATACATTCACTTCATGTGTGACCACCACGAGGTGGTGCTCGCAGATGGCGCATGGAGCGAAAGCTTCCAGCCCGGCGAATACTCGCTGGATGGCATTGGCCGCGAACAGCGCGACGAAATCTACGCCCTCTTCCCCGAGCTGCAAAAGCTCGAAGGCCTGAAGCGTTACACCGCCGCACGCCTGTCGCTGAAACGGGACGAAGCCAAGCTGCTCGGCTGACACCGCACGCACCACGCGCCGCAATCTGGCACATCAAATATCGCTATGAGATGGGCTGGCCTTCGGGCCGACCTGTCTCGTTTTTGCGCAGGCCTCTGGACAGCACGCAGGCTTGCCTGTTCAATCCGCCGCAACTGCCCTCAAACCTGACGGAGCCGCGATGCCTGCGCCCAAGAACACCTTCAAAGCCGCCCTTGCCGCCAAACAGCCCCAGATCGGTTGCTGGATGAGCTTTGGCTCCCCCCTCGCCGCAGAGCTGATGTCCACCACCGGTTTTGACTGGCTGGTGATTGACGGCGAACATGCCCCCAATGACCTGCTCTCTATCACCGACCAGCTGCGCGCCATGAACGGGAGCGCCAGCCATCCGGTGGTGCGTGTGCCGATCTATGAGGATTGGATTCTGAAACAGGTGCTGGATGCGGGCGCACAAACCGTGCTGGTGCCGATGATCGACACCGCAGAAGAGGCCGCCGCCGTCGTGCGCGCCTGCCGCTATGCCCCCGCAGGCGTGCGCGGCATGGGCGGAGCTGGTTCCCGCGTGACCGGCTTTGGCGCCATCTCCGACTACGTCAGCAATGCCAACGAGGAAATCTGCGTGCTGGTGCAGGCCGAAAGCCGCGCGGCGCTGGCCAATCTGGATGAGATTCTCGCGGTGGATGGCGTCGATGGTGTGTTCATCGGCCCCGCAGACCTCTCCGCCGACATGGGCTTCCCCGGCAACTCCGATGAACCAGCGGTACAGGCGGCCATCGCAGAGGCCATTCAAACCATCACCAAAGCGGGCAAAGCCGCGGGCATCCTGACCTTTTCCCAGGAGGCCGCGAAACGCTATCTCGATCTCGGCGCGACCTTCGTGGCGGTGGGAATGGACACGCTCCTGCTCGCCAAAACCGCCCGCGCACTCTCCGCAGAGGTTAAGGCCCTGACCTGAGGCGATTCCGTCGTCCCTTAAGCAGTGGAGCAATAGGCCGCCCCACTCCGAAAACACACCACATGCGTGGCTCAGCGCGCATGTGGACCCAACGTCAATACACTCAGATGGCGCGTTCTTTGCCCAAAGATCGGCTCCAAACGTGCCAAAACCGTATAAAAATTAGGCATTTTCTGCCTGCTTTCCCCTGCAACTCTTTCGTCATTTCATTGAAAATCTTCTGGCAACGCCCTTAAAAACCAAGGATATGGAGAGAGACGCGCCCTCTGGCACCAGCCAGGCGCGGCCCAAAGCCCAAGGCGCGCGGAACTTTCTGTTGCAGAGGCGGGGGGCCGGTTTCTAGGGTGTGTACGCAACAAAAAAGCGGCCTGTCCGCACCCAATAGGCAAAGACTTACTCAGGGGATCACATATGAGCGCACCGCTCCTTTCCATCAAAGGTCTGACCAAGGCCTACCCCGGCGTGGTGGCCAATGACGACGTCTCCTTTGACATCGGACACAACGAAGTACACGCCCTGCTCGGCGAAAATGGCGCGGGCAAATCCACGCTGGTGAAAATGATCTACGGTCTGGTGAAGCCCGACAGCGGCGCCATGACATGGAACGGCGAGCCCTTCGCCCCGTCCGAGCCCAAAGCCGCCCGCGCCTCAGGCGTGGCGATGGTGTTTCAGCACTTCTCCCTTTTTGACGCGCTGAACGTGGCGGAGAATGTCGCCCTTGGCATGGAAAACCCGCCGTCGATGCGCGACCTTGCACGCCGCATCCGCCGCGTGTCGGAAACCTACGGCCTGCCGCTCGATCCCAACCGCACCGTAGGGGATCTCTCTGCCGGGGAACGTCAGCGCGTGGAGATCATCCGCTGCCTGCTGCAGGACCCCAAACTGCTGATCATGGACGAACCCACCTCGGTTCTGACCCCGCAGGAAGTGGACATCCTGTTTCAGACCCTAAACAAGCTGAAGGCCGAGGGCACCTCGATCCTTTATATCTCCCACAAGCTCGAAGAGATCCGCACGCTTTGTGACCACGCCACCATTCTGCGCCTTGGCAAGAATGTGGGCGAATGTGTGCCCGCCGACACCTCTGCCCGCGATATGGCGGAAATGATGGTGGGCGACACACTGCAAACGCCGACCCGCACCACCGACAAAGCGGGCGATGTGGTGCTGGATGTCTCTGGCCTTTCCATTGAACCAAGCAATCCTTTCGGCACCACGCTCAAAAACATCCACTTCACCGTGCGCGCAGGCGAAATCCTCGGCATCGGCGGCGTGGCTGGCAACGGGCAGGACGAACTGCTGGCCGCGCTGTCTGGCGAAGCGCTGACATGGCCGGATGCGATCAAGGTCAACGGCGAAGAGATTGCCAGCCTTGGGCCCAATGCCCGCCGCGATCGCGGCATTCTCGCCGCCCCCGAAGAGCGTCTGGGCCACGCCGCCGCGCCGGACCTGAGCCTGACAGAAAACGCCCTGCTGACCGGGGCCATCCGCGAAGGGCTGACCAAAAAAGGCTTTGTGAACTGGTCCAGCGCCAGTGACTTTGCCAACCGCATCATCAAGAGCTTTGACGTGCGTACCCCCGGCAACCACGTGGCCGCCCGCGCGCTCTCTGGTGGCAACCTGCAGAAATTCGTGATTGGCCGCGAAGTGCTGCAACGGCCCAAAGTGCTGGTGGTGAACCAACCTACATGGGGCGTGGATGCCGCCGCCGCTGCGGCCATCCGCCAATCCCTGCTCGATCTCGCCGCCGAAGGGGCGGCCATCGTTGTGATCTCACAAGACCTCGACGAACTGATGGAAATCTCTGACCGCTTTGGCGCACTGAACGAAGGCCGCCTGTCTGACATCCGCTCCGCCGCAGGGCTGACGATTGACGAAATTGGCCTGATGATGGGCGGTGCCCACGGCATGGAAGTCGCCCACGTGGGCGAGAACGACCAAGAAGGAGCAAGCGCATGATCGCGCTTCAAAAACGCCCCACCCCGTCCCGCGCCCTGTCGCTGGCGACACCGCTGATCGCGGTCATCATCACCATGATCATGGGCGGCATCCTCTTTGCCGTGCTTGGCAAAAACCCGGTGGAAGCCATCCGCACGATCTTCTGGGATCCGGTCTTTGGCGAGTTTGCCTTCTACTACCGCCCGCAGCTTCTGGTGAAAGCCGCGCCGCTGGTGCTGATCGCTATTGGCCTGTCGCTGGGCTTTAAAGCCGGCATCTGGAACATCGGGGCCGAAGGCCAATACATCATGGGCGCCATCTGTGGTGCCGCCGTGGGGCTTGCGGTCTATCCGACAGAAAGCCGCCTGATCTTCCCGGTGATGATCCTCGCAGGCGCGCTGGGGGGCTGGGCCTGGGGCATGATCCCCGCCCTGCTGAAAGTCCGCTTTGGCACCAATGAAATCCTCGTGTCATTGATGCTTGTCTATGTGGCAGAGCAATTCCTGGCCTCCATGTCGCTGGGCCTTTTGCGCAACCCCGACGGCCACGGTTTCCCCGGGTCGCGCAACTTTGGCGACTACCCGGCGGCCAACAGCTGGATCAACGAGGCCGCAGGCCTGCACTGGGGCATGGCATTTGCCTTTATTGCGGTGATCTTTGCCTATGTGCTTCTGAACCGCCACATCCTCGGCTTTAACATCCGCCTCACCGGCGAGGCCCCCCGCGCGGCCCGCTTTGCCGGTGTGAACCCCACCCGTCTGATCCTCTTCTGCCTTGGCACCTCCGGCGCACTGGCAGGTATGGCAGGTCTGTTTGAAGTCACCGGGCCCTCCGGTCAGGTCAACATCGACTTCGCCTCAGGCTATGGATTCACCGCGATCATCGTGGCCTTCCTCGGCCGTCTGCACCCGGTCGGCATCCTGCTCGCAGCCCTGCTGATGGCCCTCACCTACGTGGGCGGTGATCTGGCACAGGGCAATTTGGGCCTGCCTTCTGCCGCCATTCAGGTCTTCCAGGGGATGCTCCTGTTCTTCCTCCTGGCACTCGACCTGCTCACCAACTACCGCGTGGTTCTGAAAACGAAGGGCGTCGCATAATGAGCACCCTCTTTCAGATTTTTCAGGGCGCGCTTGGAGCAATGCTCACCATTTTGGTGGTTTTTCTTGTGATGGACGCAGGCTGGCAAGCAGTTCCGATATTGGCCTACTTCTTTGCCATTGGAGCTGCAATCTACGGCCTTCTTTGGCTGTTACATCGAAAGTTTGTTGGGCAGGTGCGCCCTAATCCAGATGATCAGCACCCAAAATCCACCCGTTTCCTTTCTTTGAAGGTCGGGACAGGCATTTGTCTTTTTGCTTTGATCGTAGCCGTGGGAGCTAACGAATAATGGATCTCTCAGCCATCAACCCCGTCCTTCTGATCGCCTCCCTCATGGTGGCGGCGACCCCGCTGCTGCTGGCGGCGATTGGCGAACTTGTTGTCGAGAAAGCCGGCGTGCTGAACCTCGGCGTCGAAGGCATGATGATCGTGGGCGCGATCTGCGGCTTTGCCATCGCGGTGGAGACCACCTCCCCCATGCTGGGCCTGTTGGCCGCCATGGTCGGCGGCGCGGTGCTCTCGCTGCTCTTTGCCTTCCTCACACAGTTTGCACTGGCCAATCAGGTGGCATCAGGCCTCGCGCTCACGCTCTTTGGCTTGGGGCTCTCAGCCCTCATGGGACAGTCCTATGTGGGCATCAAGCCGCCCGCTCTGGCGAAACTCGACATTCCGGTGATCTCTGACATCCCGGTGATTGGTCCAATCTTCTTCTCCCATGATCCCGTGCTTTATGTGGGCATCGCCCTCACCGCCGCTGTCTGGTGGTTCCTCAAGAAATCGCGCGGCGGGCTGATCCTGCGCGCAGTTGGCGAAAGCCATGATGCCGCCCACGCGCTCGGATATAACGTGATCCGCGTGCGCATTCTGGCGATCATGTTTGGCGGTGCCTGCGCGGGCCTTGGCGGTGCCTATATTTCGCTCATCCGCGTGCCGCAGTGGACCGAAGGCATGACCGCAGGTGTCGGCTGGATCGCCCTCGCCCTTGTGGTGTTCGCCAGCTGGAAACCCTGGCGCGTTCTTCTCGGTGCCTATCTTTTTGGCGGCATCAATGTTTTACAGCTCAATTTGCAGGCGGCAGGCATTGCCATTCCGGTCGAATACTTGGCAATGTCTCCCTATCTGATAACCATCCTCGTTCTGGTTATCATGTCGGCTGACAAGAGCGGCGCACCCGCCTCGCTTGGCCGTACCTTCCACGCCTCCCAGTGAGGCATATGATAAAAAACTGCTACCAACAGGGGGATCTCCCAAAATGAAATTCACCAAACTTCTGACAAGCGCAGCTGTCGCGCTGGGTCTGGCGACCACCGCCATGGCCGACACCACCAAAGTGGGCTTTGTCTACGTTGGCCCAGTGGGCGACGGCGGCTGGACCTACGAGCACAACAAAGGCCGTCTCGCGGTTGAAGAGAAGTTCGGCGACAAAGTGGAAACCACCTTTGTTGAGAACGTGCCCGAAGGTGCCGACGCTGAGCGCGTGATCACCCAGATGGCTCTGCAGGGCGCAGACCTGATCTTCACCACCTCTTTTGGCTACATGGACCCAACCATCAATGTCGCCAAGAAATTCCCGAAGGTGAAGTTTGAGCACGCCACCGGCTACAAACAGGCCGACAACGTGTCCGTTTACTCCGCACGCTTCTACGAAGGCCGCGCGGTACAGGGCCACATCGCAGGCAAGATGACCAAGACCAACAAGATTGGTTACATCGCCTCCTTCCCAATCCCGGAAGTGATCCGCGGCATCAACTCCGCCTACATCCACGCCAAGAAAGTAAACCCGGACGTCGAATTCTCCATCATCTGGGCCTACACATGGTTTGACCCAGCCAAAGAAGCCGACGCAGCCAAAGCGCTGATCGAGCAAGGCGCAGACGTGATCCTGCAGCACACCGACTCCACCGCACCTCAGGCAGCGGCACAGGCAGCAGGCAACGTGATCACCTTTGGTCAGGCCTCTGACATGGGCGAATACGCACCGTTCCCACGTGTGTCCTCCATCATCGATGACTGGGCGCCTTACTACATCGCACGTACCCAGGCTGTCATGGACGGCACCTGGGAGTCTGTCTCCACATGGGACGGCATCGGCGCAGGCATGGTTGGCATCGGTGAAATCTCCGACGCAGTTCCAGCAGACGTGAAAGCCGAAGCACTGGCACTGGTTGATGCACTGGCAGACGGCTCCTACCACGCCTTCACCGGCCCGCTGAACAAGCAGGACGGCACCCCATGGCTCGCAGAAGGCGAAACCGCCGCTGACTATGGTGACGACGGTCTGGCAGGCATGAACTTCTACGTTGAAGGTCTGACTGCCGAGATCCCGAACTAAGCCACGCTTGGTTTTGAAACACAGAAGGCCCGCCAGATTGGCGGGCCTTTTTGTATGGGCAGCCTAGCCAAAGGGCCGCAGGCCCGCCGGGCATCGCCCGACCTCCCCCACGGGAGGGCGATTTTGGCGCCGAAGGCAACGCTATAGTCGACTGTCAGCTTTTAGGGCCGTCAGATATGCTACAAAAAAGATAGTGCATCACTGGTTTTTTTGTGTGGGACTGGAGAAGGTTTTACCGTCAAACTCCACAAGCATCACCCCTCGAAACGACAAAGGTAGCCGTGCTGTAGCCAACGTAGATACGGTGCCGTCTTCGCAAACCCACAGCTTGCGGGCTTCTCCGAACTCACAGTTGGTTGCCGAGCCTTCAGGCACCGCATAGGTAATGATTTGGCGCTCAAGAGCGAAAGTTGAGCCATCTTCCGACACCATTTCAGGAATTGTCGCGCATCCAGTCAAAAGAACGGCCGCAACTCCTGTTCGAAAAAACTGAGGTTTGGGCATATCCTGACACTAACAGGGAAGCAGAGGCGACGACATCAGATATCGGCAGCAAGGTTGCCCGTGCGGTGGTCATTGCCCTTACGCCGAACTTGCCTATCCTAGGTGCCCTGATTGAATGCAAGACCATCCTGTCCCGTTTCAGCCCCCACCAAAACAAAAAAACGGGCGCTCTCACGCCCGGTTCTAACCTCATAGACCTTAGATCACTCAGCGATTGTGCGATCGTAGTCCAGCCGCTCTGCCGCCTGTAGTGTCAGGATTTGGAACAGGCGGGATGCTTCATCATCAGAACCAACCGGCGTTCCGCCGTCACCGCCACCGGAGCCAAACACATAGGTCGGCACATTCCGCTTGGCAAAGGCCTCAGCCCAGAGCTTCTGGATTTCCACTTCGGCATCCAGTTTCTGCGCCAGCGCGTTGTCGGCCTCAAGGATTTTGCTCTTGGCGTAGGCCTCCGCATCCGCGGCAACCTGCACCGCCTCCGCATCAATCCGTGCCTTATCAAGCAGGATCTCAGACTGCTCCTTGGCAATCCGCGCCGCTTCACGTTCCCGCTCCGCAGCCGTGATCGCCAGCTGCTTTTCGGTCTCCGCATCGGTGGTCCGTTCAATCTGAATCACCTTGGCCGCCGCCTGACGCTCCGCCACCTCACGTTCACCACGTGCCACGGCCAGAAGCTTTTGCTCTTCTTCCTGAATGCGCTGCTCACGCGCAATCGCGCGATCCGCTGCTGCCTGCTGGCGCAACGCCATCCGGTCCTTAAATTTCTGGTTCGGGTTCACATCGGTCACACGCGCCGAGGTCACCGAGATCCCAAACTGGGTGAACGACTGCTGCTTGCGACGCGGCTGACCGGTTTCATCCAGCAGCTTCTGCACCACAAACACAGTCTTGGTGTCATCGCCAAACTCTTCCTGATCTTCCCCAAGCGCGGCATTCGCCGATCCCGCCCGGTTCTGACCCGAAGACACCTGTGTCTCAATCCGACGCACAAGATAGATCCCGTCTTCCATCTGGCGCTGGAATTCATTGTTAAATTCCGTCTTGCCACCCTGGAAATAGTCTTCTGCAGACATCAACGCAGCGGTCGCGCCCAGCGTCTCTTCAAAGGCCGGCACCAATTCCGTGCGCAGCAGGTTTTCCGGCGTACGGTACTGACGCGCCAGTCGCAGGAATGCCTCTTCATCAGAGGGCAATTCAAACCGCGAGGTCGCAGACACAAAGGCATCCACCTGATCCAGGAACACCAGCGACTTTGGCGCAAGGTTCGCGCTCATCTGCGCGCTCTCTGCCTCAGCCACAACTTCGCCCCGTCCGGTCGAAGAGGCCTGCACCGACATCGCGTTTTTCCACGCATTGTAGCGGCCAAAGAGATAAAGGTTGTAGCCTGTGTCAGACACCATCTTCTCTTCGCCCAGAATGGTCCGCACGTGGTATTTGAAACCCGGCTCCGCGTAAAAGAACATGCCGCTAAACAGGCTGCCCACCAGCATCAGCAAACCAGTCGCTTTCACAAACCACCCGGCGATGTTCACCGTGCCATCCACATTGGGTTTGTCCGGGAACTCAATAGAACGCCGCAGCACATAGCCTGCAGCAATCACAAAGATCGAAATTATTGGCAAAAATAGCAAATTCTGCTCTCCCTGTTGTTGTTTCACCTGTCTGCCATATAGGCATTCCGGCACCTGCATGCCGTGAAACAGGCGGCTCAACCGCTAAATCCATGTTGTCTTAGAAAGCCTGTCGCCTCGCCTTTGGGTAGTATTTATTGACCCTCAGACGCGCATGTTGCACAAAAGCCACTTTTTGAAATCTGTCCCGCGACGGCCCGCATTTGGCCGCCTGAAACAGCGCTTTTAAGGCGATTGCGTCCACCATTTGACAGCCCTTAGAGGACACAGGCACAATCGCCTGTAATCCGAAAGGAATTTGGTATGCGTCATCTGTTTCTCCCGGTCGCCGGGGCCATTGCCCTGTCCTGCAGCGCCCTCTTCACAGGCCCCGCTCATGCCCAAGACATCGCCGACACGATCTATTCCGGCGGCACCATCCTTACGATGGATGACAGCGCGCCACGGGCGGAGGCGCTGGCCACCAAAAATGGCCGCATCCTCGCTGTCGGCACGCTCGCGGATCTTCTGGCCCATCAGGGCGAGAGCACCCGCACCTATGATCTGGACGGGCGCACCATGTTGCCGGGCTTTGTGGACAGCCACGGCCATGTGGTAATGGGCGGCCTTCAGGCGCTTTCGGCCAATCTGCTGGCCCCACCTGATGGGGACGTGACGGATATCGCCAGCCTGCAAGAGGCCCTGCGCGCTTGGATGGCGGACAATCAGGATGCCATTGCCGCCTCCAACCTGATTGTCGGTTTTGGCTATGACCAGTCCCAGCTCGCAGAACAGCGCCACCCCACCAAGGAGGATCTGGATGCGGTGTCCACCGATGTGCCGATCATCCTTGTGCATCAATCCGGCCATTTCGGCGCGGTGAACACGGCCGCGCTTTTCGCCAATGACATCACCAAACGCACCCCGGTACCGCCCGGCGGCATCATCCGCTACGGCGCGGATGGCGAACCGGATGGTGTGCTGGAAGAGAACGCCTTCTTCATGGTGCTGGGCCAGATGCTCGGCGGAATCGGGGATGAGGGCTTCAAGGCCTTCGCCCGCGCGGGCGCCAAACTCTGGGCAAGCTTTGGCTACACAACCGCGCAGGAAGGCCGCGCCACACCGCAGGTCGCCGCCATCGCCCGCGAAGTTGCTGCCGAGGGCGGCATGGACGTGGATGTGGTGGTCTATCCCGATGTTCTGGTGGATCGGGATTTCATCCTCGCCAATCAATCCGCCACCTACGACAACGGCGTGCGCATCGGCGGCGCCAAACTCACCATCGACGGCTCCCCGCAAGGCTTCACCGCACTGCGCGACCGACCTTACTTTGATCCTGTCGGCAATTATCCTCCGGGCTATGCGGGCTATGCTTCCGCCACCCCCGAACAGGTGCAGGACGCCATCAACTGGGCCTTTGGCAACGACATTCAGATCCTCACCCATGCCAATGGCGAAGGGGCCTCTGATATGCTGATCGCCGCCATCGACGCCGCCGAGGAGACCCACGGCCGGGCAGATCGTCGCCCGGTTCTGATCCATGGCCAGTTCCTGCGCCCCGATCAGGTGGCTGCGCTGGACCGGCTTGATGTCTTCCCCTCGCTCTTCCCAATGCACACGTTTTATTGGGGAGACTGGCACAGGGATCGCACAGTGGGGCCAATCAATGCCGACAACATCTCGCCCACGGGCTGGGTGCGCGAGCGCGGCATGATGTTTGGCACCCACCACGACGCACCGGTGGCCTTTCCCGACAGCATGCGCGTGCTCTCCGCCACCGTGACGCGGCGCACGCGCTCTGGTGACATCCTTGGCCCCCACCAGCGCGTCGACGTGATGACCGCACTCAAGGCCATGACCCTCTGGCCCGCCTATCAGCACTTTGAAGAGGCCGAAAAAGGCTCTCTCGAAGTGGGCAAGATCGCCGATTTTGTGATCCTCTCAGACGACCCTACTGCAGTTGATCCTGAGGCGCTCGACACCCTCAAAGTGGTCGCCACCATCAAGGACGGTAGCGAAATCTACCGGGCCAAAGACGGCCCGCAAAAAACTTTTCTGGTGCCGCCAGTGGGCCACCATGTGCTCGATGTCGCCCACGCTGCCGCGCGCAAAAACTGAGCGCTAACGGGCAGAGTGGCGAAAAACACCGCTCTGTTAAAACACAAAAAATCAAAATTTTTCGCAATTATTATCAATGCCTTAATTCACGTTTGTGCGCATGAGTTGAGTTTTTTCTGATCCGCGCCGCTGTTGCCGTCCGTAGTTTTCACGTCAACATTGGAGAGGATTGAACATGTTTAGACGTACATTTATGGCCACTGTGATCGGCGCATCTTTGGCTATTGCGGGGGCCACTTCGGTATTCGCCGACGGCCACGGCAAGAAAATGGATATTGTCGACACCGCCGTTGACGCGGGCTCCTTCACCACCCTGGTCGCCGCTGTTCAGGCTGCCGGTCTGGTGGACACCCTGAAAGGCGAAGGCCCCTTCACTGTGTTTGCCCCCACCGATGCCGCCTTCGCAGCGCTGCCTGAAGGCACGGTTGAAAACCTGCTGAAGCCTGAGAACAAAGATCAGCTTGTGCAGATCCTGACTTATCACGTGGTGCCAGCCAAAGTGATGGCCGGTGACATCGACGGCAAGAAAGCCAAAGTCCTGACTGTGGAAGGTGAGCGTCTGGACGTGAACGCCCGCAACGGTGTGAAGGTGAATGATGCCAAGGTGACCGCTGCGGACATCACCGCCTCCAACGGCGTGATCCACGTGATCGACAAAGTGCTGATCCCGGGCACCTGATCGGCTGCGTTACATCGCACGCTGCTTGTCTGAGAGGGGATCGCAAACTGATGCGATGCAGGGCAAACGGTGGCGTGAAATACAAAAAAGAGGCGCGGATCGCTCCGCGCCTTTCTCTCGTCTCTAGGCCTTCGGATCAGCCTTTGATCAGGCCGAGGCTTTCCAGCTTCAGAATCACCTGATGTGCACAGTTGTCCACGTCGGCACCTTCGGTTTCCACACGCAGCTCTGGATCGACAGGCACGTCATAGGGGTCGGAAATCCCGGTGAATTCCTTGATCTTGCCTTCACGTGCAAGCTTGTAGAGGCCCTTGCGGTCACGGCGTTCACATTCCTCGATCGAGGTCGCAACGTGCACTTCTACAAAGGCACCAAACTGCTCGATGTCCTCACGCACCGCGCGACGGGTGGTGGCATAAGGCGCAATCGGCGCACAGATCGCGATACCACCGTTCTTGGTGATCTCGGACGCCACATAGCCGATGCGGCGGATGTTGAGGTCACGGTGCTCTTTGGAAAAGCCCAGCTCGGAGCTGAGGTTCTTACGCACGATGTCACCATCCAGAAGCGTCACAGGGCGGCCACCCATTTCCATCAGCTTCACCATCAGCGCGTTGGCGATGGTGGATTTGCCGGAGCCGGAGAAGCCGGTGAAGAACACGGTGAAACCCTGTTGCGCCCGTGGCGGACGGGTCTTGCGCAGCTCCTTCACCACCTCAGGGAAGGAGAACCACTCAGGGATTTCCAGACCTTCGGCCAGACGGCGGCGCAGCTCGGTGCCGGAGATGTTCAGGATGGTGACTTCATCCTTGTCTTTGATCTCATCCATCGGTTCATACTGCGCGCGCTCCTGCACCCACACCATGTGTTTGAAGTCGACCATTTCGATGCCGATTTCTTCTTGGTGCGCACGGAACAGATCCTGCGCATCATAGGGGCCGTAGAAGTCTTCGCCTGCGGAGTTCTTGCCGGGGCCTGCGTGGTCGCGGCCAACGATGAAGTGGGTGCAGCCGTGGTTGGCGCGGATCAGACCATGCCAGACCGCCTCACGTGGGCCCGCCATACGCATCGCCAGGTTCAGCAGGGACATGGAGGTGGTGGAGGCTGGGTATTTGTCCAGCACCGCCTCATAGCAGCGCACGCGGGTGAAGTGATCCACATCGCCCGGCTTGGTCATGCCAACAACAGGATGGATCAGCAGGTTGGCCTGCGCTTCTTTCGCGGCACGGAAGGTCAGCTCCTGGTGCGCACGGTGCAGCGGGTTGCGGGTCTGGAACGCCACAACTTTGCGCCAGCCCATCTTGCGGAAATAAGCGCGCAGCTCGTTTGGCGTGTCGCGACGGCCGCGGAAATCATAGTGCACAGGCTGCTGAATGCCGGTGATCGGGCCGCCGAGGTACACTTTGCCTGCGGTGTTGTGCAGGTAGTTCACTGCCGGGTGCGCATCGTCATCCGCACCAAAAACCTTCTCGGCTTCGCGCGCTTTGTTTGGCACCCAGTTGTCGGTCACGGTCATGGTCGCGAGGATCACGCCCTCTTGGTCGCGCAGCGCGATGTCCTGACCCGCTTCAAGGGAGCCTGCGAACTCTTCGTTCACATCCAGAGTGATCGGCATTGGCCACAGGGAGCCATCCGCCAGACGCATGTCTTCCACAACGCCGTTGTAGTCTTCTTCGGTCAGGAAGCCTTTGAGCGGGTTGAAACCGCCGTTCATCAGCAACTCAAGGTCACAGATCTGACGCGGTGTCAGATCCCAGCTGACCAGATCAGCCGCTTCGACTTTCAGTTTCTGAGCGCTCTCATAGGAGACATAAAGCTCAGGAATAGGAGCCAGGTTGTTTTGCATTGGATGTGTCCTGTGTTTGATGGGGACAAGGCCGCTTGCTGAGCCTGTCAATTCCGCATGGAGTGCGTTGTATTCTGCCAGCTTGCGGGCAAGGAATTGGTCGGTGAGGCGCATCTTCTCCGTCGCCCCACGGGTGGTCAGCGTATAGGCAAAGCGCTGGCGCTTGTCCGGCCCGGCCCTGTCGCTGATCGTGATAAGCCCCGCGTCCGCCGCCGCGCGTAATTGCGCATTCAGCCGACCCAACGAAATGCCCAGCGCCTGCGCCGTCGCCCGCTGAGACGCATCCGGCGCCGCATCCAGCTGGCGCAGGAGTCGGAAGATCAGATCTTCCTCGTCTGGGTTGGGTTTGACTGTGGTGTCGGGCATCTCAACGAGACTCAAAGTATGTTCATGCGTGAACACATTGCACAGCACATTTCAAAAAGAAAGCCCCTACACTCCCTAAACTTGTGAAATTTTAGCGACACAGCAGGTGATCACACAGCTGTGTTCGCCTTTTGCGCGCCCTGCCGACTTAGGCGGCGGCCTCCTGATCCAGAATTTCACGCAGATCACTGCCAATCTGCACAGGCAGCGCCAGCACCGGCTTTGACACCCCGCGCAGCTCCAGAATCTCCAGATCCAGCCGATCCACATCCTGACCAACCGCGCGCAGCACGTTCTCCGACACCAGAAGCTCAACCCCAAGATCCTTGGTGGCCCCCTCAAGACGGCTCGCCGCATTCACCGTGTCGCCAATGATGGTGCGCGGTGCATGCTGCGCAGCACCGATCTCCCCAATCACCAGCGTGCCCAGATGCACCCCCATGCCGATGGCAACCGGCGCAGCTTTTTCAGCCTTCAGGGCCTGATTGAAGGTCGCCAAGGCAGAGCTGATGCCAATCGCCGCCTCCATCGCCGCCCGCGCGCTTGCCGCCTCATCTTCCTGCTCAAACACCGCCAGCAGCCCGTCGCCAAGGTATTTGTCCACTGTGCCACCGGCCCCTATGACCGAGGGCACAATGGCATCAAAGAAGCGGTTCAGCAGAAAGACCACATCATAAGGCAGCTGGCCTGTAGTGCGCGCGGTAAACCCGCGCATGTCCAGAAACAGGATCGCCATATTGCGCTCTTTGCCGAGGCTCTGGTGCGCCCGCACCCGTCCGCCATCGCTGTTAAAGACCCGCAAAACCGTGGCAGGCTGCACCGGCCGCAATTGGCAAGCCAGCCGCGCATTGGGCGGTGCATTCACCGCCGCCAGACTGGCCTCTTCTTCCGGGCTGGGCGGCGGCAGATGCTCTGCGCCTTCCTCAACGATCACGCGGCATGTGGTGCAACGTCCACGCCCGCCACACATCGCCAGATGCGCCACACCCGAGGCGCGCGACATCTCAAGAAGCGTCATGCCGGGCTGTCCCGAAATCTCAGGACCAGAGACATATTTGATCCGCACAGCGCCCCGCCGCGCCAAGAGCCGCCGCGCCGCCATGGCGATGACCACCACAGCCAGCACCGCTGCAAATGCCCAGATCGCGATGGTGCTCCGGTGATGCAGCGTGGCAAAGGCTTCTGCTGACAGCCAGTTGTAGTATTCCGCCAGCGCCGGAAACACATCCGGATCCTGCAGCGCAGCCGATTGCAGCCGCCCCTGCACCATAAAGCCAGCCAGCGCAAAGGCCGGCACCAGCACACCAAAGGCAATAAACGCCGGCAGCACCCGCTCCCAGAAACCCTGCGTGCGCAGCCAGAAATGCACGCCCATACAGCCGTGCGCCCATGTGATCAAAAGCAGCGCCGCCTGCTTCCAGCCGCTGCCGGTGTTCCAGATCAGCCCGACGATATAGCCCATCTCGTCATTGAGCAGGAAAACCTCATGCGCCATCCGCGTGTGCACCACATGGGTGATCAGCAGGAACGGGATCGTCAACCCCAGCGCGACCTGAATCCACTCCCAGATCGGCACCCGCAGCGTCCGCCGCCGCGCCAGACGCCACAACGCCAGCCCGCCGTGCAACAAAAACGCGCCATAAAGCACCACACTGCCCAGAAAGCTGCGGTGCACCAACTCGCGCATGTCCTGAAACGCCTCCGCCAGATCCAGAGAAACCAGCCCCAAGCCGATGTTGAGAAAATGCACCAGCACATAGGCAAACAGGATCAGGCCGGACACAATCCGCACCCGCACCCGCCAGTTGCCTTTCCAAAGAGTATTCATATGCGCCCGTTCAAAAATGTTGCCCTGCCTCAAACTGGCCAACACCCCCACCAGCGTCAAGATCACCCTCTGCGCCCTCGCGCAGATGTGCTGTGCGCGCGATCTTTCCAACACGCTCTGGCCCAGTCGGCTGCATCACACCCCGTTTTCTGATAGACTTGCTAGATCAAGCCCCCAAAAGCCCGCCGTGCTGCGCCCCCACACGCGGCATACTCCGCACTGCTGTTGTTTCTCTGGTATCTCGTTTTTCAGGAGTCCCCCCATGGCCGCACCCGCTTCCCCGCTCAGCGAACTCAACAGGGATCTGGGCGATCTTTACAACGACATCGATTATTTCTCGACGCCCCTCAAAGACGTGCATGATGCGCTCAACGCGCTGGAGCGGATCGAAAAAACTCCAAACCGCATGAAAGACAAAGTCAAAGAGGTCCACTCGGTTCTCTCCAACCTGCAAAAAGCCTGCAAGGCAGCCACTTGGCTGCCGGAGGTTGGCGAAGAGGCCAAATTCGCCGCTGAAACGCTGGGCAGCATCAACACGGTCCTTGGCGAGGTGCAGACCGTTCTGGGCGACATTCAAAAGGATGTCGACAAAGCCACGGAAGCGTTTTTTGAGCTCAAAAAACCTGTCGATGCCTCTTGGGCAGCCATTGCAAATGTCGAAGGCTTTCTGGAACGCGCCGAAACCGTCACGGCAGATCTGCTCAAACATTATGAGGGCTGCGAGACACCCGCTTCCGTCAACCGCTGCGCCGTTGCGCTGGATCAGCCGCTCGCCCCCTTTGTGCGCCCTTTGAACGACGCCAAAGATCAGGCGCAGAACGCCCTCAATGCGGCAGAGCGCGCGGGAGAGGCTGTGGTGAACGCGCTCACGAAGGCGGTGGATTTCAGCGATTTCATCGAAAAGGTCTATGCGGGGCTCAAACCAATCCGCGACGCCATACATGCCATCAGCTCCGCCCTCGCCCAACTCGCCCACTACGGAGAAGCCACAATCAAAAGCTTCCTTGCCCTTGGCGAGAAACTCGGCGGCAAAACCTACCGCAAAATCAAAGGCTTTCTCGATCAAATCGACCGCGAGTTTCACAAGCTCAAAAAGAAGTTCACCGATTGGGCCTTCAAACCGATCCGGGATGCGATGAAAAAAGCGCGGGATATGCTTCAGGATGCGCTTGGCAAACTGCCCGATTTTGACCCGGCCAAGGCAGCCATGGCCGCGGTGCAAGCGCTGCTGGCACAAATTGAACAGGCGATCAACGGCTTGGCCAGCACCTGCGCCGACCTCTTCTCCGGCAAAACCCCCATCGGCAGCGCAGCCTAGGGGCGCTGTCCCTGCCACATCAGGGATTTGGCCACTCTAGGGTCATTGCTGTCGGCTTCATTCTGCCCCAAATACTGCGGGGGGAGCGTGGCGCAGCCACGCTGGGGGCTGGCCCCCTCCAACAATCAAAACAAACGGGGCCGCAGCATGTGCCGCGACCCCGTCAATGGTCCGATGTCAAACAGCTCAGCTGTTTTCGGCCACAAAGCGTTCCGCATCCAGCGCCGCCATACAGCCCATGCCTGCGGATGTGACCGCCTGACGGTAGACGTGATCGGTTAGATCGCCTGCCGCAAACACGCCGGGGATGGAGGTTTTGGAGGTGCCGGGCTCGACCTGCACATAGCCGCCGTTGTGCAGCTCCAGCTGATCTTTCACCAGCTCGCTCGCAGGCGCGTGGCCGATGGCGATGAACACGCCTTTTGCCGGGATCTCGGTGATCTCACCGGTCTCCACATGCTTCACCTTCACGCCGGTCACGCCTTTTGGCATCTCATCGCCCACAACCTCATCGAGCTCGTGGAACCAGAGGGTTTCGATCTTCTCATTCTTGAACAGGCGGTCCTGAAGGATCTTTTCTGCGCGCAGCTCGTCCCGACGGTGGATCAGCGTCACTTTGGAGGCAAAGTTCGTCAGGAACAGCGCTTCCTCAACAGCGGTGTTGCCGCCGCCCACAACCACGATTTCCTGACCGCGATAGAAGAACCCGTCACAGGTCGCACAGGCCGACACGCCAAAGCCTTTGAAGGCCTCTTCGCTCTCAAGGCCCAGCCACTTTGCGCGCGCGCCAGTCGCCAGAATGACCGCATCAGCGGTGTAAAGCGTGCCGCTGTCGCCTTTGGCCTTGAATGGCCGCTCGCTCAGGTCGAGATCGGTGATGATGTCGCCGATGATCTCACAGCCCATGGCGCGGGCGTGCTCTTCCATCTTCTGCATCAGCTCCGGGCCCTGCACCTCCACGAAGGAAGGGTAGTTCTCCACCTCGGTGGTGGTGGTCAGCTGGCCGCCGGGCTCGATACCCTGCACCAGCACAGGCTCCAGCATTGCGCGGCTTGCATAAACACCCGCAGTATACCCCGCAGGCCCCGACCCGATGATCAGAACCTTGGTGTGTTTTGTCTCGGCCATGAAGGCACCTTTCTGCATTGCAAAATCTAAGTCGGTAGCCGATATAGCCATCCCCGCCCCGCAGGGAAAGCCCAAGACCCAAAAGCGGAACACTCTGCTCAACAAACAAGCGTGAGTAGGAAATCCGCAAAAGGATATTGCGCTAACACGAAACAATATTGCGCGCGCGCCCTTTGGTGATATAACAACCGCGAATTTGACCAATGAGACAGAGACATGCCCGGACACCGGCTTGATCCGATTGATCGCAAAATCCTCGCAGAGCTTCAGGCCGACGGCCGCATGACCAATGTCGAACTCGCCAAACGAGTCGGCATCTCTGCCCCGCCCTGTCTGCGCCGCGTGCGCACGCTGGAGGACGCCGGCTATATCCGTGGCTACCACGCAGATGTGGACAGCCGCGAACTTGGCTTTGAGGTGCAGGTCTTTGCCATGGTTGGGCTTGTGTCTCAGGCCGAAGTGGATCTCTCCGCCTTTGAAGAGCGCTGCCGCCAGTGGCCGCTTGTGCGCGAATGCCACATGCTCAATGGCGAGGTGGATTTCATCCTGAAATGCGTGGCGCCTGATCTCAGCACCTTTCAGACCTTCCTCACCGAAGAGCTGACCAGCGCTGACAATGTGGCCAGTGTGAAAACCTCACTGGTGATCCGCGGTGCCAAAGACGCCCCCGGTGTGCCGTTTGAGGTGCTCGAAGAACGCCTCAGCCGCGACGCCTGAGCCCATACCCAATCTTTGAGACCATATGGACGCGCTCTCGGCGCGTCATGACTGCTGTGCAAACCATCCCTGTATCATCTCAAGCAATGCGGAAAAGGCCGGAGACAGCGCAGACACAGGCCGATAGGCCGCCGAGGCGCGCCACACAGGCTGCAACGCGCTTTGCGAAAGCACCCGCAACCGCCCATCCTCCACATAAGGCCGCAGCAAATGTCGCGGCGCGCAGGTCAGCATATTCCCGTTTTGCACCACATCCATAATCATGTCGTATTGATCCGTGGTCAGCGTGGTGCGCAGCGGCTCCTCTGACGCCCCGCCCATGGCCGCAATCTGCGCCTGCAGGTCACTCGGAATTTCCGGAAGACTGAGCGGATAGGCCGCGATATCCTTGAGCGAAAGCGCCTGCGCACCCTGCAACGGATGCGCGGGTCGCGACGCGATCTGCATCGGGTCTTCAAACAGCGGCTGCAGCATCACATCCGGGCCACAGGCCTCCGCATTCAGCGCCCCAATCCCAAGATCCAGACGCCCCGCCGCCACATCCTTGGTGATCTGATCCGCCGAACTGGTCTGAAGGGTCAGTTGAAAATCAGGATAGGCGCGGCAAAACGCAGGCACCACCTGGCGCATCACCCCGTGGATCACCACCGGCCCCGCCGCCACCCTCAGCGAGCCGCGCTCCCCTCCGGCCAGCAGGCCCAGCTCATCCTCCAGACGGTTGAGACGAGACAGGATGTCCGGCGCTGTCTTCAGGACATGATGCCCAAAGACCGTCGGCTCCGCCCCCTTCTTGGAGCGCAGAAACAGGCGCACCCCCAGCCGCTCCTCAAGCGTGTTGATGCTTGCCGTCAACGCAGGCTGGCTCAGATTCAGATGCTGCGCCGCCTGATTGAAGGTGCCCAGCTCGGCAATGGTCAGAATCTGTTGCAAATGGCGCGGGGTCAGCATCACGGCTCCTTGTTATAGGTTACGTCTATAACATCTGCAGATTAATTCCATTATTCCTTTAATGTGCCACAGTCTATTTTCTCCCCAGTTTTTGAGGAGCCCCCATGACCTTCAGCACCAAAGCCCCGCCCCTGGCCGGTTTGTTCCTGTGCTGTCTCGCACTGGCCAGCCCCGGCGCCGCCTCTGCACACGCAGCTGAATCCCACACCAAAACCGCCAATGCTGCCGAGCAGACGCAGCTGGATTTTAGCAACCAACAGGATTTCGAGGACGCCCTGCGCGGCTTTATTGCCACCATCGACCCTGCTATAATCACCAATGAAAACGGCGATGTGGTCTGGGACATGGAGCGCTATGACTTCCTGTCAGGCCCCGCGCCTGACACGGCCAACCCCAGCCTGTGGCGACAAAGCCAGCTCAACGCCCTGCACGGGCTGTTTAAAGTCACCGACCGGATCTATCAGGTGCGCGGCTTTGATCTCGCCAATATGACCCTGATTGAGGGCGATACCGGCTGGATTGTCATCGACCCGCTCACCACCAATGAAACCGCCCGCGCCGCGCTCGCACTGGCCAACCGTGAGTTGGGGGAGCGCCCGGTGAAGGCGATCATCTACACCCACAGCCACGCGGACCATTTTGGCGGTGCCCGTGGCATCATCAGCGAAGAAGAACAGGCCGCCGGCGACATCCGCATCATCGCGCCCGAAGGCTTCATGGAACATACGATTTCCGAAAATGTTCTGGTCGGCAACACCATGGCGCGCCGCTCTGCCTATCACTTTGGCAATGTGGTGCCCGCCGGACCGGAAGGCCAGATCGGCTCTGGCCTCGGCCAAAGCACCGCCACCGGCGTTGTCTCACTTGTTGCGCCCAATGAAACCG
The DNA here is from genome assembly GCF_017743775.1 of Shimia sp. R9_1. Taxonomy (NCBI): domain Bacteria; kingdom Pseudomonadati; phylum Pseudomonadota; class Alphaproteobacteria; order Rhodobacterales; family Roseobacteraceae; genus Shimia; species Shimia sp. R9_1. The sequence goes on along the minus strand of NZ_JAGHRN010000002.1, from coordinate 814,595 downwards.
TGTCCGAAACCGGCGCCATGCTGACTGTGGACGGGATCGACATCGAATTTCAGATGGCCCACGGCGCTGAGGCCCCCTCTGAGTTCATGTTCTATTTCCCGCAGTTCAAAACGCTCTGCCTCGCGGAAACTGTGAACCACACGCTGCACAACACCTACACCCTGCGCGGCGCGCGCGTGCGGGATGTGCTGGCCTGGACCCACTATATCAACGAATCCCTGCAGATGTTCGGCGACCGCGCCGAGATCGCCTTTGGCAGCCACCACTGGCCCAGCTGGGGGCAAGAGCGGATCAACACCCATCTGATCACCCAGCGCGACGCCTACCGCTTTATCCATGATGAAACCCTGCGCCTGGCCAACCACGGCCACGGCCCGCGCGAGATCGCAAACCTGATCGAAATGCCGGAACCCCTCGCACAGGTCTTTGCCAACCGCGGCTACTACGGCAGCGTCAAACACAATGCGCAGGCGGTCTACAATTTCTATCTCGGTTGGTTCAACGGCAACCCCGCCCTGCTTGATCGCCTGACCCCGGTGGACAGCAGCACCCGCTATGTCGCGGTGATGGGCGGGGCTGATGCGGTTCTGCAAAAAGCGTAACGCGCCTTTGAAGACGGCGAATACCGCTGGGTCGCGGAGCTGGTGAACCACGTGGTCTATGCCGATCCAGACAATGAACAGGCCCGCACCCTGCAGGCCGCCGCCCTGCGGCAGATGGGCTATCAGGCCGAAAGCGGCAGCTGGCGCAATTTCTACCTCAGCGCAGCGCAAGAGCTGGAAACCGGCGTCCGCCCTGTGCCAGCCCCGCTGCCCGGTCCGGACACGGTGAAAGGCATGTCCCTTGATCTGTTCTTTGATTTTCTCGGGGTGAAGCTCAACCCGGAGCTGGCAAAAGATGCGGAAATCATCATCAACTTCGACTTCCCCGATCAGAACGCGCAATACATGATCGAGCTGAAAAACGGCGTGCTCAACAACACCCGTGATGTGCAATCAGACGATGCGCATGTGTCTCTGATCATGGACCGCAGCGCGCTGGACAAGCTCATCCTGCAGGAGGCGGGCTTCATGTGGCTGGCCACCACCGGCGAGATCAAGTTCACCGGCAATCCACTGGCTTTCCGCAAGCTGATGGGGATGATGGACGACTTTGACCCATGGTTTAACATCGTCACGCCATGAATTCAGACCGGACGCCGCGGCGGCATGGCCCGCTCCGGCGTCCGGCTCACACCAGAGCCAGATACTGATATTGACGCACGCGGTTGTGCCCCGCGTCCTGAGCCGCACTCAGCCCCTGATCCGCGCGCCGCATCGCTGAATCGATGTCCTCATCACCTTCGCGATACTCCACGCCAATCGACACCGTGCAGGACACGCTGCCCTGATCCGCTGGCAAAGCCTCCTGCTCCACCGCGCTGCGAATGCCCTCGGCAAAGTCCAAGGGCGCGCGCCCCAGATCATCAGGCAGAAAAACCGCAAATTGCGCGCTGCCCACCCGCGCCGCATAGCCACCTGCCGCCGTCTGCACCTTCAGAACCTGCGCCACCATGGCAATCACCTGATCTCCGATCTTATGGCCATGGTTCTGGTTAATGGCTTTGAAACCATCGATATCCACCAGCAGGATCGCCCCGCGCCCAAGGGCGGTATCGGAAGCAAAGAGATCAAAGAACGCAGCCCTGTTCAGCAGGCCCGACAGGCTGTCATGCGCCAAAATCCGTTCGAGTTCACGATTGAGCTCATAGACACGCAAGGTTTTCTTCGTGGCCCAATTGACGGCCAATGGCGCAACAATCAGCGGAACAGTCACAGAGGGCAAAAGCGCCTGAGGCGACAGGCCGGTGGGCGACAGCACAGAGGTCAGCACTAATGAGCCTATCAGGGATGCCACTGTCACCACAAAACCCAAAACCCATCGATCGCGATTATTCCTAATATTCACGCGCCAGAAACCCTTACTCATTCCCTGTCCCTTTATGCGCCAAACACGGGCGAAGCCAAATAGGTTGCTACCCCCTCCATTTGCATGACCAAACGTAAAGAAAATCATTCCGCCAGTATGACAGCGGCCTCCGCCTGCAAAATCTCCGCCAAAACCGCGGCGCCGCGTGTGGGTTCTGCCCGCATCGGCTCCATCAGGGCAATTTCGCGGTGCGCCTCCGGGTGATCGAGCCTGCGCAGCCCCACATTTGTGCCCCGCTGCACCTCTGTCGCCGCATAGACACTGGGCAACACCGCCACCCCCGCGCCGCTCGCCGCCATCAGCCGGATCGCATCCAGACTGGTGCCCTCATATTCATCCGACACCCGCCCGCCCGCGCGCAGGGCCAACCCTTCCACAATATGTGAGAGCCTGTGTTTGCGCCCCAGGGTCAGCAGGGTTTCATTCTCCAACACCTCAAGCGCCAGCGCCGCCCCTTCTGCCTGCGGATGATCGAGCGCAAAGGCCGCCCAGAGCGCCTCAGTAAAGAGGGGCATGGCCCGCGCGCCCATATGGTCTTCAGGGGTGGAGATGATCATATCAAGCCGCCCGCTGCGCAGCCCTTCTTCCAGATCATGGGTGCTTTCTTCCCGGATCACGAGTCGCAGGTCCGGATGTTCCGCATGCAGACGACGCACCACGCCGGGCAGCAGATACGGCCCGATTGACGGCAACACGCCCAGACGCAGCCGCCCCTGAAAAATCCCGCCCCCGCGCGCCACTGCGCGCAAATCCTCCATCTCATGCAGGATCATCCGCGCGCGGCGCACCACCTCTTCACCCACGGGAGTGGGTTTCGCCCCGCCGCGCCCGCGCAGAAACAAGGTGGTGCCCAAATCCGCCTCCACCTCGGCCAACTGCGCAGAGAGGCTCGGCTGGCTCACATTCAACCGATCCGCCGCCACACCAATCCGCCCGGTCTCAGCCACCGCCACGATATATTCCAACTGCCGCAATGTCGGGCGCATTTCATAGCCTCAAACTATACAAATCGAAGAAACCTTATATTTGAACAAATGTTTCACACAAGAGATATCAGGTCAAATGCAATGCCTCCCGCTGCCTGATCTCTTTGGCGGCATGAACAAGGACCGCTCTATGGATCACCGACGACCCGACCCGCACTGATCCTCTGATCACTGGCACCTCCCCCTGAAAATTCAAGAAAGTCTCGCTTATGGACCTCTCCCTCGCTGCTTTGGCGGGCAACTTGCTTGCGCCCACAATTCTGTTTTTCCTCCTCGGCCTGATCGCTGCTTTTGCCAAAAGTGACCTCTCCATCCCAGAGGGCGCTGCCAAGATCATGTCGATCTATTTGCTGCTCTCCATCGGCTTCAAAGGCGGGGCGGCGGTGGCGGTCAGCGGGATCAGCAATGCGCTGATCCTTTCGCTGGTCGCCGGGATCGTGCTCTCCTTTGTGCTGCCCTTTGTCGCCTTTGGCCTGCTCTCGATCATGACCCGTCTTGACCCGCTCAACGCCGCTGCGGTGGCGGGTCATTATGGCTCGATCTCCATTGTCACCTTTGTGACCGCCGTGAGCCTGCTCGAAGGGCGCGGCATTGACAGCGAAGGCTTCATGGTTGCCGTCGCCGCCGTGATGGAAGTACCCGCCATCATGTCCGCCCTCTGGCTTGCAGCGCGCAAAGGCGGCGGTGCGAAATTTGACAGCAAACTGGCCCACCACATCCTAGGCAATGGCTCGATTGTGCTGCTGCTTGGCGCCTTTGCCATCGGCGTCACCACCGGTCAGGAAGGCCTTGCACAGATGGAACCCTTCATCATCGTGCCCTTCACCGGCGTGCTTGCCCTGTTCCTGCTGGACATGGGCCTGTCCGCCGGCCGCAGTCTGATTGAACACCGCAAAGAAATCTCCGGCGGGGTGCTGATCTTTGGCTGTGTGATGCCGCTGATCGGGTCCCTCTTTGGCTGGGGCGCGGGGGCGCTTGTGGGCCTGTCGATGGGCGGCACCTTCCTGTTGATGGTGCTCTGCGCCTCTGCTTCCTACATCGCTGTGCCCGCTGCCATGCGCCTCGCGCTGCCGCAGGCCAAATCCGGCATTTACCTGTCTCTGGCACTCGGGGTGACCTTCCCCTTCAACCTGACATTCGGCCTGCCGATTTACTTCTATCTGGCAAGCCTCACCGGCTGAGACACGGGCTCTATCGTGTGGCGGGAGCCCCCAGGCTCTCGCCCTGCTCTGCCTGCCGGTAGGCGCGCGGCGACATGCCGGACCAGCGCTTGAACGCGCGCGAAAAGGCGCTCTGCTCGGAAAATCCGGTGAGAAAGGCAATCTCGATCAGCGAATAAGACGAGCCCAGCACCAGTTGTTTGGACAATTGATGCCGCGCTTCATCCACCAGCGCCTGAAAGGTCTGCCCCCGCTCAGACAGCCGCCGCTGAAAGGTGCGCTCCCCCAGCCCCATGATCCCGGCCACCTCGGCCAGCTGAGGCACACCACCGCTGAGCAGCTTGGTGATCTCCTCCACTACCAATGCATCAAACGGGCGCGCCTTGCTGTCTTCCTCTTCCAGCGCCTGATCCAGGTGCGCTGTCAGATATTGCCAGATCGCCGCATCCCCCACCGCGCAGGGTTGCTCAACCTCGGCCATGTCAAAATGGATCGCATCTCGCGTTGCATCAAACTCGGGCATCACGCCAAAATGATCCAGCAAAGCCGCCTTGCTGCCCTCGCGCGTGTGGCTGAACTCTACTTTTGTCGGGGTCAGCGCTGTCTGCGTCGCCTCCCGGCACAGCACCAATGTGGTCGCCATTGCCGCCTCATTGGACAGCGCACTGCCCAGCCGCGCCACCGCCGGTCCCTTCATCGACCAGACATAGGCGCCCCCTTCAGGTTCCGCCGCAAACTCCGACACCCGGTTGTGCAGCCGCACATATTGCTGAAGCCGCTGCAATCCCTGCCGCACAGTCGGCGCAGATTTGAACGCAAGCCCGAACACGCCGAATTCATCGCACCGCATGCTCTGGCTCGTGCGCATATGAAACTGCAGGTCGGGCCATTCGCTCTGCGCAATCGCTTCAATCAGGCTCAGATAGGCCGCAATCGGCACCATCACCGCAGGATCCTGCACCTGCTCCGGAGTCAATTCGATGATCTTATACAGCGGTGCCTTGTCGGGCAGCTTCACAGCCTGCTCGATCTGCTTGCGCGCATACATCGCTGACACTGCCGTCACGCGCCTGCCCCCTTGTTCACCCATAATTTGCATCGATCACGCGCGCCGCCCATCGATCACGCTTTCGTGATCGACACTTTGACCTTTGGCATCTGCTGTCAAGTCTTTGGCACGTGGCGTCAATATTTGGCGGCTGCCCTGCGGTATCTCTGAGCACATCAGACACACACCGCCCAAGCACTCCTCCACGCAGACGGCGGGTTCCATTCAAAACCGCGCATCCTCCCTGCGCCAAACAGACCAAAGGAATACAACCATGACGTTTTCCATTCCGCAAATTGGCAAATCTCTGGCCCTCGCCGCACTGGGCGGCAGCCTCACCATCACCGCGGGCGCGCTGATCCTCGGCCTTGGCAGCTCTGCCGCGGGCGCGCCCAGCCTGCCATCCCCCACTGAGATCGCCGCCCTGCACGTGCCTTTCGCACTCTAACATCCCATTCGGGGTGATCCCTGTCCCTATGTACACCCCGATCCGGCAGCCACACTTCCCCCCTCGCGCAACCCAAGCGCCTCCCGTGGCTGCCCCGCACCGCCTCCGACAGTGGCTCTCCTTCGCTGTCGGGGGCGGCACAGACCTCCGCACGCCGCCGCTCCCAAAACCCTGTCTCACACAGCGAGTTTTTCCATGCATGTTCTCACCGTATTAGATCACCCGACCCCCACCTGTTTCGCAGCCGGTGCCGCCAGACGCTTCATCGCCGGTCTCAAATCCGCAGGCCACACCACAGAGCTCGCCGATCTGCACGCCGAAGACTTCAATCCGCTGTTCTCCCTTGCCGACATCTCCGAAGAGGGCGCGGAGGATGTCGCCCAGGAGCAGGAGCGTATCGCCCGCGCCGATGCGATCTGTCTGGTGTTTCCGCTTTATTGGTGGGGCATGTCCGCCAAGATGAAAGGCTGGGTCAACCGCGTCTGGATGCCCAACGACGCCGCCAATCAGAACACCGCGCCCACCCTGCGTGACGCCCACCTGAACTCCGGCCTGATGCTGGTCCCCGCCGGGCCGCGCAGCGACCGGGTGGAGCGCAAAGGCCACGCCCCGGCGCTGGACACCACATGGATGCTGGGAGCCGCTGGCGATTTTGGCGCCCTGCCCCGACGACTGGAACTGCTCATTGGCAGCTCCGCCTCAGAGCAACGCCGCGACATGCTGCTTGACCGCTGCTTCACCATCGGCCAGACCTTGCCTGCACCGGCCACCATCCGCAAAATTTGACACCAGCTCTGGTAGGGGCCTGCGCATATTAGGGCTGGGCAGCAAAGCTGCGATGCGCGGCCCAAAATCGCCCTTCCCCCGCGCCGCAACCCATGGCAACGTCGCGCCATGACACAGCCTCTTACCAGCCCCAACGGCACCCCCATCAGCCGCTTCGCCTTTGGCACCATGCAATTTGGCGAAGGTGCCAGCGCCGCAGACAGCGCCGAAATGTATGAGGCCTGCCGCGCGGCGGGCATCAACCACTTTGACACCGCCCATGTCTATACCTCCGGAAAATCAGAGAAAATTCTGGGCGAATTGATCAAGGACCACCGCGACGATCTGGTGATCGCCACCAAGGCGGGCTACACCGGCGGCGCTGGTGCGGCCAATCTTGCCGCGCAATTTGAGCTCTCCCGCCAGCGGTTGCAGCTTGATCAGGTCGACATCCTCTATCTGCACCGTTTTGATGACGAGACCCCGCTCGCAGAAACCCTCGATTTCTTTGCCGAGCAGAAGGCCGCCGGAAAAATCAGATACGTTGGCCTCTCAAACTTTGCCGCCTGGCAGGTGGTCAAAGCCGCATGGACCGGCGCAGCAAAAGACCTCTCAATCGACGTGCTGCAACCGATGTACAGCCTTGTGAAACGTCAGGTGGAGGTGGAAATCCTGCCCATGTGCGCTGATCTCGGCATTCTTGCGGCCACCTATTCACCCCTTGGCGGCGGGCTGCTCACCGGCAAATACAGCGCGGAAACTGGCGCGGGACGCCTGAGCACCGACAGCCGCTATGCCGCGCGCTATGGTGTGGATTGGATGCACACAGCGGCGACACAGCTCACGGCCATCGCCGCTGAGCGCAATGTCCACCCCGCGACGCTGGCCGTGGCTTGGGCCGCGCGCCACAGCACCGCGCCCAGCCCGATCCTGTCGGCCCGCACCGCTGCACAGCTGGCACCTTCGCTGGCGGCGGTCTCTTATGACATGGACGATGCGCTTTATGAGCAGCTCACCGCGCTGACACCGACACCGCCGCCTGCCACCGACCGGCTTGAGGAGGCATGATAGATTTCCTGATCATCGGCGGCGGCATCGCCGGACTGTCCGCAGCAGCGCGGCTGGCGTCGATGGGCAAAACCCTTGTTCTGGAACGGGAAACCGCGCTTGGCTATCACGCCTCCGGGCGCTCGGCCGCGATGTTTGAGCAGAACTACGGCCTGCCCAGCACCGTCGCCCTCAGCCGCGCGAGCGCGGATTTCTTTGCCACAACAGACGGGGGTTTCCTCTCCCCGCGTGGCGTGATGTTTCTCGCCAAATCCGAGGACCGCGTGGCCTTTGAGCAGGTCTGCGAGAGCTTTGAGGCCACGCCAATCTCCACAGAAGACGCCTGCACGCGGGTGCCCATTCTGCGGCCAGAGATCGCAGCCTTCGCAGCCATGCACGAAGAGGCCTCTGACATCGACACAGATCGCCTGCTGCAATGGTGCGCCAAGACTTGCCGCGCCCATGGCGGGGAGGTGCGCACCGGCCAGACCGTCACCGGGATCACGCGCACCAAATCAGGCTGGCAGGTGATCACGGAGGGAGAAACCTATGAGGCCAAACTGCTCCTGAACGCCGCCGGAGCCTGGGCCGATCAGATCGCGGCGCTTGCAGGCATTGCCCCGCTCGGCATCACTCCGATGCGCCGCTCCATGGCGCGCATTCCAGCCCCCGGTGGCCATGATCTGCGCCACTGGCCCATGCTGCTCGATGTGCATGAACATTGGTACGCCAAGCCCGATGCGGGCAGCCTGATTGTCTCCCCCGCCGAAGAGGACCCGATGGCACCGTTTGACGCGTGGCCTGATGACATGGTGCTGGCCGAAGGCCTTGCCAGATATCAGGAATTTGTCTCTGAGGAGGTGACGCGCCTTGAGGCCAGCTGGGCCGGGCTGCGCAGCTTCACGCCCGATCGCAACCTTGCCCTTGGGCCCGATGGCAGCGATGCGGCCTTTATCTGGGTTGCCGGTCAGGGCGGCTATGGCTTTCAGTCCGCGCCAGCCGCCTCCCAGCTGATCGCCGATCTGATCGCGGGCCGCGCTTCAGAACTCGACACCGCCACCCGTAACGCCCTTGACCCAAGGAGGTTCTCCCGATGCCCCGCCGCCTAAACCTGCCTGACAGCGCCTCCGTGGCCACGCCGGACACCGCTGGCAAACTCTTTGCCCCCTCTGCCGCGCGCAATGTCAGCCCTCTGATCGACGCGTTGAAAGACCTCCTGCCCGCAGAGGGCGAGGTTCTTGAAATCGCCAGCGGCACCGGGCAGCACATCGCCGCCTATGCCGAAGCCTTCCCCGCGCTCACATGGCGCCCCACCGAAATCGACGCCACCCGCCGCGCCAGCATTCAGGCCTATGTGGAAGAAAGCAGCCTCACCAATCTCGCCGCCCCTCGGGATCTGGACGCCACCGCCCCCGGTTGGGCGGCGCAGGTCGGCGCACCAGATGTGATCCTGCTCAGCAATCTTTTGCATCTGATCAGCACAGCGGAGGCACAAACCCTGATTGCCGAAGCCGCCAAGGCGCTGGCCCCGGGCGGTCAGCTGCTGATCTACGGCCCCTTCAAACGCGATGGCGTGCTGGTCAGCGAAGGCGATCAGCGCTTTGATGCAGACCTGCGCGCACAGGACCCGGAGATCGGGTACAAATCTGACACCGACGTCGATGCCTTCGCCACTTCACACGGGCTTTCCAAAGGCACCCTGACCGAGATGCCCGCCAACAATCTGCTGCTGCAACAGAAGAAACCTCTGTAATCGCAGGAAAACGGCGGCGGTCCGGCCATGATGTATACGGGCAACGCACTTGAGTGCTTTGAAGAGCTTTCCGCAGGCTGACATCCCGCGCGCCACGCCCTAAGGTGCACACAACCATAGCTAAAATGATTGGATCTCCAATGCGCTCGTCTCTAATTTGTTCCGCCCTGCTCTCGCTTGGGCTCACCGCAGCCTACCCCGCCCTCGCCTCTGAGGATTGGGATCTGGACGCGGATGGCACCATCACATGGGCTGAGATGGAAGAGATGCGCAAACGCACTTTTGAGGCCTTTGATGCCAATCAGGACGGCAAGCTCGACAACGCCGAATACAGCGCCTTTGACGAGGCCCGCGCCAAAGAGGCCGAGGCCCATCCGACATCCCTATCCAACCGCGCCGTGCAAGGGCTGAGCCGTGCCACCACCGACCTCAATCTGGACGGCATGGTCACCCGCGACGAGATGAACACCCGCCTGCGCGCGTGGTTCTCCAGCATCGACAAAGACGGTGACGGCGTGATCTCCAAAGGCGAATATTAAGCGCCGCGCGCTTTTTTACACCGCCCCGACCAAAACAAAACGCCCCGCAAATCTGCGGGGCGTTTCTTGTTTCGTGAGCAGACTTAGCCGTCTTTCCGAATGGTTTCGTTCTTCGGATCGTAAGGGCTGTCACAGGTCACAACCGCATCCCACAGCTTGTCCTGCATCTTCACTTTCAGCTTGGTGCCTTCCACCGCCAGCTCAGGCTTCACATAGCCCATGCCGATGGATTTCTCGAAGGCCACGGAGTAGCCGCCGGAGGTCAGACGGCCAACGCGCTCACCCTCTGGGGTGTAGAGCACTTCGCGGCCCCAAGGATCCGCATCTTCCGGCCCGTCGATCAGCATGGTGCAGCACTTGAAGCGCACGCCCTTGGCTTCCATTTCGGCCTTGCCGTGGAACTCCTTAGACAGATCGATAAAGCGCGGCAGGTCGGCCTCTGCCGGGGTCGCATCGCGGCCCAGCTCGGTGCCAAACGCACGGTAGGATTTCTCCTGACGCAGCCAGTTCTGCGCACGGGCGCCAACCAGCTTCATGTCAAACTCCGCACCCGCGTCGACCAGCAGATCCCAGAGGTAGTTCTGCATCTCGATCGGGTGGTGGAGTTCCCAGCCCAGTTCACCGGTGTAGGCCACACGGATCGCATTCACAGGGCACATGCCCAGCTCGATCTGGCGCGCAGACAGCCAAGGGAAGCGCTTGTTGGACAGCGCAGTGCTTGGATCGGCGTCGCTGATGACCTTTTTCAGCACATCGCGGGATTTTGGCCCGGCAATCGCAAACACACCCCACTGTGTGGTGACGTCCTGGATTTCGATGTAGCCGAACTCTTCCATCTTGTCCTCGGCCGCTTTGCGCAGGAAGTCTGCGTCATATTCGGTCCAGGCGCCTGCGGAGACGATGTAGTAGTTGTTCTCGCCGTTGCGCACGATGGTGTATTCGGTGCGGGTGGTGCCTGCTGCGGTCAGCGCATAGGTCAGGTTGATACGACCGACCTTTGGCAGCTTGTTGCAGGTGAACCAATCCAGGAACTGGGTCGCACCGGGGCCTTTGACAACATGTTTGGTAAAGGCGGTTGCGTCGATCAGGCCAACACCTTCACGGATCGCTTTGGCCTCATCCACGGCATACTGCCACCAGCCACCACGGCGGAAGGAGCGGTTTTCCTCGTCAAAGTTCGATGGTGCATCCACAGGGCCGTAGTAGTTCGGACGTTCCCAGCCGTTCACCCAGCCAAATTGCGCGCCTTTTTCTTTCTGGCGGTCAAAGGCAGGCGAAGTACGCAGCGGACGACATGCCGGACGCTCTTCATCTGGGTGGTGCAGGATGTAGACGTGCTCATAGCACTCTTCGTTCTTGCGCGCCGCAAACTCGGTGGTCATCCAGTTGGAGGAATAGCGCTTCGGGTCGAGGCTCGCCATGTCGATGTCAGCTTCGCCGTCCACCATCATCTGCGCGAGGTAGTAGCCGGTGCCGCCTGCTGCGGTGATGCCGAAGGAAAAGCCTTCTGCCAGCCACATGTTGCGCAGACCCGGTGCCGGACCCACCAGCGGGTTGCCATCCGGGGTGTAGCAGATCGGGCCGTTGAAGTCGTCTTTCAGACCGGATTCGGCACAGGAGGGCACACGCTCGGCCATCGCCATGTACTGATCCGCGATCCGATCGAGATCCAGCGGGAACAGGTCTGCACGGAAGCTGTCTGGCACACCGTGCTCAAAGCGCGCAGGCGCGCCTTTTTCGTAGATGCCGAGGATCCAGCCGCCACGCTCTTCACGCGCGTAGGATTCATTGTCTGCGTCACGCACAACGGGGTGCTCAGGGTTGCCCGCTTCGCGCCATTTGACCAGCTCAGGGTCCTGATCCATCACGATGAAGGTGTGCTCCACCGGGATCGCTGGCATCTTGATGCCCAGCATCTTTGCGGTGCGCTGTGCGTGGTTGCCCGACGCGGTCACAACGTGCTCAGCGGTGATCACCACCTGCTCGTCGGATTCAATCAGGTTGCCGCCTTTTTCCACCATCTTGGTGCAGGTGACTTCCCAATGGGTGCCGGTCCAGTGGAAGGCATCGGCCTGAAGCTTACGATGAATTTCCACACCACGCTGGCGCGCGCCTTTGGCCATCGCCTGGGTCACGTCAGCCGGGTTAATATAGCCGTCTTCGGTGTGGTAGATAGCGCCTTTCAGGTCGCCGGTTTCGATCAGCGGCCAGCGCTCTTTGATCTGATCCGGTGTCAGCCACTCATAGGCCACGCCGCAGGTTTCCGCGGTGGAGGCATAGAGCATGTACTCGTCCATACGCTCTTGGGTCTGCGCCATACGCAGGTTGCCCACAACCGCAAAGCCCGCGTTCAGGCCGGTCTCTTCTTCCAGCGTTTTGTAGAAGTCGACCGAGTACTGGTGGATGTGTGTTGTCGCATAGGACATGTTGAACAGCGGCAGCAGGCCAGCTGCGTGCCAGGTCGAGCCGGAGGTCAGCTCGTCCCGCTCGATCAGCATCACATCGTCCCAGCCCGCTTTGGCCAGGTGATATGCAATCGAGGTACCGACGGCACCACCGCCCACTACCAGCGCTTTGACATTCGTTTTCATAAGACAGGCGACTCCCCGCAGAAGAATGATTTTCGCTCAGTCTAAACGATTGGCCACGAATCTCTCGGTCCAGCCGACGCAATATTGTGCGAATGCGACGTGGCGTATTGGTTAAAACCCTTGCTGTGCACCCGCAGCATCGCTACACCCTCCCCACCTTAAATGGAGACAGACCAGTATGCTGATCTGCCGCTCAGTTTCGGAATGCCGCCAAGCGATCGCAGGGCTGCACCAAAATGGCCAAAGCGTCGGTATGGTGCCCACCATGGGCTACCTGCACGCAGGCCACATGAGCCTTATCAAAACCGCCCAAGCCCACGCCGACGCCATTGCCGTGTCGATTTTCGTGAACCCCACCCAGTTTGGCGAAGCCGCCGATCTGGACGCCTATCCACGGGATGTGGAGCGCGACCTCGCCCTGCTCAAAGAGGCCGGTGTCGCTGTGGTCTTCCTGCCAGAGGTCGAGACCATGTACCCTTCCGGCGATGAAACCATCGTGGAGACCACCCGTCTGGCCAACATGCTGCATGGCGAAGTCCGCCCCGGCCACTTTCGCGGCGTGACCACCGTGGTTGCACGGCTGTTTAACATTGTGCAACCGGATGTGGCTGTCTTTGGCGAGAAAGACTACCAGCAGCTTCAGGTCATCAAACGCATGGTCGCCGACCTTCACATGCCGGTGCAGATCATCGGCGCCCCCACCGTGCGTGAGGCCGACGGGCTCGCCATGTCATCGCGCAACGTGCGCCTGTCGCCGGAAGACCGCGCCGCCGCGCTGGTGCTGTCACGCGCGCTGGATGCGGCTGAGGCCGTGGCCGCAGGTGCTGATGCGACGATCGAACAGCTGCAGGCCGCCATCGTAGACACAATTTCAGCCCAGCCCCGCGCCGCCCTTAAGGGGGTGGACATCGTGGCCGCCGAAACGCTCAATACCCTCACCGGGCCGCTCACCGGCCCCACCGCCATCATGATCTCCGTTGCCTTTGGCGACATTCTTCTGATTGACCAAAGAGTAGTGACCACATGAGCAAACAGACCCAGTTCCGCCGCACCACCGTCCCTCAGATCGCCGCCCGCAAAGGCGGAGAGCCGATTGTATCGCTGACCTCCTATCACGCACACACCGCCGCGATTGTCGACAAATACGCAGATTTCATTCTGGTGGGCGACAGCCTTGGCATGGTCATGCACGGTATGGAAAGCACCGTCGGCGTTCCGCTCGATCTGATGATCATGCACGGCAAAGCCGTGGTGCGCGGCACTCAGAAAGCGCTTGTGGTGGTGGACATGCCCTTTGGCACCTATGAGGAAAGCCCTGCCGTGGCCTTCCGCAATGCCGCCAAGATCATGAAAGAGACCCAATGTGGCGCGGTGAAGCTGGAAGGCGGCAAACGCATGGCCGAAACCATCCGCTTCCTGACTGAACGCGGCATCCCGGTGATGGCCCACATCGGCCTCACACCACAGTCTTCAAACGTCATGGGCGGCTTTAAGACCCAGGGCCGCGAGGAAGACAGCTGGGCGATCCACGAAGAAGACGCCCGCGCCGTGGCCGAGGCCGGTGCCTTTGCCATTGTGCTTGAGGGCATGGTCGAGCCGCTGGCCGCCAAGATCACCAAACAGATCCCCATCCCCACCATCGGCATCGGCGCTTCCGCCGAGTGTGACGGCCAGATCCTCGTGCTCGAAGACATGCTGGGCCTGAACGAATGGACGCCAAAATTCGTGAAAGTCTACGGAGACCTCGGCCCCGCCATCGAACGCGCGGTGAGCCAATACGCCGAAGAGGTCAAAGACCGCAGCTTCCCGGGAGAGGATGAGGTCTATCGGTGATCCAAATACCAAGGCAAAGCCCCAACCTCTGCGTCGGGGCTTTGTTTTCGCGCGCCACACACCAGCATTCTGAATTATGTCGCGCTCTTAGACGGAGACCCGCGCTCAAGAAGCCCCCAAATGGCTTTGCTGAGCATCGCCCCATTGCCGTGGGGATTGCCCGTACATCCGCTTGAACTCGCGACTGAATTGCGACGGGCTGACATAGCCCACATCCATCGCCGCCTCATTGACGGCCACACCGCTGGCGATCTTCATGGCCGCATTGCTCAGGCGCATGGACTTCACAAACTGGATCGGCGCCATGGTCGTGACCTGCTTGAACTTGCGGTGAAACACGGCCCGGCTCATGCCCGCGCGGGTCGCCATATCGTCAATCGAAATCGGCGAATCCAGATGCGAAGACACATGGGCAATCGACCGCGCAATCGCATTGCCAGCCCCAAAGGCCTGCCGCGCAAAAACGCCCGCCTCCCCCTTCAATATCGCGTAATACAGCTCCCGCAGTCGCGGCTCGCCCAGAACCGCCGTATCCGTTTGACTGCGCCCCAGTTCCAAGAGCCGCTGCAAAGCTTCCGTAAACGCCGCATCCCACGCCGCCAGCCGGATCCCCTGCGCCCGCATGTCGCCTTTCATTGGCGAGAGCAGCTCTCCGGCCGCCTCCATTTCCATCGACATTTCGGTCATCCGGCGCTGATCAAGCGCGATTAGAACACCGTAAAGCGGCCGCTCCGGCGACGCCATCGGGGTGCCCGCTTTCACCGGCATCGACATCGGGCAGCACAGGTATTGGCGCTTATCATAAAGGTATCTCTGGCCGTCCAGCACAGCCTCTTTCGCACCGCTGACGATGGCCACCACACAGGGTTCATAAACCGCTGGGACACATGGGATCTCACAAGTGGCACGAAACAGACGCACCCCATCAATGCCGGTTTCCGTCAGCCCATCCCGCTCCGTGCGTGCCGCAATGAGGTGTTTGATCGCTTCTTGGCTCATGTGACCGATCTAACGCCGTACAATCGGCCATGACAACCGCTTTGAGACAATCAGGCAAGCATTCAAGACAAACACGCCTATTTGGGCCGCCATACGAGAGTTATCTGCAACTTTAGGACACACATCGCATCAAGCGACTTGAAGCTTTAAGGAGACACACAATGCCCGACACCACTTTTGGCCCCCAAGGCTGGACACCGGAACGGCTCGGCCCGCAAACCGGCAAAAGCTATGTGATCACCGGAGGCAATGCCGGTGTCGGGTTTCAGGCCTCCCGCATCCTTCTGTCCAAAGGCGCAAAGGTGGTGATGCTGAACCGCAACCCCGAGAAATCAACCGCCGCCATCGGCGCATTGAAGCAGGAGTTCGGCCCCGCCGCCGATATCAGCTTTGTGTCCATGGATCTCTCTGAGCTTGCAAGTGTGCGCGCAGCCGCCAAGGAAATCCTGCAAACCGTGCCCCGGATCGACGCGCTGATCTGCAACGCAGCCATCGCTCAGGTGCCGCGCCAAAAGCTGACCGTCGACGGTTTTGAAAGCCAGCTGGGCACCAATCACTTTGGGCATTTCTTGCTGTGCGGGATGCTGTTTGACCGGATCGAAAAGACCAAAGGACGGATCGTGGTGGTTTCAAGCCTTGGCTACAATATGGGCCTGAAAACGATCCAGTTTGACGATCTCAACTGGGACAAAAATTACAGCGCCAACCCTGCCTATAGCCAATCCAAACTGGCACAGATGATGTTTGCTTATGAACTGCAGGATCGCATTGCCGCCGCAGGCAAAACCGTCGAAGTCTATGTGTGTCACCCCGGCTCCTCCGCAACCTCGCTGATCAGCACCAGCGGCGGTGTTTTGACCCGCGCGATCTGGTGGCTGATGACCAAATCCCCGATGGTCCAGACCGCGGAACAGGGCGCATTCCCCGAACTCATGTGCGCCACCGAACCAAACCTGCAACAGCGCGCGCTCTACGGCCCCACCGGTCGCATGGAATTTGTTGGCGCTGTTGGCAAAGGCACACTCCACGCCCATGCCTATGACAAACCTGTCATGGTCAAATTGTGGGACGTGTCGGAAAAGGCGACGGGCTTTTCCTGGGCAATGTAACCCCAAAGCCTCTCTGCAACCTATCAGGGCAGGAGACCAATCGTGGCGCCCTCCTGCTCTACCAAGACGCAACGTTAGATTTGTTTGACACCGCAAAAGAGACCAGATGTGTGGCTCGATTTCGCACAGAACCCCGCTCCGACAGCGTCTCAAGACAGGTAGTTAGACACCATGGCCGATCACGTCCCTCCCCGTTCAAATGCGGAAAATCCCCCTGTCACGATCTCGGTCTATCGCCGCATCCTGCCCGGGCGTGAGGCGGCCTATGAGGAGTGGATCCGCGGCATTTCCGAGGTGGCCTCCCATTTTGACGGCCAGCAAGGCATCAACATTCTGCGCCCGTCTGAGCAGACCGGCGGGCGCTATGTGGTGATCTACCGCTTTGACACCTACGAACACGCCACCGCCTGGGAAAACTCCCCTGTGCGCACCGAGTGGATCGCCAAACTGGAGGGGATCACCGACGGCGAGCCCGATCGCGAAAGCGCCACGGGCCTTGAAGTCTGGTTTGACCTGCCCGAAGCCCCCCGCCCCACGCAGCCACCGCGCCACAAGATGGCGGTTGTCCTGATTGCCGTGATCTTTGCCCTGGTCTTTGCGCTTCAGCTCTTGCTCGGCCCCATCATGACAGGCCTGCCGCGCTGGTCACAAACCCTGATCATCGTCACCATTCAGGTGCTCGCCATGACCTACCTGATCATGCCCGTCATCACGATGTTGCTGAAAGCTTGGCTGTTCCGCAAAAAGGGCTAATCGCCACGACCGGAGCGGGTATTGCCCGCTCCATTTGCAATGATCGCAGCGCTCTGGGGGAAGATGCGGCTTGTTGGAAACGCGCAGACCCAGCCCGAAGGGTGCGCGCGTTGCACACCGGTGCGCGAAGGCTGATCTGCGAAAAAACCAGCCGTGGCTATGTTAGTATCAGGGAATTACTTTCCTAGGTTCCTATATGAACCTAGAATCGAGAGATCATGGAACTATTCGCATTCGCTTTACCGTCAATGTGTGGCGCAGTGACAGCCTGGCTGACGAGCAATAGACGGACCAGGACCTGGATCATTTTGCTAACGGTATGGCTGAGCGTTCCGCTTGGAGCAGCATTTTCGCTAGGGCTGGGCATCTGGTTGAAGGACCTGGGTAACTGCTATGATCCACGTGGGCGCGACGTAGTCGAGTGTATCGTTTTTGGTCTCGACGTAACCAATTGGGTGAATAGCTTAAGGACGGGCGGATATGCGATTGCTCTTTTTGCCTTGCCTTGGTTTGCCTTCGGCGGGTTCATGCTTTTTATTGCCCGAATTATTGCGTTTTTTCGAGCTGACAATTCGTGAAGAAATTTGCGAGAGCAATAAATATTCGCCCGGTAGGCCTCGCCTCAAAGCACTCCCTATCCCCTTCCAACACCCTCAGAAAATCTTCCCCGGGTTCATAATCCCATCCGGGTCAATCGCTGCCTTCACCGCGGCCATCACATCGACCGCTCCGCCAAGCTCTTTGCGCAGATAGGGCTTCTTGCCCTGCCCAATGCCATGCTCGCCGGTGCAGGTGCCCCCCATGGAAATCGCCAGATCATTGAGCCAGCTGACAAAGCCCTCCGCCTTGGCGACCTCCTCGGCATTTTCCATGTCAATGAGCGGCAGCGTGTGGAAATTCCCGTCCCCCACATGGCCTACAATCGGGGCCAGCAAGCCAAGCTCCGCCGCCTTCTCTGTCGCCGCCGTGACACATTCCGCCAGCCTTGAAATCGGCACGCAGACATCGGTGGAGACACCTTTTGCGCCGGGGCGCAGCTGTAGTGAGGCCCAATACATATCGTGGCGCGCCTGCCAGAGCTTGGTGCGGTCCTCGGCCTTTGTCGTCCATTCAAACCCCGTGCCACCCATCTCCTCAGCGATGGCGCCAAACATCTCTGCCTGCTCGGCCACGCCATTGTCTGAGCCGTGGAACTCCAGCAGCAACAGCGGTGTTTCCGGCAGATCGAGCTTGGAATAGGCATTGGCCGCCTTCACGCTCATCGCATCCAACAGCTCGATCCGCGCCACCGGAATGCCGTATTGAATGGTGGCCATCACCGCCTGACAGGCTGCATCCACACTCTCAAACGAGCAGCGGGCGGAGGACATTGCCTCAGGAATGCCCTGCAATTTCAACGTGATCTCGGTGATGATGCCCAAGGTACCCTCAGCCCCCACCATCAGGCGCGTGAGGTCATAGCCTGCACTGGATTTCTTGGCGCGGGTTCCGGTGCGGATCACCTCGCCTGACGGCAGCACCACCTCCAGCGCCAGAATATTGTCTTTCATCGTGCCATAGCGCACCGCATTGGTGCCGCTTGCGCGGGTGGAGGCCATCCCGCCCAGCGAGGCATTGGCCCCCGGATCAATCGGAAAGAACAGGCCGCGGTCGCGCAGATGGGTGTTGAGCTGCTCGCGGGTCACACCGGGCTGCACCACGCAATCCAGATCCTGATCATTGACGGCGACGATCCGGCTCATCTCTGTGAGGTCGATGCACACGCCCCCCGCCGGCGCATTCACATGCCCTTCAAGCGAAGTGCCCGTGCCATAGGCGATCACCGGCACCTTATGGGTGGCGCAGGTTTTCACAATGGCGGAGACCTCTTCAGTGGATTTGGCAAAGATCACCACATCCGGTGCCTGCGTGGGCAGCCAGGTGGTGGTGTGGCCATGTTGCTCGCGCATGGCTTGGCCGGTCTGACAGGCCTCGCCAAACTGCTGCTTCAGCACTCCCAGCGCTGCCGCAATACCCGTCTCATTGCGCTCCAAAACCTCTGCGTTTGCCATGCCTCTCCCCTTTGCACCTCGCATCGGGCCACAGGCAAACGCAGAGCCTTGTGCTCAGATGCGCTTATTCGCCATAGGCCACCCCTTCGCGGCGGTTGTCCGCCCCGCCCTGCAACCCATCACCAATTGCGATGGCATGCAAGCCAGAGTTCAGCCCACGCACATTCACCTCAAAACCCATCTCTGTCAGAGGAGCCTCAAAATCAGCCGCCGAGGTGCCTTCTTCCACGTCATAGGTGCCAAAACGGTTCACCAGATGCGGCAGATCAATCGCCGCCTGCACATCCATGCCCCAATCCATATGGGCAATGATAGTCTTGGCCACATAGCCGATGATCCGGCTGCCGCCCGGGCTGCCAATCACCAGCACAGGTTTGTCGTCTTTCAGCACAATCGTCGGCGCCATGGAGGAACGTGGGCGTTTGCCCGGCTCCACGCGGTTGGCCACTGGCACGCCGTCATTGTGCGAGCGGAAGGAGAAGTCAGTCAGCTCATTGTTGAGCAGATAGCCCCGCGCCATCACCCGGCTGCCAAAGCCGTTTTCAATCGTGGTGGTCATCGACAAAGCGTTGCCATAGCTGTCCACAATCGAGATGTGGGATGTCGACGGCTGCGCAAATGTCTGCCCGTCACCCCAGTTCAGCGCATGGTCAAACTCCGGCGTACCCGGGGCCACGTTTTCCAGCGCCTCGTCACCCGACAGCAGCTCTGCCCGCGCCGCCAGATAGTCTGGTGCCACCAGCCCCGCGGTTGGCACCGGCACAAAATCACTGTCCGCCATGTAACGGCCACGGTCAGCAAAAGCCAAACGCGAGGCATCCCCGATCAACCGCCAGGCATCCGCGCTCTCAGGCCCCATGCCCGCCATGTCATAAGACCCAACCAGCCCGAGGATCTGCCCCACGGTCAGCGCGCCCGAGGAGGGCGGCCCCATGCCACAGACATCATGATCGCGGTACTCCACACAGACCGCATCGCGCTCTTTCACCTGATAAAGCGCCATATCCACGGTACTCAGCACGCCGGGATTGTCGGCACTGCGCACCGTGGCCACAATATCCGTGGCAATCTCACCGGTGTAAAACGGATCCGCGCCGTGCTCCGCCATCAGGCGCAGGCTCTCTGCATAGTCCGGGTTCTGCAAAACACTGCCTTCTGCCAATGGCGCGCCACCGGGAAGGAAATAGGCCGCAGTGGTCGGATGGCTTGAGAGTCGCTCCGCATCATTGGCCACCGCGCCTGCAAGCCTAGGGGAAACCGCAAAGCCGTTTTCCGCATGGCCAATCGCGGCCTCAAGCAGGCCGGGCCAGGCGCTGCGCCCCCAGCGGCGATGCGCTTCTTCCATCAGCATCGGCGTGCCCGGCACCCCGACAGAGCGCCCACCAACCACCGCATCAAAGAACTTCATGCGCTCGCCGGTCTCATCCAGAAACAGCTTCGGTGTGGCCGCAATCGGCGCTTTCTCCCGCCCATCGAGCGTGGTCACCGTGCCGCTCTCAGCATCATACCAGACCAGAAACGCGCCGCCGCCAAGGCCAGAGCTTTGCGGCTCCACCAGCCCCAGCACCGATTGCACAGCCACCATGGCATCCGCCGCAGAGCCCCCGGCGCGCAGCACATCTGCGCCCGCCTCAACCGCCAGCGGATTGGCCGCTGCGACCATCCAGTTTTCCGCCGATGTGGGGCTGCCTGCCTCCTTGGCCTTCTGCGCCGCCATCAAGGCTTCGGGGATTTGCCCGCCAAGCTGAGTCGCCCCCTCCGGCGCAATACTGTCCGCCGCCTCCTGCGCCAAACTCATGCTTGCCATCAGGCAAGCCACGGAAACACTTAATGAAAAACGCTTCATTCCACTCTCCCTAAATCGGAAACCACAAGGCCAATTCCCGCTCTCAAAATCCCGAGCGATCCACCTGAAGACAGCTTAGGTCAGAGCGGCGGCATCACCAACAGCGGATAATCGCTGAGCACCTCATACTGCGCGCCAACTGAGGTCAGATGCGAGCGATAGAGCGCAAATTCAGACACCGAGACCGGCCACATATCGTAATGCGCACCGCGCGAAATCGCGCCTTGGATCTTCTCCGGCGCGTGCTGCCCGTCGCGAAACCGGCTCAGCGTGACATGGGGGCGAAAGCGACGCTTCTCGATCTTCATGCCCACCCGGCGCGCGGCGCGAGCCACATCGGCCTGCAACGCCATCAACGCCGGATCCGGCGCCACCAACAGCGCCAGACAGCGGCTTTTCGCGCCGCCCACGATGTCGATGCCCTTGAGGGTCATCTCAAAGCCCGGCGCGCGGATCATCTCCAGCTCTTCATGCAGCATCTCAAGCTGCTCCACCGGCTGATCATCCAGAAAGGCCAGCGTCACATGCAAATTGGCCGCAGGCACGGGGGTGCCAACGGCCAAACGGTCCTGCATATCCAGCAGGCGGTCTTCTTCGGGGCCATCCAGCGGTATGCCAACAAAGGCGCGCATGGGGTCAGCGCCGCCCGCTCAGAGCATCGCTGGCACAACCAGATCCGGCGGGCGGTGGCCGTCGTCAAAGGTCTTGATGTTGATCAGGACTTTTTCACCCATCTCAATGCGCCCTTCCACGGTGGCCGAGCCCATATGCGGCATCAGCACCACATTAGGCACACCGCGCAGATCAGGATGCACCTCATGGCCGTGCTCATAAACGTCGAGCCCCGCACCCGCGAGATCCCCGTTCTTAAGCGCCCGCACCATGGCGTTCTCGTCAATCACTTCCCCGCGGGAGGTGTTGATGATGACAGAAGAAGGCTTCATCAGCTTCAACCGGCGCGCGTTCAGCAGGTGGAAAGTCGATGGCGTATGCGGGCAGTTCACGGAAATCACATCCATACGCGCCAGCATCTGATCGAGGCTCTCCCAATAGGTCGCCTCATATTGCTCTTCAATCTCGGGGCGCAGACGGCGGCGGTTGTGATAGTGGATCTGCATACCGCAGGCATGCGCACGCCGCGCCACAGCCGTGCCGATGCGGCCCATGCCCAGAATGCCCAGCCGTTTGCCGCTCACCCGGCCACCCAGCAGCGTGGTGGGGGCCCAGCCGTCCCATTCGCCCGATTGCATGCGCTGCACGCCTTCGCTCACGCGGCGGGTCACACCAAGGATCAGCGCCAGCGCCATATCCGCCGTGTCATCCGCCGACACACCCGGCGTGTTGGAGACCAGAACACCGCGCTGACGGGCCGAGGCCACATCAATGTGGTCCACACCCGCACCATAGTTGGCGATCAGCTTTAGCCGCTCGCCGGACTGCGCAATCATGTTTGCGTCGATCTTGTCGCTCAGCGTTGGCACAAGGACATCCGCGTCCTTCATGGCCGCCGCCAGTTCCTCGCGGCTCATCGGGGCGTCATCCTCCCGCAACCGCACATCAAACAGCTCCGACAGCCGTGTCTCAACCGCTTCTGGCAGACGTCGCGTTACGACAACACTCAGACGTTGCTTTGGCATTCGATGCCTCCCAATGCTTTCCAAATCAGCCTGTTGATGTCACAGTGCAACACAGGCCAGCGGGGCACAAGAACCCCTCCGCACCTTCAATGCAGAAAATAACAGGCAAAATGTTCACCTTGGGTCGAAAATCTCTTGTGAGCTTGGCCGCAGCTTTGCTGTTGGCGCTCACAAATTCCGTTGCGGCAGAAGTACAAGCCGACCAAAAGCGCGGGCCGGTGACCAACCTGCCTTTGCCGCGCTATGTGTCTTTGAAAGCCAGCAAGGCCAACGTGCGGCGCGGCCCCTCGCGCACGCACCGGATCGACTGGGTTTTCACCCGCAAATCCATGCCGCTTCAGATCACCGCCGAATATGGCCACTGGCGCCGTGTGCGCGACATCGAAGGCGCAGGCGGCTGGGTGCATTACTCGCTTCTGTCCGGCGTGCGCACGGTGATTGTCCAGAAAGACATGCTGCCGCTCGCCATACGCCCGGAAGCCGAAACACAGGCCGCCGCGCATCTTGAGCTGGGCGTGATTGCCAAACTTGAAGAATGCAATCCGGACTGGTGCCGCCTGAAGGCGGGTGGCTACAAAGGCTGGGTCCAGAAGTCCGACCTTTGGGGCGTGTCAGCCGAGGAAATCCGCGACTGATCTGCGCGCTGTCGCTTGGAAAACGTTTCTCAGGCAGCTGACGCAACCATCAGGACTGGCTTCGGTCTCGGAGCGCAAGCAAGTTCATACAGCGCAGCGCAAATCCGCTTGATGACGCGCTGCTGCGATGCTCGCGAAGAGGTCAATACCGGATGCTGTGATATGGATGAAGTTCTGCTTCCTTAGGAAAGCAGAGGCGAAGCGAGACTGGCACGCTTCGCTTTCAATCCAATTGAAAACGAGCCGCCTCTCGCTTGCGCTCTAACGCGTGTCTCGAAACTTTTTCAATCTGCTTCGATACACTTCACCCTACGGGGTTTTGGTTGCGTACAGAATGCAATCCCTACCTGGGTTGAGTTCTTTGCAGTGAGCAAGGGCCCCGGCCTTGGCTTCATCCAGTGTGGATTTGCCACCAATGCGACCACCACCTCCACCAGTTTCCGTAACATACAATGCCCCGAAAGCATCCACATGTCGTATAAACTCTCGGTAGGCCTGGGGCATTGGTCCGTTCAACTCGATCTCGCTAAACCTTTGAACATTAGAAGGTTCTTCAAACTCGACACCCGTTTGGCATCCCAGCAACAGAGAAAACATGCAACCAAATAGCGCGAGTCTAGATATCATCGATATTCATTTTCTTGCTTGCTCAAACACAACGATATGTGCGCTCCAGCCATGTATCGTACGCGTTGCCGCGGGTTTTTTGCTCTTGCTGACCGGTATATTCAGCCGCTTCCTTTCCGAACTCCGCGCAGGCGTCATTGGCCAGTGATTGCATCTTATTGTACCCAAGAGCATGGGTCTCAGGCGGATGGCTCAACAAACTGATATGGATACCAATGGTCACTTGGTCGGCACTTTTTTCTTGTACCCAAGCATTGGTGTGCTCCGCACCTCCGGTGCAAGACGCCAAGGTGGCAACACAGCCCAAAATAAAGAGATTTCGCATAGCTTTTCTTTCTAAATTCCCCGATTCATCAAAAAACTATGAAGTAAAGCCAGCCGGAAGTTCCAGAGCCTTGAAGGCGATTGGCCCCGGATCACTCAAAGAAAATCGCGAAGTGCTTTTATCGTATCACGCGAGACCACAAGCGGGAGTGACTTGCTGTTCAGAGCAGCCAACCAAACACCGCCCCGCTGACGGCCTCAAAAAACCTCCCGTCGAGCGCCATACTTCCATGACGCTCAACAGGCACTCATTGCGCGCTGCTTAGTGCGTCGCCTCTGCCGCTGCGCGGATGGCGCGGATGTTGTCGCCGTAGACCTGCGCCTGATCGACAGAGCCGCCTTTGAACACGGCAGAGCCCGCCACCAGCACATCGGCACCGGCCGCCGCCACCAATGGTGCGGTTTCCGTGGTCACACCACCGTCGATCTGAATGTGGATCTCCCGATCGCCGATCATCTCGCGGCAGCGGCGTGTTTTCTCGACGCCGGAGTGGATGAACTTCTGCCCGCCAAAACCGGGGTTCACGGTCATGATCAGCACCATATCCACCAGATCCATCACATGCTCGATGCTCTCCAGCGGCGTGCCGGGGTTGAGGCTCACACCGACCTTCACGCCCTGCGCCTTGATGGCCTGCAACGTGCGGTGAATATGCGGGCCTGCCTCCACATGGGCTGTGATCATATCGGCACCCGCCTCGGCATAGGCCTCGATATAGGGATCCACCGGCGCGATCATCAGATGCACATCCATGAAGGTTTTCACATGCGGACGGAAGGCTTTCACCGCGGGCGGGCCAAAGGTCAGGTTGGGCACAAAATGGCCGTCCATCACATCCACATGCACCCAATCCGCGCCCTGATCCTCAATCGCGCGGATCTCCGCGCCGAAGTTGGCAAAATCCGCTGACAGGATGGATGGGGCGATCTTAATCTTGCGATCAAAGCTCATATCTGGCTCCTCTCCGGCCACGCCGGGATCTGAAGGGCTGCGGGGTCAGGCGTGTTGTCAGACCGCGCAAAATGGCGACATCGCCCCTTCTGAGGGCGATTCGAAACTGGCGGCAAAATGGCGAGACAGAGGGCAAATTTCAATCGAATTGGCATCTGCGCCGCAAAGTTCACAATCCGCCTAATTTTTCATCTTAGGTTTTCAGTTAGCGCAAAAATTGCACGCACCACACAAATGCGCTCAAAAATCGGGCAGTCTCACTTTCCGCCCGGCGCAACCGATGCGAGTCAAAGGCAAATTCCCTGCCGAAAGACCGGAGAGTGCCATCACCGCGCTGACACCCATATCACGTCCAGAGCCTGCCCTGCCGCCCACGCAGCAGCAGCCACGCGCGCAAGGCAGTGCCGATATCCGCAGCAAACAGCGCGAGGGCAACTCCGTTCTGGATGATCTGCGCCTGTCCGGCTCCAGCCGCGTCCTGTTTCCCCACGCCAATTACGCACGCGGCCGCACCAAGGCGCTTCAGGCGGTCCTTCTCAACACTGCAGGCGGCATCACCGGAGGCGACCGTTTCTCCGTTGCCGCCGCCGCAGGCACGGGCAGCCATCTCACCGTGACCACGCAGGCCGCAGAGCGGGCGTATCGCAGCATCGACGCAAAGCCCGGCCGGCTGGACAGCACGCTCACCCTGTCTGAGAACAGCCAACTCGATTGGCTGCCACAGGAAACCATCCTGTTTGACGGCGCATCGCTCTCCCGCAGCCTGACCGTCAACATGCATGAAATCGCGCGCTTCCTGATGGTGGAGCCTTTGATTTTTGGCCGCACCGCCATGGGTGAAACCGTGCGCAAAGCCGACATCTTTGACCGCATCACCGTGACCCGCGGAGATCAGCTGCTGTTTGCAGACCGGATCAAACTCAGCGGCAATATTCAGGCCCAGCTTGACCGCCCCACCATCGCCGGCGGTGCCCGCGCCATGGCCACGCTTTTGCTGGCCGCTCCGGATGCGGCCCGCCATCTGGACGCCCTGCGCGCCCTGCTGCCCGCCACGGCAGGCGCCAGCGTGATCCGCGACGGCCTCCTCTTTGCGCGCATTCTGGCCGAAGACGGCCACGCCCTGCGCCAATCTCTCATTCCCGCGCTCACGCTTCTGCACGGCGCCGAAATTCCCCGAACATGGATGCTCTGACCACATGCAACTGACTCCCCGCGAAAAGGACAAACTGCTGATCGCCATGGCGGCCGAGGTCGCCCGCAAGCGCCTCGCGCGCGGCGTAAAGCTGAACCACCCAGAGGCCATTGCCCTGATCACCGACGCCGTTGTCGAAGGCGCACGGGACGGCCGCTCCGTGGCCGACCTCATGAAATCCGGCGCGCAGGTCATCACGCGTGAGCAGTGCATGGAGGGCATCCCCGAGATGATCCATGAGGTGCAGGTGGAGGCCACTTTCCCCGATGGCACCAAGCTCGTCACCGTCCACAATCCGATCCGCTGACCAAAACAGAAAGACCCATCATGCAACGTTTTGCCTTCACCGCCCTCCCCGCCAAAAGCGCCGCCCCGGCCTTGGCACAATTCAGTGACCCCCTGCTTCTGGCACAGCTGGCAGGCAGCTTCACCCTCGGCGCACTTGGTCTTCTCGCGTGGTCCCTGCAATGATCCCCGGCGAACTGATCCCCGCAGAGGGCGAACTCACCCTGAACGAACACGCCGAAGTCACCACCCTCATGGTGGCCAACACCGGCGACCGCCCCATTCAGGTGGGCAGCCACTACCATTTTGCCGAAACCAATCCGGCTCTGGAATTTGACCGCGCCGCCGCCCATGGCCTGCGTCTGGACATCGCCGCCGGCACCGCCGTGCGCTTTGAGCCGGGCCAACGCCGCGAAGTGAACCTCATCCCGGTTTCAGGCGCCCGCCGCATTTACGGATTTAATCAGAAAGTCATGGGGCCTCTCTCATGACGTAACCCCAAGGAGATTTTGATGCAGACACTTGCCATGGGCTCTATCACGGCCTCACTGAACGGGTTTATCTTCATGTCGCGCATGATGGAGCGCAACATGCGCACCTCTCATGCCATGACCAAGGCCATGATGACCTCCATGGGCCTGCGCCGCCCGGATTCCGTCTCAGAGGTGTCTGCACCCTTAACCGCACCGCCTGTCGCCGAGGTGGCCAAACCGGTCCCGGTGACCAAACCGGCCGCCAAACGCCCGCCCCGCCGCAAAGCCAGCACTGCGACCAAGGCCAAGACCACCCGCCCTGCATCACGCGCTGCTGCCAAACCCGCGCCCTCAGAGCCGAGCTTCAAAACAACCAGCGCCAATGTCGCGACATCACCTGCGCCGAAAGTCGCAAAGACCGCCGCGCCGGAAACGCCAGCGGCCAAACCCGCGCCAAAGGCCAAGCCCGCCACCAAAACGGCAAAGACCGCAAACCCGCCTGCTGCCAAGGCCGCCACAACCAAACCTGCAGCCGCCAAAGCTGTCGCCAAGCCAACGGTGGCCAAAACCGCAGAGCCCAAAACGCCAAAAACAGCCGCGCCAAAGGCCAAACCCGCCGCAAAAACCGCAACACCCGCGCCCGCAAAAGCCGCGCCTAAAACCAAGGCCAAAGCAAAGGCAAGCACAGCTGCTGCCCCCAAAGCGGCCGCCAAACCCGCACCCGCGGCCAAAACCGCAACGCCCAGCGCCGAGCCTTCAGCGACACAGGCACAGCCACCAACGCCGACGCGCAAACCCAAACGCCAGCCTTCCAAGCCTCCGACCATGCCGCAGGCTTCAAAACCCCAAAAGTAATCCAGAGGCGGGCCCCGCCCGCCCTCTGCGCAACCAACAGAGACGTCCTTAAATGCCAGCCAAAATTTCCCGCTCCGACTATGCCGCCATGTTTGGCCCCACCGTGGGTGACAAGCTGCGCCTCGCTGACACTGATCTCGTGATCGAGGTGGAGCGAGATCTGACCGCCGAGAAAGCAGGCAACGGCAATGCGCTGAGTTACGGCGAAGAGGTCAAATTCGGCGGCGGCAAGGTGATCCGCGACGGCATGGGGCAAGCCCAGACCACCCGCGCCGAAGGGGCTGTGGACACGGTCATCACCAACGCGCTGATCGTCGATCATACCGGCATCTACAAGGCCGACGTGGGCCTTAAGGATGGGCGCATCGCCAAGATCGGCAAGGCAGGCAACCCCGACACCCAGCCGGGCGTGGACATCATCGTTGGCCCCGGCACCGAGGCCATCGCGGGGGAAGGCAAAATCCTCACCGCAGGCGGTTTTGACAGCCACATCCATTACATCTGCCCCCAGCAGATCGAGGATGCGCTGCACTCCGGCCTCACCACCATGCTCGGCGGCGGCACCGGCCCGGCCCACGGCACTTTGGCCACCACCTGCACCCCCGGCCCATGGCACATTGGCCGTATGCTGCAATCCGCTGACGCCTTCCCGATGAACCTCGCCTTTGCGGGCAAGGGCAACGCCAGCCTGCCGGCCGCCATCGAAGAGCAAGTGAAGGCCGGTGCCTGTGCGCTCAAGCTGCACGAAGACTGGGGCACCACGCCCGCCGCGATTGATTGCTGCCTCTCGGTGGCGGATGCCATGGACGTGCAGGTGATGATCCACACCGACACGCTCAATGAAAGCGGCTTTGTGGAAAACACCGTGGCCGCCATGAAAGGCCGCACCATCCACGCCTTCCACACCGAAGGCGCAGGCGGCGGCCACGCCCCGGACATCATCAAGATCTGTGGCGAAGAGCATGTGCTGCCCTCCTCCACGAACCCCACACGGCCCTTCACCGTGAACACGGTGGATGAGCATCTCGACATGCTCATGGTCTGTCACCATCTCGATAAATCCATCCCCGAGGACGTGGCCTTTGCCGAAAGCCGCATCCGGCGCGAAACCATTGCCGCTGAAGACATCCTGCACGACATGGGCGCGTTCTCGATCATCGCGTCCGACAGCCAAGCCATGGGCCGCGTCGGCGAAGTGCTGATCCGTACATGGCAGACCGCTGACAAAATGAAGAAACAGCGCGGCCGCCTTGCTGAGGAGACCGGCGAGAACGACAACTTCCGCGTCCGCCGCTATATCGCCAAATACACCATCAACCCCGCCATCGCCCATGGCATCGCTCATCAGATCGGCTCCATTGAAGAAGGCAAGCGCGCCGATCTCGTGCTGTGGAACCCGGCCTTCTTTGGCGTGAAGCCGGAAATGGTGCTGATTGGCGGCTCGATTGTCTGTGCGCAGATGGGCGACCCCAACGCCTCCATCCCAACGCCCCAGCCGGTCTACTCCCGTCCGATGTTTGGCGCCTATGGCCGCGCCGTGGAAAACGCCGCCGTTGTGTTTGTGTCAGAAGCGGCACAAGCGGAAAACATCGGTGCGTCACTGGGCTTGGCAAAACAAACCATCGCGGTTCAGAATACCCGCAAGATTGGCAAGTCAGATCTGAAACTGAACGCCGCCACCCCGGAAATCGAAGTCAATCCAGAGACTTACGAGGTGCGCGCGGACGGCGAACTTCTGACCTGTCAGCCTGCCGAGGTGCTGCCCATGGCACAGCGGTACTTTATGTTCTGACCGGAGGCCTTATGCGCGCACTTCTTCTCGCCCTCACCTGCTTTGCCAGCCCCCTCGCTGCGCAATGCCCAACCGCTTCTGACATGGACACCGGCATCCGTCTGGTCGACATGGAAGGCACCGTGGAAACCTACGAGGCTTTCGGCGAAAACCACATTCGCGGCGCGTGGGAAGAAGGCTCTGAGGTGCTGTCGAAGTTTGTCCTGCTCAAAGGCATCTATCTTGTGGAGTATTTTGATGTGAGCGACGGCAACGCCATCACCAGCTCCCGCAGAACCCACAGCTACCCCCTGCCGCCCGAAAAAGCGCCGCTCCCGGTCGCAGGCGGGCGCTGGGACACCAAAGTGGTGACCATGGACAGCGAAGGCGTCGTCAGCGGCACCGAAAGCTACCTCTTCGGCGACCCGACACAGGTCACCCTTGGCGGCTGCAGCTACGACATGATCGCGGTCACCGCCATCTACCATGATGACGACGGCTATCAGGAAACCCTGCACTACCTGCCCGAACTCGGCTTCTCCTACCTCTCTGAGTCCAAATCCAAAGACGCAGAGCCAGACCGCTATGTCTATGTCCGGATCGAAGCCGCAAACTAATCCCCACCCTGCGCTGACGCTGCATTGCAGCAAACGCAGGCCAGCTATGACGAAAGACCCCGTGCACATGCCCCCCCATTTCCCCCATATAAAGCGCCAGGGGAGGACCGAACGTTTTACTCAAACCGAGGTTCATCATGGCACTGACCGACACAACATCCGCCGCACCGCTCACTCTGAGCAAAGTGCTGGCCGCACCGTTCCGCGCAATCGGCAATGGCTTCGTTTCGCTGATCGAAAACAACAGCCGCATTCAGCAGGTCGACCGACTGAACGCACTGACCGACGCCCAGCTGGCCGCACGTGGCCTGAAGCGCGAGGACATCGTGCAGCACGTCTTCCGCGATTACATGCATCTCTGATCCTGCGGGCAACCGGGGGGGCGTCATGACCGCTCTGCCAACCGCCCGCGCCTATCACGGCCACGCCCATGCCCCCTCTGCGGGGCAGGTGGCCCTGACCTACGAAGACCGCTTCTTGCGCCGCAAAACCCTGCGGCTGGAAGACGGCACCCGCATCCTCGTCGATCTGCCCAAGACCACATCGCTCGATCACGGCGGTGTTCTGGTGCTGACCGACGGGCGCGAAATCACCGTGACCACCGCGCCGGAGCCGCTGCTGCAGGTCACCGCCCCAGATCTCACCCGCATCGCCTGGCACGTCGGCAACCGCCACACCCCGTGCCAGATCGAAAGCATGCGCCTGCTGATCCAACCCGATCACGTGATCAAAGAGATGCTGACCCTGCTCGGCGCCACCGTGACAGAGGTCTGTGAACCCTTCACACCGGAAGGCGGCGCTTACGGCCACGGCCGCACCCATGGCCACGATCACAGCCACCCGCACGCCCATGATCACAGCCATGATCACAGTCACGGTCATGACCACACGCATGAGCACTGATCCGATCCTGACATTGGCCCAATGGCTCTCCCCCGCCTATCCAGTGGGGGCCTTCACCTACAGCCACGGGCTGGAGGCGCTGGTGGATTGCGGCACGGTGCATGATGCCGCCAGCTTTTCGCACTGGCTGCAGGACACGCTTGTGCATGGCGCAGGCCACAACGACGTGATCCTGCTCGCCGCCGCGTACAAGGCTGACGATCTGAGTGCCCTGACGGAGGCCGACAACCTCGCCCGCGCGCTCGCCCCCTCTGCCGAGCGCCTGCTGGAAACCGATCAGCAGGGGTCCGCCTTTGTGCGCACGGCCAGTGCCATTCACGACC
This sequence comes from Shimia sp. R9_1, assembly GCF_017743775.1. NCBI lineage: Bacteria > Pseudomonadati > Pseudomonadota > Alphaproteobacteria > Rhodobacterales > Roseobacteraceae > Shimia > Shimia sp. R9_1. The sequence continues at coordinate 783,105 of NZ_JAGHRN010000002.1, read as the reverse complement.
TTGATCTGACACAGCTCACCTATCCGGTGGCCGTGGGCCGCGCCGCGCGCCTGCAAGACCTGCCGCTGCCAGAGACCGCCCGCTTCTTCTTGCACGCCTTTGCCGCCAATCTCACCTCCGCCGCCACCCGGCTGGTGCCTTTGGGACAAACCGAGGCGCAAAGCGTGCTCACCGCCCTCACCCCGCTGTGTCAGTCCATCGCAGATCAGGCGATCACCGAGCCGCTCTCCGCCATCGCCGCCACCACATTTGCCTCAGACATCGCCTCGATGCGGCATGAAACCCAATACTCCCGGCTGTTCCGGTCCTAACCTCACAGGAAAACCACATGACCTCCTCCGCTTCTCCTCATGGCCCGCTCCGCATCGGCATCGGCGGCCCCGTCGGCGCCGGCAAAACCACGCTCACTGCCAACCTCTGCCGTGCCCTGCGCGACAAGCTCTCCATCGCCGTGGTCACCAATGACATCTACACCCGCGAAGACGCCGAGGAACTGATGCGCCAGCAGGTGCTGCCTCTGGATCGCATCAAAGGTGTGGAAACCGGCGGCTGCCCGCACACCGCTATCCGCGAAGACGCCTCCATCAACCTCGCCGCCATTGACGAGCTGACCAAAGAGATCCCCGATCTCGACATCGTGCTGATCGAATCCGGCGGCGACAACCTCTCCGCCACCTTCAGCCCCGAACTGGCCGATCTCACCATCTATGTGATCGACACAGCCGCCGGCGAAGAGATCCCCCGCAAAGGCGGCCCCGCCATCACCCGCTCCGACATTCTGGTGATCAACAAAACCGATCTTGCGCCCTATGTTGGCGCCTCGCTGGAAGTGATGGAGCGCGACGCTGGCAAAATGCGCGGCACCCGCCCTTTCCTCTTCACCTCCCTGCGGCACGGCAAGGGGCTTGAGGCCCTGCTGCCCCTGATCGGCGAAATCGGCGGCGTCCCCGCCCTCATGGCCGACTAAGCGGAAAACTTTCCCGCCAAACACGCCCCTCAGGGCTTCTCATTCCCGAAATATCCCCGCCGGAGGCATCCTCCGCTTCAACCGGCGCGCGCCCCGCGCTATGAGCGCAGCAGGCAGCAACCGGCGGGACCCCCATGATCGAGCTTCAAAACGTCAGCCTCTCTTTTGGCGACCGCGAGGTCCTCAACGACCTTTCGCTCACCCTGTCTGAGCGCCGCATCGCCATCATCGGGGCCAACGGCTCCGGCAAATCCACCCTCGCGCGCCTCCTCAATGGACTTGCCCTGCCCTCCTCAGGCGATGTGCTGATCGACGGGCTCAACACCCGCAAAAAGGGACGTGAAGTGCGCCGCAAGGTCGGCTTTGTCTTCCAGAACCCCGACAATCAGATCGTCATGCCGGTGGTGGAGGAAGACCTCGCTTTCGGCATGAAGAACTGCGGCTTCTCCACTGCTGAAATTGCCGCCAAAACCGATAAAATCCTCGCCCGCTATGATCTGAGCGAGCTGCGCGAACACCCCGCACATCTGCTCTCAGGCGGGCAGAAACAGCTGATCGCCATCTCCGGCGTGCTGGTGATGAACCCCGACATCGTGGTGATGGACGAACCCACCACGCTGCTGGATCTGCGCAACAAGCGCCGCATCGCCCGCGCCGTGGCTGCACTGTCCCAAACCGTCATCATGGTCACACATGATCTTGATCTGATCGCCGATTATGACCGCGTGATCGCCATTGATGAGGGCCGCGTCTTCGCCGACGGGCCGCCTGCCGAGGTCATCCCCGCCTATCAGGAGCTCATGGCCTGATGCTGGATCTCTACTCCCCCGGCCACTCTCCGCTGCACCGCATGCGCCCCGCGGTCAAAATGGCGGCGCTGATGGCGGGCGCCACCCTGCTCTTCATCAACCAGAGCTTGGCTGTGACCGCCGCCGCCACGCTGGCGATCCTCGCGCTTTATCCGCTGGCGCAGCTCACGCTGAAACAGGCCTTTACCCAGATCCGGCCCCTGCTGTGTATCTTTGTGCTTTTCTTTGCGGTGCAGTGGTTTTTCTCAGGCCTCACACTGGCGGCCTATGTGGTGCTGCGGCTCGTCGCCCTGATCTTGCTGGCAAGCCTCGTGACCCTGACCACGCGCTCCTCAGATATGATCGACACCATGACGCGCGCGCTCAGCATCCTGCGCCCCTTTGGGGTCAACCCCACCAAGGTCAGCCTCGCGATCTCTCTGGCGCTGCGGTTCATTCCGGTTCTGGCGCAGATCATGCGCGATGTGCGCGAGGCCCAGAAAGCCCGTGGGCTCGAGCGCTCGGTGATTGCGGTGGCCATGCCCATGGCGATCCGCGCCATCAAGATGGCGGATGATATTTCTGATGCCATCGATTCCAGAGGATATCGTTCCTAAGTCCGCCTCGTTAGCGCCTCATGCCCTTGAGCCCTCAGCGGCTTTTGCGCACCCCTCCCGCCAAACAGATTTCTGACAAGGGACGGATCAGATGGACACCGCAATGAAACAAGGCTTCGCGACCAAAGACATCGTCTATATCGCACTTTTTGCCGCCCTCACCGCCGCACTTGGCCTGATGCCCCCGATCCATTTCGCAGGCGCCGCGCTGCCTCCGATCACCGCTCAGTCGCTGGGCGTAATGCTCGCCGGTGCCGTGCTCGGGTCCAAACGCGGCGGCCTTGCGCTCCTGCTCTTCATTGCACTGGTGGCCGTGGGCCTGCCGCTTCTCTCCGGTGGCCGCGGCGGCTTTGGCGTGCTGATCGGTACCTCCGGTGGCTTCCTGCTGGCATGGCCACTTTGTGCCGCCCTGATCGGCTATCTTGTGGAGCGCGACACCGACAACAGCGCCTTTAAAACAGGTCTGAACGTGGCGCTTGGCGGCATCGTTCTGATGTATGCCGCAGGCATTCCCTGGATGGCGTTCATCGGCAAACTGGGCATGACCAAATCCCTCGCGATCATGGTGGCCTATGTCCCCGGCGATCTGGTAAAGGTGGTTCTGGCGACAGTGATCGCCCGCGGTCTGCGCCGCGCCTTTCCAGCCCTTTGAGGACGCGCTTGCCTTTACGCCACGCAATAGATCATCACGCCCGCCAGCGCCCCGACGCGCTGGCAGTTGCGCTTTCCAAGACCCGCCTGACCTACGGCGCGCTGCACCGCAAGCTGCAACGCCTGCATGCCGCCCTCAGCGCTCTGCCCGCCCAGCCCCGCGCCGACCTGTCGCTGCCCGAAGACGCGCGCAATTTTGCCCTCTCTGCGGGCAACCACCCCAACGCGCCTGTCCTGCTCGCCACAGCGCTCGCCACGCCCCACGCCGTCACCCTGCTTGATCCGCAGTGGCCCGACGCCCTGCATCAGCGCGTGCTGGCCAAACTCCCCCCCGATGCGCTGTTCTGCCTCTCCGGCCAGACCGCCCTGATCGCCGCCGCCGAGCGCCTCGGCATTCCCGCCATCCGCATTGACACCGCCGATTTTGACGCCTTCCTCGCCGCGCCTGCCGAGATCCCCTTCACCGATCCCCGCGCGATCTTCATGGTTGGCTTCACCTCCGGCACCACATCCGAGCCCAAAGCCTTTGCCCGCGCTCGCCACAGCTGGCGCGCCTCACTCGACGCCAGCCGCCTCGCCTTTGCGCTGACCGAGCAAAGCAACACATTTGCCCCCGGCCCGCTCGCCCACGGCATCACGCTTTATGCACTCGCCGAAACACTGGAACTCGGAGCCGCCTTCCACGCCCTGCCGAAATTCGACCTCGCCGCCGCCCATGCGGCCATGGCCGAGACCCGCCGCATCGTCGCCGTGCCCAGCCTCTTGGGCGCGCTTTGCCGCGGCACGCCGCTCGCGCAGATCATGGAAATCACCACCGCCGGGGCCAAGCTCGACCCGGCACTCTTGGAAAAAGCCCGCGCCTTCTTCCCACGCGCCCGCGTGCATGAATACTACGGCGCTTCCGAGCTGGGCTTTGTCAGCCTCAACACCCACGGCCGCGACAGCTCCTCTGCTCCCGCCCATTCGGTTGGCCGCCCCTTCCCCCATGTGGAACTCTCCCTGCGCCAGAACGGTCAGGAGGTCGCCCAGGGTGAGGCTGGGACCATCTTTGTGCGCGGCGATCTGGCGATCGACAGCTACCTCTGGGGCGGGCGCAACTCCGGTTTCCGCCGCGAAGGCCCATGGGCCACCGTTGGCGACGTGGGCAAGCTCAACAACGACGGCAGTCTCAGCCTTCTGGGCCGCGAAGGCGGCATGGTCATCACCGCAGGCCACAACGTCTACCCGCAGGAAATCGAAACCGCGCTCTCCGAAATCCCCGGCCTCACCGCCGCCGTGGTGCTCGGCGTGGCCCATCAGTCCCGCGGTCAGGAACTGGTCGCCATTGTCGAAGGCGACACGCCGCTTGAGGAGCTGCGCGCCCAACTCGCCATCCGCCTGCCCCGCTACAAACTCCCGCGCCATTTCTACCGCACGCAAGACTGGCCCCTGACCAGCTCCGGAAAACCCGACCGCGGTCGCCTGCTTTCATGGCTCAGCAAAAAGGACGCGCGCCTTGTCCCTGCTGCCACCTGAGCGCCAACCGGTCATTATCGCCGCCCGCCGCAGCGCCATCGGCCGCGCAGGCGGCATGTTTGCCTCTCTGGATGTCGAAGACCTCGCCGCCCCCGTGCTGCAAGCAACCCTCGCTGACGCAGGCCTCTCCCCCGATCAGCTCGACGACGTGATCCTCGGCAACGCCGCAGGCCCCGGCGGCAACGTGGCCCGCCTCGCCGCCCTACACGCAGGTTTCCCCACATCCATCCCCGGCATGACCGTAGATCGCCAATGCGGTTCGGGTCTTGAGGCCGTGATGCTGGCCTGCCACCTCATCATGGCAGGCGCAGGTACAACCTATCTCGCAGGCGGCGTGGAAAGCCAAAGCCGCGCGCCCCTGCGCACCCTGCCCGCCAGTGGCAGCCTGCCCGCACAAAGCTACAAACGCGCGCGCTTTTCCCCCGACACCTTAGGCGACCCAGAGATGGGCGCCGCCGCCGACACAGTGGTAAATGAGTTCAAGATCTCACGCACCCGACAAGACGCCTTCGCCCTGCGCTCCCAAGAGCGCGCCAAACATGCCCGCGATGCCGGGCGTTTCACCGGTGAAATCACCCCCATCGCAGGCCACGCCACCGACGAATGCATCCGCGACAGCATGACGGCTGCGCGCCTCGCCCGCCTGCGCCCCGCCTTCACCCAAGACGGCAGTGTCACCGTCGGTAACGCCTGCCCGCTCAACGACGGAGCCGCCGCCCTCCTGATCACCAGTGCCGCCAAAGCCCGCGTTCTGGGCCACACCAAAGCGCTCGCCTACCTCGGCGGCGCAGCGGCGGGCGTGGATCCCAATATCCTCGGCATCGGCCCCGTCGCCTCCACCCAAAAACTGCTCAAGCAACACCCAAACCTGCGCCTCTCCGATCTCACCCATCTGGAGTTCAACGAAGCCTTCGCCGCGCAGGTGCTGGCCAGCCTCGATGCGCTGGAGATCGACGAAACCCTGCCCAACCAAGACGGCGGCGCCATCGCCCTTGGCCACCCTTTCGGAGCCTCCGGCGCAATCCTCGTGGTGCGCCTGTTCAGCCAACTCATTCGCCAACAAGCCCCAGACAACGCGCTGGCCCTGGCCATGATCGGCATTGGCGGCGGCCAAGGCCTCACCGCCGCCCTCCAGCCCACACGCCTTTAGATTTTAAGTGCCGAGAGCCAAATCGCGCAAAGCGGGTAACCCGCTGATGCACAACCTTTTTCTTGTCATTTTCCCGAACACCACCATAATCTCCGGCACTTAGTTTGTTTAATGATTGGTACCTTTGCTATGAAACATTTTCTAATTCTCTCCACCATTGCTGCCTTCGGTCTCACCGCATGTGACACCGCGCCAACCCCACCATCAGATGCGCCCGCATGGCTCTCCGTAGTCGACAAGACTCTTGTGAGTGGCAACACCTCAGTCGTGCTTGGCTCTGACGGTTCCGTCTCTGGCGATGGCATCGAAGGTGTCTGGGAAGAGCGAGATGGCAAATATTGCCGAACCCTCACAAAACCTGAGCGGTTTGCGGGAACGGAGTGTCAGGTCGCCACACTGGACGGTGATCAGATCACCTTTGACAATCAACAAGGTCGCACATCGACCTGGACCATCCAATAGGCCCACAGCTCTATCGGCGCATACACTCGAAATGCGCCCTAAAAACCAAAACGGGGCCGCCAAGCGACCCCGTCTCTATCTTCGCATCAGACGTGTTTATTCGTCTTCGTCATCCAGCATGCGCACCGCGCCCAGCGAGGCGTTGGACACATGCGCCGCATAGACCTTCAGCGCCTTGGACACTGCCCGTGGACGCCCTTCCGCTTTCCAGAACTTCTTGTCCGCCTGCGGGTGGTTGTCACGACGTCGCTGCAGCTCCTCGTCGCTCACATCCAGATGGATGGTGCGGTTTGACACGGAGATTTTGATCTTGTCGCCATCTTCCACCAGACCAATCACGCCCTTTTCCGCCGCTTCCGGCGAGGCGTGGCCAATCGACAGACCGGCGGTGCCGCCGGAGAAGCGGCCATCGGTCAGCAGCGCACAGGTGGTGTCGAGCTTCTTGGATTTGAGGTAGGCGGTTGGATAAAGCATTTCCTGCATGCCCGGCCCACCTTTCGGGCCTTCATAGCGGATCACCACCACGGAATACGGCTTCACCTCATTCTGCAGAATCCCATGCATTGCGTCTTCCATGGATTCAAAGACCTTCGCAGTGCCTTCAAACTCATACATCTCTTTGATCACGCCCGCGGTCTTCAGGATACAGCCCTGCTCCGCGATGTTGCCAAACAGCACGCAGAGGCCACCTTCCTGAGAGTAGGCATTGGCAAAGTCGCGCACGCAGCCGTCCTCAATGTCCAGATCAAGCTCGGTGTACATCCGTGACTGGCTGAAGGCCTCTGTGGTGCGCACACCACCGGGGGCCGCGATGAACAGATCGCGCGCCTCATTGCCCGCGGTTTCGCGGCGCACATCCCATTTGTCGATGAACTCACCCACAGTGCGCTCATGCACGGTGGCGCAATCCCGGTGGATTTTGCCTTCGCGCTCCAGCTCCCCCATGATCCGCGCAATACCGCCTGCGCGGTGCACGTCCTCCATGTGGTACTTCGGCGTTGAGGGCGCCACTTTGCTCAGATGCGGGATCTCGCGGCTCAAACGGTCCATATCCGCCATGGTGAAATCCACGCCGCCTTCATGGGCAATCGCCAAGAGGTGCAGAACAGTGTTGGTGGACCCGCCCATGGCAATATCGAGCGCCATGGCGTTCTCAAAGGCTTTGAAATTCGCAATGCCACGGGGCAGCGCGGTCTCGTCACCTTCTTTGTACCAGCGGTCACACAGCTCAATGATCTTGTGACCGGCTTCTTCAAACAGCCCGCGGCGTTTGGAGTGGGTCGCCAGCAGCGAGCCATTGCCCGGCAGCGCCAGACCCAGCGCTTCGGCCAGACAGTTCATGGAGTTTGCGGTGAACATACCGGAGCAGGAGCCACAGGTCGGGCAGGCGGAGCGCTCGAGCTTATCCACCTCTTCCTGGCTGCGGTCTTCGTCGGTCGCACCCACGATGGCAGTCACAAGGTCGGCTTTGTGCTCACCATCTTTCAGGATCACCTTACCGGCTTCCATCGGACCACCGGAAACAAAGATCGCCGGAATGTTCAGGCGCATCGCCGCCATCAGCATACCGGGCGTGATCTTGTCACAGTTGGAAATACAGACCAGCGCATCGGCGCAATGGGCATTGGCCATATACTCCACAGAGTCCGCGATCACTTCGCGGCTTGGCAGGGAATAGAGCATCCCGTCATGGCCCATGGCGATGCCGTCATCCACCGCAATGGTGTTCATCTCTTTGGCCACACCACCGGCTTTCTCGATTTCACGCGCCACCAGCTGGCCCATGTCCTTGAGGTGCACGTGTCCGGGCACAAATTCGGTAAAGGAGTTGACCACAGCCACAATCGGCTTGCCGAAGTCCTCAGTTTTCATACCCGTCGCCCGCCATAGCGCGCGCGCAGCCGCCATTCGGCGACCGAATGTGGAGGTCTTGGAACGAAGATCGGGCATTTTGTGCTCTCCTGAGGATGGCGTTGGCACCCAGGTGGGCGCCCCTTTCATTTCTGGTCTGAACGGGTGCCATTCAAGGGGCCGAAATGCAAGTATGTTCAGAAATTTTATTGCCAGAAACACCCCGCCAAAATTGCGAAAACAACGCAACTCGCGCAAAACCTGTAACCTCCTGCACGCCCCCCCCCCCCGCCTAGGCGCAAGACACAAAGGCCCGTCGGAGCCCGCGCCACCACAATTCTACCCAACCGTCAGATGCGCCAGCAGCTCAGCGGCGTTCTTCACCTCAAACCGCTTCAACAGCCGCGCGCGCACGTCTTCCACCGTTCTTGGTGACAACCCCAGCTCACGCGCGATCTCCTTGCTGGTCAGCCCGCGCCCAAGGCCGCTCACCACCTGCCGCTGCCGCGCGCTCAGCGACAGGGGCGGGCCGTCATGGATCACCGCGATGCTCATCACCAGCTGCGCCAGCGGATCGTCCGGCGTGCGCGTCTGTGCGCGAAACCGGCACCAGATCTGCCCACCGTCGCGCCGCCGCAACATGCGCTCATCACTATAGGCCGTGTCCGCCCGCAGCGGCGCCATCCCGATGTCACGCACCTGCTCAAACTCCTCCGTGGTGCCATAAAGCAGGCGAAAGGACTGCCCGATCAGCTCCGCCTTCTGATACCCCAGCATCTGCGCAAAGCTCGCATTGCAGCCCCGGATCACCCGATGCTGCGTCACCACGATCCCCACCGGGGCCGCATCATATGCCAGCAGATCCCAATCCATCACATGCTCCCCGCAAACCGTAATCCTACGGTATTGATACCGTATCCCCACACAAGCCATTCTGCCACCACAGCTTTTCCTCTTGCCAGATATATCCCCGCCGGAGGCTCCCCAGCTGTCCACACCCGTCAGCAGCCGAGGTTTTGCCATGCCCTTTGACACAGACCGTTTGATGACGCGCATCGACGCCATGCGCGAAGACCTCATTGCTCTGACCCAGGATCTGATCCGCATCCCAACGCTCAACCCACCCGGCGAGTGCTACCGCGACATCTGCGACTACCTCGATACCCGCCTCACCCGCCACGGATTTGACACCCAGCTGATCCGCGCCCATGGCGCACCGGGCGATTGCGACAAATACCCCCGCTGGAATGTTCTGGCCCGCAAAGAAGGCCATCACCCCGGCGAATGCGTGCATTTCAACAGCCACACCGATGTGGTCGAGGTCGGCCACGGCTGGACCTTTGATCCTTTCGGAGGGCAGGTGTCAGACGGCAAAATCTACGGGCGCGGCGCCTGTGACATGAAAGGTGGGCTGGCCGCCTCCATCATCGCCGCCGAAGCCTTCATCGCCGAATTTCCGGATTTCTGTGGCGCCATCGAAATCTCCGGCACGGCCGATGAGGAGAGCGGCGGCTACGGCGGTGTGGCCTTTCTGGCAGAGCGCGGCTTCTTTGCCCCGGAACGGGTGCAGCATGTGATCATCCCCGAACCGCTCAACAAAGACCGCATCTGTCTGGGTCACCGCGGCGGCTGGTGGGCGGAAATCGAAACCTTCGGCGAAATCGCCCATGGCTCCATGCCCTTCCTTGGCGATTGCGCGGTGCGCCACATGGGCGCGGTGCTCGACAAGTTTGAGAGCGATCTTTTCCCCGCCATGGCGGCCCGACGCACCGATATGCCGGTGGTGCCCGAAGGCGCGCGTTCCTCCACCATGAACATCAACTCGATCCACGGCGGCCAGCCTGAGCAGCCCGAAGATTTCACCGGCCTGCCCGCCCATTGCGTGCCCGACAGCTGCCGCATCGTGATCGACCGCCGCTATCTGGCCGAAGAAAACCACGCCGGGGTGGCAGGCGAAGTCAAAGGCCTGCTCAACGATCTCTCCGCCCAGCGCGAAAACTTCCGCTATGAAATGCGCGAACTCAACCATGTTGCGCCTTCGATGACCGACCGCGCCGCACCGGTTGTCACCACCGTGGACCGCGCCATTCAGGATGTGCTGGGAAAATCGCCCGATTATGTCGCCAGCCCCGGCACCTATGACCAAAAACATATTGATCGCATCGGCAAGCTCAGAAACTGTATCGCCTATGGGCCGGGTATTTTGGAATTGGCCCACAAACCAGACGAATACATCGGCATCGACGATATGGTCGACAGCGCCAAAGTCATGGCCCATAGCCTGACTCAGCTTTTGTTGCCGTCAGAAGATGCTACATAGATTTATCCGGCCTGCCTCACCTGAGGCTGTGCCCAAAAATAATAAAAACCAATAAGATAAGGGAGAGATAAAATGACACTTCACACGTCAAAGCTGGCCCGCACACGCCTGATCGCCAGCACAACCGCCCTCACCGCAGCCCTGTTTGCGGGCGCGTCCATGGCACAGACCGACCTCACCGTGGCCCTGCAGCTGGAGCCACCGCATCTGGACCCGACCTCCGCCGCCGCAGGCGCGATCGACAGCGTGCTTTATTCCAATGTCTTTGAAGGGCTCACCCGCTTTGCCAGCGATGGCGCGGTCATTCCGGGCCTCGCCAAAAGCTGGGAGATTTCCGAGGACGGCCTCACCTACACCTTCATGCTCAACGAAGGCGTGACCTTCCATGACGGCAGCGCCATGGATGCGGAGGACGTGAAATTCTCGCTCGACCGCGCCCGCGCCGAAGACAGCGCCAATGCGCAAAAGGCCCTCTTTGCCGGGATCACCGATGTTGCAGTGCTCGATCCGCTCACCGTGCAGGTGACGCTGGAGGCCCCCAACGGCAGCTTCCTCTTCAACATGGCTTGGGGCGATGCGGTGATCGTGGCCCCTGAAACCATCGAGGACATCAAGACAACCCCCATCGGCACCGGCGCTTTCAAATTTGAAAACTGGGTGCAGGGCGATCAGATCACGCTGGCGCGCAACGAGGCCTATTGGGGCACGCCTGCTGCGCTGACAGATGTGACCTTCAAATTCATCTCTGACCCCACCGCCGCTTTTGCCGCGATGATGGCCGAGGACATTGATGTCTTTGCCGGCTTCCCCACCCCGGAGGCCCTGCCACAGTTTGAGGCCGATCCACGCTTTCAGGTGCTGGTGGGCAGCTCTGAGGGGGAGACCATCCTCTCCACCAACAACCAACAGCCGCCGCTCGACAATGTAAAAGTGCGCAAAGCCATCGCCCATGCGATTGACCGCTCCGCCATCATCGACGGGGCCATGTTTGGCCTTGGCACCCCGATTGGCACCCATTTTGCGCCGCACAATCCGGATTACGTCGACCTGACCGGCAACTCCCAATACGATCCGGAGCTGTCCAAACAACTTCTTGCCGAGGCGGGCTTTGCCGATGGCTTCAGCACAACGCTGAAACTGCCCCCGCCCTCCTATGCCCGCCGTGGCGGTGAGATCATAGCCGCCCAACTGCGCGCCGTGGGCATTGAGACCGAGATTTCCAATCTCGAATGGGCGCAATGGCTGGAGCAGGTCTTCCGGGGCAAAGACTACGGCCTGACCATCGTCAGCCACACCGAGCCCTTTGACATCGGCATCTATGCCCGGCCGGATTATTACTTCCAGTACGACAACCCGGAGTTCCAGCAGATCATGGAAACCCTGAATGCGGCAACCGATCCGGCGGAACGGACCACACTGCTGAGCGAAGCACAGACCATGATCTCCGAGGATTATGTGAACGGCTACCTCTTCCAGCTCGCCTTCCCCACCATCGCCAAAGCGGGCGTGCAGGGTCTCTGGGAAAACCAGCCCACCCAAGCCACCGATCTCACCGCTGTCACCTGGGCAGAGTAACACCCTCCTGAACGGAGCCGCCCGCGCGCGGCTCCGGCATTTGCCTCATTGACCTAGAAGGGTCTTTGCCATGATCGACCATATCCCCGCCGGGAGCCTGCCGAGCCGCGCAGGCGCTCCGGAGTATTTCACCGGCACGGTGCGTCTTGACCCGATCACCGAAAGCCGCCCGCCGTCCGAGCTCTTTGCCGCACGTGTCACCTTTGAGCCGGGCGCGCGCACCGCATGGCACACACATCCCGTGGGCCAGACCCTGCATGTGCTCTCCGGTGTTGGGCTGATCGCGCTGCGCGGCGAAGCCCCCCGCACCATCCGCCCCGGAGACACCATCTGGATCGAGCCAGGTGTGGAGCATTGGCACGGCGCAGCACCTGAAACCGGCATGTGCCATCTTGCCATGCAACAGGTCAAAGACGGCTCCGGCGCGGACTGGCTCGAACATGTCACCGACGCCGACTACCTGACACCACCAACCTGATGCCCGCCGCCGCAACGATCTGAAACCAACCACTCTAACACCCAAATGCTCCGCTACACTCTCAAACGCGCGCTTTCTTTAGGGCTCAGCCTGATCGTGGCCTCCCTCGTGATCTTCTTTGTGATCGAGGTGGTGCCCGGCGATCCCGCGAGCTTCATGCTGGGTCTCAATGCCCAGCCCGACACCATCGCGGCCCTGCGCGCAGAGCTGGGTCTGGATGTGCCCAAGTTTGAGCGCTACCTCACGTGGGTTGGCGGCATGTTGCAGGGCGACTTTGGCCTCTCCTACACCTACCGCACACCTGTGACAGAGATGATTGGCGACCGCATCTGGGTCTCTCTGCCACTGGCGCTCTATGCACTCACCCTGTCCACCCTGATCGCCTTCCCCGCTGGCATCTACGCCGCCTCCCGCCGCGGCAAGGCTGGCGACATGGCGGTGATGGGGGCCACCCAATTTGGCATTGCCGTGCCAAACTTCTGGTTCGCGATGATGCTGGTCCTGATCTTTGCCATCAACCTGCGCTGGTTCTCTGCCGGGGGTTTTGTCGGTTGGGACAAAGGCTTTGGCGCGGCGATGAAATCCCTCACCCTGCCCGCAATCGCACTGGCGCTGCCGCAATCCGCCATCCTCGCGCGTGTCATGCGTTCCTCGCTTCTGGATGTGCTTGGCGAAGACTTCATGCGCACCGCCCGCGCCAAGGGTCTCTCCCGCCGTCAGGCCCTGCTGCGCCACGGGCTGCGCAACGCCATGATCCCGGTGCTCACCATCATCGGCATGCAGTTCTCTTTCCTGCTCGCGGGTGCCATCATCATCGAACAGGTCTTCTTCCTGCCCGGTCTCGGCCGCCTGATCTTTCAGTCCATCTCCGCGCGTGACCTTATCGTGGTGGAAAGCGTGGTGATGCTGCTGGTGTTCCTAGTGATCCTTGTCACCTTCCTCGTTGATCTCGCCTACGCCGCGATTGATCCCCGCCTGAGGTCCCGCACATGAGCCTGTCGCGCAACATCCTCCTTGGCGGGCTGCTCTGCCTGATCGTGGTCAGCGCCGCGCTCCTCAGCTTTGTCTGGACGCCTTATGACATCACCACGATGGACATCCCCAACAAGCTGCAAACGCCCAGCGCGTTGCATTGGTTTGGCACCGACCACTTCGGACGTGACATCTTTTCAATGATCATGGTGGGCGCACGCACCTCGCTCGCCGTGGCGCTGGTGGCTGTGGGCATCGGCATGGGACTTGGCGTGCCCCTCGGCCTCTGGGCCGCCGCGCGTCAGGGCGGCTGGGCTGATGAGCTGATCATGCGTGGCAACGATCTGATCTTTGCTTTCCCCAGCCTCGTGATCGCCATCCTGATCACCGCCATCCTCGGACCCGGCGCAGTCAACGCGATCCTCGCCATCGGCATCTTCAACGTGCCGGTCTTTGCCCGCCTCACCCGCGCCGGCGCACTGCCGCTCTGGCAACGCGATTTCATCCTCGCCGCCCGCGTCGCAGGCAAATCCCGCGCCTTGATCAGCGTCGAGCACATCCTGCCCAATGTCGCCAACCTCCTGATCGTGCAGGGCACCATCCAGTTCTCCCTCGGCATTCTGGCTGAGGCTGGCCTCAGCTACGTCGGCCTTGGCGCACAACCACCTACGCCGTCCTGGGGCCGCATGCTCGCGGATGCGCAAACCATGGTCTCTTTCGCGCCCCATCTCGCGCTGATCCCCGGCCTCGCCATCATCTCCGCTGTGCTGGGCCTCAATCTCCTAGGCGACGGGCTGCGCGACTGGCTTGACCCCAAAATCCGCGTGGTGCGCACATGACCCTTCTCTCGGTGCAAAACCTCTCCCTCACCATCGGCTCCGTCCCGATCCTGCACGATGTCACCTTCTCCATCGCCCCAGGCGAAAGCCTCGCGGTCACCGGCGAAAGCGGCTCCGGCAAATCCATGACAGCTCTCGCGGTGATGCAGCTCCTGCCCGACACAGCCGAAACCCGCGGCCACATCCTGCTCAACGACACCGATTTGCTGACCCAATCCGAGTTCGACCTCTGCACCATGCGCGGCAATGACATCGGCATGGTGTTTCAGGAGCCGATGACCGCGCTAAACCCGCTGCAAACCATCGGCACACAGGTGGCAGAGACCATCCGCATCCACACCGGGGCCCCCAAAGCCGAGGCCATGGCGCAAGCCGCCGCCATGCTCACCCGTGTGGGCCTGCCCCAGGACCGCTTCCCCCTCAGCCGCTACCCGCATGAGCTGTCCGGCGGCCAGCGCCAGCGCGTGGTCATCGCCATGGCCATCGCCCGCCGCCCGCGCCTTCTGATCGCCGATGAGCCGACGACTGCGCTCGACGTCACCACCCAGGCCCGCATCCTCGATTTGCTCAAAGATCTCGTTGCCGAGTTTGACATGGGCCTTCTGATGATCACCCACGACCTCGCCGTGGTCGCCGATATGGCCGACCGCATCGTGGTCATGCGCAAAGGTGAAATTGTCGAACAAGGCGCCACCCAACAGCTGCTCGCCAATATGCAGCACCCCTATACGCGCGCGCTCTTTGAGGCCTCAGGCCACACCGTCGATCTGCCAACGCCACAGGACACACCTGCCCCGATCCTGACGGTGAAAAACGCCGTCCGGGACTACGCCCTGCCCCGCACCCGACTCTTTGCCCCTCGTGCCTTTCACCGCGCCGTCAACGATGTGTCCTTCACCATTCACCAAGGCGAACGGGTCGGGCTGGTCGGCGAGTCTGGCTGCGGAAAATCGACCCTAACACGGGCCATTCTGGGGCTGGAGCCGGTGCAAAGCGGCCAGATCATCGCCTTTGACCACCCGGTTGGCGCAGCCATGCCCGCCGCGCTGCGTCTCAAAACACAGGTGGTTTTCCAAGACCCCTATAGCAGCTTCAACCCGCGCCACCGCGTTGCCCGCATCCTGACAGAACCCTTCCATCTGGTGCAAAACCCGCCCAAAGGCGCGGCCCTGCAGAGCCTCATCGGCGAGGTCCTCACCGATGTGGGCCTCACGCCTCAGGACGCGCAAAAATACATCCACGAGTTCTCCGGCGGCCAGCGCCAGCGCATCGCCATCGCCCGCGCCCTCATCACCCGCCCCGAGCTCATTATCTTTGACGAGGCGGTCTCCGCGCTGGATGTCTCCATCCGCGCGCAAATTCTCGACCTGATCGCCGATCTCTCCCGCCGTCACAGCCTCGCCTATCTCTTCATCTCCCACGACCTTTCTGTGGTACGCACCGTCACAGACCGCGTGCTGGTCATGCAAAACGGTGAAATCGTCGAGGAAGGCGAGACCGAAGCGGTCTTTGCCACTCCGCAGCACAGCTACACCCAAAGCCTGATCGCCGCCGCCCCTGTCTTGCCCAAAATCTCCATAGAGGAGGCCCCCGCATGAGGCTTCTGATCAATGGCGTGCGCCTGTTTGTGGATTTTGACGGGCCGGAATGGATCGCAGACGGCCCCACGCTGCGGCAGAAACCCACGCTGATCCTGCTGCACGGCGGCCCCGGCGCGGATCACTCGATCTTTAAGCCCCATTACGCCGCCGCACTCTCCGACCTCTGCCACATCCTCTACCTCGACCACCGCGGCAATGGCCGCTCTGACGATGGCGACCCCGCGCTCTGGACGCTTGATCAATGGGCCGATGATCTCGCCACGCTCTGTGATGCGCTGGAGATCACCGATCCGATCCTCTACGGCGGCAGCTTTGGCGGCTTTGTCGCGCAGGCCTTTGCCACAAAATACACCGACCGCCTCGCGGGCCTCATCCTGTCCAACACCACCGCGAAAGTCGATTTCCCCACGATTTACAACGCCTTTGGCCACTTGGTCGGCCCGGAGGCACAGGCAGCGGCGCAAAACTACTGGGGCAATCCCACATCCGCCTCCCGCGCCACCTACGGCCGGATCTGCGTCCCCCACTATACCCAAACCGCGATAGAACCCGACTTCTGGTCCCGCGTGCTGATGAAAGATCCGGTCGCCCTGCATTTCAACGGCCCAACCAATGAAATGGGCCGCTTTGATTTCCGCACAGCGCTCGCCAAGGTCACCTGCCCCAGCCTGATCATCAGCGGCGACAAAGACCCGATCATGCCCAGCGCCTTTTCCCAAGCCATCACCGCCGCGCTCACCCACAGCGACGCGGCCCACCACTGCCTGCCAAACTGCGGCCACCTGCCGGAGTTTGACGCCCCTGACACCTATTTCAACCTCTTGCGAAATTTCCTCCAACGCATTCCCTCAAAGGATACTAAATGACTTCCGATCTCTGGTTTGACCCGTCCAAATGCCTCATCGGCGGCACATGGCAACCAGCCCTCTCCGGCGACACATTGGCGCTGACCAACCCCTCAGACGGCAGCCCGCTGGCCACCATCGCGCGCGGTGCCAAGGCAGACATCGACGCCGCCGTGGCCGCCGCGCAGGCCGCGCGCAACAGCGACTGGGGCCGCGCCACCGCTGTGGAGCGCGGGCGCATCCTCACCTGCATCGGCCAGCTTGTAATGGAGCACGCCGAAACCCTCGCCCGGCTTGAGGCACAGGACGTGGGCAAACCGCTGACACAGGCGCGCAACGATGTCACCGCATTGGCGCGCTATATGGAGTTCTACGGCGGCGCAGCTGACAAGGTGCATGGCGAGACCATCCCCTATCTGGATGGCTACACCGTCTACACCCTGCGCGAGCCTTTTGGCGTGACCGGCCACATCGTGCCGTGGAATTACCCGATGCAGATCATTGGCCGCTCGGTCGGGGCCGCGCTCGCCATGGGCAACGCCTGTGTTCTCAAACCCGCCGAAGAAGCCTGTCTCACCGCGCTGGCCTTTGCCGATCTGGCGCAACAGGCCGGCCTGCCGGACGGCGCGCTCAATGTGGTGCCGGGTTTGGGGGCAGAGGCCGGGGCTGCACTCGCCGCTCATCCAGACGTAAACCACATCTCCTTCACCGGCTCGGTGAACACCGGCCGCCTTGTGCAGGCCGCCGCCGCGGAAAACGTCGTACCGGTCACGCTGGAACTGGGCGGCAAATCCCCACAACTGGTATTTGCGGATGCCGATCTGGACGCCGCCCTGCCCTTCCTAGTGAACGCAGGCATCCAGAACGCGGGCCAGACCTGCTCGGCCTCCTCTCGCATTCTGGTGGAGCGCAGCGTCTATGAAGAGGTCAAAACCCGCATGAGCACCGCCTATAAAGCCATGCGCGCCGCACCTGCCATGGAGGATGCCACCCTCGGTCCGCTGATCTCCGCACGACAAAAAGACATCGTGTCAGACTTCCTCACCAAAGGCGCAGACCTGACCGTCGCCGCCCAGGGCGAAATCGCCACCGACGCCCCCGGACACTACGTGCCCCCCACGCTCTTTGCCGATGCCCCCCCCGATCACAGCCTCGCGCAGGAGGAAATCTTCGGTCCCGTTCAGGTGCTCATCCCCTTTGACACAGAAGATGAGGCGCTCGCCATTGCCAACAGCACAAAGTATGGCCTTGTCGCCTCGGTCTGGTCCCAAAACGGCGCGCGTCAGATGCGGCTGGCCAAACAGCTCAACGCCGGTCAGGTCTTCCTCAACAACTACGGCGCAGGCGGCGGGGTCGAGCTGCCCTTCGGCGGCACCGGCCACTCCGGCCACGGCCGCGAAAAAGGCTTTGAAGCCCTCTTCCACTTCTCCCAACTCAAAACCGTGGCCGCTCTGCACGGCTAGGCTTCTCATTCTTCAAATATCCCCGCCGGAGGCATCTCTCTTTGCCCGGCCCAGATAAAAAGGACCAACACATGCGCCTTCACAACAAAACCGCCATCATCACCGGAGGCGCCCAGGGCTTTGGCGCGGGCATCGTCGACAAATTCCTCAGTGAAGGCGCCAAGGTGCTGGTGGCGGACATCAACCGCGATGCCGCCAGTGCCAAAGCCGCCGAGCATGAAAACGCCACCCCCTGCACCGTGGATGTGGCCGATGCCAGCAGCGTGCAAGGCATGATCAACACCGCGCTTGGCGCTTGGGGCCAGATCGACATTCTGGTGAACAACGCCGGGGTCACGCATCTGCCTGCCCCGATGGAGACAGTCACGGAGAGCGATTTTGACCGCGTCTTCGCGGTGAACTGCAAATCCATCTACCTGATCGCCCAGGCGCTCATCCCCCATATGAAATCCCGCGCGGCAGGTGCGATCCTCAACATCTCCTCCACCGCAGGCCTCTCTCCGCGCCCCAACCTCAACTGGTACAACGCCTCCAAAGGCTGGGTGAACACCGCCACCAAAGCCATGGCCGTCGAACTCGCCCCCCATGGCATCCGCGTCAATGCGCTCAATCCCGTGGCAGGGGAAACCCCGCTCCTGAAGTCCTTCATGGGCGAGGACACCCCTGAAATCCGCGCCAAATTCCTCTCCACCATCCCGCTTGGCCGCTTCTCCCAACCCGAAGACATGGGCAACGCCGCCGCCTTTCTGTGCTCTGATGAGGCCTCAATGATCACCGGCACGCTGATGGAGGTCGACGGCGGGCGCTGTATCTAAAGCAGTTTGCGTTTTACTGAGGTAAGCGGATCGCTTTTCGCGTTCGACCGCATGGGAGAGGCAGCGAAAAAGCGATTCAAATCAAACGCAAACTGCTAAAAGCGCCCAACAAAACATCAAACCGAACCAAATACGCCCAAAAACCAAGCAGCACACTGCGTCACACCCGCCGCGCAGGCCTCCCCTGCGTGGCCCTTCGCTGCACTGCGGCACTATCACAGGGCAACCGCCACAGCCGCCCCGGAAACAGCCACCCGTGACAGCCAAGCTCACCATCCTCATCGTGGAGCCCGACAAACATCGGGCCGAAGCCATCATCGACAGCCTGACCGAAACCGGAGACCACCACATTCGCGTGCTCTCTGAATCCACCGGCCTGGCCCGCTCTGTGGCCGAGCTGAACCCCGATCTTGTGCTGGTGGATGTGGCCAACCCCAGCCGCGACGCGATTGACGCGCTCACCCTGGCCTCCTCGCCGCTGGAGCGTCCGGTGGCGATGTTTGTGGACCGCTCAGACGACAGCCTGACAAAGGCGGCCATCGAGGCGGGCGTGTCGGCCTATGTGGTCGACGGCATGCATCCCGACCGCGTCAAACCTGTACTCGATGCCGCCATCGCCCGGTTTCACATGTTTGCCCGCATGCGCAACGAGCTCGCCGCCACCAAACGCGCCCTTGAGGAACGCAAGATCATCGACCGCGCCAAAGGCATTCTGATGCGCGCGCGCGGCCTGCCAGAAGAAGAAGCCTACGCCCTCATCCGCAAAACCGCCATGAGCCAGGGCAAGAAAATTGTCGATGTCGCCCAAGCCCTTGTGACCGCATCGGAGCTTCTGTCATGAGAACCCTGCCGCTCTCTGTGGGCTTCATGCCGCTTGTCGATGCCGCCCCGCTGATCGTCGCCCATGAGTTGGGCTTTGCCGAAGAAGAGGGCCTCTCCCTTCATCTGCAAAGCGCGCCTAGCTGGTCCACCCTGCGCGACCGGCTGGTGCTCGGACAGATCGAAGCTGCCCATATGCTCGCCCCGGTGCCTGTGGCGATGGCGCTGGGTCTGGGCGGCGTGCCCACCAAGCTCGACGCGCTCTGCGTGCTCTCGGTCAACGGTAATTCCATCGGCGTCTCCAACGCGCTGGCGGCAGAGCTCTCCGCCAAACATCCCTTGCCTGACTTTCTCGATGCCGCGCAGGCCGGTCAGGCCCTTGCCAATCTGGGCCGCACCCTGCGCGTCGGTGTGCCGTTCCCGTTTTCCATGCACGCGGAGCTTCTGCACTACTGGCTGGCCAGTTCCGGTCTCAACACGCCCGAGGCGCTGGACATGCGGATCATCCCGCCCCCGCTGATGGCCCAAGCCATTGCCGCTGATGAGATCGACGCCTTCTGCGTGGGCGAGCCTTGGGGCTCCATCACCGTGGAACAGGGCGGCGGGCGGCTTTTGCTCGCAGGGGCCGCGATCTGGAATTTCACCCCGGAAAAAGTGCTCGCCGTGCGCCGCGATTGGGCGCAGGCCGAGGATGATCTCACCGGCCGTCTGATGCGCGCGGTCTGGAAAGCGGGCCGCTGGCTCGCCGATCCGGCGAAACGCTCCACCGCCTCAGACATCCTCGCATGGCCAGAATATCTCGACGTCTCCGCCGAAATTCTCGACCGCGCGCTCAGCGGCCAGATGCTCACCCACCAAAGCGCCGCCAACCACTGCGTGCCGCGCATGCTGGAGTTCTTTGACAGCGCCGCCACCTTCCCATGGAAAAGTCAGGCCGCCTGGATCGGCACCCGCATGGCCGCCCGCTTCGGGCTGGACCGCGCCCAATCCGCCGCCACCGCAGCCTCGGTCTTCCGCTCCGACCTCTACCGCCGCCACCTCGCCCCCTTGGGCGCAGTGCTGCCTGCGGCCTCTGAAAAATGCGAAGGCGCGCTGGCGCATCCAACCGCGATGAAGGCCACCAATGGGCCGCTCACCCTTGGGCCGGATCGCTTCTTTGACGGGCGCATCTTCGACCCGGCCCACCCTGAGTGATTAAAAAATAAGCAATCACCCCGCGTCATGCGGCGACGCAGCAAGAAACCGGCGATTCGCGCTTGAGCCAACGCGCCGTGATCCGCCAAATGGTCTCAAGACGGAACAAGGGCGTTCCGTAAAATCAGCCCCCGAAGCCGGGGACACTCTGAGCAAAGCCGCTCGACCTGACACCGCACTTCCTCCCGCGGTCTCTTGGTCAGCGGCTTTTTTCGTTCCCCGCCCATCTCCTCCAACAGGGCAAACAAAAGGACAGTCTAGATGAAACGCATTGCCTCCATCCTCGCGGCCACGACCATGTTTGTGACCCCGGCCATGGCCGAACTGGAACTTGAGAAAGACGAGCTGACGTTCGGCTTCATCAAACTCACCGACATGGCGCCGCTCGCCGTGGCATATGAGCAGGGCTACTTCGATGACGAAGGCCTGTTTGTCACGCTGGAGGCACAGGCAAACTGGAAAGTTCTTCTGGACGGTGTGATCGACGGCCAACTGGACGGCGCGCATATGCTTGCAGGTCAGCCCCTCGCTGCCACCATCGGCTACGGCACCGAAGCCCACATCATCACCCCCTTCTCCATGGATCTGAACGGCAACGGCATCACCGTCTCCAACCAGATCTGGGAAGAAATGAAACCGCACGTGCCGCTGATGGACGATGGCCGCCCACAGCACCCGATCTCCGCAGCCTCGCTGAAGCCGGTGGTCGAGAAATACACCTCTGAGGGCAAGCCGTTCAACATGGGCATGGTGTTCCCGGTCTCCACCCACAACTACGAACTGCGCTACTGGCTCGCCGCCGGTGGTCTGGAGCCAGGCTACTACTCCCCTGAAAACATCACCGGCCAGATCGGCGCGGATGTTCTGCTTTCCGTCACACCGCCACCACAGATGCCGGCCACCATGGAAGCGGGCACCATCTACGGCTACTGCGTGGGCGAGCCATGGAACCAGCAGGCCGTCTTCAAAGGCATCGGTGTGCCTGTGATCACCGACTACGAACTCTGGAAGAACAACCCGGAGAAAGTCTTCGGCCTGAACGCAGAGTTTGCCGAGAAATATCCAAACACCACGCTGGCCGTGACCAAGGCCCTGATCCGCGCCGCCATGTGGCTCGATGAAAACGACAACGCCAACCGCGAAGAAGCCGTGCGCATCCTCAGCCAGCCGGAATATGTGGGCGCGGATTATGACGTGATCGCCAACTCCATGACCGGCACCTTTGAATATGAAAAAGGTGACAAGCGCGACGTGCCGGACTTCAACGTGTTCTTCCGCTACAACGCGACCTACCCGTTCTACTCTGACGCGGTCTGGTATCTGACCCAGATGCGCCGCTGGGGCCAGATTGCAGAGGCCAAGCCGGACAGCTGGTATGACGAAGTGGCGAAGTCTGTCTACAAGCCTGCGATCTACCTCGAAGCCGCCCGCCTGCTGGTGGATGAAGGTCTCGCCAACGAAGCCGACTTCCCATGGGACAGCGACGGCTACAAAGCGCCGACCCCGGCTGAGGATATCATCGACGGCATCACCTATGACGGCCGCACCCCGAACGCTTACCTCGACAGCCTGCCCATCGGTCTGAAAGGCGACCAGCGCGTCGTCGGCACCGAAGTACAGGGCTGATCGGCTCCGTCGCCGGAAGGATCGCTCCCCTTTCCGGCGACGCAACGCACGGGCGATTAAGTTTTGCCCGTGCCGCGTTTTTCCACCTACGCGAAACAGTCGCGATACCGACGCAATACCGACGTGCCATTTCGCCGTTAACCATTCACGCAACAGCGCCCCAAGCCACTCAAAGCTGCCACGCAAAGCCACGGACATATCCATGACCACAATCGACCCCCAATCCATTGCTGAGGAAGACCGCGAAGCCAAGCGCGCCCGTCTCTTCACCCGCATCAACAAGGCCGACGCTTGGTTCCAAGTCCTCGGCCTGAGCTTCATCACCCCGATCCTGAAAGCCGCCGCAGGCGACAACCCAAAGGCCCAAGCCACTGAAATCTGGCGTCTTTTGGGCGTACCGCTGCTCGCCATCTGTGTCTTTCTGGTGCTCTGGGGCAACCTCGCCCCCAAGGTGCAAACCTCCCTCGGCGCGGTGCCCGGCCCCAAAGAAGTCTGGACCGAAGCCGTCAATCTGCACGAAGACGCCCAGGCCAAGGCCGCCAAAGAAGCGAAATTCATGGAGCGCGTCGAAAAGCGCAACGCCAAGTTCATCGCCGCCGGCCAGCCGGAAAAAGTCAAAGATATCAAGTACACAGGCAGCCCCAGCTACTACGATCAAATCTGGACTTCGATCAAAACTGTGTTCTTTGGCTTCCTGATCGGCTCCGCCATTGCGATCCCTCTGGGCATCATGGCGGGCCTGTCGCTCTACGCCAACGCCGCCATCAACCCGCTGATCCAGATCTTCAAACCGGTCTCTCCGCTGGCATGGCTCCCCATCGTGACCATGGTGGTCTCCGCCACCTACACCGTGGATGACGGCCTGTTTTCCAAGAGCTTCCTGACCTCCGCGATCACCGTAACCCTTTGTTCTCTTTGGCCAACTCTGATCAACACCTCTCTGGGTGTGGCCTCCATCGACAAGGATCTGGTGAACGTCTCCAAGGTTCTGAAGATGAACACATGGACCAAAATCACCAAGCTGGTGCTGCCCTCTGCCCTGCCTCTGATCTTCACCGGCCTGCGCCTGTCGCTCGGTGTTGGCTGGATGGTTCTGATCGCCGCAGAGATGCTTGCCCAGAACCCGGGTCTCGGCAAATTTGTCTGGGATGAATTCCAAAACGGCTCCTCCAGCTCACTCGCCAAAATCATGGTCGCCGTCTTCACCATCGGCATCATCGGCTTCCTGCTCGACCGCCTGATGTACGCGATCCAGTCGCTCTTCACCTTCAGCGCAAACCGGTGAGGTCAAACAGATGAGTGTTCTGAAATTTGAAAATGTTTCCAAGAGCTTCGGGGAAGGCACCCACACCACCCATGTGCTCAAGGACATCAATCTCGAAGTGCAGGAGGGCGAGTTCCTCGTTCTCCTGGGCTTCTCCGGCACCGGCAAATCCACGTTGATCAACCTCATGGCGGGCCTTGAGATGCCCACCAAAGGCACCGTCAGCTTCAAGGGCAAACCCATCACCGGCCCCGGCCCGGAACGTGGCGTGATCTTCCAAAGCTACTCGCTGATGCCCTGGCTCACCGTGAACGGCAACGTCCGCCTCGCACTGGACAGCGTCTTCCCGAAAATGCCCAAGGCAGAAAAGGAAGAGAAGGTCGCGCATTACGTCAACATGGTGGGCCTCAGCCACGCCACCGCGCGACGCCCGGCAGAGCTTTCCGGCGGCATGCGCCAGCGTGTGAACGTCGCCCGCGCGCTGGCCATGAACCCCGAAGTTTTGCTTCTGGATGAACCCCTTAGCGCGCTTGACGCCCTCACCCGCGCCAATCTGGCGGATGAGATCGAAGCCATCTGGGACGCTGAGAAAAAGACCTGCGTGCTGATCACCAACGATGTGGACGAAGCCATCATTCTGGCCGACCGCATCATCGCGCTGAACCCTGACGGCACGCTGGGCCGCGAGTTCAAGGTGAACATCGAGCGTCGTCGTGACCGGATGGAAATGAACCACCACGAAGGTTTCAAAAAGCTGCGTGCCGAGGTGACAAAATACCTGATGGACGTGGGCATCGAAGCCAAGGCCGAAGGCTCCAGAGTGCTGCCTGACGTGACCCCGATCCACGGCGTGCCTGCGGCGGTCAAAGATGCCCAGAAGGGTATGATCGACCACAACTTCCTCGACTTCTCCCAACTGCATAAAATCTATCCCACCCCCAAAGGTCCGCTAACCGTGGTGGAGGATTTTGACCTTAAAATTCAACGCGGTGAGTTCATTTCGCTGATCGGCCACTCTGGCTGTGGCAAGTCCACAGTGCTGACCATGGCCGCCGGTCTGAACGCCATTTCCAAAGGCGGTATCCGTCTGGATGGTCGCCACGTTGAAGGCGCAGATCCGGAACGCGCCGTGGTGTTCCAATCCCCCAACCTCTTCCCTTGGCTCTCCGCCAAAGAGAACGTCGCGATTGGCGTGGACAAGGTCTACCCGAAGGCAAGTCAGGGCGAACGTCAGGACGTGGTGGAATACTATCTGGAGCGTGTTGGACTGGCAGACGCCATGGACCGCCCGGCGCACTCCATGTCCAACGGCATGAAACAACGCGTCGGCATCGCCCGCGCCTTTGCCCTCTCCCCCAAACTGCTGCTCTTGGATGAGCCTTTCGGGATGCTCGACAGTCTCACCCGCTGGGAGCTGCAGGAGGTTCTGATGGAAGTCTGGGACCGCACCAAGGTGACCGCCATCTGCGTGACCCACGATGTGGACGAAGCCATCCTTCTGGCAGACCGCGTGGTGATGATGACGAACGGCCCACAGGCCACCATCGGCAAGATCGTCGATGTGGATCTGCCCCGCCCGCGCAGCCGTCAGGCGCTGCTCGAGCACCCGGACTATTACCGTTACCGCCAGGACGTTCTTGATTTCCTTGAGGAATATGAACACGGCGCGAAACCAAAGCCCAAAGTTGCCAAAGCCATCGCTGCGGAGTGAATATGACACAGAAACTAATCATCATTGGTGCAGGCATGGCCGCGGGCCGCGCTCTTGAGCACCTGTTTGAACAAGCGCCGGACGCCTATGACGTCACCTTGTTCAACGCCGAACCACGCGGAACCTACAACCGCATCATGCTCTCTCCTGTCCTATCCGGAGACAAGAGCTTTGAAGAGATCGTCACTCATACTGCTGAGTGGTATGAGGAAAACGGCGTGACCTGCCGCTTTGGCGAGAAGGTTGTGAACATCGACCGCGCTGCCAAAACCGTGACCTCAAACACCGGCGACGTGCTGCCTTACGACAAGCTGGTCATCGCCACCGGCTCCAACCCGTTCATCATCCCGCTCCCCGGTCATGATCTGGACGGCGTGATTGCCTACCGAGATCTGGAAGACACCAACGCCATGATCGCCCTAGGCGAAAAACCGGGCGCCAAAGCTGTGGTGATCGGAGGCGGTCTGCTGGGTCTGGAAGCTGCCGCAGGTCTTGCCTTGCGCGGCGTGGATGTGACCGTGGTGCACATCATGGGCCACCTGATGGAACGCCAGCTTGATGAGGCGGCAGGTTATCTGCTGCGCAAGGCACTCGCGGACAAAGGCATCACCGTCAAATGCTCTGCCAACTCCAAGGAAATCCTTGGCGAAAACGGCAAAGTCAAAGCGCTGCTGCTGGATGACGGCAACGAATTGCCCTGTGATCTCTTGGTGATGGCAGTGGGCATCCGCCCCTCCGTCGCATTGGCCTCTGGCGCCGGACTCGCAACCGGTCGCGGCATCCACGTGGATGATCAGATGCTCACCTCTGACGAGCATATTCTCTCGCTTGGTGAATGTGTTGAGCACAACGGCGATGTCTTTGGCCTCGTGGCGCCAATCTTTGACCAAGCCAAGGTACTTGCCAAAACACTGCTCGGTGAAGAGGCCGCTTTTGTGAACAAAGAGGTGGCAACCAAACTTAAGGTCACCGGCTGCGATCTCTTCTCCGCCGGTGATTTTGCCGATGGCGAGGGGCGCGAAGACATCGTGTTCCGTGATCCGGCCCGCGGCGTCTACAAACGTCTGGTGATTGAAGAAAACCGCATCGTTGGCGCGGTGATGTACGGCGATACCGCAGACGGAAACTGGTTCTTCGGGCTGATCAAAGACCGCGAAGACATTTCTGAGATGCGCGATACGCTGATCTTTGGTCCAGCCTATCAGGGGGGCGACTCCCTGGACCCTATGGCGGCCGTTGCAGCCTTACCGGCTGACGCAGAAATCTGCGGCTGCAACGGCGTATGTAAAGGTCAGATCGTGGACGCCATCGGCAATGGCGCGACCACTTTGGAAGACGTTCGGGCAGTGACAAAGGCCTCCGGGTCCTGCGGAACCTGCACCGGGCTTGTGGAGCAAGTGCTTTCGGTCACTCTGGGTGATGATTTTGTCATGCCAGCGGCCAAATCGGTGTGCGGCTGCACCGACCTCACACATGAGGATGTGAGGCGCTTGATAAAGTCCCGCGAGTTGAAATCCCAACCGGCCGTTTGGCAGGAACTGGGGTGGAGCACGCCAAACGGTTGCCACGTGTGCCGCCCCGCGATCAACTATTACCTTCTGGCGGATTGGCCGCTGGACTATGCGGATGATCCACAAAGCCGTTTTGTGAACGAGCGCAACCACGCCAACATTCAGAAAGATGGCACTTATTCGGTGGTGCCTCGCATGTGGGGCGGGATCACCACCCCAGACGAGCTGCGCGCGATTGCAGATGCGGCGGATAAGTTTGACGTGCCAACGGTCAAAGTCACCGGTGGCCAGCGCATCGACCTGCTTGGCGTGAAGAAAGAAGACCTGCCTGCAATCTGGTTTGATCTGAACCAAGCGGGGCTGGTCTCTGGACATGCCTACTCCAAAGGCCTGCGTACGGTGAAAACCTGCGTCGGCACAGATCACTGCCGCTTTGGCACACA
The DNA here is from genome assembly GCF_017743775.1 of Shimia sp. R9_1. Lineage (NCBI taxonomy): Bacteria > Pseudomonadati > Pseudomonadota > Alphaproteobacteria > Rhodobacterales > Roseobacteraceae > Shimia > Shimia sp. R9_1. Next base: position 755,628 of record NZ_JAGHRN010000002.1, on the reverse strand, counting down.
GGACAGCACAGGGCTTGGCATCAAGCTTGAAAAGCACCTCTGGGGATCTTGGACGCCCCATAAACTCAAGCTCGCTGTCTCTGGCTGCCCTCGCAACTGCGCGGAGGCTACGTGCAAGGACATTGGCGTGATTTGCGTGGACTCAGGTTACGAAGTGTCTGTTGCCGGTGCTGCGGGCATGGAAGTCAAAGAGACCCAACTGCTTTGCAAGGTGGCCTCCGAGGAAGACGCCATCGAGGTGATCTCTGCCATGACGCAGATCTACCGCGAGAACGCTAAATATCTGGATCGTATCTGGAAATGGGTCGACAAGGTCGGACTTGATTGGGTCAAGGAGCAGATTGTGGATGATCTGGAGAACCGAAAGGCGCTGGCCGAACGGTTCGAGATTTCCCAATCCGTCTTCCGCACCGATCCATGGGCAGAACATGCGCGTGAGAAGGCGGAAACCTATCAACCGATTGCAAACCTGACACTGGAGGCTGCGGAATGAGCTGGATCGACATTTGTGACGTGACCGACATTCCCTTGCGCGGGGCACGTATCGTCAAAACGGCCGTGGGCTGTGTTGCGGTGTTCCGCACCAACGACGCCGAGGTCTTTGCCACCTCAGATCGCTGCCCGCACAAAGGCGGCCCCCTGTCGGAAGGCATCGTGCACGGCAAGAAGGTCACATGCCCGCTGCACAACTGGGTGTTTTCCTTGGAAACCGGTGAAGCGCAGGGAGCGGACGAAGGTCAGATCGCCACCTATGCAACGCAGGTTGTTGAGGGACGTGTCTTGCTGGATGCCAGCGCGCTGACAACAGGTGTGGCTGCGGAATGAGCCAGACTGTCTGCACCACCTGCCCTTACTGCGGCACAGGCTGTGGGGTCTTGGCGACACCAACGGAGGATGGGGCGCTCGCGGTCAAGGGTGACCCTGAGCATCCCGCCAATTTCGGGCGTTTGTGCTCAAAGGGCTCTGCGTTGGGAGAAACCGTTTCCAACGAAGGGAGGCTGCTGACGCCCCTGATCGACAAAGAGGCGGCAAGCTGGGACAGCGCACTGGATCTTGTCGCGGAGAAATTCCGCAAAACCATCGCCGAGCACGGACCCGACTCCGTGGCGTTTTATGTCTCCGGTCAGTTGCTGACGGAGGATTACTACGTCGCCAACAAGCTCATCAAAGGCTACATGGGTACGGCCAATATCGACACGAATTCGCGGCTCTGCATGGCCTCGACCGTGGCAGGCCATAAGCGCGCCTTTGGCACAGACACCGTTCCTGGCACTTATGAGGACCTAGAGCTGGCGGATCTGATTATTCTGACCGGCTCAAACCTGGCGTGGTGTCACCCGGTTCTCTACCAACGGATTGCCGCCGCGAAGGCGGAACGTCCGGAGATGAAAGTGGTGGTGGTCGATCCGCGTCGCACAGCCACCTGTGACATTGCCGATCTGCATCTCGCCTTGCGCCCCGGCACAGACGTCGCCCTGTTTAACCACCTTCTTCAGAAATCCTACGAACAAGGCGTGGTAGACACGTCCTTCGTCGGGCGGCACGTTGCTGGCTTTGACAAAGCACTGGACGCGGCGAGCGGTTCATCTGTTGAGGCAACAGGCCTGTCTGCGCATGACATCGAAACTTTCGTCAAGCTCTGGCTGACAACCGAAAAAACCGTCACCGTCTTTAGCCAGGGTGTGAATCAATCAGATCACGGTACCGACAAGGTCAATGCGATCCTGAACTGTCACCTTGCCGCGGGACGCATTGGCAAACCAGGCATGGGGCCGCTTTCTGTCACCGGGCAACCCAATGCCATGGGCGGGCGTGAAGTGGGTGGTTTGGCAAACATGCTCGCGGCCCATCTCGACATCGAAAACGCCGATCATCGCGCGGTCGTGCAAAACTTCTGGCAATCGCCGACACTTCCGGAAAAAGCTGGCCTTAAGGCCGTCGATCTGTTCCGTGCGATTGGCGAGGGCAAGGTGAAGGCTCTCTGGGTGATGTGCACAAATCCCGCCGTCAGCATGCCTGATGCCAAATCGGTGCGCGCCAGCATTGCCGGATGCGACTTTGTTGTGGTCTCCGATATGTTTGGGGACACCGACACCGCCGAACTGGCGGACGTGGTGTTACCCGCGACGGGATGGGGCGAAAAGGACGGCACCGTCACCAACTCCGATCGCACAATCAGCCGCCAACGCGGCTTTCTGCCACCTGCGGGAGAGTCTCGTCATGATTGGCAGGCGATCTGCGGCGTGGCCCAACGCATGGGGTTTGCTGAGGCGTTCAATTTTGAAACACCCGCACAAATCTTCCGCGAACATGCAGCTTTGTCAGGGATTGCCGCGGCACAAGGCAAAGACTTCGACATCTCTGGCTTCACGGATTTGTCCGACGCAGGCTACAACGCTCTGCAGCCCACGCGCTGGCCGTATCCGGCAGATAAGATGTCTTCAGAGCGCCTGTTTGAACATGGTGGTTTCTTCACCCCAACGCGGCGGGCCAATATGCTTCCTGTCGCGCAACCCGCTTCACAAGAGCCATCAAGGGACGCGCCATTTCGGCTCAATACGGGGCGCATTCGCGATCAGTGGCACACAATGACCCGCACCGCACGAGCGTCGCGCCTGAACCAGCACTATGGCGAGCCGTTTCTGGAGGTACATCCAGAAGACGCGCTTGCGCTTGGTTTGAGGGCTGCAGATCTGGCGACGCTCAGCAATGCGCACGGACACTCCATCCTGCGCGTTTTGATCACGGATCGTGTGGCAAAGGGAGATGTCTTTGCTCCGATACATTGGACCGCCACAACCGCTCCAAGCGGGCGCATTTCTGATGTTGTGACGCCCAAAACAGATCCGTTTTCCGGGCAGCCCGACAGCAAGGCCGCCAAAGTGGCCATTCATCCCTTCGCGCCCAAATGGTATGGGTTTGCGGTGTCTCAGCGCGAGCTTCAGCCAAATTCAGACTACTGGGCCAAATCGCGCGTCGAAGCTGGCTGGCAATATGAGCTGGCGCATCAAGACACACCAGAGTGCTGGGAAAGCTACGCCCGTGCGCTGTTTGAGGCACCGGATGCGGAAATCTCCAGCGTTTTGGACACATCCCGTGTTTCAGCGCGCATTGCGCTTCACAAAGATGGCGTCCTGATCGGCGCTTTGTTTGTTAGTGACCGCCCCGTTTCGGTCTCCCGAGGTTTCGCAGGAAGTCAGCTGGGCACCACAAGCGAAACTGTGTTGCTTGGCCGGCCAAGCGCGGAACAACCCGATCCCGGCCCAACTGTTTGTGCGTGTTTCAGTGTAGGGGTGAACACCATTCTGAGCGCGATCGAAACGCAAAACCTGATGTCGGTCGACGCGATTGGTGTAGCGCTTTCGGCGGGCACAAACTGTGGTTCGTGCAAGCCGGAACTCGCCGCGCTGCTGCAATCGGCCCAACGGAGTGTGGCGGCGGAGTAGCCACCTTCGCGCGCCAAAAATCCACGATCTGCGGTCAACTCGAAAGGCGTTGATCGCAGGTTTTGTGGCTACAAAGCAACACTTCAGGGGCGACACTCGCCTGTTTTGCGTGCAAACGAGGGCCAAACCGGCGATACATTGCCTGACGCGCATACCTCTCTGAACTCTACAATTTTTTAAATGGCCATTTAAAATGTCGGTTTCAGCGCGCAAAAGGCCGGTTTTCGAATACCCCCCATTTCACAGAGTTCGCGGGCGTTTTGCCCCTCTAAAAACTTTGTCAGCCCTGCCACATTTTCCTTGCTTTGAGTCGCGTTCGGATCGCAGCATGTCAGAAAACGACAAAATCAGCATGGGAGTCTCCAAATGAACAACGAACTTAAGTACCTGAGCCGCCAGGCGGCGTTGGGGAAACTGTCACGCCGCACCTTCCTGGGTCGTGCTGGCGCGCTTGGTGTATCCGCTGCCGCAGCCAACACAATGATGTCCACCGCAGTTCATGCAGCAGGTCCACAAAAGGGCGGCACATTGCGCATCGGTCTGCAGGGCGGCTCCACCACGGACAGCATGGATCCCGCACTGGCGACCAACACCGTTGCCGTGAACCTGATCCGCATGTGGGGCGAGCCACTGGTTGAATTGACCGACGATGGCGGCCTGCAGGGCAAAGTCGCAGAGAGCTTTGAAGCTTCTGCCGACGCCAAGACCTGGACCTTCACCGTTCGCAACGGCATCACCTTCTCCAACGGTCAATCCGTGACCGCAGAAGATGTGGCAGCGACCATTGATCGTCACTCCGGCGAGGACACCAAATCCGGTGCGCTTGGCCTGTTACGTGACATCAAAGGCGTCCGCGCCGACGGCCGCAATGTGATCATCGAGCTCAACAATGGCAATGCCGACCTGCCGTATCTGATGAGCGACTATCACCTGATCATTCAGCCAAACGGCGGCAAGGATGCACCGGACGCAGCCATCGGCACCGGCCCCTATATCATGAAAGAGATTGATATGGGCGTCCGCTTTGTTGCGGAGAAGAACCCGAACTATTGGGGTGACCTCGGCCACGCGCAGACCATCGAAATGCTGGTGATCAATGACAACACCGCACGTGTTGCCGCGCTGCAATCCGGTCAGGTTGACATCATCGACCGTGTGCCACCGCGCACCGCGGGTCTGGTGGCACGCGCGCCAAACATCACTGTCGCCTCCACCGCAGGCCCCGGCCACTATGTGTTTATCGCGCACACAAACACTGCACCGTTTGACAACCCGGACCTGATGATGGCGCTGAAGCACGGCATCAACCGTCAGGAAATGGTCGACAAGATCCTGTTCGGCTACGGCTCTGTTGGCAACGATACGCCCATCAACGCCGCGTATCCGATGTATCAGGAAATCGAGCAGCGCGAGTATGACCCGGAGAAAGCCGCGGAATACTTCAAGAAATCCGGCCACTCCGGTCCGGTTCTCCTGCGCACCTCCGACAACTCCTTCCCCGGCGCGCCGGATGCTGCGGCTCTGTTCCAGCAGTCTCTGAAAGCTGCTGGTATCGAGCTGGAAATCAAGCGTGAGCCAAACGACGGTTACTGGTCTGAAGTCTGGAACAGCAAACCGTTCTGCACCAGTTACTGGGGTGGCCGCTCCACGCAGGATCAGATGTTCACCACAGCGTATCTGTCCACCGCGGACTGGAACGACACACGCTTCAACAACGAACAGTTTGACCAGCTGCTGATCGCCGCACGTGCGGAGCTTGACCAGACCAAGCGTAAGCAGATGTATGCAGACATGGGCACCATGGTGCGCAACGAAAGCGGCCTGATCTGCCCGATGTTCAACGACTTCATTGACGCCTACACCGACAAGCTCGGCGGCTGGGTCGAAGGCGTTGCAGGCTTCTCGCTCATGAACGGCTACGCGGCACAGCGTATGTGGGTGACCGCCTGATATGTCGCTCCTTTTGAAACTTTTGGCCCAGCGCATCGCGCTGGGCCTCCTTCTGCTCTTCCTCGTCTCGATCCTGATCTTTGCTGGCACGCTGATTTTGCCAGGGGACGTGGCACAACAAATTCTCGGTCAATCCGCTACGCCTGAGGCACTCGCCAACCTGCGCGAAGAGCTCGGCGTGAATGACCCACCCGTACAACGCTATTTTGACTGGCTCGGCGGCCTTGTCCAAGGCGACCTTGGGACCTCTTTGACCAGCGGAAAGGCCATTACAGAATCCATTGGCAGACGCCTTGGGAACACATTGTTCCTTGCGTTCTGGGCAGCCATCATTGCTGTGCCTCTCGCGATTTTGCTGGGCCTGTTGGCCGTGCGCTACCGCGAACGCTGGCCAGACAAGATGATCTCCGCTGTTACACTGGCTTCGATCTCCGTCCCTGAGTTTCTGATCGCTTATGTGGCCATCTTCTTCATTTCAGTTCGCCTGAGATGGGCGCCATCGGTGACAACGATCAACGACAGTATGAGCCTTGGTGAGAAGCTGCACACCATCAGCATTCCCATTGCCGTTCTGACCCTTGTTGTCTTGGCCCATATGATGCGCATGACCCGCGCGGCGATCCTCAATGTGATGCAATCCGCCTATATTGAGACGGCTGAGCTGAAAGGCCTGCGCATGTTCACCATCATCTGGAAACATGCCTTCCCCAACTCCATCGCGCCGGTTGTGAATGTTGTCATGCTCAACCTGGCTTACCTTGTGGTTGGCGTTGTGGTGATCGAGGTGGTCTTCACATATCCCGGCATGGGGCAATACCTGGTGGACCACGTGTCCAAACGCGACATTCCTGTGGTGCAGGCCTGCGGCTTGATTTTCGCAGCGGTCTACATCGGCATGAACATGATCGCCGACATTGTCTCCATCGTCACAAATCCGCGTTTGCGGCATCCGAAATAGGGAGGTCTCCAGATGAGAATACCCATCGCCGCCCTGATCGGGCTTTTCTTCACCGCGCTGTATTTCCTGGTGGCCATCTTCGCCCCATGGATCGCGCCTTATGGTATGGCTGAAATTGTCAGCCGAGATGTGTGGTTGCCACCTTCCAGCGAGTTCCTGCTGGGCACGGATAACCTCGGCCGCGACCTGCTGAGCCGTATGATCTACGGCGGGCGCACCACAATCTTTATCGCGACCGCAGCCACCATTCTGAGCTTCACCACGGGCTCCGTCCTCGGCTTCCTTGCCGCTGTTCTTGGTGGTTGGGCAGATCAGGCCATGAGCCGGTTTGTCGATCTGATCATGTCGATCCCATCGCTGATCTTCGCACTTGTGGTGCTGTCAGTTACACCTGTGACCGTTCCTGTTCTGATCATCGTCATGGGTCTCTTGGACTCCACGCGCGTCTATCGTTTGGCACGTGCTGTGGCCGTCGACATCAACGTCATGGACTATGTGGAAGCCGCCAAACTCCGTGGCGAGGGCCGCGGCTGGATCATCTTCCGCGAAATCCTGCCAAACGCGCTCTCCCCGCTGATCGCGGAAATGGGCCTGCGCTTTATCTTCATGGTGCTTTTCGTCTCCACGCTGTCCTTCCTTGGTCTCGGTGTGCAACCGCCGCAAGCGGACTGGGGCGGTATCGTGAAAGAGAACGCTGACGGCATCGTATATGGCATCGGCGCAGCCCTTTATCCGGCTGTGGCGATCGCCACACTCGCGATCTCCGTCAACCTCGTTGCGGACTGGATCCTGAACCGCACCACATCGCTGAAAGGAGGCCGCGGATGAGCGACAAGCTTCTAAAAGTCCAAGACCTCAAGATTGGCGCGACGGTGTACCCTCCCGGCGAAAAGCCACACGATATTGAAATCGTGCACGGGGTGAGCTTTGAGCTGGAAAAAGGCAAGGTGCTTGGCCTCATCGGAGAATCCGGTGCAGGCAAGTCCACCATTGGCCTAGCCTCTATGGCTTACGGCCGTGGCGGCGTCAAAATCACCGGTGGGGAAGTCTGGGTTAATGGCCGCGACATCCTGAAATCCGGGCACGGCGACATTCGCAGCCTGCGTGGCGGTGAGGTCACCTATGTCAGCCAATCCGCTGCAGCCTCTTTCAACCCAGCCAAACAGATCATGGATCAGGTGATTGAAGCTGCCGTGGTTCAAGGCAAGTTCTCCAAGAAGGAAGCCGAGGCGCGCGCCGTTGAACTCTTCCGCAAGCTTGGCCTGCCGGACCCGGAGAACATCGGCAATCGCTACCCCCACCAGGTTTCCGGGGGGCAGCTGCAACGCTGTATGACAGCGCTTGCGCTCTGTCCGGAGCCGGATCTGGTTGTGTTTGATGAACCAACCACCGCGTTGGATGTGACCACGCAGATCGACGTGCTTATGGCGATCAAAGAAGCCATCCGAGACACGGGCGTCGCCGCGCTTTATATCACGCACGACCTCGCGGTTGTGGCGCAGGTGAGCGACGATATCCTTGTGCTCAAGATGGGCGACATGGTCGAATATGGCCCTGTTGATCAGATCATCAACGATCCTCAAGAGGATTACACCAAAGCGCTCGTCTCGGTTCGCTCGATCGACCATCAGGAGAAAGAGGCGACCCCTGAGCCGGTACTTAAGGTTCAGAACATCACCGCGCGCTACAAAGGTACCAACTTTGACGTTCTCAAGAACATCAACGTCGAGCTTCACCCCGGCCAAACCCTCGCGGTTGTGGGGGAAAGCGGGTCCGGCAAATCGACGTTGGCCCGGGTGATCACAGGGCTTTTGCCGCCCAAAAATGGGACTATCCATTTTGCTGGCCGCGACCTGTCCCCTGACCTTGATGGGCGTTCGCGCGAAGATTTGCGTGAGCTCCAGATGATCTACCAGATGGCGGATGTCGCGATGAACCCGCGCCAAACCGTGGGGACGATCATTGGACGCCCCTTGGAGTTCTACTTCGGTCTCAAAGGCGCAGAGAAGCGCAAGCGCATCATCGAGCTTCTGGATGAGATCGAAATGGGCGAGAAGTTCATTGACCGTTATCCGGCTGAGCTTTCGGGCGGCCAGAAACAACGTGTGTGTATTGCCCGTGCTTTGGCTGCGAAGCCCAAGATGATCATCTGTGACGAGGTGACAAGCGCGCTCGATCCACTGGTGGCGGATGGCATTCTGAAGCTGCTGTTGGATCTGCAGAAGATCGAGGACGTCGCGTATCTCTTCATCACCCACGATCTGGCCACGGTGAAGGCGATCGCGGACTCGATTTCCGTGATGTATCAGGGCGAGGTTGTCAGATACGGCGGCAAGACCGACGTGTTGAGCCCGCCATTTGACGACTACACCGATCTTTTGCTGAGCTCTGTACCGGAAATGAAACTCGGCTGGCTGGAAGACGTCATAGCGCACCGCAAAATGGAAAGCGCCGGGAACTAATTCCAAACGCCAAAATGAAAAAGTTGGGCGATGTCATCAAGACGTCGCCCTTTTTTATTAGCCGGACCCAGATTGTCGCATTTGCAATAGTTCTTGAAAGCGGAACTGGCGACCGTGGACCGGACGGAAAGGGAGACTCAGATGGACCGGAAACTTTTGCTCATCATTCTGGACGGCGTGCCTTGGCGCAATTGGGAACGTCTGTTTGGCAACCTTGAAGGTTGGGTTGCAGACGGCACCGCCCAAAAGTGGAAAATGCGTTCCGTTCTGCCCTCTACCTCTGCAAGCTGTTACGCGTCGATCCATACAGGCGTTACGCCGCAGGAACACGGCTGCACAGGCAATGGCAACGTATTTCGGATCAAACAGCCAGATGTATTTGGCCAGGTGCGCAAGTCAGGTGGCGTGACCGGCGCAGTCGCGCATTCGTTCTGGTCGGAGTTCTTCAACCGGCACCCCTTCGACTATGTGCGCGATGTGGAATATGACGAGCCCGAAAGCGAAACGATCAACCATGGCCGTTTTCACTCCATGACGGGCTACGGCATGGCCAATCAGATGACACCTTCGGATGTGGATCTTTTCGCGACGCTGACGAACCTCTGCCTGAAGCGCGGCCTGAATTACGGCATGCTACACACCTGTACGCTCGACAGTATGGGGCATCGCTTCCAACACGACAGCCACGAAATGGATCACGCCTGTTTTGTGATGGACGAGATGCTTGCGCCCTTCATCCCGAAGTGGCGCGCACTTGGGTATGAGGTGATCGTGACGGCGGATCACGGACAAGATGCACGCGGGCATCACGGCGGTCGCGACCCACTGCAGCAGGAGTTCGCGCTCTACTACTTTGGAGAGGCACAAGGCCCTGAAGCGGATACGGTTATCGATCAGCTGCAGCTGGCCCCCACAATCCTGTCGCGCCTTGGCGCTGAGATCCCGGAGACCATGAGGGCTGCCCCATTCCTAGGCTGAGGGCAGCACCGCATTAAACGCGGTCTCAAGCGCATCACAGATCAATGGGATATGGGCATCTTCCATTATGAACGGCGGTGCAAGCAGCACATGTGCCCCGTTTTGCCCATCGATTGTCCCTCCCATGGGATAGCAGATCAAACCCGCCTCAAAGGCTGCAGCCTTGAGCTTCGCCGCAATGCCAAGAGCAGGATCAAAGGGCGCCTTGGTTTCGCGATCCGCCACCACTTCAAGACCAAGGAAAAGCCCTCTGCCACGGATGTCACCGATGTTAGCGTGCTGCCCAAACCGCTCCTCAAGAGCAGCGCGCAGTTTTGCGCCCTTAGGGGCAACCTGCTGAACAATACCGTCCTCCACCAAGCGTGTGAGCACGGCATGCGACGCCGCCGCAGCGGTCGGGTGGCCATTGTAGGTGTGACCATGTTGGAAAAAACCCGAACCATCCCGGATGGTGTCATAGATTTCGGCTGAGCAGAGCATCGCACCGATGGGTTGGTAGCCGGCCCCGAGCCCTTTTGCGACCGAGCAAATGTCCGGAGTGACGTCGTCCTGCTCACATGCAAACAACGTACCGGTCCGCCCCATGCCACACATGACCTCATCCAAAATCAGCAAAACGCCGTTGGCGTCGCAAATCTCTCGGATGCGTTTGAAATAGCCCTCAACCGGCGGCACCGCGCCCGCGGTCGCGCCCACAACAGGCTCCGCGACAAAAGCCAATACTTTTTCCGCGCCTAGAGCCTCTATGGCCTCCTGAAGTTCATTGGCGACGCGTTGGCCATAGTCAAAAGCCGTTTCACCGGTTTCTTGGCCGCGATAGGCATAGCAAGGTGAAATGTGGTGGGTGTCCATCAACAGCGGCGCAAAGGGTGCGCGGCGCCATTGGTTCCCACCTGTCGCGAGCGCACCAAGCGTATTCCCATGGTAGCTCTGACGCCGGGCAATCACGTGGCGGCGGCGCCCTTCGCCCTTCTCAAACGCATATTGGCGCGCGAGCTTCAGCGCGCTTTCCATCGCCTCAGAACCACCTGAAACGAGGTATACGCGATCCAGCCCTTCAGGCGCGTTCGCCACGAGCTTTTCTGCCAGAGCTTCCGCCGGTTCTGAGGTGAAGAAACCAGTGTGTGCGAAGGCGACAGTATCCACCTGAGCCTTTATCGCCTCTGTCACAGCTGGATCAGAATGGCCAAGACAAGAGACAGCCGCTCCACCGGACCCATCGAAATAGGCTTTACCCGTGGTGTCATACAAAAATGGCCCCTCACCTCGTGCCACTGTGGGCAAGGTTTTCTTTGAGTGCCGGGGAAAAACAAAACTCATGAGACTGTGACCTCTTTCAAAAGCGGGCGGCCCAAAGCCTGCGCCGCATCTACTGCGCGGCGAACGTTCTCCGCGTTGTCTTCCGCCAACGTGCCATCAGGGCGTTGGATGTTGTTTTCAAAACCGATGCGTATGTGCCCGCCAAGCTTGATCGCAGCTTCGGCAACCGCATGTTCATTTTGCCCAAAAGCACACACCGTCCAGCGATCAGCGATTTGTGCGGCACCAGCAGCAAATGGTGCCAGCTCTGCAACTTCGGCCAATCGTGGCGGGGCATAGCGACCCAGCACCAGCAGAACATCAGATTGGCTACGCTCAACCACAGCGGCGTTCTGCCAACGGGCAAGCAGTTCCAGATCTTTCCTGTCGTACAAAATGTGCTGGACCTGAACGCCTGCTTCTCTGACAAAAGCATAAACCCTGGGGGCCAGTTCCATATCACGCGACATTTCCCGTACCGACACACTCGCGGCCTGCGGAACCAACTCTTGCAACGCAGAAAACTGCTCTTCGACATTGTACTTGCCGGCAGCTTCCGTCGTCACTTGAATGCCCAAATCGGGCGCCGTCTCAGCAATTGCAGAAATCGCCTCACGATAGCGGCAGGCATCAAGAGAATGGGCACCGCTGTCATCGCGGACGTGGAGATGAATCTCGTCAGCGCCCGCATCTGCACACTTTTTAGCCGTTTTGGAAATTTGATCTGTTGTAATTGGCAGCTGTGGATGATCTATCCGTCCGCGCCGGGCTCCGTTGGGGGCGACGGTTATCTTTAGCGGCGCCATTGTCTGCCAGTTCAAGGTTTCTTCAGGCAAATGCACAGTCATGAGGTCTCTCGTTTTGCTTCACGCTCACGGATCGCAACGCATGAAACAAATGTTCCAATTGTTGACATCCGTTAAAACAACTGCATAACCTGAGTCAATAGGAGGGACACGTGAGCAACGCCAACCGTCTTCAAGAGCGGGTTGCTGAAAGCTATGCTGGCTTAAGCGTCAAGCTTAAGGCTGCGGCTGATTACGTCGTGCACAATCAGATGGAAGTCGCCACGCGCTCTCTCAGATCAGTATCGGCGGCAAGCGGCGTCTCGCCTGCCACGCTTTCACGGCTGGCCCGAAGCCTCAGCTTTGACAGCTATGAAGACATGCGCGAGCTGTGCCGCGAAACGGTGGGAGAGCGCTCCTTGTCTTTTGCGGATCGCGCTGAGCAGCTCACAAGCGATCCTCAGCCCGACCAATCCATGCTCGACCGGCAGGCCGCTGCTTGCGGGCTGAACATCTCAAAACTCAGAGAAGAGCTGAACCAAGATCGGTTGAAAGCTGCCGTTGGTGCACTAAAAAACGCCAGAGGCGTTGTTTTGTTTGGTGCCTTTGGCTCGACCGGGATCGTCGAGTACATGGCTTATTTGGCCAACTATTTCACCACCAACTGGACCCTTGCCGGGCGCATGGGCGCTTCTCTTGGCGCAGCGTTGTCCACACTGGCAAAAGAAGATGTTCTCCTCATAGTCACCAAAACGCCTTACGCCAAAAAAGCGGTGCGCGCGGCGGAATCCGCCCGTGCTTCGGGCGCGACGGTCATCGTTATCAGCGACAGCCACGCCTGTCCCGCGATTGAGTTTGCAACTTTTCCCTTTATTGTTCCGTCAGATAGTCCACAATTCTTCTCGTCCTATGCTGCGACTCTGTCTCTATTGGAGACCATGATTGCCATGTTGGTCGCACAGTCAGGCGAAGACGCAAGCCGCCGTATCCGCGACGTAGAACGCCGGAACCAAAGCTTGGGCGAATTCTGGAACGACTGACCACAACAACACTAGAATTACTCAAACCATCATCAACTAGGGAGCCTAAGATGATTTCGAAACTTAAACTGGCGGGCGCCGCCATTATTGCCTCCATGGGCATCTCCGCGGGTGCATCCGCACAGGAGTTTATCTCCATCGGCACAGGCGGCGTGACCGGCGTCTATTACCCAACTGGCGGCGCGATCTGCCGTCTGGTGAACAAGGGCCGCAAAGAGCACGGCATCCGCTGTGCCGTGGAATCCACCGGTGGTTCTGTTTACAATATCAACACCATCAAGGCCGGTGAGCTTGAGTTCGGTGTTGCGCAATCTGACTGGCAGCACCACGCCTATAACGGCACTTCCAAGTTCGCAGACAACCCATTCCCTGATGTGCGCGCGGTGTTCTCTGTACACCCAGAGCCGTTCAGCGTGATTGCACGCTCTGATGCGGGCGTGAACAGCTTTGCGGATCTTAAAGGCAAGCGCGTAAACGTGGGCAACCCAGGTTCCGGCCAGCGCGCCACCATGGAAGTTGTGATGGAAGCCTATGGCTTCACCATGGACGACTTTGCTCTCGCAACCGAATACAAAGGTTCTGAGATGGCAAAGCAGCTGTGTGACGGCAACATCGACGCGATGATCTACACCATCGGTCACCCTGCCGCGGCCATCAAAGAAGCCACGACCACTTGTGATGCGAACCTCGTGAACGTGACCGGCCCGGAAATCGACAAACTGGTTGCCGATAACCCGTTCTACCGCGTCGCAACCATCCCAGGTGGCATGTACAAAGGCACCGATGGCGACACCACAACCTTTGGCGTGGGCGCAACCTTCGTGACCTCCGCAAACATCTCTGACGATGTTGTCTATGTGGTGGCGAAGTCTGTGATGGAAAACATCGAAGACTTCCGCAAGCTGCACCCGGCGTTTGCCAACCTTGACCCCAAAGAAATGGTTAGCGACGGCCTGAGCGCACCAATCCACCCAGGTGCGGAAAAAGCATACAAAGAACTCGGCCTGAAATAACTCGGGTTCAAATCTCTAAAAAACTACAAATGCGCCCCAGAAATGAGGGCGCATTTGGCCAAGGGCTAGACGAGGACAAAAATGGTTCAGGACCCCAATAAAGATGGCGCGGCTTCCGCCGATGCTATGGTCGCAGAAGTCGACACCGGCGCGCGCAATGCCACGGGTTTTCAAGGAAAACTCATCATCGCGATCTGTATCATCTGGTCGTTGTTTCAGCTCTATATCGCGTCCAAACTCCCCGGCACGCTCGCCCAACTCACCGGGCTTTCTGATTTTGCGAATGTGGTCAGCCAAGCGCGCTATATCCACCTCGCTTTTGCGATGTCACTGGCCATTCTGGCCTTTCCGATGTTTAGAACATCGCCACGTGACCGCATCCCGCTTTATGACTGGCTGCTCCTGATCATCGGCGTAAGCGCCTGTCTTTACCTCGTCTTCTTCCGCTACCAGATCGCGGATCGTCCCGGCCTTTGGACCAGCACAGACATCACCATGTCCGCTCTTGGCATGATCGTTTTGATGATCTGCGTGTATCGCTCGCTTGGCCTGCCACTTGTGATCATAGCTGGGGCCTTTGTGCTCTTTGCCTTCTTTGGCGGCAACTCCGAATGGGTGCGCGAGATCACCAACTATGGGGGCGCCTCGCTGTCCAAGGCGCTTGGCCACTACTGGATGCAGACCGAAGGTGTCTTTGGTGTCGCATTGGGTGTCTCCACCACAATGATCTTCCTCTTTGTGCTTTTTGGCGCATTGCTGGATCGCGCAGGGGGCGGCAATTGGTTCATCAAGGTGGCCATTGCCCTCCTTGGCGCGCTGCGCGGCGGCCCGGCCAAAGCCTCGGTTCTCAGCTCCATGATGACCGGCATGATCTCCGGCAGCTCGATTGCGAACACCGTCACCACCGGCACATTCACCATCCCACTCATGAAGCGTATTGGCTTCCCTGCTGAGAAAGCCGGCGCGGTTGAAGTGGCCTCTTCGACCAATGGTCAGCTGACCCCGCCTGTCATGGGGGCCGCAGCCTTCCTGATGGTTGAATATGTGAACATCCCCTACATCGACGTGGTCAAACACGCCTTCTTGCCTGCGGTGATCTCATACATCGCGCTGCTCTACATCGTGCATCTCGAAGCGCTGAAAATGCAGATGCAGGGTCTGAAGAAGGCCGGTCGTCACATCGGACCGATCATGATCCTCGTGTTGTTCCTGACCGGCTTCATCGGCCTTGGCGCGATCACTTTCGCAATGATCGGGATCCGCAATGTCTTGGAGCCAATGGTGGGCGACAGCATCTATATCGCGGTCGCACTGGTTGCCGTGATGTATCTTGGTTTGCTCTATGTGGCGTCAAAATATCCAGACATCGCAATGGATGATCCAAACGCCCCATTGGCGGCCCCTCGCCTGACACCAACACTTTTGGGTGGGGCTTACTACGCGCTGCCAATTTTCATTCTGGTTTGGAACCTGATGGTGAAAACCGAGAACCTGGATCGCTTGTCTCCGGCGCTCTCGGCCTTCTGGGCGACGATCTTTATGATCATCGTGGCGGTGACACATCGCCCAATCAAAGCGTTCTTCCGCGGCGAAACGGCCGTGAACGCCGCTTTCAGCCAAGGCTGGAACGATTTTGTTCAAGGCCTGATCATGGGCGCACGGAACATGATCGGGATTGGCGTGGCGACCGGCGCTGCAGGCATCATCGTTGGCACCATCAGCCTCACCGGCGCACACCAAGTGATTGGTCAGGTGATTGAAGTCATCTCTGGTGGTAACCTGATCATCCTGCTGCTCCTTGTGGCGGTGCTGAGCCTGATCCTTGGCATGGGCCTGCCAACCACTGCCAACTACATTGTGGTCAGTTCTCTGATGGCACCTGTTATAGTGGGCGTTGGAGCACAAGCCGGCTTGGTTGTGCCGCTGATCGCGGTCCATATGTTTGTGTTCTACTTCGGCATTCTTGCGGACGACACACCGCCTGTGGGCCTTGCAGCCTATGCGGCGGCTGCAATCTCTCGGGGCGATCCGATCAAGACCGGTGTGCAGGGCTTTGCCTATGACATCCGGACGGCTCTCTTGCCCTTCATGTTCATCTTCAACACCGATCTTCTGCTGATTGACGTGAGCTTTGGAAAAGCCGTTCTGGTGTTCTTTATCTCGCTCATCGCGATGCTGATATTCGCGGCCGCAACCCAAGGCTATTTCATCGCCAAATCCCGAAAATGGGAAAGCGCGGCGCTGCTCTTCATCGCTTTCATGCTCTTCCGGCCAGATTTCTTCCTCGACCAAGTGTCAGAGAAGTATCAGACCATGGTTGGACCGGAAGCGGTGCAGCTGGTCGGCGAACAGCCTGAAGGCGCGCTGGTGCGCTTTAAGGTCGAAGGACCGGACTTTGACACCGGCGATAACCGCGCCACCACCGTCACGATGATCTACCCAGGCGGCGATGCGTTGACGGCGATGTCAGACGGCGGCCTGAGCGTGTTGGAGGAAGATGGTAAGCTGCTGCTCGAAGAGCCTTTCCCCGGCACGCCCTACTTTGGCCAGTTGGGCACAGAGTATGATTACTACGGCGATCAGCCTGTGGTGATCTCGCAGGTGCAAGTTGAAAACGAGCGGATGCCAAAAGAACTGTTCTTCATTCCGGCGCTACTTCTGCTTGCAGGCTTGATGATGATCCAGCGGCCACGCGCCACACAACCGGCGTTCTAAGGAGAGAAAGTCATGTTCAAGACAATCTTGCTAACCGTGGACGTCAACGATCTGAAAGGCTCTGAGCGCCCCGCCGAGGCCGCGCGCGTGATGGCAATGGCCGATGGGGCTGAACTGCACGTCATGAACGTCGTGCCCGACTACGGCATGTCGATCGTCGGCTCGTTCTTCAGCCAGGATCACAACAAGCTGATCCTGAAAGAAGCCAAAGCTGCATTGGAGGATTGGGCCAAAAGCGCGCTGGCAGGTGTGGAGAACCTGCGCCTGCATGTGGATCAGGGTACAATCTATGATCTCGTTCTAAAGGAAGCCAAAAGCGTAGAGGCCGATGCGATCATCGTTGGCGCCCACAAATCCCAGCTGAAGGACTATCTGATTGGCCCCAATGCCGCACGCATCGCGCGGCACGCCAAACAATCGGTGTTTGTGATCCGCTGATCCGGCACTTTCAAAAAAGGCCCGTCGCGCAGTGCGGCGGGCCTTTTGTTTTTGCCCACGTGCTGAGATCAGAGACGTGGCACAGTGCTTTCCCAGTGTTTGGCAAACACCTCTGCGCCATTCTCGGATGTTTTCAGATCAGCCGTGATCAGGAAGTTCTGCCCATCGGTCCGCATCGAAACATCGGCATAGATCTCAACCTTCCACTCACCGCGCGCCATGGTGCGCCGCCATGTGAAGTGGTTTTCAGCGGAATTCGGATCACGTTCGACAATCGAGAACCGCTCTTCCACACGGGCTCCGGAAATGAGGCCGGTGTCCAGATCCTCTGTAAGACCCGTGTCGCCCACAATCTCCAGAGTGAGCTGTTGAGACCCCACATCCTTGGTGACTGTCTTCTTGTTCTCAGGCGCAGAAACCTGACGTGTGCGCCTCGGCTTCGCCGCCTTTGGCGGATCAAAGGAAACGGATGTTTCCTCCGCAGGTTCTTCGCGCACCGGCAATGAGAGAATGCCGCTTTGCAGCGTCAGCACCGCCGTTTCTGCCTCAGGCCAGACATAAGGCCAATAGCTCGAAGACAAGGCCAACCGCAGCTGATGCCCGGCAGGCAGCTGATAGGCGCAGTGGTCCAATGTCAGGGTCACATCAACGGGTTGATTGACCGGCAGATCGACAAAAGTCTCGTGTCGATCATGATGCCGAAGGTTCAGCACGCCATGCGTGATCAAGGTGCTTTGCCCATCCGGGTGCACATCGCACAAACGCGCGATCAGCTGCGCCTTTGGCTTGTCCGCCGAGAGCTTCAAACGCACCGAGGGGGCGCCAACAATAGCGCGGCAAGCGGTCATAACCTCTGTCTCAAAGCAGCAGGACAAAGCATCGTCTTCGCGCTGATCAGCGGGCAATTCCCCCGGCGCTGTCCCGGCAGGTGCCAGCGAAATCGGGAAATACTCGCCTGTGGCCTGTCCGCAGAAAAGAGCGGGCGCAACGATACGCTCCGCTGGGCCTTCGGTCTCTGAAAGGCTCTTCCCAGTCAGGAAAAAACTCTCAACCGCTCCGTTGATGTCTTCTGCGGAATCCGCGATCCACCGCCCTGGGCGGTCATCATAGATGGTCGCCGGTGGCACGCTGTCCATCAGCCAACGGCGCATGTCTGGCAGCGCTTCTACACCGTTGTCGATGCCCTTAAGCCAGCGATCCCACCACCGCAGCATTTCCCCCAGAAAGTCGATCTGTGGTCCCGGCGCGGCAAAATGAGGGTATTTATGGATCCAAGGCCCAATGAGGCCTTTCACAGGTGCGTCGAGGTTTTCAACGAGATGCGCGATGGTGTTGCGATACCCATCGTGCCAGCCGCCCACGCTCAAAACTGCGGCCTTGATCCCACTATAGTCCTCACAGACAGACCCATGTTTCCAATAGTCATTGCGCGCTTGTTCTTGCACCCATTTCTCTGCGAGGAACGGCGTGTTTTGCAGCCGTTCAAGCCAGACTTCCCGCCAGCTCTCGCCAACGATTTCTGGATCAGGAGGCAAGGCAAACCACCCCAGGACGGTTGCCGCCCAGCCGGTATTTTCGCCAAGCATGACACCGCCTTTGTAGTGGATGTCATCGGCAAAGCGGTCAGTGGTTGAGCATATGCTCACCACAGCCTTAAGCGCTTCGGGCGCCAAAGCCGCAATCTGAAGTCCGTTGAAACCGCCCCAGCTGATACCCACCATACCAACGCTGCCAGAGCACCACTCCTGCGCCGCCAGCCATTCGACCACCGAGACGCCATCGGCGAGCTCTTGCGGCGAGTATTCATCATCAAACAGACCTTCGCTGTCGCCGCAGCCGCGCATGTCCACGCGGACGCAGACATAGCCGTGTCCAGCCATATAGGGATGGGTCAGCGCGTCCCGTTCAGCAGTGCCATCCCGTTTGCGGTAAGGCAGGAATTCTAGGATTGCGGGCAGCGGTTCATCGGTCTCAGGTCGCCAAATCCGGGCGGACAACAGGGTGCCATCTGGCATTGGAATCTGAACATGCGGATGCTCATTCACTTGATAGGGAAAATCTTCCACCGTTTGCATCTCAAACTCCAGTGCTTGCGGTCACAGCTTTTTGTCAATCTGTACAAACATTTGCGTCCCCGCAAGAAAAAGCGAGATAGGTCCAACCTGTGTACAGTTCACTCTTCTGCGGCGATCAGCTGTTTGATGAGGATGAGACGCGCAATCAACATCAACCCGAAACATAGAGCGAAGGAGAGCGTTTCGCCAATGATGGGCGCAGACAGCACATAGATGCCGCCACCAATCAGCGAAACCGTCGCATAGAGATCTTCTTTCAGAACCGATGGGGTCACATTGCAAAGAACATCGCGGATAATTCCGCCCACGATGCCAGTGATACAGCCGATCACCACCGCAATGGCGGGATGGGTGCTCATATCAAGCGCGACACGCACACCAACAAGAGTGAACAACGCCAACCCTATGGCATCAAGTTGCATCAAAAGGCGCAAACGTCTGCCATTGCCTGACGGAAGGCGCGTGGCGACAAAATACATGGCAACGGCCACGGGCACCG
Organism: Shimia sp. R9_1; assembly: GCF_017743775.1. NCBI lineage: Bacteria > Pseudomonadati > Pseudomonadota > Alphaproteobacteria > Rhodobacterales > Roseobacteraceae > Shimia > Shimia sp. R9_1. Next base: position 735,970 of record NZ_JAGHRN010000002.1, on the reverse strand, counting down.
CTGTGGCGAGATAACTCAGATCCTCAATCCAGAACACCGGCGTGCGGCCAAGCAGCAGATCCCGAAGCGTGCCCCCACCCACTGCAGTGGCGACACCGATCAAAGTGGCACCAAAGAGATCCAGCGTATGTCGCACCCCTTGGATAGAAGCAGAGGCCGCCATAACGGCGGTCGCGATGATTGTTGTGAAGGTGACAAACTGGGTGAGCGGGTCGATCATAGGTAGCGACTTTCACTTGGGCCCAAATTGCGTAGATCGATGCAGAACTATGTATCGCCCCACACATTATTAAGGGGGCCGAACGCCCCCCATTTTTCACCTGCCGGTCCCTGATCCCAAACGCCATCTGCCTTGTTTTCTACGGCGCGAGGAGTTGCTTTCACTATAGGAGCGGTGATTCGCTCCCGTCAACTGTCTGGGATCTCAAATCGCAAATCTGCCAACCAGAGCTTGGCAGATGCATAACATTAGCCGTTTTCGCGCAGCACCGCGCCTGCCAGATAGAGTGACCCACAAATCAGGATGCGCGCTTCCGGGGATTGCGCCGAAATGGTCGCTATCGCCTTGGCAACACTTTCTGCGACATGCGCCGTCAGCCCGGCCGCATTCGCATGCTCGGCGGTTTCTTCTGCCAGAAGCGTGTTGGCTTCCCCGGGAATGGAAACCGCGTGCAAGCTGTCGGACACCTCAGCCAAGGGGGACAGATACCCTGAGACGTCTTTGGTGTTCAGCATGCCACAGATGAGATGTGTCTCGCGCTTGGGCAGCCCTGCGATATGGGCGGCCAAAGCCTGCCCTGCCGCTGCATTGTGCCCGCCGTCGAGCCAAAGCTCAGCGGAGGCAGCCGCCTCCACCAATGGCCCCTCGCGCAAGCGTTGCATACGCGCAGGCCAGAAAACGTCTCGCATGGCCGCTTCGCAGGCTTCTGCATCGCAACCGAGGTGGCGCAACGCCGCCAAGGCGGCACCGGCGTTTTGGATCTGATGCGCACCGGGCAAGGCAGGGAGCGGCAGGTCCAGCAGGCCAGTTTCATCCTGATAAATCAGGCGGCCGTGTTCCTCATAAACATGCCAATGCTGCCCATAGGCGATCACCGGAGCGCCCAGACGAGCAGCGGTTTCTTCAATCACCTCCATCGCCTCTTCCGGCTGAGGGCCCACCACAACAGGGATCCCGCGCTTGATGATCCCAGCCTTTTCCGAAGCGATCTTGGCAAGCGTGTTCCCGAGGAATTGTTCATGGTCGATAGAAATTGGCGTGATCACGCACAGCTTGGGATCGTCAATCACATTGGTCGCATCCAGACGGCCTCCAAGACCGACCTCAAGCAAGGTGTAATCTGCCTGCACGCGCGAAAACGCGAGCAGAGCCGCGCAAGTGGTGATCTCAAAATAAGTGATATTCTGGCGCTCGTTGGCCTCCCAACACTCATCCAGCACCTGTGTCAGATGCGCCTCGTCAATCAGCTCCCCTGCGAGCCGAATACGCTCGTGAAACCGGGCGAGATGGGGGCTTGTATAGGCGTGGACCGTTTTGCCTGCACCTTCCAGCCCAGCGCGGATCATCGCCTGTGTGCTACCTTTGCCGTTGGTGCCCGCCAGATGGATAACCGGAGGCATCTTCTTCTCCGGATTTTCAAGCGCATTGAGCAATCGCCACATGCGATCCAACGTCAGATCAATGATCTTGGGATGCAGCGCCAGCATCCGGGCGAGGATGGCATCTGATGTGTCTGAAGTGTGGGTCATTTGCGCCTCCGAAACAGTGAGCCCGCCCTAAATGAAAGCGGGCTTCCGGTCAAACAAACCGAAAGCCCGCAGCTCAATAAAATTCTGAAAACTTACGCGTCCTGCGCAGTGTCCTCTTCGGCCTCGCCCAACTCTTCCTGGGTTGGCGCCGGCAGGTCTCCTTTGACGGCCGGAGGCATGTCCATCAGCATGCGGATGATCGTCACCAGCTCGTCCTTCATTTCGGTGCGTTTAGTGACGCGATCGAGCATACCGTGATCCAGCAGGTACTCCGCGCGCTGGAAGCCCTCGGGTAGCTGTTCACCGATGGTTTGCTGAATGACCCGTGGCCCCGCAAAACAAATCAAGGCGTTTGGCTCAGAGATCTGCACATCGCCCAGCATCGCGTAAGACGCTGTCACACCGCCTGTGGTCGGGTGGGTCAAAACCACGATGTAAGGCAGACCGGCTTCTTTTAGCATCTGCACAGCAACCGTCGTGCGCGGCATCTGCATCAGCGAAAGGATACCTTCCTGCATCCGCGCGCCACCGGCGGCTGAGAACAGCACCAGCGGGCGTTTCATGGCAACCGCACGTTCAGCGGCAGCGATGATCGCATTACCCACATACATGCCCATGGAGCCGCCCATGAAAGAGAAGTCCTGACACGCGGCAACAATCGGTGTGCGCCCGATTTCGCCTTCTGCCACCAGCATCGCTTCTTTCTCGCCGGTCTTCTTCTGCGCGGCCTTCATGCGTTCCGGATATTTCTTCTGATCGCGGAACTGCAGAGGATCGGCCAGCGGTTCAGGCACCTCGACTTCAACAAAGACACCACCGTCAAACAGCGCCTCAAAACGGTCACGGGCTGTGATCGCCATGTGGTGGCCGCATTGGGTGCAAACGTTCTGATTGCCCTTAAGCTCGCGGTGAAACAGCATTGTGCCGCATTCGTCGCACTTGGTCCAAAGGTTGTCCGGCACCTCACGGCGCGAAAAGATCGAGTTGATCCGCGGGCGGACATAGTTTGTGATCCAGTTCATGTGATCAGGGTCCTCTGGCTTCCAATCAGGCACCGAAATAAGACGCCACGTCAGGAATTGCAATCTATGGCGTGCTCTCTCCTGCGGGAACGGTCGAAACCAGCCTGCTGTGATTGGCGTTTCCTGCTCCCAGGGCGCGCTGGCGGCGGGGCAACACTTTGTCGGCAAATGTGAATTTGTGCGCCCCAATTGTTGAATGGGCGTTTGTCTCATCTCAATCAATTGGGTAGATAATAGAAAATCGAGCTGCGCATCGTTTCGCAGTCAGAAACAATTGAGCGGGACTCACTAATCGATATGGCACGTAGCAAGCGCGTTCTTCAGCAGTTTTTTCAAGCTGGCCTGGCACGCTATTGGGCGCGTGTGGCAAGCAAAGCAGCACATGAAGACTTGACCCGTCTGCGCCGTCAGCGGCGGCGCGCGCGGACTTTACGCCATCATCTCGACATGGTGATTGCGATTTCCGAGAGCCGGCTGGCTTTGCCCATCATCGGCTCCAATGCCTTTCCCAAACCCCACGGGACCGATTGGTCCTGGCGTCCCGCCCTGTGGCGGGAACCCAACCCCACCAAGGGTCTGGCTGGGGTTCAGAACAAAGAAAAACTCGGTGACGAGGTCACGCTGTTTCATGACTGCCGCATCTCGGAACTGACGCTTCGCCAATTGCGCAATCATCGCGAAAAGGATCTGGCACCGTTTGGCCTGCGCATGGATGTGTTCCGCTTTGACGGCTCGTTTCTCTCTCTGGTGATTGACCTGCCTCCGGAGTCAGTGGCCGGTCTGCGCCGGGAGCATGTTCTACGGCTCGATACCATTGTGGAAATGGAAAAGCCGCTTGAGATCTTTGCCCGTCTCAACATCCGGCACGGACCAAACACCGAGCAAATTGTGCGGGAGCTGCCGCTGCATGACGAGGACATTCGGGTTGAGTTTGATCTTGCCTACTCCAACCTGAACGAAAAGCGGGTGGAAAAGATGTGGATCGACCTGATTTTCGAAGGCCCTGAGATGAACCAGGTGGTCCTCAGAGATGTGACATTTGCCCGCCGCCCCCGCGCTGAATTCTAAGCCTGCTGTGAAAAGGATCGAGATATGAGTGAGTTAACGCTGACCAAGACCCGCCTTTTCGAAGGTGTTTGGGAAGGTGTCCTGAAATATGAGAGCGGTCAGGGACCGGTTCCAAAGGTTGACGTCACCTACCTTGGCGATCCGGTCAACGGGGTGCAGATTGACGCCACCGACACTCAAGACAGCTGGCGGCTCCGCTTTCCGCTGCCTAAGGAAAGCCTGTCAGATGGCGTGCAAACCCTGCTGATCACAGATCAGCTGAGCGGAGATCGCCTTGAGACCCTGAGCTTTGTTGCCGGCGAAGCGCTTGCTGATGATCTGCGCGCTGAAATCGATTTGCTGCGGGCGGAGCTCGACATGCTCAAACGGGCCTTCCGGCGTCACTGCGTCGAAACGATGTAAGCGCGCGCTTTGAAACGTGATACTTTGATTTCCAATCAACGATAGGATCCTCTCATCGCCGATCTGTTTCCAATGAGTCAGCCGCAACAGCTGTTGTGGGGCACCGTGGTGCTCAGCGCCTGCGCGATCATTCATGTCGGCTTTTTGTCTCTGATGATCGAAGCGCTTGAGAAAATTGGAAAATGGGTGACGCAGAGATCAAGGTTCCTCAGGACAGCGGTGGTGACCGGCGCGGCCTTCGCCATGATTGTCGGGTCTCACACCATTCAGGTTTGGCTCTGGGCCTATGTGCTAATCTATATGGGCGCGTTTGATTACCTTTATGATGCGCTCTATTTCTCGCTCGTGACCTATACCACCGTCGGCTATGGCGATGTTGTGCTGCCTATTCAGTTTCGCGTCTTTGGAGCCTTTGGCGGCGTGACGGGCATTCTGTGCTTTGGCATTTCCACCGCGTTTCTCGTTTCCCTGATCAGCCGGCTGTTGCCGCGCTCGCTCGACTGAGCAAAGGCAATATGCCTCAGTTGTAATCCGGCTTCTGAAACCTAAAATTAGACCATGATGAAAATTGCATACACGATGGCGCATGGGCGCGGGAAACTGGATTTGCTGCTGGCGGAGCTGGCAGATCGGCTGAATGATCGCGGGTTGACCGCACGTGGTATTGTGCAGACCAACACGGGCTGTGAGACCGATCAGCGTTGTGACATGGACGTTCAGGTACTGCCGAGCGGACCGATCATTCGTATCTCACAAGACCTTGGCAAAGAAGCCAAAGGCTGCCGTCTTGATCCGGACGCCATGGCCACGGCAATCACCGCTGTGTCGCAATCCATGGAAGAGCCCTACGACGTGTTCCTCCTGAACAAATTTGGCAAGCAGGAAGCCGAAGGAAAAGGATTCCGGGATCTGCTGGCAGAAGCGTTGGAGAATGGCGCGACGGTGATCGCGGGCACCAACCCGCTGAATGCCGGAGTGTTTGAAGAGTTTGCCGGGGGCATGGCCACGCAAGTGGCGCCCAACATCGACGATCTTCTTGCTTGGTATGATCAGGTGAACGCTTAAGCCGCCTGCACTCAACCGAGCAATGCGCGCCGCATCAGGTTGAGCGAGGCGATCAGCAAAACAAAAAGTGTGGCCTGTCGAAAACGGCGTTGGTCGATGCGATCAGAGATACGCCCTCCAAACCACATGCCCAAAATGGCGGGCAAAACCAGTGCGAGCGACAGGGGGGCGGTTTTGCTGGTCAGCACACCTGAGCCGATATGGGCAAAGAGCAGCACAACCGAACCGAGCCCGTAAATCACACCCTGAATGCGCATCTGCTCGGATTTCTCGGTGCCCAGTGCCGTCAAGTAGGCCACCGTGGGCGGCCCCCAAACACCAGAGATGCCGCCAATTGCCCCCGCAACGCCACCGACAGCCATCTCACCGCGTGCCGATGGCTTTGCGATGGTGATGGAACGCCCCATCAGTTGCAGCAGAGAAAACAAAAACACCGGCACACCGATCACCAACAGCAAAACGTTCCCTGGAAGAATGCGGACAAACTGCGCGCTGATCACCATGACAGCACCACCCGCGATCAAAAATCGCCGGAAACGCTTAACGGACTGCCAAGCTGCCGCACGCCCCTGACGCAACGCCTGCATGCCGTTTGTGGCCAATGTGGGCAGGATCAAACCGGCCAAAGCCAGCTCCGGGGCCAGAAACGAGCTTAGCCCAGAGATCAGGACCATAGGCATGGCAAACCCGACCATCCCTTTGATAACGCCCGCCAAAACAGCGATTCCCGCGCAAAGTAGCCAGGCAACGGGCGGTAGGGTTAGAATGTCGAAATCCATATCTTCCTATAGTGCCTGACATCCTGTCGGGCAAAGATTTGACGCGAAATAAACAATCAAAACGCAACGTCTTCTGGCATTTTTGTTGCGCTGCACCTGCAAAACAAATATGCACTCTGCAGAAACAGAGGATACTGCAACATGGCCCATGATGGACAGGATTTGACGATGGCGACTCCGGTGATTCTTCCCGATCTTCTGAAATTGACCGGCGCGGCTGTGGCCCCGGTTGAAGCCATTTTGGAAACCGCTATTGCGCGCGTGAAGGAAACTGTCTCCGAAGATGGCCGTGTTTCCGGCAAGCTGATTGAGGAAAATCAGACGGCAGCACATGGCCTGAGCTGGCTCGCAACTTACGCGCAATCGCTCAAACAGATGCAGGCTTGGGCAGAGAAGCTCAATGCAGACGGCAAGTTTGGCGAGATCGAACAGATCATTCACCAGATCGCTTTTGGCGAATACCTCTGGCAGGTGTATGGCGGCATTCCGATGAGCCAGGGCGAGATCATTCGCCTGCAGGACCTTGGCCTGACGCAAGACGAAATGCGTGGCCTGATGGCGCCGGATGTGATGGTCCTCTGCACCGAGGGCAACAGCCAAGCGGCGCGCATGCGACTTGTAGAGCTGATGCAGGAGCAGGCGGCAAACATCACCGTCGGCACCTCCGGTCTTGATGAAGAGCTGGAAATGATCCGCGAGCAATTCCGCCGTTTTGCGGTGGATCGCGTTGAGCCAAACGCCCACGAGTGGCACCTCAAAGACGAGCTCATTCCAATGGAAATCATTGAAGAGCTTGCGGAAATGGGTGTGTTTGGCCTGACCATCCCGGAAGAGTACGGCGGGTTTGGCCTCTCCAAAGCTTCCATGGTTGTGGTGTCTGAAGAGCTGTCTCGCGGCTATATCGGCGTGGGCTCGCTGGGCACCCGCTCTGAGATCGCCGCTGAGCTGATCCTGTGTGGCGGCACCGAAGAGCAGAAGCAGAACTGGCTGCCGAAACTGGCGAGCGCAGAAATCCTGCCAACCGCTGTGTTTACAGAGCCGAACACCGGATCTGACCTCGGCTCCCTGCGCACCCGCGCGGTGAAAACCGAGGACGGCAACTGGGAAGTGACCGGCAACAAAACATGGATCACCCATGCGGCGCGGACCCATGTGATGACCCTGCTGGCACGCACAAATCCTGACAGCGCCGACCACCGCGGTCTCTCCATGTTCCTGGCGGAAAAGACCCCGGGCACCGATGAGAACCCCTTCCCGACCGAAGGCATGACCGGCGGTGAAATCGAGGTGCTGGGCTATCGCGGCATGAAGGAATACGAGCTGGGCTTTGATGGCTTCAAAGTCAAAGGCGAGAACCTTCTGGGCGGGGAAGAAGGCAAAGGTTTCAAACAGTTGATGGAAACCTTCGAGTCGGCACGTATTCAGACTGCGGCCCGCGCAGTGGGTGTGGCACAGGCGGCGCTGGACGTGGGCATGCAATATGCGATCGACCGCAAGCAGTTTGGCAAATCGCTGATCGCCTTCCCCCGCGTGGCAGGCAAGCTCGCGATGATGGCGGTAGAGATCATGATTGCCCGCCAGCTGACCTATTTCTCTGCCTGGGAAAAAGACCACGGTCACCGCTGTGACCTTGAAGCGGGTATGGCGAAGCTGCTGGGCGCACGTGTGGCCTGGGCGGCGGCGGATAATGCGCTGCAAATTCATGGCGGTAACGGCTTTGCGCTGGAATACACCGTGAGCCGCATCCTGTGTGATGCGCGTATTCTCAACATCTTTGAAGGTGCGGCTGAAATTCAGGCGCAAGTAATTGCAAGACGTTTGCTGAGCTGACACCCGCTCTCAGTTGGACAGCAGACCCGGCGCGGCTCTCCCTCGGAGCCGCGCTTTTTTTGTGCCCGTTAACAAAGTCGCTGATTCGCAAAATCCGCAAAAATCGCGTGTTCGGTATCGCGTCGGTATTGCGTCTGTATCGCGGAGGTGCCGATTTCGGTGATCTTTTCGCAGGTGCAGCAATAAACACACCGCACGTTGTTGCGTGAAATGGCGCAACATTTGGTCACACTCCCTTTGCGCCTGTTGCAGTGCAGCATTTGCGCTCCTACGCTTCCATCATGACAAAGCGACTTTCACAGCAGGATTGGCTGCAGGCGGGATTTGAAGCGCTCACCGAGGCCGGATCGGCCGCCTTGAAGGCCGAGCCACTGGCGCGGCGGCTTGGCACAACCAAGGGCTCCTTCTACTGGCACTTTGACGATGTACCGGGATTTCACGCCGCATTGCTGGCGGCCTGGGCTGATGATGCCGAAGCGGTGATAACAGCCCAGCGGGAGGACACCGGTACGGCTGTGCAGAAGCTGCGTGATCTGGCGCAGATTGCTGAGCAAGAGACAGACAGCGAGACCACGCGGCTTGGACCAGCGATGCGGGCCTGGGCGCGCGACAATGCGGATGTGGCCGCTCAGATCACAGCGGTTGATGAGGCGCGCATGGCTCACATCAAGACCCTGCTGTCAGAAATTGGCCTCACCAATCCGGAATTGACCCGCTTGCTCTATGGCGCCTTCCTTGGCATGGAGACCCTGTCTGCGCATGATGGTGTGCAGAACGGCCCGGCTCTGGGCACTTTGGTTGATTTGATTTTGGCATTGCACGAGGCGGAATGATGCGGCGGATTGCTTGGGTTTTGGCAGCGGGTTTGGGCGTGGCCGCCTGCGCACCGTCTGAGACGGTGACACAATATGGTGGCGCCGACTACACTTGGCAGCTGCAGGAGATCGACGGCGCGGCTGTTGATTATGAAGCCAGCCTCACACTGGAAGAAAACGGCCGGGTGATGGGCCAAGGGCCCTGCAACAGCTTTCTGGCAACGCAGGACGCCCCCTACCCGTGGATCAACATCAAGGTGGATGTGGTGGAGCAGATCTACTGTCCGGACATCGATCGTGAAGAGGCCTATCTGACCGCGCTGCAGGAGATGAGCCTTGTGGAGGTCTCTGGCCCGACACTGGTGCTGAGCAATGATGCCGGGCGGGAGATGGTGTTCAGCGGGCAGACAGCTGACGCGCAAACCGATCAATAAAGCGCGCGCGCGCATCCGGCAGCGGTTTGTGCCCCAGATCGGGTGCGAGCTTTTCTGACAGGAAGTAGCCCGTGGTCGCCAGCGCGGCCAACACCTCTTCATCCGGCGCGCCGCCCTCCCCGCGTAGGACAGGTGGCAAGGGCAGCAGCCTGTCTGCCCACTCTCCAGCACCTTTGGCAGAGACCGCGCGCCCTGATTTGGGTGAAACATAGATTAGCGCGTCAGAGCTGCCTGTGACCGCACAGGAGGTGAGGTCGAGACCATAGCCCAGTTCCGTCAGCAGCGCCATTTCCCAGCGCAGATAGGCCAGCGGCCAGAGCTCGTGCTGCCCCAACAGATCCAGAAGCTGCACGCTTTGATGATAGAGCGCCGGGTGCGGTTCGCGATCCGGCAGGCAGAAGGACAAAAGCGCCGTCACCGCATTCAGCCCAGCCAGCGAAAAGCGGTCGCTCAGCACAGCAGCACGGGAGCGCAGCGGCTCAACGGTGTAGGTGCCAATATGATCTGACAGGCGCGCGCGCCAAGTGAGATCAACCTGCCCACCGGGCTGTAGGATGGGGGTCATCTTGCGGCTGATGCCACCGCGCACGATGCCTGCATGGCGGCCCTGTGTCTCGGTGAAGGCCTCCAGAATGACCGAGGTTTCCCCGTGTTTTCTTGTGCTGAGCACAAAGCCCTGATCGCGCCAGTCCATCGCCCTATCCTTTGGCTCAGAAAACCGTGCAGAGGGTCAAAAGGAAAGCCCATTCCAGCTTCATTCTGCCAAAAATACTCTGGGGAGATCACAGCTTTGCTGTGAGCGGGGCGAAGCCCCTGTCCCGCTCAATCCGACAGACCCGGCTCATCAAGCAGATGGCGCCCCTGACGGTCCTCAACCTCAATCACCCATGCGTCCGGATCAAAGCTGCGCTGACGGGCCAGTGCCGCATCCACCTCAGCCTCATCGCCCTCAGACAACACAACCCATTTGCGTTCGCCGCTCATCAAATCAAAACTGCGCTGAAACACCGTGGCTTTGCCATCCAGCGTGTTGAGTTTGACCAGAACCGCGCCCGCCGTGTCGTCGCCATGGGCCACCACAAAGGCCGGAATATCCGCAAGCCGGAGCCGCGCAATATAGGCGTGCACCCAGAAATCAGCGGTCAGGCGCATGGGCGTTCCTTCAGGCGTTGCCGTCTTTGAAATCGAGACCCATTTCGGAATAGCGCTCTTTTTCCTCAAGCCAGTTCGGGCGCACTTTCACCTGCAGGAACAGGTGGATACGACGGCCCATGAACTCTTCAAGCTCTTCCCGGGCGGCTTTGGAAACCGCCTTGATGGTCTCGCCCTTGTTGCCCAGCACGATGCCTTTGTGCCCGTCACGCATCACATAGATCATCTGATCTACGCGCGCGGAGCCGTCTTTGCGCTCTTCCCAGTTCTCAGTTTCCACCGTCATCTGATAAGGCAGCTCCTGATGCAGACGCAGGGTGAGCTTTTCACGGGTGATTTCGGCGGCGATCATGCGCATGGGCAGATCGGCGATCTGATCTTCGGGGTAGAGCCAAGGGCCTTCAGGCAACTCTGCGGCCAGCCATTTGCGCAGATCGGCGCAGCCGTGGCCTTTCTCTGCGGAGATCATAAAGGTCTCAACAAAGGTGAAACGCTCGTTGAGGTCTTTGGTCAGGGCCAGAAGCACATCGGATTTCACGCGGTCAATCTTGTTGATCGCCAGCGCCACTTTGCGCCCCTCTGCGATCTCTTCCAGCTGCTCCAGAATGGCTTCGACACCTTTGGTGACGCCGCGATGGGCCTCAACCATCATCACGATGACATCAGCATCCGCAGCCCCGCCCCAAGCGGCGGCAACCATGGCGCGGTCCAGACGGCGGCGCGGACGGAACAGGCCCGGAGTGTCCACAAAAACAATCTGGCTGTCGCCTTCCAGCGCCACCCCCCGGATGCGCGCGCGGGTGGTCTGCACCTTATGGGTCACGATCGAGACCTTCGCCCCCACCATCTGGTTGGTGAGCGTGGATTTGCCCGCATTGGGCTCTCCGATCAGGGCAACGAATCCGGCGCGTGTGGTCATGTGAATGCCTTTGTGAGTCAGCTGTGGCTGGTTAAGGGGCGTCTGTAGCGGAAATTGTGGGCTGGGGCTAGGGGCCTGATGCGCATGGGAGATATGCGAGAGTTGGGCTTTCTCACGGAAATCCGTTTTAAGATGCGCAAACCAAGCCTGTTGACCTCACAATCTAAAGTCTTGAGCGGCTTCGAAATTTCAAGGAAGGTGGAAAGAACACCTTTGAGTTGAATATCATTATGCTAATCAAGTTCCTTAGAAGCTTATTCTGGGCCCCGCCAAAACGGCCATCTTTTCCGCCAAAGGCGAACTACCTTTCTGACAAACCAAAACTGCAGGTTGTCGAAAAGCCTCCAATTCGCCACTCCTCCAAAGAAACGATCAAACCTGCCAACACACCTGCAAAGAAACAGCTGGTCGGCAAATGTTATGTGATCGATGGCGACACCATCGTGATAGATAAAACGCACATACGCCTCTTTGGCATTGATGCGCCAGAGATGGATCAACCCTATGGAAAGAAAGCCAAGTGGGCGATGGTCTCGCTCACCAAGGGCCGAACGGTCACAGCCAATCTACTTCCAGAAAGCAGCTATGATCGTGTGGTAGCACTTTGCGTTCTGGACGACGGCACCGACCTTAGCGCTGAGATGGTGAAACAGGGTTTAGCACTCGACTGGTCTAAGTTTTCAGGTGGCGCTTACGGCGAGTTTGAAACTCAAGACGCGCGCAAGAAACTCTGGCGGGTCGCAGCAAAACATCGCGGAAAGTTGCCGCCTGGCGACTAAGGCCTACCCGCTTACCTTCTCCAGCAGCGCCTTTGCCGCGGCCTGTTCCGCTTTGCGCTTGGAGTTGTCTGTCGCCTCAGCCGATGCGCCATTCTCCAGCTTGGCGGCGATGGTGAAGACCGGCGCGTGGTCGGGGCCGGAGCGTTTGACCAGCTCATAGCGCGGTGGCGGCAGTTTGCGGGCCTGTGCCCATTCCTGCAGCGAGGTTTTGGGGTCACGTGCGTCGGCCTCTACCGATTTCACGCGGTTGCCCCAGAGCCGCAGGATCAGAGCCTTGGCCACTTCAAAGCCCGCATCGCGGTAAACGGCGGCGATCACCGCCTCCATGGCGTCGCCCAGAAGCGCCTGTTTGCGGCGGCCACCGGACATCATCTCGGAACGGCCGAGCTTCAGGGCGGCTCCCAGATCAATCTCGCGCGCCACATCGGCGCAGGTTTCCTTGCGCACAAGCGCGTTGAAACGCGGGGCGAGCTGACCCTCGGCGGCGGATTTGTCGTGCTCCAGCAGCGCTTCGGACATGACAAGGCCGAGCACCCGATCGCCCAGAAACTCCAACCGTTGGTTGTCCTGCCGTGTGGGCGAGGACATGGAGGAGTGGGTGACCGCGCGCACCAGAAGATCGGGGCGGGAGAAGGTGTGCCCCAGTCGCGCTTCAAATGCCTTGAGTTCCGCTGCGAGTTTCACGTGACCCTCACTCAATCCCTTTGAAGAAACGATCCCCGCGCCATGTCCAGAAGGCAAACATGGAGCGCCCGGCGGAGGAGAACATCACCCGGTCGGCGCGGCCGATCAGGTTTTCATAGGGTACAAAGCCCACCCCACGTGCGGATTGCGGCACGCGGCTGTCGGTGGAGTTGTCGCGGTTGTCCCCCATGAAGAAGTAGTGGCCTTCGGGCACGGTGTAGATACCGGTGTTGTCAGACTGCTGATTGGTGATGTTGAGCGTGGCGTAGCTCACACCGTTTGGCAGGGTCTCAATATAGCGCGATTTGGCACAGATGCCGCCATCGCCGACGGGGCCGTTTTCACAGCGCGGGCGGTGGCCTTGTGGGCCCTGCGGGCCGTATTCTTCGCGGAAGACACCATCGGCCTTGCGCTTCACCGGCACGCCGTTGAGGTAGACCACGCCATTTTTGATCTGTACCCTGTCACCGGGCACACCGATCAGGCGCTTGATGAAGTCATAGCCGGTCACCGGATGGCGGAAGACCACAACATCACCGCGCTCAGGCTCGCCGCCCAGAAGACGGCCGTTGTTGCCGCCAAGCCAGCCGCAGAGGTCTTCGGCGTCAATATTCACACCCACCGCCGGGATGCGCACAGACGGGCAGGAGGCATAGGAGTAGCCGTAGGTCATCTTGTTGACGAAGAGGAAATCTCCGATCAGCAGCGTGTCTTTCATGGAGCCTGACGGGATCCAGAAGGGCTGAAAGAACAAGGTGCGGAAGACACCGGCAATCAGCAAGGCCCAGAAGATCGTTTTGATGGTCTCGACAATGCCGCTTTCGCTTTTGGCTTTTTCCGCCATGGGGAATGCTCTCCGCTCGTTCTGCCAGTGTTTTTTGGTCTGAGGTTACATGCGGGCGCGGGCGCGAGGTGTCAAGCAGACTGTCCCTGCGGCGCCGCAATTGGGCGGGCTTCGATCACCACAAAGGCCTGTGCCCAGGGGTGGTCATCGGTCAATGTCACATGAATGATCGCCTCATGGCCGGGCGGCGTCATCTCGGCCAGCCGCTCCTTGGCCCAACCAGTGACCTCCATCACGGGCTGCCCCGTGCGCATGTTTTTGACCGCCATGTCTTTCCAGCTGATGCCCATGGCCAGACCTGTGCCCAAGGCCTTGGAGCAGGCCTCCTTGGCGGCCCAGCGCTTGGCATAGGTGCCCACGGTGTCGCGGCGGCGCTCTGCTTTGGCCTGCTCCACCTCGGTGAAAACACGGTTTTTGAAACGATCGCCAAAGCGCTCAATGGTGCCGGAGATGCGGTCGATGTTGGCAAGATCGGTGCCGATACCAAGGATCATTGAAGAGTCGCGCCTATGTGCCCGGTGGCTTGGTTAAGGGTGAAGGTCAGTCGCGCGTCACCAAAGCTGTCGCTGTCCGGCAGAAAGCGACGCACGTTCATTTCAAAGACCAGGCCAACAGCCGGATCATAGCTGGCCTCAAGACTGGAGAAATCGGCACCAGAGAAGCCGATACCCTCCGCCATCGACACAGTGCGGCACTGTCGACCACCGACTTCATCATAGGGCGGCGAGAGCACCACTATATGGAAAGCGCCTGCTGCAGGCTCAATAGTGTCCAGCAGTGCAAGGCGGACGTCGCCATTCGCGAAGGTACGGGTGTTGTTTTCCCAAGGCTCCACAATGGAGTCCGCGCGGGCCTGCCATTCGCATTCATGGGCCTCTTGCGCAGCAGCAACGCTGGCGAAGCACAGAGCCGCGGCGGTCAGTGCAGGTTTGACAATCACTTCAACCCTCCAGTTTTGCGGTCAAAATTTTGAAGCCAGCAAAACCGAAAAACCCGGCAAATGCGAGATCAAATATACGACTGGCGCGTTGGTAGCCGCGCACGATGGCTGGGGAGGAAAACAGAAAGGCATAGCCGATGAAGATCAGGATCGAGCCCACATACAGCAGGCCGAAATAGCCAAAGAGCGTGGCCGGAGTGGCATCGGCAGGGGCAACGATGGCGTATATGGAGGCCCAGCTGAGGATGGCTTTGGGGTTGGTGATGTGGATCGCAGCACCTTTGGCAAAAAGGCTGCGGGCGCTGCCGGAAAACGGCGTGCCAGCAACGGCGGTTGTGTCTTCGGCAACCGCGCGTTTGAGCGCCTTGAACGCCAGCCAGCCAAGATAGGCGGCCCCGGCGTAGCGCAGGATTTCAAACACCCAGACATTTGCAAGCATCACCGCTGACAGCCCCAGCGCCGCCGCAATGCCCCAGCTGGCGGAGCCTGCAAGGATGCCGAGCGCAAAGGCGAGCGCCGAGCTGCGCCCCGCAGACATGGCGGTGCCTGCGATGCCCATGGTGGCCGGCCCCGGAGAGCCACCGGCCATAAGCCATGCAATCCAGATCGCGATGAACTCAGGAGTGATCATGATTTGTTTGCTTCCAGCTGTGCCAGTTTCATGCCGTGGCGCACTCCAGACGGCAAAAAAATTCTAATCGTCAGATAGATCAGTGACACATAAAACACCAAGGACAACAGCCAATACAGAGGCGGTAGCATAGCAAACACCGCTGAGGCGGACAGCCCCCAAATAGGCAATACAGCTGCCTTAAGTGCTGCGACTAACGCCTGTATGCAAATTGCAACTGCGGTCATTGGCAGTGCATATTTCCACGCCGCCCCTTTGGGCAAAGCCGCGCGAGCTCGTTTTCCGTGCTTCCTCCCCAAATCTTGGGCTGCGGTAGCAGCAGGGAGCCAAAGACTGATACTCGCGAGCCAATCAAGGCGACCATAAATCGCCAACACCATCTCACACACCACCAAGCCTAAAACCCACACGCTATAAAACCGAGCGAAGAGAAGTAGGTCCAACTCCATGGAGGTGTGTTCTGGTCTCATCCCCGTGCCTCATCCATCAGGCGGCGCATTTCCGCGATGGCGGGCTGAAGGCCGCGAAAGATCGACTCGCCAATCAGGAAGTGGCCGATGTTGAGCTCCATAAGTTCTGGCAGCGCCGCGATGGGGCCAACGGTTTCATAGGTCAGACCGTGACCCGCGTGGACCTCAAGCCCCAGTGAATGCGCAAAACGTGCCATTTCCGTAAGGCGCACAAGCTCTGCATCGCGCTCTTCAAAACGGCCTTCGTAGTGGAAGTCACAATACGCACCCGTATGCAACTCGATCACCTGTGCGCCAATCCGGTTGGCTGCTTCGATCTGGGCCTGATCAGCGGCGATGAAGATCGACACCCGACAGCCCGCCTCGCGCAGCGGCGCGATGAAATGCGCCAGTTTGTTTTCCTCACGCGCGACCTCAAGCCCGCCCTCTGTGGTGCGCTCTTCGCGCTTTTCAGGCACGATGCAAACCGCATGAGGCTTGTGACGCAGGGCGATGGCCTGCATTTCGTCGGTGGCAGCCATCTCGAAGTTGAGCGGCACCGAAAGCGCCTCCATCAAGGCGTCGATGTCGGCATCGGCAATGTGGCGGCGGTCTTCGCGCAGGTGCGCGGTGATGCCGTCTGCCCCCGCCTCTTCGGCCAGTTTGGCCGCGCGGACCGGATCCGGGTAAGCAGAACCGCGCGCATTGCGCACGGTGGCGACGTGATCGATATTCACCCCAAGACGCAGCATGATCTCAGTCCTCATCTCGCTAATATGTCTGTGGCGACCCTATGCCGGGTGCCGCGCGAGGAAAACCGATTTTTGATCAAAAGATGTGATAGGGTCTTTCAGGCTTTACGTGTCTGACTGGACGTTGGCAGCCTGTTCTTCGGCGCGCGCACGCGCCTTGGCAATGCGTTCTGCAAACTTTGCAGAGCGCCGCTTCTGATAGGCACGGATCACCGGCACAGAAAGGTAATACATAACGGTGGCCGCAATGATGCCCGGGATGATCCCGCCAATCATGTAGGGGTAAAACACCTCGTCATAGAAAATGCGCAGGCCCGTCCAATCCGGCACCTCATCGGTGAACAGCGCAAAGAGATTGTGCCACAAATCTGCGCCTGCATTGGCAAATTTACCGCCCAGAGAGCTTTTGTCACCGGCTTCAAATTCGGTACCCAAGATGAAGTGGCCGGTTTGCAGCGAGGCCACGCCGATGGGCACATAAGTCAGCGGGTTGCCAAAGAAGGTCGCCAGCAGCGCGGCAAGGATGTTGCCGCCCAGGATGCGGGCCAGAATGGCGGCCACGATAAAGTGCATCGTGTAAAACGGCGTGAAGGTTGTGAACACCCCGGCCCAGATGCCGCGACCGATGGTTTCCGGCGAACCAGGCAGACGGTGCAGGCGGTGTTTGACATAACGAAAGGCACGCCCCCATCCGCCACGCGGATAGAAAAACTCTCCGAGCACTCGGAGGAAGGGTCTTCTATCACGGCGTTTGAATACCACCGGGTCTGTCCTCAGTTACGTCAGGGCGCCAGCGCGGAGCGGGCGCTCTCCGGGTTTCTGTAGCGTTCAATCTCGGCCACGTCGGTTTCCGCTTCCAAAGCCAGCATCAGCTTGTGCAGATGCTCGGCATCGCCGAGGTCCACACTTATCAGGAGGCGGTAAAAATCCGGTTTCCGGTCAACGAACTCGAGGTCAGAGATATTGGCGTTGTTCTCGCCAATCAATGTGCAAATACGCCCCAGTACGCCCGCATCATTGCCAATGGTGACAAAGAGCTGCACCGCGTAGATCGGTTTGTGTTTTCCAGCATGCCAATGCAGATCGAGCCAACGGTCGGGCTGGTCTTCGTAGTTGGACAGCGAATCGCAGTCGATGCTGTGCACAACCACCCCCTGACCACGGTAGGTGATTCCCACGATGCGCTCGCCGGGCAGGGGCTGACAGCAGGGTGCGCGCTGAAAGCTCTGATCCGCGGACAGACCAATCACAGCGCGCTCCGCGCCAATTTCATCGGCCTCAGAGGGGGCAAGATCGGGGTAAACCGCCTGCAGCACCTGTTGCGCGGTCAGCTCGGCGGAGCCAAGGCGCGCCAGCACCTCATCGCGCTCTTTCAGGCGCAGGTGTTTGGCGGCCATATCCAGCACTTTGTCGGTGGATTTCTTGCCCACATGCTCAAAGGCGGAGCGCGCCAGTTCCGAGCCGAGCTTCACAAAGCGTTCGCGGTCCATTTCCCGCAGGGCGCGGCGAATCGCGGTCCGGGCTTTGCCGGTCTTGGCCATATCGAGCCAGGTCGCCTGCGGGACCTGCCCTTCTGCGGTGATGATCTCCACCGATTGGCCGTTCTTGATGCGGGTCCAGAGCGGCACGCGACGGTGGTCCACTTTGGCGCCAACACAGGCGTGGCCGATCCGGGTGTGGATCGCGTAGGCAAAATCAACCGGCGTGGCACCACGGGGCAGCTTCACCACTTCGCCTTTGGGCGTGAAACAGAAGACCTGATCAGAGTACATCTCAAGCTTCACGGCCTCGAGGAAGTCTTCGTGATCCTCCTCAGCGTCGAACTGTTCGGTCAGGCCGGAGATCCACTTCACCGGATCAACAGCAAAAGGGTTCTCGCCGCGCACGCCGTCTTTGTAAGACCAGTGTGCCGCCACACCGGATTCCGCCACATCATGCATTTGACGGGTGCGAATCTGCACCTCAACCCGACGGCCGTTGCGGCCCGACACCGTGGTGTGGATCGAGCGGTAGCCGTTGGATTTTGGCTGGCTGATATAATCTTTAAAGCGCCCCGGCACCGCGCGCCAACGCTGGTGGATGACACCAAGCGCGCGGTAGCAGCTGTCTTCGGTATCGGTGATGATGCGGAAGCCGTAGATGTCGGATAGGCGGGAGAAGCCCTGATCCTTTTCCTGCATCTTGCGCCAGATTGAATAGGGTTTCTTGGCCCGACCAAAGACCTCACCGGTCACATTGACGGCGGCCAGCTCCTGACGCATGTCGGCCGTGGTTTTCTCGATGACGTCGCCGGTTTCTTTCTGCAGCGTCACAAACCGGCGCATGATCGAGGCGCGGCCATCGGAGTTCAGAACCTTGAAAGCCAGATCTTCCAGCTCGTCGCGCATCCACTGCATCCCCATGCGGCCGGCAAGAGGCGCATAGATATCCATGGTTTCGCGCGCCTTCACGGCCTGCTTTTCAGGGCGCATGGCCTTAATCGTGCGCATGTTGTGCAGGCGGTCCGCCAGCTTGACCAAGATCACCCGCAGGTCCTTGGACATTGCCATAAAGAGCTTGCGGAAGTTTTCGGCCTGTTTGGTCTCTGAAGAAGACAGCTGCAGATTGGTCAGCTTGGTAACGCCATCCACCAGACCGGCCACCTCTTCGCCAAAGCGATCTGCCACCAGCTCATAAGACGCTTTGGTGTCCTCGATCGTGTCATGCAACAGCGCCGTGATGATGGAGGCATCATCCAAATGCTGCTCTGCCAAGATGCAGGCGACTTCGATGGGGTGGGTAAAATAGGGCTCGCCGGAATGGCGGAACTGACCATCGTGCATCTCGCGGCCAAACTCATAGGCCGCGCGAATAAGATCATCGTTGGTCTTAGGGTTGTAGGCGCGAATGTGGTCGACAAGTTCGTCAGCAGGAATCATTAGCGCCTACCGTAGTTGCTGGGGCTTAGCCCTGGCCTTGCGCTTCCATGAGGGCGCGCAGGAGTTTTTCTTCGGACATATCGTCCTCCGCCGGGGTATCGGCTTCGGCACCCATCAGAAGCGCCATGCGGTCTTCTTCTGGTTCGTCCACTTCGATCTGGCTCTGGTTGGATTCGATCAGACGCTCACGCAGCTCGTCAGCGGTCTGGGTCTCTTCCGCGATCTCGCGCAGGGCCACGACTGGGTTTTTGTCGTTGTCACGATCCAGTGTGATTGCGGCGCCAGCCGAAATTTCACGGGCACGGTGCGACGCGAGCATCACCAGCTCAAAGCGGTTCTGAACTTTGTCTACGCAGTCTTCAACGGTCACGCGGGCCATCAGGCACTCCATTCGTTATGGATCGGGTCGGAAGTCGTGTATGTAAGCGGGATTGTACCCCTTGACAAGCAAGATTCACAGAGGCTCCGGCTCATTGCGCTCGGTTTCGGGCAATTGGGCAAACATTTCTGCCACCGTGAGGCCAATAAGCGGGTGCCGCCAGTGCGGGGCGACGTCCAGAAGCGGGGCCAGAACGAAGGCGCGGTCCTGCAGGCGCGGATGCGGGAGAATCAGTTCCTCGGGCGCTTTGGTGGCCTGTGTCTGCAGATCCAGCTGCCGCCAGCGGGTCTGCACATCGGCGTCCGGCAGCACCAGATCGTCCAGCGCAATAAGATCAATGTCCAGTGGACGTGTGCCCCAGCGTGTGAGACGCTCGCGCCCAAACTCTGCTTCGATGTCATGCAAACACACAAGAAGCTCGCGCGGGTTCAAATCCGTGTGAATGGCAACTGCCGCATTCACAAAATCAGGCCCAGCCCCCGCCGGAAAACAAGGGGTTTGATAGAATCGGCTGATTGCGCGAATATGGATGGAATTACCACTCAATACCTTGATACATTGAACTATTGTTTCTTTGGGAGTCCCGAATTTAGATGGCAAGTTGCCGCCGAGGGCTAAGAGGCCGTATCTGCTCACTTAAGTAGCTCCGAATTACACGAGTTATGGGCGATATGTCGCGAGCGCTTGAAGGCCCGGAAAGATACCTATATTTTAAACAACGCTGTCGCGCCTATCCAAATAATTTCACTCACGGGACATGCCAAGCGCGACAGAGCCAGAAAGGACATTTTGATGTTTTACAAAGACGAACGGCTTGCGCTGTTCATAGACGGTTCGAATCTGTACGCGGCCGCCAAGTCGCTCGGTTTCGATATCGACTACAAGCTTCTGCGGCAGGAATTTATGCGCCGTGGTAAGCTGTTGCGTGCGTTTTACTATACCGCGCTATTAGAAAATGACGAGTATTCGCCAATTCGACCTCTGGTTGATTGGCTGCATTACAACGGCTTCACCATGGTGACCAAAGCTGCCAAGGAGTACACCGATGCTCAGGGCCGCCGTAAGGTCAAGGGGAACATGGACATTGAGCTGGCAGTGAATGCTATGGAGCTCGCGCCGCATGTGGACCACATTGTGCTGTTTTCGGGAGATGGGGATTTCCGGCCGCTAGTGGAAAGCTTGCAGCGTCAGGGCGTGCGCGTATCGGTTGTGTCAACGATCCGCAGCCAGCCGCCAATGATCAGCGATGAGCTGCGTCGTCAGGCCGATAATTTTATCGAACTCGACGGGCTGCGCGAGGTTATCGGACGCCCACCGCGTGACCCGATGCCAGAGCCGGGCCGCGAAGCGGAGATGGTTGGCAACTGAGCCTTCCACACAAGAGATAGAATCGAACCGGGGTGCTGAGCGCCCCGGTTTTTTTTTGTCCGGTCACATGGACACAGTCATTCCGATTGCGCGTTCATGCTGTTGTGCATTTCAATCACCTGGTCGGGCCAGGTGCTTTTGATAAAGGCCAACACATCCAGAATGTCCTGATCGGCCATGCTGTCAGCGAATCCCGGCATATTGCTTTGATAGCCCTGCCCCACAACTGCCTCCGTGCCCAATTTGGTGATCCTAAAGAGCACCTCGTCTGGATGGTGCCAGGTGTGGCCGCTTGCGTCATGCGGCGGGGCTGGCATCAAACCGTCTACATCGCGCTCGCGCCAATTGGGTGCGCCTTGCAAAGCCGCGCCGTGGCAGACCGCGCAATTCTCGGCATAAAGTTCTGCGCCCTGCGCAACGCGGGCGGCCTCGTCATAAGGCAGGCGCAAGGCGGCGGCATCCGCGTCTGAAGCGCCAAAGGCAAATTGCCAGACAATGGCGGCGACAGCGACAGTGGCTGCAGCTGCGACGGTTGCTTGCTTGAAAGACATGACCTCTCCATTCGTCGTTTGCCCGCTGCTAGCAGCCTCCCACACTGGAAGGTCAAGCACTGGACGGCGCGCTGGGAAATCACTACCTGTGGGCAACGACCAATGTGGAGTTGAGCCGATGAGCAAGCCGCCTCTGACCATTCACCTTGCTGCCCCGCGCGGCTTTTGCGCCGGAGTGGACCGGGCCATTAAGATCGTAGAGATGGCTCTCACGAAATGGGGTGCGCCGGTCTATGTCCGCCATGAGATCGTGCACAACAAATATGTGGTCGACGGGCTGCGCGACAAAGGTGCTGTGTTTGTCGAAGAGTTGGACGAATGCCCGGATGACCGTCCGGTGATCTTTTCGGCCCATGGTGTGGCCAAGGTGGTCCCGGCGGAAGCTGAAAGGCGCAATATGATCTATGTGGACGCCACCTGTCCGTTGGTGAGCAAGGTCCACATTGAGGCGGAGCGCCATTCTGAAAGCGGGCTACAGATCATCATGATTGGCCACGCCGGGCATCCGGAGACCATTGGCACTATGGGGCAATTGCCAGATGGTGAGGTGCTTCTGGTGGAAACCGAGGCGGATGTGGCCGATGTGGATGTGCGCGATCCTGACAAGCTCGCGTTCGTGACGCAGACCACGCTTTCGGTGGATGACACCAAAGGCATTGTGGCCGCGCTCAACCAGCGCTTCCCCAATATTGTGGGCCCACATAAGGAAGACATCTGCTACGCCACCACCAACCGTCAGGAAGCGGTGAAGGAAGTGGCCCCCAAAGTGGATGCGATGCTGGTTGTAGGCGCACCCAACTCCTCCAACTCCAAACGCCTGGTGGAAGTGGGTGCGAAAAACGGATGTGATTACAGCCAGTTGGTGCAGCGCAGCACAGATATCGACTGGCGTGCGCTGGAAGGGATCTCTGCTCTTGGCATCACCGCCGGTGCCAGCGCACCGGAGGTGCTGGTGAATGAGGTGATCGACGCCTTTCGCGACCGTTTTGACGTGACGGTCGAGATCGTGGAAACCGCGGTGGAGCGGGTGAACTTCAAAGTGCCGCGCGTGCTGCGCGATGTGGAATCTGCCTCTTAACGTCCTTGCAGAAGCGGGGAGCACCTGTTGCACGGACACTGAACTGCCCCCTTGGGGAATGTGCCTATGCGCCGCGACATACAGCGCTGCGCGTACTATTTCTCGCAACCGATCCCGTCTTTATCAGCGTCCAGCCGATACGGATCAGGCCCGACAACCCGAATGGGGCCTTGGACATAAATCGGGCCATTTCCGCTGCCACCGGCACAATCCACGTCCGGACCATTTGGCGGCAGGCACGCGCCTTTGTAGCTGGGGTGGCAAGGTTGCGCGGCAGCGGCGGTGGCGCCTATGAGCTGCGTAATGGTCAGCACCAGCAGCGCGCGTGTGTTTAGTCTATTGATCGTCATCACGCTTGGGTAGTTTATTGCCTATGGGCACGGAAGAGATCGCGTGCATATTGACGTGACGAAACAGTAAAAATGCAGAGAGGTGAAGATGTTAGGCATTCCAAAGGCGCCATTGGCACTGGGGCTGGCCGGATTGATCCCGTTTGTCTGGGGGGCGCTGTCCTACCTGAACCCGGATCTGGCACTTTGGGGCACGCAGGCTATGGGGCCGCGGTTTGTCGGGCCTTACATCCAGCTCTATTACGGTGCGATCATTTTAAGCTTCATGTCCGGCGTGCTGTGGGGCTTTGCCACCAAAGCGGAAGGCGGACGGGCGGCAACAGGCTATGCCCTGTCGGTTATTCCGGCGCTCTGGGCGTTTTTCATGACCGGCGGCGGGCCTGTGAGCGCGGGGACCAATCTGTTGTTTGGGTTCGCCGGGCTTCTGTTTTTGGACTATGCGTTTTTCAAATGGGGGCTTACACCACCGTGGTGGATGCGACTGCGGCTGATTTTGACAGCGGTTGTGTTGAGCTGTTTGGCGATCAGCGTGGTTTATTGAGCGCATGGCGCGCTGCGCTTGTGCCCGAGTGGAGGAGTTAGGATGATGTCATTGCAGTTTTTGATCACCGCCTTTGTGGTGGTGATCGCGCCCGGCACCGGGGTGATTTACACGTTGGCCATGGGGCTCGGCCAAGGGCCACGTGCTGCGGTTTGGGCAGCCCTTGGCTGCACATCTGGAATTCTACCGCATTTGCTGGCCGCGACATTGGGGTTGGCGGCGGTGCTTCACACCTCTGCGGTGCTCTTCAATGTCGTGAAATTCGCGGGGGTGGCCTACCTCCTGTATCTGGCCTGGCAGGCGCTGCGCAGCGATGGCGCCTTGCGCGTGCGTGCTGAGCGCGAGGTGCAAAAGGGCGCAGCGATTGCGCGACGCGGGGCATTGATCAATATCCTGAACCCGAAACTTTCGGTGTTTTTCCTCGCACTCCTGCCGCCCTTTTTGAGCGGCAATCCTGCTAGCGCCACCGCAGAGATGGCCTTGCTCGGCGGAGTTTTCATGGCGATGACCTTCAGCGTTTTTGTGCTCTATGGATTGTTTGCGGCCAAGGCACGGGATGTCCTCTTGGGCAGCGAGCGAGTGATGGCCTGGCTGAACCGCAGTTTTGCCACGCTATTTGTGGCGCTGGCCGGACGTCTGGCACTGGAGCGGGCATGAGCGACAAGGAAACCATGCAGGTTTATGCACAGGCCGCCGAGGAATATGCAGAGCGATTTGCCAAGGTCGCAGAGGGCGACATTGATCAGTTCAGCGATCTCAAGGCACTGTTTGAACTGTTGCCCGACAATGGGCTGGTGCTGGATCTGGGATGTGGCCCCGGGCAATGGGCGGCCAAGATCCGTGATGCGGGATATCGGGTTGAGGCCATGGATGCCTCACCAGAGATGGCGAAACTGGCCAAAGACCGGTTTGATCTGGACGTGACTGTGGGCGTGTTTGAAGATCTGACGGCAGAGGCCAAATACGATGGCATCTGGGCCAATTTCAGCCTGCTGCATGCGCCCCGTACTGACTTCCCGATACATCTGGCACGGGTGCACCGGGCGCTCAAACCCGGTGGCGCTTTTCATATCGGCATGAAGCTGGGTGAGGCTGAAGCACGAGATCGCTTGGGGCGGTTTTACAGCTATTATGGCGAGGCAGAGCTGATCGGCCTGCTGGAAGCGGCGGGCTTTACAGTCATCCGAAAAAGGCGGGGCAATGGCCAAGGATTGGCTGGCGGCGACGACACATTTGTCATACTGACCGCCCATGGCTGATTTGATTGCATATACCGATGGCGCATGTTCTGGAAACCCGGGTCCGGGGGGCTGGGGCGTGCTGTTGCAGGCCAAAGATGGCGACACGGTGATCAAGTCACGTGATCTGTCTGGCGGAGCGCCGGAGACCACCAACAACAAGATGGAACTGATGGCCGCGATCATGGCGCTTGAAACGCTGGAACGCCCAAGCACCATCACGGTTGTGACGGACAGCACCTATGTGAAGAACGGTGTGACCGGCTGGATCTTCGGCTGGAAGAAGAACGGCTGGAAGACCTCCGCCAAGAAGCCCGTGAAAAATGTTGAGCTGTGGCAGCGGCTTGATGCGGCGCAAGCGAGCCACTCAGTGACTTGGGAATGGGTCAAAGGCCATGCTGGCCATCCGGAAAACGAACGCGCCGACGAGCTTGCTCGTGAAGGCATGGCCCCATTTAAGGCCGGAAAGTAGAGCCCAACCCTATACCGCCACGGTCTGCTGTTCTTCGCCTTCAGACCAGCGCGCCTGATAGTCCGTCTGATAGACCTTTGTGCCTTTATCAGCGCGCTTCTGAAGCGGTTTGCGAACAGCGTAGGATAAGATGACCGGGCCATCAGGCAGTTTGCCAAGCAAACGGGGGCGCACCCCGGTCTCGTTGGGGTTCGTTGTCCCTACGCTCCGGTGCGCAAACATGGGAAGCAACGGCTGCAATTCGCATTCCAGCACTTCATAGCCAAGTGTTTTTTCCCAAAATCCATACACCATTTCCGGCGTGATCTGATAAAATCCGTGGTTGATCCAGTTGTTGCACGGGCTGTGCCCGATCAAAACGCCTCCGGGCTTCAGCATCCGGTCGATGTTGCGATAAGCGGTTGGCAGATCAAAGACATGCTCGCATGTGCCGCCATCATAGATCACATCAAAACGCCCACGCAGTTTTTTTGGGAGCTTACCGGCAAGATCCTGAACGATGCTGGCATCTTCAAAGTCAGAGACATCCATACTGTCTACCTGATCAAAGCCCAAACGCTCAAAGAAGGTTTCCGAGTATTTGTTATCCGGGCTGGCGAAATCTTCCTCAGAGAGATCCGGAAAACGCGCCTTAATCGTGTCTTGAAACAGTCGGGCGGAACGCTTGCGACGGCTCCCAACCCAGCGCTGACGTCCCAGCATCAAAAAATCGCCGCCGAGCTCGTGATCTCCGACGACATTCATAAGTCGCACGGCGAGCGTGTCAGGGATTGCCATGATATCCTCCTACCTGCGTTTTTATCGTCTTAGGCCGCCTGATCGGCGCCATCACTTGAGAGTTCGATCTCCTCCTCATCGGGCATGTGCCCGCCGGAAAGCATGCGATCCAGATGCACAACAAAGGCGCGGCCTGGGCGTTTTCTACGCGCCATTTTGGCCATGGCTCGCGCGCCCTCAATCGCCTCTTCATGTCGTCTTCGGACAACAGGATCGTCTAGCATCGCTTCTTTGATCGGCAGGGCTTTGGCGAAGCCGTCTGCCAGACTGTGATCTTCTACCTCGTTGCGATCAAATTTTTTCCAGTAGGCGAGCTTGAGGTTCCCACCGACATGATTGGCGCGCCCTCGGCGCTGCTTGTTCAAAAACGCATCCTTGGAGCGCAAAGCATAGTGATTGAGCTGTGCAACTTCATAGCCGTAGCCGTCACTCACATGGAGCGCGCCGGGCATGTTTTCATCGGGGATGCGCGTGCCATCAGCGGTGACCCAGACAATATCTGTGGCGCTGCGTTCAAGAAACGGGCGGTGCACCCCCATGCGGTTGAATTTCTCGTTGTTGCGAAACAGAGTCTTAAAAAAGCGGCTGCGACGTTGTGGGTTAACTTCGGCGCCTTCGCATTTCACGAACTCTTCCGGCACAGGGCGGTCTGAGATGTGCTCAATTCCCGCGTTGCCAAAGATACGCCATACCAGAGAGATCGCATCTGCGCCTTTGTGATGATCAATGAGCGCTTTGAAAGTGCCGTCTCCGACTTTGATGTCGAGATACTCATCCACATCAACCACCAGCAGCCAATCCGCATCGCGTACCACAGGCTCTTGTTCCGCCCACATCAGCGCGCTTTTGTGCGGCCCGCGACGCATCACACGGTTGAAACGATGATGGACATAGCCCAGCCTGTTGAGATTTCGTAGAATCTGGTCGGTAGGGTCACTGCAGTCATTGGTGAACACAACGATGTCTGTCGCACCAAGGGCCTTATAGTGCGCAACCCAATCAAGAATGTAAGGACCTTCGTCCTTCATGGTGGTCACAACCGTGACCTTTGGCGCAGCGGAATCGCTGCCAAAATCCAAAATCGCCATTTTTGCTCGCCTCAATAAAGCATGCGGCTTTGGTGCCGCTTATATGAGTCGAGCATAGTCAAGGTTTTGGCCAGCGGTCTACAATTTTAAGAAATTCTTAATGTAGCGCAGGCGTTTGTGGCTTTCGGGGCACCGGCGTGCCGGGATTTAGCGGCGGTAATGGGTTGGCACGATGATGAGTGCGCCGATCGAAGACACGATCGCATTCATGCCCGGGCTGCCAAAACCGATGTGAAACATGCGGCTGACCATGAAAAACAAAAACGCCCCGCCAATGCAGATGATGATCGACGGGATGTAGCCATTATGCGTGAAGCGGATGCGCTCTGAGGCATAGCCGATGATTCCGGCGATGATGACGGTTCCGAAGAAGGCAAAGAACATGGGACCTCATGGGCGTGCTAGCGGTGTATTTACCTGCCTACGATTGGGCAAAACGCGCTGCGAGGCAAGAGATGGCCTTGGGGCCGGGAGCATCGGAAAGGTGCGTCGTGTCTGGTTTCGCGGGGGCCAGCCCCCGCACCCTCGGGATATTTGACGAATGAGAAAACGCAGTGGCGGGCGTGTTGGCGATGTTGGGTTCTCCACCAATGCTGAAACACCGGGCGCCCAATTGAGCGACGCGCCTAGATCACATCACCCTTGCTGAGCTGGAAGCCTCGGAGGAACACGTCTGCATCCTGCGCGCCTTTGCCGGCGCGTTGCAGGCGTAGGAGTTGCACGGCGCCGTCGCCACAGGCCACGGTGAGCGCATCATCCAGTAAAGTGCCGGCGTCGCCCTGCCCCGTTGCGAGGCGGGAGGCGAGGAGTTTCACCCGTTGGCCTTCAATCTCTGTCCATGCACCGGGGAATGGGGAGAGGCCGCGGATTTTGCGGTCCACCTCAACCGCCGGGGCGGACCAGTCGATGCGCGCTTCGGATTTGTCGATCTTTTCGGCGTAGGTGACACCTTCTTCTGGCTGGGGCGTGGCTGTCAGTTCGGGTAACGCGGCAAGCGTGTCCACAATGGCGCCGGAGCCCAAGACCGCGAGGCGGTCATGCAGCTCTGCGGTGGTTTCCTCGGCGCCAATGGTGAGGTCACGACGCAGCAGCACAGGGCCAGTGTCCAGCCCCGCATCCATTCGCATGATGCACACCCCCGTTTCTGCATCTCCCGCCATAATCGCGCGGTGGATGGGGGCAGCGCCGCGCCAACGCGGCAGGAGGCTTGCGTGGATGTTCAGGCAACCCTGCGTCGGGGCGTCCAGCACCACCTGGGGCAGAAGCAGGCCGTAGGCCACCACAACCCCCACATCCGCCTTCAGATCGCGGATGGTCTGTTGCACCTCATCGGTGCGCAGGCTTTTGGGATGGTGCACCTCAAGGCCCAGCTCCAAAGCGCGGGCGTGCACCGGTGTGGGGCGGTCTTTCTTACCACGTCCAGCAGGGCGCGGAGGCTGGCAGAAGACAGCGGCAATCTCGTGGCCTGCGTCCACCAGCGCATCAAGCACGGAAACGGAAAAATCGGGGGTGCCCATGAAGAGAATGCGCATGGTCTGTCTCCTGTGTGCGTGCAATTGAGGTTGGGCGTTAGCGCCGCTTTTGCGCCTTTTTGATCAGCATCGCGCGTTTGGTTTTACTAAGGTGATCAAAGTACATCTTGCCGTTGATGTGGTCGATCTGATGCTGCACGGATGTGGCCCAGAGACCCACAAAATCTTTCTCAACCATTTCGCCGTTTTCATCCATATAGCGTACGGTCACAGCGCGCGGGCGGGAGATTTTGGCAGATACGCCGACAAGGTTCGGGCTGGCCTCTTCATGCTCGCGCGGTTGCACCGAGGCGTGCAAGATTTCCGGGTTGGCCATGCGGATGGCCTGATTGCCCTCCTCGGTGGCATCGACCACGATCAGGCGCTTGAGTACGCCAATCTGATTGGCGCCCATGCCAACGCCGGGCATGGCATACATGGTGTCAATCAGGTCGTTCCAGACCTCGCGCACCTCATCGGTGATCTCTGCCACTGGTTCGGAAACGGTGCGCAGGCGTTTGTCTGGCCAAGGCAGGCAGGGGCGAACAGTCATGGGGCGGTATATCCTTGCAAAATCTCGGTGCGGGCGGGCTCGGATAGGTGATCAAGCGTCACGCGGCCGTCAAGATGATCCATTTCGTGTTGAATGCAGCGGGCTTCAAAGCCGTCAAAATTACGCTCATGCGTGCCGCCAAGCTCATCCATCCACCGCACTGTGATCGCCGCGGGGCGGACAACAGGCACCATCAGATCAGGGATCGAGAGGCAGCCTTCATTAAGCGTATCCTCATCCTCCCTCTGCACGATGATCTCCGGATTGAGAAATGCCATTGGCGTCCCTGCGCCGTCTTTCCAGGTGCAATCCATTACAAAGACGCGTTTCATCACGCCCACTTGTGGCCCGGCCAAACCACGACCGGGAGCGGCATACATGGTATCAAACATATCTGCGATCACGGGGCGCAGGTCTTCGTCGGTGGCCGGATCTGTGACCGGGGCGCAGGGCTGCGCCAGCCGCGCGTCGGGATAGAAGACCAGCGGCAGAATGCTCATCCGCGTGCCAGCTCGCGCTTCAGCTTTTGAGACTTGCGGGTCATCATCTGGCGCTTCATCGGGCCAAGATAATCGATGAAGAGCTTGCCGTTGAGGTGGTCGATTTCATGCTGCACGCAGGTCGCCCAAAGGCCATCGAAATCTTTCTCCTGCGGATTGCCATCCATATCGATCCAGCCCACACGCACTTCGGCGGGGCGGGTGACTTCGGCAAACTGCTCCGGGATAGACAGGCAGCCTTCCTCATATACGCTCTGATCCTCAGAGCTGGACAGCACCTCAGGATTGAACATCACCACCGGTTCCGGTTCGCCCTCTTTGATGCAATCCATCACGATCAGACGCTCAAGCACGCCAACCTGCGGCGCAGCCAGGCCGATGCCAGGCGCGTCATACATGGTTTCCAGCATGTCTTCGGCCAATGTGCGCAGATCGTCGCTCAGATCGGCAACGGGCGCGCAGAGTTTTTTGAGGCGCGGATCGGGGTGGATGAGAATGGGCTTAATCATGGCCCTCATCTAGGACAGACGCGCCCTGCGCGCAACGGGTTAGGCTCTATGCAATAACGCCCAACGGCTGGGTAAAGCGGCTTTTCTGACACATACTGCCCACCACCACCCCAATAGATGCGTAATTGCAAGTCACTAGAGCGGCATCAGACAAAATATCCTCAAATCCAAAGGGTGCAGTTGTGGGTTTTTTGCAAGATGGGTTGCGCCGCGCCCGCTTTTCGCTAGCGTGCCTTGCGATGTTAAGCAAAGGACACACCACATGAGTTTTGACGAAATCATCGACCGTTTTGGCACCCACTCTGTGAAATGGGACATGATGGAGCAGATCTATGGCGTGCCTGCCGATGACGGGATCGCCATGTGGGTTGCGGATATGGACTTCCGCCCGCCACAATGTGTGGCGGATGCAATTGCCAAAATGCAGGCACAGGGCATCTATGGCTATTACGGTGATGAGACCGCGTACAACGAAGCGATCTGTTGGTGGATGAAGACCCGGCATGGCTGGGAGGTGGATCCGGCATCTGTCTTCACCACCCATGGGCTGGTGAACGGCACCGGCATGTGTGTGGACAGCTTTACCAAACCGGGCGATGGCGTTGTGCTGACCACACCGGTCTATCACGCCTTTGCACGGGTCATTGCTTCGGCAGGCCGCGAAGTTGTGGAATGCCCGCTGGCGCTGAACGAGGGGCGCTATGAGATGGATTTCGCGGCCTGGGATGCGCAGATGCAGGGGCATGAAACCATGTTTATCCTGTGCTCGCCGCATAATCCCGGTGGCCGTGTCTGGACCCGTGAAGAGCTGCAGGGCGTGGCAGATTTCTGCAAACGCCACGATCTCATTCTGGTGTCTGATGAAATCCACCATGATCTGGTCTACCCGGGGCACACCCATATCCCGATGACCAACGTGGATGAGAGCATTCTGGACCGGTTGGTGATGATGACCGCCACCACCAAGACGTTCAACATCGCGGGCAGCCATTCCGGCAATGTGATCATTCCCGACCCGGCGCTGCGCGCCAAGTTTGCGACCCGCATGGCCGCGCTTGGGCTATCGCCCAACAGCTTTGGCTTGTTTATGGCGGAAGCGGCCTATTCGCCGGATGGTGCGGCCTGGGTAGATGATCTGATCACCTATCTGGACGGCAACCGGAAAATTCTGGATGCGGCAATTGCAGATATTCCCGGCGTGGCCTCCATGCCGCTTGAGGCGACATACCTCAGCTGGGTGGATTTCACCGACACTGGCATGTCGCGGGCCGAGTTCACCAAACGGGTGGAACAAGATGCCCGCATCGCGGTGAACCATGGGCCAACCTTTGGCAAAGGCGGCGAAAACTTCCTGCGGTTCAATATCGCCACACCGCAAGCCCGCGTGGAAGAGGCAGCAAGCCGTCTGCGCGCGGCATTCGCCGATATGCAGTAAAACAAAAGCGCCCTGCCCGCTACTCAAACGGGCCGGGCGCAGCCTGCCGTGCAGATTAGCTCTGCTGTTCCAGCAATGCGACCGGCGCGGGCTCTCCCTGATAAAAATCGACCGGAGCGCGTTCCATTGCCGGGGTGGAGCGCTTGAACTCATAGCGCATTTCGCCGTGTTCCTCATCTGCGGCAATCACCAGACATTGAAACAGGTGTTTGCTGCCGTCATAGAGATCGACCAGCCCACGCAGATGTGGCGCGGTTTCGGCATCCAGCGTGAAACCGGTTTCCCAATGGCGCAGCACACGAATGCTTTGACCATCAGCTTCTATACGAAGGCGATGGCGCTGTTTCAGGGCTTTCTTGCGGGCGGCATCCAGGCCTGCCTGCACTTCAGCGGAAACGAATGTACTCATCGAGAATCTCCAAAATCGGCCTCCATCGTCGCGGCCCATTAGAGCTGGGTCAAGCGAAGATTTTGTAAACATACGCCACCGTTCGGAAGGGCAACGCCTTGTAAAAGCGCGACATCCCATGCGGCTTTGCCTCGCTATTTCTGTGCAAAAATGCGCAGCAAGCGCGCGGGTATGCCGGTGTTATGACGCCGCTGTGGCCCCTAGATTACTGTGCAACATCGATGACGACACCACCTCGGAAGGGAGCACGCCATGGGGCTTTTGGTTGATGGGAAATGGACCGATCAATGGTATGATACCAAGTCCACGGGCGGCAAATTTGTGCGCTCGCAATCGCAGTTTCGCAACTGGATCACCGCGGATGGCAGCGCGGGGCCAAGCGGCACAGATGGCTTCAAGGCCGAGAGCCGTCGCTATCACCTTTATGTGTCCTACGCCTGTCCCTGGGCGCATCGCACGCTGATCTTTCGCAAGCTGAAAGGGCTTGAGGATCACATCAGCATCTCTGCGGTGCATCCGGACATGCTGAGCGAGGGCTGGACCTTTGAGACAGACGGCGCCGGTGCGACGGGCGATACGCTTTATGGTCTGCCATTTGCCCATAGTCTCTATTCCAAGGCGGATGCGAGCTACTCAGGCCGCGTGACCGTGCCGATTTTGTGGGACAAGCAGCGGGAAACCATTGTGAGCAATGAAAGCTCTGAGATCATCCGGATGTTCAACAGCGCTTTTGACGGGCTGACCGGCAATACGCTGGATTTCTGGCCTGAGGCCGAGCGTGAGGCGATCGAAGAGGTCAACGTGCGGATCTATGACACGGTCAACAATGGCGTTTACAAAAGCGGCTTTGCCACCTCGCAAGCGGCCTATGACGCCGCTGTACACCCGCTGTTTGACACGCTGGACTGGCTGGAAGAGCGGCTCTCGCAAAACCGCTATCTAATGGGCGACCACATCACCGAAGCGGATTGGCGGCTCTTCACCACGCTTGTGCGCTTTGATCCGGTCTATCACCTGCATTTCAAATGCAATCGCAAGCGGCTGATCGATTATCCGAACCTCTGGGGCTACACGCGGGAGCTCTTTCAGGTGGAAGGTGTGGCCGAGACCGTGAATATGGATCACATCATCGGCCACTATCACCGCAGCCATGAAAGCATCAATCCGCACCGTATTGTGCCGATCAATCCGGTTCTGGATTTTGATGCGCCGCACGGGCGCGGCTGAGCGCGGCTTGCCAAACGCCGTATTGGTGGTGTAGCCGCGCTCTGAACGAAAAGGAGCGCGGCGCGATGCAGGCGGGAAGAGATTTGGTTTCAGTCATGCCACCGCGCGATCACGGTGGCGGCATTGACGCGGCGGTGGCCCGGTGGGGCGGTACACGGTCGGAGTGGCTCGATCTGTCCACTGGCATCAACCCCGTGCCCTATCCTTTGCCCGAGTTCACCGCGGCGGATTGGAATGATCTGCCTGATCAGGCGGCGCAGGATGCGCTGATCCGCGCCGCGAGGGATTTCTGGCAGGTGCCGGAGGGTGCTGCGATCCTTGCGGCTCCCGGGGCCTCAGCTCTGATCGCGCGCATTCCGGCACTCCTGCCTGCAGGCAGCGTGGACATCCCTGCCCCAACCTACAATGAACATGCCGCCGCCTTTGCGGCGCAGGGCTGGGCCTTTGGCAATAGCGCGCCTGAAGCGCGGGTGCTGGTGCATCCTAACAACCCCACAGGTAAACGCTGGCAGGCCGAAGATGTGGATGCCCCGTTGGTGGTGATCGACGAGAGCTTTTGTGACGTCTGCCCGGATGACAGCCTCGTGCATCTGGTCGATCAGCCGGGGCGGATTGTGCTGAAAAGTTTTGGCAAATTCTGGGGGCTGGCCGGGATGCGGCTGGGCTTTGCGATTGCCACACCTGACACTACCGCCAAGCTGAGCGCCTTGAGCGGCCCATGGGCGGTCTCCGGCCCGGCGTTGCGCACAGGCACCGCAGCATTACAGGATCACAGCTGGGCCGCGGATACACGCGCGCGATTGAGCAAAGGCAGCGATCGGCTCGATGCCCTGATGACAGCCAAAGGCGCGCGGGTTGTCGGCGGCACCACGCTGTTCCGTCTCTATGACGTGCCGGATGCGGCCAAATGGCAGGAACAACTGGCTGAGCATCACATCTGGACACGGGTTTTCCCATATTCGGAGACATTCCTGCGTCTTGGTCTGCCTGCGCCGGATCGCTGGGCACAGCTTGAGAATGCATTGACAACAATGGAGGCAGGCGCATGAGCACTGCATGTGTTTTGGTTGGTGCAATGCTTCTGGATGCTGCGCTTGGGGAGCCACGCTGGCTTTGGCAACGCCTGCCCCATCCGGCGGTTCTGATGGGCCGCGTGATTGGACAGGCCGATGCGCGTTTCAACACCGGTGAGGCCGGCCGCCTCAAAGGAGCGCTTGTGGTGGTTGGTCTGGTCATCGGCGCCATGGTGCTTGGCAAGGTGATTGGCCTGTTTGGCTGGCTACCCGAACTGATCATTACTGCCATCCTTTTGGCGCAACGTTCGCTTGTGGATCACGTTCAAGCGGTGGGCGATGGCTTGCGGCTGTCGCTCGGGGATGGGCGGCGCATGGTGGCGCGGATTGTAAGTCGAGACACCGCCCATATGGATCAAAGCGCGGTGGCACGCTCCGCCATTGAATCCGGTGCAGAGAACCTGAGCGACGGGGTGATCGCCCCGGCTTTCTGGTTCCTGATCGGCGGGCTGCCCGGCCTGCTGGTCTATAAAGTGGTGAACACCGCAGACAGCATGATTGGCTACCGCTCTGAGAAATATCTGCACTTTGGCTGGGCCGCTGCGCGGCTTGATGATGTGCTGAACTGGGTGC
This sequence comes from Shimia sp. R9_1, assembly GCF_017743775.1. Lineage (NCBI taxonomy): Bacteria > Pseudomonadati > Pseudomonadota > Alphaproteobacteria > Rhodobacterales > Roseobacteraceae > Shimia > Shimia sp. R9_1. The sequence continues at coordinate 701,106 of NZ_JAGHRN010000002.1, read as the reverse complement.
CTGCCCGCATCACCGCAGCCCTGATTGCCGTCAGCCATGCAGGGCTGTCCCAGTGGCAGGCCATCAAAGCGGATGCGCGTCTGCACCGCTCGCCCAATGCGGGCTGGCCGGAGGCTGCCATGGCCCGCGCGCTTGGCATCTCTCTGGCGGGGCCCCGCGCTTATGACGGCAAGATGCAGAGCTTTCCCTTTGTGAACCCTGAAGGCCGCAAAGAGCTCGGACCTGATGATGTGGACGCCGCCTGTGGCGCGCTGTGGCGCAGTTGGGGCATCACGCTCGCGGCAGCCTTGATACTGGCTCTGTTCTGAGCGCTTGCCCAGCCAGACGCCTCTGGCTATGTCTGAACGCAAATATTGCTTCAGGGACTTTCAGATGCGTCTTTTGCCTGCGCTTGCCGCCGCGTTTCTTTCCATCACCACCGCCAGCACCGCAATCGCGCAATGCGGGGGGTCGTTTAACAGCTTCGTCAGCGGTCTGAAGCAGGAAGCCCGCGCCAAGGGCTATGACAAAAGCACGGTGAACGCATTTTTCGCCAATGTGCGCCAAGACCCAGCCACCATCAAAGCGGACCGCAGCCAAGGGGTATTCCAACGCCCGTTTCTGGATTTCAGCCAGCGGTTGATCAGTCAGAACCGCATCAATGTGGGCCGCAAAAAAGCACAGCAATATGCCAGCACCTTTGACCGCATCGAGCGCCAATATGGCGTGTCGCGCGGCGTACTGTTGGCGTTCTGGGCGTTTGAAACCGATTACGGCGCATTTCAGGGGGACTTCAATACGTTGAACTCTCTGGTGACCCTGTCCCATGATTGCCGTCGCCCGGAGCTGTTCCGCCCACAGGTGTTTGCGGCGCTGGAGCTGTACAAACGCGGCAACTTCAGCCCGACCAAGACCACAGGCGCCTGGGCCGGTGAGATCGGCATGGTCCAAATGCTGCCAGCGGACATCATCGAGAACGGCGTGGATGGCGATGGCGACGGCAAAGTGAACCTCAAGACATCGCCGCAGGACGCGCTGATGTCGGGCGGCAAGATGCTCTCCCATCTCGGATGGCGCGCGGGCGAGCCTTGGCTGCAAGAAGTCACCGTGCCTGCCAATCTGGATTGGTCCCAGTCCGGGCTGGACACCACATTGCCTGCAAAACAATGGGCACAGATGGGGGTGAAACCCCGCGAAGGACAGCTGGCCAATCTGCCTGCGTCACTGTTGCTGCCACAGGGGCGCAAAGGGCCAGCCTTCCTCGCCTACCCGAACTTCAATGTGTATTTTGAGTGGAACCAGAGCTTTGTCTATGTGACCACCGCGGCCTATTTTGCCACCCGTCTGGAAGGGGCGGCGCGCTATGATGCGGGCAATGCCGATCCCGGTCTGAGCGGCGCGCAAATGAAGCAATTGCAGAGCAAACTCAAGGCGCGCGGCCATGATGTTGGCAAGGTGGATGGCATCCTTGGCAAGCTGACCCGCCGTGCGGTGCAGGCAGAACAACAGCGATTGGGCTTGCCTGCGGATGCCTGGCCTACGCAGCAATTGCTGAACGCGCTCTAAAAGCTCTATCAGGAGTGCGCGACAACCTCGCGCACTGGAAAGCGCATGCCATCTTTGGTCTGCAGCACAAGGCGGCCGCCGTTTTCCACAATGCGGTCACAGCGCTCCACACCCGTGACAAAAGTCACGCAAAACGTGCTATCTGCGACGGCCTTCCAATGGCCGTACCAGGTCCCGCCACCGCCATAGGTGTATTGATACTGGCCGTTGCTTTCAAAGACCGACCGCCCGTTATCAAAGAAAACCAAGGTCTGTCCGGACAGGCGCTCGGTCAGGCTTGCGCTGTCAAAAGCTGTGTCGCCGGGCTGGGTTTTCCAGTCCTGCGCCGCTACTGGCGCGGCCAACAGCATCAAAAACCCGATCATCATCCGCATCACGCATCCTCCATGCCGCAACCCTAAACCGAGCGGGACATGTTTCTGCGTCACAAAGCGGTGAGCCTCTTCATTCTGCCAAAAATACTTCGGGGTGAATTGGCCGTCAGGCCAAGAGGGGGCTGGCCCCTGAGCGTTACGCCACCAACGTCTCTGCCGCCTTAAGGTCCACCGACACAAGCTGGCTCACGCCCTGCTCTACCATGGTCACCCCAAAGAGGCGGTCCATCCGCGCCATGGTGACAGCGTGGTGGGTGATGATCAAAAAGCGAGTGTTGGTGCGGCGGCACATCTCGTCCAGCAAGTCACAGAACCGCGTGACGTTCGCATCATCCAGCGGCGCGTCGACCTCATCCAGCACACAGATCGGAGCCGGATTGGCCAGGAACACCGCAAAGATCAGCGCCATGGCGGTGAGGGTCTGTTCCCCGCCAGACAGCAGGGACAGAGTGGAGAGCTTCTTGCCCGGCGGCTGGCACATGATTTCAAGGCCTGCCTCCAGCGGGTCCTCGCTTTCCACCAGAACCAGATTGGCCTCGCCCCCGCCAAAGAGATGGCGGAACAGCAAAGAGAAGTTGCTGTTGACCTGCTCAAAGGCTGTCAGCAGACGCTCGCGCCCCTCTTTGTTGAGGCTGGCAATGCCGCTGCGCAGGGTGCTGATCGCCGCTTCGAGATCGGATTTCTCGCTGGTCAGCGCGTCATATTCTTCCTGCACCTCTTTGGCGTCTTCTTCGGCGCGCAGGTTGACCGCGCCAAGGCTGTCGCGCTGCCGCTTGAGGCGGTTCACATCGGCCTCGATGTCACCTGCATCCGGCATTTTGTCCGGCTCCACGGCAAGGCGTTCCAGAAGGTCGGCAGGTGTCACCTCCTGCTCTTCCATGATCCGCTCTGCCGCGTAGACCACGGTCTCGCGCGCCGCATCTGCGCGCGCTTCAGACCGTGCGCGCGCCTCGCGGGCCTCACTGGCCGCGCGTTCCGCGTCCCGTTCTGCATGTTCCGCCTCACGCAGTGCACCTTCCGCTTCCGCCAAAGCATCCGCGGCGGTGCGGCGGCGCTCTTCGGCGGCCTCGATGGCATCGGTCAGCTCTTCGCGCTTGGCTGCGATCTCTTCCGGAGCGGCGCCTGCATCAATCAGCTCCTCTTCGGAACTGTCTTTGCGTTCGACCAGTTCGTTCATACGTTTTTCAGCGGTCTCAAGGCGGTGGCGCCAGCCGCTGATCTCTTTGATCACCTCTTGGGACCGCTTGAGACGCGCCTCACCCTCACGGCGCAGCTCGTCATGAGAAGAGCGGCGGGACATCATCATGATGCGGGCGGCTTCGACCGTCATTTTGATGTCTTCAACGCCCTGACGCGCGGCATCCAGATCGCCAAGGTCCGCCAAGGCGCGTTCCGCTTCATTGAGTTGCGCGCGTGCAGCCATGGCCTCTTCTTCGTGGCGCGTCACCGCAAGGCCAAGGCTTTCAAGCTTGCCTTCGGCCAGATTGCGATCCGCCTCTGCCCGGCTCAAGGCGCGATTGGCATCCGCCACGGCCCGGTCGGCGGCACGGCGGGCTTCGCGGGCGGCCTGATCAATATCAGACAACTCCCGCAAGCGGTTTTGTAGCGTTTGATGGGCGTCCACGGCGCCATCGGTGCGCGCGGTGGCGCTGGCCATGGCTTGTTTGAGTTCCTCAAGGCGGTTGAGTTGCTGCAGGCGCAGCGCTGCTGCGCTCGGCGCATCTTCGGCCCAGGCGCGGTAACCATCCCACCGCCACAGGTCGCCTTCGATCGAAACAAGGCGTTGCCCCGGCTTCAAAAGCGGCTGCAACTGCAAGGCATCTTCGGTGGCCACCAGGCCGATCTGGCTCATGCGGCGCTCAAGCACCTCAGGCACAGAAACATGCTGGGTCAGCGAGGTGACCCCATCGGGCAGCGGCTGCACATCACCGTATTGCGGCAGCACGTACCACCCGGATGGCCCCTCTTCCTCCACCTCCGGCGCGCGCAGGTCATCTGCCAAGGCAGCGCCCAGCGCTTTCTCAAACCCCTGTTGTACCTGAAGCCGATCCAGGATCTGCCCACCTTCTGCGGTGTCGCGCTCTACGAGCTTGGCCAAAGCGGTGGTTTCCGCCCTGAGAGCGTTGAGTTCGCCTTCGGCCTCAGAGCGCTCGGCGCGGGCTTCGGCCTCACGGGATTGGGTCTCCGCGCGCTCTTCTTCGACGGCTGAGAGCCCTTCTTCGGCGTCTTGCGCCGCCTCAATCGCCTCTTCTTCGGCCTCGCGTGCGGTCTCCAGCTCTTCAGCCGCACGGCTGAGGGCGTCTTTGGACTCCGCAACCGCAGCGCGGGCGCGGGCAGCTTCCGCTTCGCTTTTTTCCTGCGTCTTCTGACTGTCGTGCAGCAGACGCTGCGCGGATTGGTGGCGCGCGGCCAAACGGGCCACATCTTCGGTCAACTTGGAGAGCTCGGCCTCGCGGTCTTGCAACACGCTGGCAGCTTCACGGGATTCATCTGAGGCCGCTTCGAGCTTCTCCGCGTGGCCTTCGCTGGCCTTACCCAGCTCGCGCTGCTCCCATTCCAGCCGCTCAATGGTGTCAACGGCATCGCGGTTCAGACCGGCCTCGCGCTCCATATCACGGCTGAGTTGCAGAATGCGGTTCTTGAGCGTTTCAATGATTTGCAGTGCATGGGCTTCCTGATCGTTCAGGCTGTCGCGCTGCACCTGCAGGCGCTGCAGGATCGCAGAGGCGATGGCTTCTTCTTCACGCTTGCCCGGCACTAGATCATCGCGCGCCACCCGCTCTTTGGCAGCAGTCCGGGCCGCGATTTCCGCCTGACTGGCCAAGGTTGTGCGCTCACGCAGCTCGTCATCTGCCTTCGCACGGGCCTCATCAGCTTCGCGCCAGCGGCGATAGAGCAACAGCCCTTCGGCCTGACGCAGCTCATCCCCGATCGCACGGTAACGCGCCGCCTGTCGGGCCTGACGCGCCAGCTGGCTCAATTGGTTGGCCAATTGCTCGATCACGTCATCGACACGCGCGAGATTGGTTTCAGCCCCTTTAAGCTTCAACTCGGCCTCATGGCGGCGCTGATAGAGGCCGGAAATGCCTGCCGCTTCTTCCAGAATGCGGCGGCGGGCCTTGGGCTTGGAGTTGATCAGCTCGGCAATCTGCCCCTGCCGCACCAAAGCTGGCGAATGCGCGCCGGTTGAGGCATCGGCAAAGAGCATCTGCACATCGCGGGCACGCACGTCTTTGGTGTTCACCTTATAGGCGCTGCCCACGTCACGGGTGATGCGGCGCACAATGTCGAGCGCGTCATCATCATTAAAGCCTGCCGGGGCAAGTCGTTCGGAGTTGTCGATCTGCAGCGACACTTCAGCAAAGTTGCGGGCGGGTCGCGTGGCCGCCCCGGCAAAAATCACATCCTCCATACCGCCACCGCGCATGGCCTTTGGACGGTTTTCCCCCATAACCCAACGCAGGGCCTCCAGCAGATTGGACTTGCCACAGCCGTTGGGGCCCACTACGCCGGTCAGACCATCAGCGATGATCAGATCGGTGGGATCCACGAAGCTTTTGAAGCCTGTCAGTCTGAGTTTGGAGAAGCGCAAATTATCTGCGGCCCTATGATTCCTGTGGTTTTGAGAAGTCTGCAAAGGCTTGTGGCAGGGAGTCAACGGCAAACCACATGATGTGGCAAAGGCGGTGGATTTATCCACAAGATATTGCCACTGAGGTGAGATTAGCTCCGCGAAGGAGCGTAAAGAGGCCGGCAAAGCTGATCACGCAAAGCGCCATGATTCTATGCAACCGCAAGGACGGGACAGCGAAAGGGTGGTACAAAACTTCCCTGTGGGTGCGTCTCTTCTGGACTTGGCTGAGAACTGCTGCCAGACAACCGCAAGGTCAGATGACAGCTTACAATGACTGGGGGCAAACATGGCACAAGACACATCGAATATTGCGGTCATTCCCGGTGATCCACGTGATCCGCAGGCGACCGCGCTGCTGCAGGCCAGCCATGCCCTGATGCAGAGCCTATTTGCTGCTGAGGACAATCACTTTCTGTCGATCGATGAGCTGTGTGTTCCGGAAATCAGCTTCTTTGTGGCCAAAGAAGGCGACACCACATTGGGCTGCGTCGCGCTTGCAAACAAAGGCGCCTATGGCGAGATCAAATCCATGTTTGTTGATCCAGAGGCCCGCGGCAAAGGCATTGCCCACAAGCTCATGGCGCAGCTTGATACGGCCGCACGGGATCAGGGCCTTGCAGAGCTGAAACTTGAAACCGGAGACAAGCTGAGCGAGGCGCACAGCCTCTATCATGCGCATGGATTTGTGGATTGCGGGCCGTTTGGGGACTATGAAGCCAACAGTTCTTCAATCTTTATGACAAAGACCCTCACCTAAGCAGTGATCCAACGGGGCTTGCCCTCTGTGGAATGGCGTGGTCAAATTACCTGACCAGTTTGATGCGCTCATTTTGGGCCAGAAGGAAAGTCATGCCGTTTCAAAAGGTTCAGCCAGAAAAACTCTCCACCTCCGTTGTGCGACAGATCGAATTGCTGATCCTGCGGGGGATTTTGCGCCCCGGAGAGCGGCTTCCGGCGGAGCGGGAACTGAGCGATCGGCTGGGTGTTTCGCGCCCGAGCCTGCGTGAAGCGATTGCAATGCTGCAGGACAAAGGGTTGCTGACGTCCAAGGCCGGGGCGGGCATTTTTGTCGCCGATGTTCTGGGCAGCGCGTTTTCGCAAGCTTTGGTGCAATTGTTTTCGGCCCATGATGAAGCTGTGTTTGACTACATCGCTTTCCGCCGTGACATGGAGGGGTTGGCCGCAGAACGCGCTGCGATGCTGGCATCTGACACGGACCTGCAGGTCATTCAGGCGGTGTTTGACAAAATGGAGGCCGCTCACCCCAAGCGTAATCCCACGGATGAAGCGCAGCTGGATGCGGATTTTCACCTGGCGATCATTGAGGCGAGCCACAATGTGATCATGCTGCATATGATGCGTTCGATGTATCAGCTGCTGCGTGAAGGTGTGTTTTACAACCGCATGATCATGTTCAAGCAGCGCACCACACGCGGCGAGTTGCTGGAGCAGCACCGGGCCATCAACAAAGCGCTGCAGGCACGTGATGCCAAAGGCGCGCGCAACGCGGTGATTGCGCATCTGGATTATGTGGAAAACGCCTTGTCCAACCACAAGAAATCCACACAAAACGAAGAGATTGCCAAGCAACGCTATGAGCATGAGCTCAGCCGATAGGCCTCATTGAGATGAGGTTTGGCCGAGGTTACGGTCTCTCGTTTTGACGGCAATTCATCTAGCGGGTGTCGCTGTTTTCGTTGGGGGCAAAGTCCCGCGCCATCAGGCCAAGGCCCATACATGCGCTTAGCGTCAGCAGTGTAACCATCGCTTCATTCCTCCACGCCCCACTGCACGGTGTGGATGGAAGAGGGCAACAATGTGGCCAAAGCAGGCAAAATCGCCTAGTGCTCAGATAGTTGGCCAAGCGTGATGTAGATTTACCGCACGCTCGGCCCGCTCAAAGGCGCTTACTTACCTTCGCTGCCGACATTCTCTGCGAAGGCTTTTTCAAAGTCCTTCTGCTTTTCCGGGCTGGCGTCTGTTTGGTAGTTGGCTTTCCACTTTGCCATGGTCATGCCGTAGAACAGTTCACGCGCCTCTTCCTTACCCATTTCGATACCACGCTCATTGGCGGCTTCCTGATACCAGCGCGACAGGCAGTTGCGGCAGAATCCGGCAAGGTTCATCATGTCGATGTTCTGCACATCGGTGCGCTTTTCCATGAGATGCGCGCGCAACGTGCGGAATGCTGCGGCTTCCAGTTCGATTTGGGTTTGCTCGTCCATGTCACTCTCCTCAGAGCAGGGTGTTTTTTAAGGCCTAGCAAGCGCAGAGAGGCGCAGCAAGCCGGTCAGAGGAGCCGTAGGGCAATCCACGGCACCAATGCGAAGACAAAAATCAGCAGTTTGTAGGCGCCAAGCCACTGAAAGTAGAGCGGCGCCAGGCTGTCTTGGGGCACGCCTGTGAGCCGCGCATGCATGGCCGTCACCCGCCCCCGCATCCCATAGATGCCAATGGATGCGGCCAACAGGAGCGCGACGTGAAGCACAGTCATCCAGCCGAAGAAGCTTGTGAGCATTGCATGTGACATTGTGAGCCTCCTTTGTGGCAGCAGCGTTTCCTTACCCCAAATATGGTGATGGCAACGGTCGTGAACAAGGGAGGCGACACTTAGTGTAAGGCGTTAAAGGCCACTTTCCTCAAGGGTTTCCTGCAGGATCACAGCCAGCCGCTCCGCCCAGTGGTTTTGCTGGTCAGCTGTTTCGATCTCGTCGTTGCGCAGCTCGATCAGCGCGTTCAGGCGGCCAGATTGCAGCGCGTGCTGATCGATGCTGTCACCGGGCAAATCGCCGTCATAAGGCTCGTTGTCGCCAACGGTCAGATCATGCTCTTTGGAAAGGCGCGACAGAAGGGCGTGGCCAAAGCGGTCTTCGGGTTTGGCATGCAACACAGCGATTTCCCATGGGCGCGGTGCGCGGCCTTTATATTGGGGCGTAAAGCTGTGCATGGCGATGATCACAGGGGCCGTCCGTGCAGCGGCAAGCGCCTCCAGTGCTTCGTGGTAGGGCTTGTAATGCGCCTCAACCCGGCGGGCGATCTCCGCATCATCCACATGGCGGTTGCCCTCAATGACTGAGCCATCACACAGCCGCATCACAAGGGTTGGATCATCCATACCCCGGTTGGGATCGATACAGAGACGTGAGAAATTGGTGCAGATCACCGGCGCATCAAGCAGCTCCCCCAATCGCAGAGACGTGCCGCGAGCTCCCACATCATAGGCGATGTGGCGCGCCATATCTTCGGCGGGCAAACCAAGGTCGCCGCCCGCAATGTCGTTGGGCACATGGTTGGATGCGTGGTCACAGGTGATGAGCCAACGCGCGGGGCGATCCGCGCCATAGATAGAAAAAGGAGTGTATGTCATGGGCCTGTCATTGCTATTTGCTCTGAGTTAAGAGAGTTCGACCTAAAAAGGAATTCCATAGAGGTAAAACTTGCATTTGTTAGCGTTAACATGTAGCGCAAACCGCAAGACATCCCGAAACGGAATGACCGCGCGCCCGACAGGCAAAGCCAAAGAAAGACCGATCATGCGACGACTGAGAAACGTGAAAATCGTGGCCACTCTGGGCCCTTCCTCTGAAACCTATGACATGATCCGCGCCCTGCACGAAGCGGGTGCTGATGTCTTCCGGCTCAACATGAGCCACGGCAGTCACGAAGAAATCCGCGAAAAGCACCGCATCATCCGGCAGGTGGAAAAAGACCTGCAAAGCCCGATTGCCATTCTGGCCGACCTTCAGGGTCCGAAGCTTCGTGTGGGCGTTTTTGCCAATGGCGCGGAAGATCTCGAAGAAGGCGCCAAGTTCCGCCTCGATCTGGACGCTGCAGAAGGCGACATCAATCGCGTCTGCCTGCCGCACCCGGAAATTTTCGCCGCGCTCAAGCCCGGTGCGAACCTTCTGGTGAATGATGGCAAGATCCGCCTAAAGGTCGAAGACTGCGGTGATGATTTTGCCAATTGCGTCGTAACCACGGGTGGCACGATCTCCAACCGTAAGGGCGTGAACGTGCCTGACGTGGTGCTGCCACTGGCCGCTCTGTCAGACAAGGACCGGGACGATCTGGAATTTGTCTGCGGTCTTGGCGTGGACTGGTTGGCGCTGTCCTTTGTGCAGCGCCCGGAAGATGTGACCGAGGCGCGCGAGCTGGCGCAGGGGCGTGCGGCGATCCTGTCCAAGATTGAAAAGCCTGCCGCCGTGGAGGCCTTTGACGATATTCTTGCGGTCTCTGACGGGATCATGGTGGCGCGTGGCGACCTGGGTGTGGAACTGCCGGTCAGCGCCGTGCCTCCGATCCAGAAACGTCTGGTGCGGAAGTGCCGCCATGTGGCCAAGCCGGTGATTGTGGCAACCCAGATGCTGGAAAGCATGATCGACAGCCCGATGCCGACCCGCGCGGAAATCTCGGATGTGGCCACCGCGATCTATGAAGGCTCTGACGCAATCATGCTGTCCGCCGAATCGGCGGCAGGCAGCTATCCGATTGAAGCGGTCACCACGATGAACAACGTGGCTGTAGAAGTGGAAAACGACCCGACTTACCGCGAAATCATCGAAGCCAGCCGGACGCAGCCGCGTTCCGGCGTGGCGGATGCAATCGTGGCTGCGGCCCGTGAGATTGCGGAAACCACGCAGGTCGCCGCGATCTGCTGCTTCAGCCAATCGGGCACCACGGCGCTGTTGATTGCGCGGGAACGTCCGCGCGTGCCGATCATCGCCATGACCAGCCTGCGCGGCACCGCGCGGCGTCTGGCCCTGAGCTGGGGAACCAACTGTGTGATCACCTCCAACGTCAGCCGCTTTAAAATGGCGGTTGTGGCCTCGGCCCGCGCCGCGCGTGATCTTGGCTATGCGCAGGAGAGCGATCAGATCGTTGTGACCGCAGGTCTGCCGTTCAATGTGCCAGGCACAACGAACATTCTGCGCGTGTCGCCCTGTGACGAGCGTTTGATTTTCAACGTCGAGTCGGAGTAGCGTCGGCCGGTAACAACCGGACCACAGCATGACCACGGACTATCTGATCACCATCGGGCTTTTGGTTGGGGTGTTTTCCATCCCGGCCATGATTTCCGCCTATGCGGACGACCGCTTTCCACGCGCGCCGATGGCCGCGTTTGTGCTGTCTGCGGCGGTGATCACGCTGGCCGTGCTTCTTAACCCGGCGCGCTACAGCTTTGGGGAGCTGCCCAATGTTGTGGTACGCGTGATTGCCGACATCCTGCACTGAGGCACCACAGGCTGCTGCCATTGGGACAAACAGCAGGAAAACGGCGAATTACCCCTTGCGCCACAGCAATGGGCGCTCTATACGGCGCCTCTATTCGCGCGACCGGCTGGATGGCATGCCGAGTCGCGTTTGTCACCGACCGAATACAAAGGAGACGGAAATGCCTAAGATGAAGACCAAGTCGAGCGCCAAAAAGCGCTTTAAGGTCACTGCCTCTGGCAAAGTGAAAGCCGGCCAAGCCGGTAAGCGCCATGGCATGATCAAACGCACCAACAAATTCCTGCGTGATGCACGCGGCACCACAACGCTGTCCGCACCGGACGCGAAGATCGTCAAGGGCTTCATGCCCTACGACCGCTAAGAGGAGATTGATATATGTCCCGCGTTAAAGGTGGCACCGTAACCCACGCCCGTCACAAGAAAGTCGTCAAGGCCGCAAAAGGCTACTACGGCCGTCGTAAGAACACCTTCAAGGTGGCACGTCAGGCAGTTGACAAGGCGAACCAGTACGCAACTCGTGACCGTAAGAACCGGAAGCGTAATTTCCGTGCGCTCTGGATCCAGCGTATCAACGCCGCTGTCCGCGCACACGACGAAGCGCTGACCTACTCCCGCTTCATCAACGGCCTGAACCTGGCTGGCATCGAAGTAGACCGTAAAGTTCTGGCCGACCTGGCCGTGCATGAGCCCGAAGCGTTCACTGCGATCGTGGATCAAGCGAAAGCTGCTCTGGCTGCGTGAGCCTAGGCAACACCAAGATTAAGAGGCTCGGAGCGCAAGCTCCGGGCCTTTTTTATTGTGGCCGCTCCCCCAACTGACACATTGAAAATACGGCCAAAACCGGAACAGATCAGGCTAGCAAGCAGAACATAAGAGAACAAAAGAAAAACAGATTACGATTTATTCACCATTTCAGCCCCAAGATGTCGCCAGCGGCGTGTGTTGCCGCATGAGTGCTAGTATCTGGAGGTTTTAATGGCGCGTATCAGCGAGCTGCATTTTTCCAATGACTTTACCCATCCGACCGGGGTTGAGGATTTTATTGAGGTCACGCTGGACCCAAACGAAGACGCCACAGGTTTCATTATCTCCTGTTATCAGATCGACGGGCATATCGGCACCGAGATCACGCTCACCGAAGCTGGCGTTCTGACGTTCATTCATTCAGAGAAAAACACGCAGACCTTTGTGATTTCTGCGTCCCGCTTTCCGGTTCTGTTTGCCCAAGGCACGCGGGAAACGCGCATCACGGCCGTGGCCCTGACGGATCTTGCGACCGGTCGCGTGCTCTGTTTCTTTGACACACGCGCGAACTCTGCTCCGGTGGTGGCCGTGGACGGCGCGGCCGCAGGCGCAATGTCATGCAGCTCCGCGGCAAGCACATCCTGGGCCAGCCCCGCCCCTTTAATGTCTGAACAACCAACCGTCCCCGCCACCACAGCGCAGGCCACAACCCCAATCGCCAAAATACGCACCACCGGTGGGCTCGCCTGTTTCACGGAAGGCACTCGCATTCGCACCGAGGTGGGCTATCAGCTGATTGAAACCCTGAAAGAAGGGGATCTGATCTGGACCAGAGACAACGGATCTCAGCCAATTTTATGGATCGGAAAGCGCCTTTTGCCCGCGCGGGGACAATATGCGCCGGTTCAGATTGCCCATGAAACCTTTGGCGCATTTAGGCCGCATCTGGTGGCGCCGGATCATCTGGTTTTGCTCACGGGCTGGCGCGCAGAGCTGCTTTATGGCGAGGAAGAGATCTTGGTGCCCGCCAAAGCCCTGGTCGACAATTGCGATGTGCGCGCAGCAGAGACCGACAAGATCACCTACTATCATCTCGCTTTTGAAACGCCCCAGATTGTCAGCGGAGACGGGGTGCTGAGCCAGTGTTTTCACCCTGATGCGCAGGCCAAAGCGCTATGTGCGCAGGCAGGGCGCGCGGAAATGTTTGCGCATTTTCCCGAGCTGGCGACTAAGGTGCATGTCTTTGGGCGCAACCGCCACCCCACCTCAAAAGCGAGTTTAGGGCCGCTTTTGGTGCGCTCTGGTTGATCAAAGAAGTTTACGCAGCGTTTTAAGGGCAAAATCAGCCTAAAATGGGGGAAAAGCCATTTCCCCCTCTTTCTGTGAGGCGTAAGGAGGCGCCGAAATTTGAGTCGGGCCGCCTTCGCTTGTGCCCGGCACCGCAGCCCCGCTGCGCAAACGACACAGGAAGCCTATGGAACCGACATCAAACGCCGCCGAAGCCGGAGGCGTCTTCGCCTCTTTTGCCAACTCTCTCGTGACCTCTATCGAAAACGTTGTGAACACCGCCAACGGGATCTTGTGGGGGTACCTGCTGATGTATCTGCTCATCGGCAGCGGGCTGTTCTTCACCTTGCGCCTCGGCTTTATCCAGTTCACCAACTTTCGCGAACAATTCCGCCTGACCGTGGCCTCCCGCGGCCAAGACGGCGCGGGCATTTCACCGTTTCAGGCGCTCGCCGTCAGCCTCGCCTCCCGCATCGGCACCGGCAACCTTGCCGGTGTGGCTGTCGCGATCTCCCTTGGCGGACCCGGTGCGATCTTCTGGATGTGGGTTGTGGCGCTGGTGGGCATGGCAACCTCATTCTCTGAGGCAACGCTCGCGCAGCTCTACAAAACCCGCGGTCCGGACGGCCAGTATCGCGGCGGCCCCGCGTTCTATATGGCGCGCGGACTCAACATGCGCTGGCTTGGTCTGATCTTCTCGATCTTTCTGGTCTTTGCCTTTGGCCTCGTGGTCAACGGCGTGCAGTCCAACTCCATCGCGCAGGCAATGAACGAAGCCTTCGATCTCCCCAAAACCACCACCGGCATCCTGCTTGCGATCGCAACAGGTGTGGTCATCTTTGGCGGCATCCGCTCCATCACCCGCGTGGCGGAAGTGTTGGTGCCGTTTATGGCCGGAGCCTATATCATTGTGGCGCTCTACATCCTGGCGACCAACTTTGCCGAGATCCCCGGCGTATTGCTGCAGATTGTGCGCGGCGCCTTTGGTCTGGAAGAGGCTGCAGGCGGTGCAGCAGGCGGTATGACCGCAGCGCTTTTGAACGGTGTGAAACGTGGCCTCTTCTCCAATGAAGCGGGCATGGGATCTGCGCCCAACATCGCGGCAGCGGCCACCCCGGTGCCAAATCACCCGGCCTCGCAGGGCTTTGTGCAGGCGTTTGGCGTGTTCATCGACACCATTCTTGTCTGTACCGCGACCGCAGTGATGATCATTACCTCAGGCGCGCACAAGATGGTGGATGCCGAGGGCAACGCGCTGGAAGGCATTGCCATGACCCAACAGGCCGCCGCCGCCTTCCTTGGGCCATTTGGCATCTACTTCATCGCCTTTGCGGTTCTGTTGTTCGCCTTCACCACCATCATCGCCTGCTACGGCTACGCGGAAAGCGGCATGGCGTTCCTCAAGCAGACAAGCAAATCGCGCCTGAACCTCCTGCGGTTGGGTGTGATGCTGGTGGTGTTCTGGGGCGCAGGCCAGTCCGTCGCCGTGGTGTTCAACGCAGCGGACATGGCGATTGGCATCATGGCATTGTTGAACCTGTTCGCTCTGGCGCTGCTGTCTCCCATCGTGGTGCGCGTAGCCCGGGACTATCAGGCACAGCGCAAAGCCGGCAAAACGCCAAACTTCAGCATCTCTGAGCACGCCAAAATTGCGCGTGGCGTGGACGCTGACATCTGGAAGTGACACCTTCTGGCGGGTGCCTATCGGGGCACCCGTGCCTCCGTGCTTGCAATCAACAGGCCTTGTGGTAGGAGGTCTGCGGTATTTTCTTCACTTGGGACGGCCCTGCCATGGACGATCTGCGCATCAAATATATCGACGCCATTGCCGCAGCTGCGGATGAAGCCGCGCTGGAAGAGCTGCGCCTGCAGGCCGTGGGCAAGAAGGGCGAAGTCAGTCTGAAAATGCGCGAGCTGGGCAAGATGACCCCGGAAGAGCGTCAGGTGGCTGGCCCCGCGCTGAACGCGCTGAAGAACGAGATCAACTCTGCCCTCGCGGCCAAGAAGGTTGCGCTTGCCGATGCGGCGCTGGATGCACGTCTGGCGACTGAGTGGCTGGACGTGACCCTGCCTGCGCGCAACCGCCGTGTGGGCACCATCCACCCAATCAGCCAAGTGACCGAAGAGGTCACCGCGATCTTTGCCGATATGGGGTTTGCCGTGGCCGAAGGCCCGCAGATCGAAACCGATTGGTACAACTTTGATGCGTTGAACATCCCCGGCCACCACCCTGCTCGCGCCGAGATGGACACGTTCTACACGCATCGTGCCGAAGGGGACGAGCGCCCGCCGCATGTGCTGCGCACCCACACCAGCCCGGTGCAGATCCGCTCGATGGAGAAAACCGGCGCGCCGATCCGCATCATCTGCCCCGGCCGCGTGTACCGTGCGGACTATGACCAGACCCACACACCGATGTTCCACCAGGTCGAAGGCCTTGCGATTGGCAAGGACATCTCCATGGCGAACCTGAAATGGGTGCTGGAAGAATTCTTCTCGGCCTTCTTTGGCACTGAGGTGAAAACCCGCTTCCGCGCGTCCCACTTCCCGTTCACGGAACCTTCCGCCGAAGTGGACATCCAGTGCAGCTGGGAAGGTGGCACCGTGAAGGTCGGCGAAGGCGACGATTGGCTCGAAGTGCTGGGGTCCGGCATGGTGCACCCCAAAGTGCTCGAAGCGGGCGGCATTGATCCAAACGAATACCAAGGCTTTGCCTTTGGCATCGGCATCGACCGCCTGGCGATGCTGAAATACGGCATTCCTGATCTGCGTGCCTTCTTTGACAGCGACCTGCGTTGGCTGCGTCACTATGGGTTTGCCAGCCTCGACCAGCCAACCCTGCACGGCGGTTTGACCCGCTAAGCGCAGACACAACTACGACTTCGGAGCGCCTGCGGGCGCTCTTTCCTTTCTGCCCCCATGCAAGACTGACGAAACGAGACGCGCCGTGACACGGATTTTGATTGTCGAAAGCAACACACCTGAGCTGCTGGCGCAGAGCCGGTCCGCGGCGGCGTATTTTCTCAAAGCATTCCTCGCGCTGGCACCGCATGCGCATCTGCGGGTGGTGAGCCCCTATGCGGCGCCTTTGACCGCGGATGTGTTTGGGGGGGTAGATGGCATCGTTTTCACCGGCTCCGGTGTGGACTGGACCACCAGCGACACGCGCGCCGCGCCTCTGCGGGCCGCAATGGAGCAGGCTTTTGCCACCGGACTGCCGGTCTGGGGATCTTGCAATGGGATGCAACTGGCGGCCTCGGTGCTGGGCGGGCATGTAGATGATTCTCCCAATGGGCTTGAATTTGGCTTGGCCTCCGGCGTGACCTTCACCGACGCGGGCAAGACGCACCCGATGTTTGCCGGTCGCAACTGTGGGC
Organism: Shimia sp. R9_1; assembly: GCF_017743775.1. Lineage (NCBI taxonomy): Bacteria > Pseudomonadati > Pseudomonadota > Alphaproteobacteria > Rhodobacterales > Roseobacteraceae > Shimia > Shimia sp. R9_1. The sequence continues at coordinate 684,913 of NZ_JAGHRN010000002.1, read as the reverse complement.
TTGCCAGCCCCTGTGTGCATTCCCATGAGGTGATCCGCTTGCCCGAGGGCGCGGTGGTGCTGGCTTCAAACGGGCATTCCGAGGTGCAGGCCATGGCCTATCAGAAAAACGGTGTGGATTTCTGGGGCGTGCAATATCACCCGGAAATGACAGCGCTGGACGTGGGCCGCATTGCCAATGCTTTACATCTAAAAGAGGATCACGCCGCGATGGTGCCGGATCTGCTTTCAGCCGATGCCGATGCGGATGCAGCACGGCGTTTGGGTGCGCGGCCTGAGGACCTTGCCCCACAGATGCGGATGCGCGAGCTGTCCAACTGGCTCACCTATATTGGTGCCCGCGCCTAGGCTGAGACCATTAGCTTTGGTCAAAAGCCTGCTCCCACAAATATGTGACGTGACAGCGCCTCTCCCTTGAGTAGGGTCAGCGGCATGAAACGATTTGCCCTCACCCTTGCCGCGACACTTCTTGCCCCTCCTGTTTTTGCCATGGGGCCGTGGAGAGGTGAGGTGGAACCCTGTGGCGGTGATGTGGCCTGCCCGCTGGGGGAGCGGTCCTACCATGTGATGGAACCTGAGGGGTGGGATGGCGCAAGCCCGCTGCCGGTGCTGCTGCATTTTCATGGCTGGTCCCGAAGCGGGGTTCACCCGCAACGCTCAGACCGGGTTGGGGCCTCTGCCAAGCGGCGTGGGGTTTTGTTGGTCACTCCCAACGGGCGCAACAAGACTTGGAGCTTTTGGCACGCGAGCACAGAGGACGTGCCATTTGCCGATGCCGTGCTGGAAGATGTGGCGCAGCGCTATCCCATAGATCGCGAGAAAATCTATGTGTCGGGCTATTCATTCGGCTCCGCAATGGCGTGGCGCTATGCTTGTCAGAGCGGCAATGACGTCACTGCGCTTTTGGCGATCGCAGGCAGTGTAGACCAAGACGAGACCTGCCCGGAGGCCCCGGCCGAGGTGCGCCATGTACATGGGTTGGCGGATACGGTGATGGATTTCCCGATGGGGCCGGGGGGCGATGTGACCTATCCAGTTGCGCTTTGGCGGCGCGAGTTGGGATGCACCACCCCCGGTGAGGATCAGGGCGACTGGCAGGCACGCAGCTTTTTGACACTCTCGCGTACAGCCTGGGACTGCGCCGACGGGCCGGTGACACTGGATCTGCATCCGGGGGGACATTTTATCCCTCATGGGTGGATTGGACGGCAGCTGGACGAGCTTTTGGGCCTCGCTCCGAGCTATCCGTAGACCTGCATTTGCAGCAAGGCTTGCACATGAGGGCAATCTTTGTCATTGCCTGCTGCAACAAACATGGCTTGCCATAGGACACCGGACAGATGAAATTCACGCTTTCTTGGCTGAAAGACCACCTTGAGACTGACGCGAGCGTCGACGAGATTGTTGAAGCGCTCACCGACCTTGGCCTTGAGGTAGAAGATGTGTTCAACCCTGCAGAGCGGTTGGCGAATTTCACGCTGGGCAAAGTGGTGCATGCAGAGAAGCACCCCGATGCGGACAAGCTGCGCGTTTGTAAGGTGGAAACCGATGAAGGCGAGCTGCAAATCATCTGTGGCGCGCCCAACGCACGCGAAGGCATCACCGTGGTGGTGTGCAAACCGGGCATGTATATTCCCGGCCTCGACATCACCATCAGCGTGGGCAAGATCCGCGGCGTGGAAAGCTACGGCATGATGGCCTCCGAGCGGGAGCTTGAGCTGTCTGACGAACATGATGGCATCATTGAGCTGCCTTCCGGTGAGGTGGGTGACAAATTCATCGACTGGCTGGCCGAAAACGATCCATCCAAGGTCGACACGGTGATCGAAATTGCGATCACGCCAAACCGCCCCGATGCGCTGGGTGTGCGCGGCATTGCGCTGGATCTCGCAGCGCGCGGGCTCGGCAAGATGAAACCTGCCAAAACCGCAGAGATCACCGGCAGCTTCGCCAGCCCGATCACGGTCACCATCGATGAAGACACCGCCACCGATGGCTGTGAAGTTTTTGGCGGCCGTCTGATCAAAGGCGTGAAAAACGGCCCCTCCCCGCAGTGGTTGCAGGACCGTCTGAAAGCCATCGGCCTGCGCCCGATTTCTGCGCTTGTGGACATCACCAACTTCTTCACCTTTGACCGCAACCGCCCGCTGCACGTGTTTGACGCCGACAAGGTCAAAGGCAACCTGCGTGTGCACCGCACCCAAGGTGGTGAGACCCTGATGGGGCTGGATGAGAAAGAATACACCTTCGGCCCCGGCATGGTGGTGATCTCTGATGACAACGCCGTTGAATCCATCGGCGGCATCATGGGGGGCCTCGCAACCGGCTGCACCGAAGAAACCACCAATGTCTTCCTTGAGGCGGCGGTTTGGGATCACGTTCAGATCGCCTACACAGGCCGTGGCCTGAAGATCAACACCGACGCACGTTATCGCAACGAGCGCGGCATTGATCCGGCTTACAATATGCAGGCGCTGGATGACGCGACCCAGATGATCATCGAGCTGTGCGGCGGTGAGCCATCTGAGATCGTGACCGCTGGCACTGTGCCGGATGTGTCCCGCGCCTATAAGCTCGACACAGATCGTGTGCAGTCTCTGGTTGGTATGGAAATCCCGGCGGAAACGCAGCGCGCCACGCTTGAAGCGCTTGGCTTCACCATCGAGGGCGACATGGCCCATGTGCCAAGCTGGCGTCCTGATGTGCGCGGCTCCGCTGATCTGGTGGAAGAAGTGGCGCGGATTGCCTCGCTGACCAAGCTGGAAGGCAAGCCGATGCCGCGTGCCACCGCTGGTCTGCCAGAGCAAATCCTGTCGCCAATGCAGAAGCGCGAGCAGATCGCACGCCGCACCACCGCGAGCCTTGGCTACAACGAATGTGTGACCTACAGCTTCATCGACAAAGCAGCGGCGGAGCTGTTTGGCGGTGGCTCTGATGCAACCATGCTGGAAAACCCGATCTCCAGCGAGATGAGCCACATGCGCCCGTCCCTGCTCCCGGGTCTGCTGCAGGCGGCCGCGCGCAATCAGGCACGTGGTTTCATGGATATGGCGCTGTTTGAATGTGGTGCCGTGTTCCATGGTGGTGAGCCGGGCGAGCAAGAAAACCTGCTGACCGGTATTCTGGTGGGCCGCACCGTTGGCAAAGACATTCATGGCGAAAGCCGTGGCGTGGATATCTATGACGCCAAGGCAGACATGGAAGCGGTGATGGAAGCGCTCGGCGCACCGGCGAAGCTCACCTACAATCGTGGTGTTAATGGCTGGTGGCATCCGGGCCGCAGCGCGAAGGTTGGTCTGGGTCCGAAGAAGATCCTTGGGGCCTTCGGTGAGATTCATCCCAAAGTGCTGGATGCGCTGAACGTAAAGGGGCCGGTTGTGGCCTTCGCGATCCACATCGCAGACATCCCGCTGCCACGTAAGAAATCCGCCTCCAAAGGCGCTGTAACCATGTCTGATCTTCAGGCGGTGGAACGCGATTTTGCCTTTGTGGTGGATGCGGACGTCGAAGCGCTGACGCTGGTGAATGCTGCGGCTGGCGCGGACAAAGCGCTGATTGAAAACGTGCGTGTCTTTGACGAATTCATCGGCGGCGCTTTGGGGGAAGGCAAAAAATCCCTCGCGATCACCGCGCGTCTGCAACCCACCGACAAGACGCTGAAAGAAGCCGATATCGAGGCCGTGGCCACGAAGATCGTCGAGAAAGTCAGCAAAGCCACCGGCGGCACGCTGCGTGGCTAATGCACCTCAGCCGCGACAGGCACGGGCCGATGAGGCCCCTGCCATTGCGCGGCTGATTGATGCGGCTTACCAACCTTATCGCGACGCAAGGATCGCGCTGCCGGATGTGTCCGGCGGCGTGCCGGATGCGATCGCTGCAAACCAATTTTGGGTTCTTGAAGACAAAAACCTGCTTGGGTTTTTGATGCTCACGCTCACTCCACCGCAAGCCCATCTGATGAATGTCGCCGTCGCGCCCACAGCACGTGGGCGAGGCATCGGCGGGCAACTCATTCGCTTTGCCATCGCCCAAGCCACAGCTGCAGGCTGTGCAGAAATCGCCTTGGCCACCCATGCGGAGATGCCGGAAAACGTCACGCTTTATGAGCGCTATGGTTGGCAGATCTGCGCGCGTGAAGACGTGCGCATCAGGATGCTGCGCAAATTGACCTAGCCGCGCGCCAGATGCTCGGCCAATGTGTCAAAGACCAATCTTATCCGGCGGCTGGTGTGCAACTCGCGATGGGTCGTGAGCCAAGTCGGGAAGACAATGGGCGCGATGTTGGGCAAGACCTTTTCGATCCCCTCAGTGACCTCAGCCACCTCAGCGGCCATGGGGGCGATGCCAAATCCTTGTTTGCAAAGCTCCCATGCCACAAGCCCACTTTCCGAACCGATCCGGAAGTTGCTGTGGGCAATCGGAAATCCCAGAGGATGCAGATATTCCAGCATCCGGCCTACATCGCCTGAGCCGATAAAATCATGCGCCTTGAGGTCCTCCAAGGCTTCCGGACGACCGCGCCGGTCCAGATAATCCGTTGAGGCATAGAAGAAGCCTTCCGCTTCGCGCACCAAACGCGCGATCAGGTCCGGCTGATTGGGACGCACATGACGAATGGCGATATCCGCCTCGCGCCGCATCAGATCCTGCAACTCATCTGAAGCCACGACATCTATCACCAGCTTGGGCGCCGTGGCCTGCAACTCTTTCAGGATCGGCGGCAGAAGATGGGCGGAATAGACATCTGACGCGGTGATGGCCACGCGCCCCTCAATCGTTTGGCTTTGACCAGAGGCCGCGAGCGCCACACGCTCTGCCGCCTCTCCCATCGCACGCACGTGGTCGAGCAGTTCCGCTCCAGCTGAAGTCAGCGAAAGCCCCCGCCCCACGCGCTCAAACAACATCACGCCGAGGTCTGTCTCAAGCGCGCTCACCTGCCGCCCCAAAGTTGGCTGGGTCACTCCCAAGTCTCGCGCCGCTGCGGACAACGATCCTGTCTCCGCGGTCTTGAGAAACGCGCGGATATGGTTCCAATCAAAAGCGGCGAGCGGATCATTCATGCATTTTCGTATAGCATAACTGCGATTTTCGGCAATTTATCTTGCATATCCGCATGACTACCTTGTGCTCGAAAGGAGTATGACCATGCAAGCAACCGCAAAGTTTTGGGACGGAATCGCACAGAAATATGCAAAGTCGCCGATTGGGGACATGCAGGCATATGAGTACACGCTGGGGCGCACACGATCTTACCTGAAAGACACCGATGTGGCGCTGGAATTGGGCTGCGGCACCGGCTCTACCGCAATCAAACTGGCAGATGCTGTTGCCGAGATGGTGGCAAGTGATGTGTCAGGCGGGATGCTGGAGGTTGCAAGTGAACGTGTGGCGGAAGCGGGTGCGAACAATATCAGACTTGCGCAGGCCACTCCGGAAAATGCCCCTGAAGGACCGTTTGATGTGGTTATGGCACATAACCTGCTACATCTTTTGGACGACACCGAGACTTCGATCTCTGCAGTTGCCAAACGGCTCAAACCCGGCGGCTTGTTCATCTCTAAAACACCATGTCTCAACGAGAACATGAAATCTCTGAAGTTCCGTGTCATGAAACGCGCCATTCCGTTGCTGCAGTTCTTTGGCAAAGCCCCCTTTGTGCGCTTCTTCTCCATCGCGGAGTTGGAAACCATGATCACCGAAGCCGGCTTTGACATCATAGAAAGTGGAAATTTCCCGGTGGATCCACCAAGCCGGTATCTGGTGACGCGCAAGCTTTGATTGGCCTGATCTGAAACTGCTTCGCCGGAAAGCGGGATTGGAGATAGAGGTTTCTCAGGCTATGAACAGCCAAACACTGAGGGAGCTTTCCAATGGCATTGAACGTCTATCTGTCCGGCGAAATTCACACCGATTGGCGCGAACAAATCACCGAAGGGGCCGCAGATCTGGATGTGCGGTTCAACAGCCCTGTTACGGATCACGCGGCAAGCGATGATTGCGGCGTGGCCATTCTGGGCGCGGAAGAGAACAAATACTGGCACGACCACAAGGGCGCGATGGTGAACGCCATTCGCACGCGCAAAGGCATCGAAGACGCTGATGTGGTGGTGGTGCGCTTTGGCGAGAAATACCGCCAATGGAACGCCGCCTTTGATGCGGGCTATGCAGCCGCATTGGGCAAATCCATCATTGTTCTCTCGATGCCGGATCAGCAGCACGCACTTAAAGAGGTGCACGCAGCCGCTCTCGCGGTGGCTGAGGAGCCAAAGCAGGTGGTTGAGATCCTGCGCTATGTGCTGACAAGCACGCTGCCCTAAGCAAAACAAAGGGGGCCATAGGGCCCCCTTTTTCTTATGCTTCCGGGCGTGGCGGAATATTCATGCCTGCCTGTACCGCTGGACGGGCCAAGAACCGCTCCAGATAGGCATTCACATTCGGGTACTCTGCCCAGCCGACAAGCTCTTTGGTCTGGTAATATTCCAGCGCATTGAGCCATGGCGCGATGGCGATATCGGCAATGGAATAGCTGCCGGTGATCCACTCACGCCCTTCAAGCTGCTTTTCAAGTACGGACAAAAGGCGCTTTGCCTCTACGCGGAAGCGCTCACGTGGGCGTGGATCTTCGATCTCTGCCCCGGCAAATTTGGTGAAATAGCCCAACTGGCCAAACATCGGGCCAACGCCGCCCATCTGGAACATCACCCACTGGATCGCCTGATATTTCTCTGCAGGCGTATTGCCGATGAGTTTGCCGGTTTTCTCCGCCAGATAGATCAGGATGGCACCGCTCTCAAACAGGGTAACGGCCTCCCCATCCGGTGCGTTCGGGTCAATGATCGCAGGGATCTTGTTGTTGGGATTCAGCGCCAGAAACTCCGGGCTTTTCACATCCGCGTCGCTCAGGGTGACCAGATGCGCCTCATAAGGCAGGCCAGTCTCTTCCAGCATGATCGACACTTTCACCCCGTTGGGCGTTGGAAAGGAATAGAGCTGAAGAACGGTGGCGTCGTCAGCGGCCCAACGGCTGTTGATTGGATGGTCGGTGACAGTTGTCATTGGGGATCTCCTGATAAGGCTTTGAGGGGATACATAGGCCGATTTTCCCATGAAACCAGCGCGCGCGGCATGCGAAAGGAGCGAAATCTGAGAATTTAAGGGGGAATGGCTTGCGCCTGACGCAGCCACTGCAGTTAAAGTCCTCTTAAATGTTGTCGAACAGGGAGACATCAAATGGAAACGCTTGTTGAGAGTGCACAGGGCTACGCACCGCTGGTTGTGTCAGCTGTGAAAGCACTGGTGGTTCTGGTCATTGGTTGGATGGTTGCTGGCGCAGTGAGCCGTATGGTACGTAATCGCGTGAACAAAACACCGGAAATCGACCAGACACTGGGCAATTTTGCCGCCAGCATCGTGCGCTGGGTGATCCTTCTTATGGTGCTGGTTGCCATCCTTGGCATCTTTGGCATCGAGGCGACCTCTCTGGTCGCGATGTTGGGCGCCGCGACACTGGCGATTGGCCTCGCACTGCAGGGCACGCTGAGTGATCTTGCTGCGGGCTTCATGCTGATCCTCTTCCGCCCCTACAAAATTGGGCAATATGTGGATGTTGGCGGCACGGCGGGTACGGTCGTGGATCTGAACCTGTTTGTGACCGAGATGGTCACACCGGACAATGTACAGATCATCATCCCCAACGGTCAGGCCTGGGGCTCGATCATCACCAACTTTTCCGCTCATGAGACGCGCCGCGTGGATGTGGTGTTTGGCATCGACTACGGCGATGATGCAGAGAAAGCCAAGCAGATCATTCTGGACACCGCAAACGCCGACGCGCGTGTCTTGAAAGATCCTGAAGGCTGGGTGCGTGTCACCAATCTGGGCGACAGCTCTGTCGACATCACCATGCGCGTCTGGTGCAAGGCAGAAGACTATTGGGAGCTGAAGTTCGCACTCACGCAGGCCGTGAAGGAAGCCTTCGACAAAGGTGGCATCTCGATCCCTTACCCACACACGGTGGAGATCAAGCGCGAGGCCTAGGGGTGGCGCCAGTTCACCATGTTTTTGCAGGAGGCGCCCCAAAGAGGGCGCCTTTTTTGCGACTGCTGAGCAAGTTGGCAAAGCGGCCACGGCCACTGCATGGTCTTACATCAGGATGATGTTGGACACGCCTGCCCCCCGACGCAGCGCGCGCACCTCGGCAAATTCGGGATCCTCGATCCAGGCTTTGGCGGCATCCCGATCCGGGAAGGTGAGGATGACCGTCACGGTTGGCGCAGCGCCCTCCCCTTCGATCACTTCGGCTTCTTTGGAGACGTGCAGCGGCGCAGCGCCGTGCTTTTTCAGCGCCATGCCCGCTTTCTCACGGTAGGCTTCAAAGCTCTCAGGGTTGGTGATGGTCAGATTTACAAAGGCGTAAGCGGTCATTTTGGTCTCCGATGCTAATGTCTTGCCGCATACTTAGGTGCCGGTCGGATGTGAAAAAACGATCATTGATGCAACCACTCTGTGCAAATATGATCACCCCTATGCACAACTGGGATGATCTGAAATTTGTTATGGAAACCGCCCGCCATGGCGGCACCAGCGGTGCAGCACGCGCGCTTGGCGTCAACCACGCCACGGTGGCGCGACGGATCGCGGCGGCAGAAGCCTCTCTGGGCACGCGCCTGTTTGAGCGCCTGCCAAGCGGCTATGTCCCCACGGAGGCAGGTTGGGAGGCCGTCCGCGCAGCTGAATCTATGTCTGATCTGGAGCGAGGGCTGGACCGGACAATCGCAGCGCGGGACACGGCCATTCGCGGGCCGCTCAAGGTGACGGCACCTGAACTGCTGATCAAACGCATTCTGTCCCCCATTTTTGCGGACTTCATAGACGCGCATCCGGAGATCGCGCTGTCTCTGGTGGCCACCAATGAAACCGTCAATCTTGCGCAGCGGGATGCGGATGTGGCCATAAGGTTCGCCAAATCACCGCCGGACACTTTGGTTGGCACTCAGCTATTTGAACAGAAAGGCGCGGTCTATGCGAGCCACGCGCTTTTGGCGCGGGACGAAGGCGGTGAGGCGCCGCTGGATTGGATCCGTTTTGCCCATTGGCCCGGGCCGCCGGAAGCGATCAAAGCCGCGCGGCCAAATCTGCGCACGCGGCTGACCGTAGACGATATGGCTGCTGCTGTGGGGGCTGTCCGCGCTGGGATCGGTGCAACGCGCATGGCCTGCTTTCTGGGAGATAGCGATCCGGCACTTGCGCGTGTGCCGGGCCTGCCGCTGTTTCCGCAAATCCCGCTCTGGGTGCTCACCCATGCCGATCTCAGACAGGTGCCGCGGGTGCGCGCTTTCACCGGTTTTGTCACGCAGCGCCTGAAGACGCTGCGTCCGTTGTTTGAAGGAGACTGCCCTCAGGACTTGAGCGCCAGAGAGGGCGAAATCACATCAATGCCAAGCGCTTTGCCCACCGCGTAATAGGTCAGCTGGCCTGCGTGCACATTGAGGCCGTTGAGCAGATGTGGATCATCCTCGCAGGCCTGTTTCCAGCCTTTGTCCGCCAAATTCAGCAGGAACGGCAGCGTGGCATTGCCCAGCGCCTGTGTTGAGGTGCGCGCCACAGCCCCCGGCATATTGGCCACGCAGTAGTGCATGATGCCGTCGACCTCGTAGATCGGATCTGCATGAGTGGTGGCGCGTGAGGTTTCAAAGCACCCACCCTGATCGATTGCCACATCCACCAGCGCCGCGCCCGGTTTCATTTCCGAAAGCTGGGCACGCGACACAAGTTTGGGTGCCTCCGCGCCGGGGATCAGCACCGCGCCAATCACCATGTCGGCTTCACGGACCAACTCGGCTGTAGCACCCGCCGTAGAATATTGGTTTTTGAACGTGCCACCAAAGACATCATCCAGATACTTCAGCCGAGGCAAAGAGCGGTCCAGCACGGTGACATCTGCGCCCATGCCTGCGGCGATCTTGGCAGCATGGGTGCCCACGACCCCACCGCCGATCACAACAACATTGGCTGGGGCCACGCCCGGGACACCGCCCATCAACACACCGCGACCGCCGTTTGCCTTCTGCAAGGTCCATGCACCAACCTGGGGTGCGAGGCGGCCAGCGACCTCAGACATGGGCGCCAGGAGCGGCAGGCCTCCACGACTATCGGTCACCGTTTCATAGGCGATGGCCGTACAGCCGCTCTCCAAGAGATCTTTGGTTTGCTCCGGATCCGGCGCGAGGTGCAAATAGGTGAATAGCAACTGGCCTTCACGCAGCATTTTGCGTTCAACGGCTTGGGGCTCTTTCACTTTTACGATCATGTCGGCGGTGGCAAAAATGTCTTCTGCGGTCTCGATCATCGTCGCGCCGGCAGCGCGATAGTCCTCATCGGTGAACCCAGCGCCGATCCCGGCACCCACCTGAATGATCACCTCATGGCCGTGGGCCACCGCCTCTCGCGCGGCGTCCGGCGTCATACCGACACGAAACTCTTGAGGTTTGATTTCGGTGGGGCATCCGATTTTCATGGTCTCACTCCTGACTTTACCTAAAGGAAGGTTAGAGTGAGGCCGCAAGAATATGCTTCATTTTTAGGCAGAATGAAAACTCGCCTTTGCAAGATACTTCGAATAGAGAGAGCAAACACGCAAGGAGCTTTCGCAATATGTCTCTTGATCCGACAGATCGTCGCATACTGACCGTCCTTCAAAAACAAGGCCGGATTTCCAACGCCGAGCTTTCAGAGCGCGTGAACCTCTCTGCGTCCGCCTGCCACCGCCGAGTACACCGGCTCGAAAGCGAGGGATACATCAAGGACTACGTGGCCCTGCTCGACCCGCGCAAACTGGATGTGCCGACAACTGTTTTTGTGGAAATCACGCTGTCAGGTCAAGCCGATGAGGTTCTGGACGCCTTTGAGAAAGCGGTGGCGCGCATTCCTGATGTGCTGGAGTGCCACCTGATGGCAGGAACGGCGGATTACATTCTGAAGGTCGTCGCGGAGAACACCGAGGATTTTGCGCGCATCCACCGTCAACACCTCGCACGCCTGCCGGGGGTGGCCCAGATGCAGAGCTCTTTTGCGCTACGGACGGTTTTTAAGACAACGGCGTTGCCGGTGTAGTTTCTTGAATCAAAACGGGCGGCACCAACGCACCGCCCGCTCTTTTTTTTCACGTACAAGCTGCGCTTTATTCTGCCGCAGGCTCAAGCTTATCCGCTGTGCGGGTTTCAAAATCCTCAGCCGCGTGGCGTTCGTGAAGTTGCTTGTCGAGATCCCCCCAGCTGCGGTTGACCATCACACCGCGTTTCACGGCCGGGCGGTCGTTGATTTCCTTGGCCCAGCGCTGCACGTGTTCATAGCTTTCCACATCGAGGAACTCGGCCGCCTCATAAAGACGCCCAAGCGCCAGCGCGCCGTACCAGGACCAGATTGCGATGTCGGCAATCGTGTATTCGTCACCGGCGATGTATTTGTTCTCTGCCAGCTGGCGGTTCAGAACATCAAGCTGGCGCTTGGTTTCCATGGCAAAGCGGTTGATCGGGTATTCCCATTTCTCTGGCGCATAGGCGTAGAAATGGCCAAAGCCACCGCCCAGATACGGCGCGCTGCCCATTTGCCAGAAGAGCCAGCTGATCATCTCAGCGCGCTTTTCCTTTGGCCCCAAGAAGGCGTCAAATTTCTCTGCAAGGTGCAGAAGGATCGCGCCGCTTTCAAACACGCGCACTTCTTTGTCGCCGCTCAGATCCATCAGCGCGGGGATTTTGGAATTCGGGTTTACGCCCACAAAACCGGAGCCAAACTGATCGCCCTCACCAATGTTGATGAGATAAGCGTCATACTCCGCGCCTTTGTGACCTGCTGCCAGAAGCTCTTCCAGCATCACGGTGACTTTCACGCCGTTGGGCGTGGCCAGTGAATAGAGCTGGAATGGATGCTCACCGCGGGGCAGCTCTTTGTCATGTGTCGGGCCTGCAATTGGGCGGTTGATGCTGGCAAATTTGCCACCGCTTTCAGAATCCCAAGTCCAGACTTTCGGGGGGGTGTAGGTATCGGTCATGCTATCGCGCCCTGTGTGAAATCGAATTCTCGTTAACATAAGAACTTTGCCCGGGTTTCAAAGCGCTAGAAGTAAATTGTTTGTCATGCCGGTCTGACGGGTATTTGGCGGCGGAACGAGACACCTATACACGCCCAAAGTTTTGGTCTATGTGCTGCGCTTCTTGCCACAAATGATGATGAGAGCGGTTCAGATGATGAGGGAGCCCGCCGACGCCGTCCAGCTGGCACTCCTCAGATGAAAAGTGAACATCACCGTGAAAACCGCACTTCAGGCCGCGCTTGACGCAAAAGGCTATGACAAGCTCACCCAGGTTCAGGAAGCCGTAATGGCCCCGGAACTGGCGGGCAAAGACCTTCTTGTTTCCGCACAAACAGGCTCAGGCAAAACGCTGGGCTTCGGCCTTGCAATCTCCTCCACCGTGCTGGGCGAGGCAGAGGCCTTTGATGAGGCCGCCGCACCACTGGCGCTGGTCATCGCGCCGACACGCGAATTGGCGCTTCAGGTGAAACGCGAACTGACCTGGCTTTATGCCGAAGCAGGTGCGCGCGTGGCCTCCTGTGTGGGCGGCATGGACATGCGCGACGAACGCCGTGCGCTGGCGCGTGGCGCGCATATTGTTGTGGCCACCCCCGGCCGTCTGCGTGACCACATTGACCGTGGCTCTATCGACCTCTTGGACATCCGCGCCGTCGTGCTGGATGAAGCGGATGAAATGCTCGATCTGGGCTTCCGCGAAGAGCTGGAATTCATTCTGGAGCAGGTGCCGGAAGAGCGCCAGACGCTGCTGTTCTCCGCCACCGTGCCAAAAATGATCGCGGAACTGGCCAAGAACTATCAGCGTGATGCGATCCGGGTGGAAACCAAATCCGAGCAAAAGCAGCATGCCGACATCACCTATCGCGCCATGACGGTGCTGGATCGCGATGCGGAAAACGCCGTGATCAACACGCTGCGCTTTTACGAAGCGCCAAATGCAATTGTCTTTGCCAACACCCGCGCCATGGTGGCCCGTCTGACGACTCGTCTCTCCAACCGAGGCTTTCAGGTGGTTTCGCTGTCTGGCGAACTGTCTCAGACAGAGCGTACCCACGCCCTGCAAGCGATGCGCGACGGCCGTGCGCGTGTCTGTGTCGCCACCGATGTGGCCGCGCGTGGCATCGACCTGCCAAACCTCGATCTGGTGGTGCATGCCGAACTGCCGAACAACCACGAAACCCTGCTGCACCGCTCTGGCCGGACCGGCCGTGCAGGCCGCAAAGGGGTCTCCGCGCTGATCGTCACCCGCAAGTCCCGCAAAAAGGCAGAGCGTCTGCTGCGGTGGGCCAAGCTTGAAGCCGAGTGGTCTGGTGCGCCTTCTGCCGAAGAAGTCAGCGCGCAGGATCAGGCGCGGATGTTTGCCGATCCGGACTGGATTGTGGAGCCAACTGAGTCAGAATTGCCTCTTATTGAATCTTTGCTTGGAACATTTTCGCCCGAGCAAGTGGCCGCGGCCTATCTGCGACTTTACAATTCCAAACATTCCGCGCCTGAAGAGATTGCGGAAAGCGATGCCAAGCCAGCCCCGCGCAAGGATTTTGGCCCCTCTGTTTGGTTCTCGATCTCCGGTGGTCGCAAGGCAGGTGCAGAGCCGCGCCGCCTGCTGCCAATGCTGTGCAAACTGGGCGATCTGACCAAAGACGACATTGGTGCGATCCGCATCAATCCGGAAGAAAGCTATGTGCAGGTTCTTGAAACCAGTGTGGCAGGCTTCCTCGCCGCGATTGGCCCGAACATGACGCTGGAAGAAGGCGCAAAGCTGACGCAGATGGAGAATGCGCCTGTGCTGGAACGCAGCCCACGTGATGCGCGCGAGGGTGGCAAAAAACCGTTTGGCAAAGGCCCGCGTAAAGACGGTGGAAAACCGCATCGTGGCAAAGGAAAGTTCGAAAAGCCACGGCATGACCGGGATGAACAGCGCCCTGAGCGCGGTGAAAAGTCGGATTTTCACAAACCAAAACGCGATAAATTCTCAGAAAAACCAAACAAATCAGCATCTCCGGTGGACTGGAACGACGATCCAGCCCCACGGCAGAAGAAGCCAAAACCCGGTGCCGCCAAATCTGCTCCAAAGGACGGAAAACCGAAGTCAGCCTCAAAACCGGCCTATGGCGCAGCCCCGGGTGGGAACGCGGCGCCGCGTCGGCGCGCAATGGCTGATGGCGCATTGAGCGATGCCAAGCCTCACCGCAAAGGCGGCGACAAGCCCAAAGGTCCACCGCCCCCAAAAGGCAAAGCCAACAGCAAGAAGAACAAAGCGCGTCGTGCGGCGGCGGCATCTGCCCCGAAAGGCAAACCGCGCGCTTAAGCCGGAACAGCCTCAGGCGTCAGCGCCTCCAAGGCGCTGCCGTCCGGCGCGGTCAGTGTGAGCATTTGCGTGGCACTGGCCCGCCCGCGCAGGGTGGTCTCCTCCACCGCTGCCAATCCAAGCCCCATCGGCAATGTGATGTCATTGGCGGTTTCAGCATCCAAAATCACCGAAAGCCCATGCGCCTTGCAGGCCTCCTGCAGGCGCTTGGCGCGGTTGATCGTGTCGCCGATATAAACCACTTGGCGTTTTTCCCAGCCACATTCCCCGACAGCCACCGGCCCGCCGGCCACGCCCATGCGCAATGAAGGGGCAACACCGTATTTGGCCATGTAGTGGTCATGGCGCGCCGCCACGATCTGAAAAATCTCATCGATGCACTTGAGGAGCCGCATGTTTCCGTCCGGCCCGCGATCCCGCCAGCTCATGATGATCTCATCGCCCACATAGTTGTGGATCACCCCCTGATGTTTTTTGATCACTGGATCGATGTCGAGAAAGAAGCCCGTGATCATCTCAAGCGCGCGCTGATCGCCAAGCTTTTCCGTGATCGACGTGGACCCTTTTAGATCGGCCAGGACAAAGATCCGGCATTCCTCGGTGGGCCGCGCATACCGCCCGAGCAGGAAATAGGTCAGCGTCCGCCCGCCGATCAAACGCCGCGCCTGCAGCATGAACTGAATAAAAATGCCGGTGCAGAAGGCAAACAGGAAATCGGGAAACAGCCCCTGCTGAAACCACATCACATAGGTGTCTTTGTCCCGGATCAGCACCAGATGCGTGGCCGCCAGCGAAAAAAGCAAGATGCAACAGGTGATCAGCATCCGCAGCGCCAAGCCTCGTCGGAACTTCAGGCTGCGCTGCCACCGCCCAATTGGGCTGTTGCTGATCCAGACCTCAAGGCCCACAGCAATGGTGGCCACGATCACACCGCGCACGGCTCCGCGCCAAAGCGCCAGAAGGCCCAACCCCCAACCCATCATATCGGCCAGGACATAGCTGTAGATCGCTCCGACAATGGCACCAACTGTCAGCACAAAAAGAAAAGATCCTAGGTTGCGAGATAGCATGGCTGCCCTCAATCTTAGCTTCGGGAACGCCATGGGAGCCCCGGTTTTGTCTGGCATCTAAGCACAAAATGCCCTGATGCAACAAAAGACAAACCCCCATGGCCGGGCCATGGGGGTCGTCAATTCTTGTGTCCAAGCTGGAGAGGTGTGCTTAGAGCAAACCTTCACGCTGTGCTTTCTTACGCGCCAGTTTACGGGCACGGCGGATCGCTTCAGCCTTCTCGCGCGCTTTTTTCTCGGACGGCTTTTCGAAATGTTGCTTGAGCTTCATTTCGCGGAAGACGCCTTCACGCTGCAGCTTTTTCTTCAGGGCACGAAGCGCCTGATCGACATTGTTGTCACGAACACTAACCTGCATGTGGTTTTCACCACCTTTCTAAGTTTGAGTTGCAATGAAATTGCAGGAGCCCGGCGTATAGCAAGTCGTCCCGTCTTTGTCTAGTATGGGTGCAACGCCACCTCGCGACAGGGAGAGAGCCCGTGACGGAGACCCCCAACACCGACCTGAAATCCCGCCTTTTGGACGCTGCAGAGATGCATGTGCCCTTTGATGGCTGGTCTGAGGCCACTTTTACCGCTGCCATCGCGGACAGTGGTGTGGATGCCACCGTTGCGCGTGCAATTTGTCCGCGTGGCGCGGTCGACCTTGCGGTGGCTTTTCACAAGCGCGGTGATTCTCAAATGGTCGCAGCCATGGGAGAGACCGCAGTCGCAGAGATGAAAATTCGCGAAAAGATCACCCATGCGGTGCGCCTGCGCCTTGAGCTCTGCCCGGATCGTGAACTGGTGCGCCGCGGCTCCACACTCTTTGCGCTTCCGCAACACGCAGCCACCGGTGCGCAGCTGATCTGGGGCACGGCAGATGCCATCTGGACTGCCATCGGTGACACTTCGCGCGACCTAAACTGGTATACCAAACGCGCCACACTTTCGGCGGTCTATTCTTCCACGGTGCTCTACTGGTTGGGCGATGACAGCGAAGGCAACACCGCCACATGGGCGTTTCTGGATCGTCGCATCGAAAACGTCATGCAATTTGAAAAGACCAAAGCCCGGTTCAACAAAAGCCCGCTTGGGCGCCTTATGGCCGCCCCACTGGAAGCGGCGTCAAAATTTCGCGCCCCCGATCTGCCCAACAACATGCCTGGCAGCTGGACACCCCCTTCGCGCTAAAGCGCGTTCCCAAAACGGCTTCTCATTCGGCAAATATCCCCGGGTGGCCATCGCTTGCGATGGCAGGGGCACCCCCCCTTTTGCCTGCCCTAGCGCCACAACGCCCTCACGTCAGGACAGCAAAAGCCTCTGTGCGCGATGCCAGCCGCTCTGCTACACAGTTCCCGAACACAGGAACCCAGAGGGACAGATCATGACAGAGACGATGCGCGCCGTTGAAATCACCAAACCCGGCGCGGCCGATGTGCTGAAACTGACCGATCGCCCGATCCCGACACCCGCCGCTGGAGAAGTTCTCATCAAGATTGCCTATGCTGGCGTCAATCGCCCGGATGTGCTGCAACGCGCCGGACTCTACAACCCACCTGCAAATGCCTCTGATCTCCCGGGCCTTGAGGCCTCAGGCACCATCGCGGCAGTGGGCGCCGGTGTGCCCCAATGGTCTGAAGGGGATGCCGTTTGCGCGCTGCTGCCCGGCGGTGGCTATGCCGAATATGCGCTGACCCCGGCGGCACATTGCCTGCCCCTTCCAGAAGGATTGGGCCTGCAAGAAGCCGCCTGTCTGCCTGAAACCTTTTTCACGGTCTATTCCAACGTCTTTCAGCGCGGCGGGCTGCAAGCGGGAGAGCGCTTTCTGGTGCATGGCGGCTCCTCCGGCATTGGCACAACGGCCATCCAACTTGCCAACGCCTTTGGTGCGCGGGTCTTCACCACCGCCGGATCTGACGAAAAGTGCAAAGCCTGCCTCGATCTTGGCGCCGAACGTGCGATCAACTACCGGGACGAGGATTTTGTCAGCGTTCTGCGCGCCGAAGGTGGAGCCAATCTGATTTTGGATATGGTGGGGGGCGACTATCTGCCCCGCAATGTCAAATCCCTGGCGGATGATGGCCGCCTTGTGCAAATCGCCTTTCTGCAAGGGCCGCAGATCGAATTGAACTTCGCCCATGTGATGATGCGCCGCCTCACAATCACCGGTTCAACGTTGCGCCCGCAAAGCGATCTGGCCAAAGGCAAAATCGCCGAAGCTCTGTTGCGCGACGTTTGGCCCTTGCTGTCATCCGGTCGCATCGCTCCGGTGATGGACAGCGAATTTGCTTTGAGTGATGCGGTCGCGGCGCACCAACGTATGGAGAGCAGCGGCCACATCGGCAAAATCGTCATGAAAGTGGCCTAAACCCAGGTTATAACCCCCCAAATCGCTGCATTTTTTCTCTCCTCAAACCCTCTGCCATCCGGCAAAAAGGGCCACAAAAGCCAAGCACATTTATGTGCCTAGCCAAAGTGGGGAAGACATCTTGAGAAAAATCGGATTGCTTGTGGTGGCCGCAGCACTGGCGGTGCCATTTGTGTGGTGGCCGTCAATCGCGCAGGGTCGCGACGGTGTGGCGCTCTTTAGCCAATATCTGGGCCTGGGCGCTTTGATCGCCATGGCCTTCTCACATTTGATCGCCACCCGCTGGCCCGGCGTTGAAATGCTCTTTGGCCCGCTTGATCAAAGCTATCGTCTGCACAAGTGGCTCGGCATCGGTGCCATGGTCGCGATCCTTCTGCATGACACGATTGACGCGGAAATGCGGGGCCTTGGTCGCGAAACCGCCCTTGTTGAGCTTGCCGAGACCTTGGGGGAAATCAGCCTCTACGGTCTGCTGATACTTGTGGTCATCACCATCGCCACTTTCATCCCCTACCACCTGTGGAAATGGACCCACCGATTCATCGGTATCTTCTTTGTCTTTGGTGCGTTTCATTACCTGTTCATCCTTAAACCCTTTAACAACGGCGATCCGCTTGGGCTCTATATGCTGTTGGTCTGTGTGGTCGGCATAGTGGCCTACGCTTGGACGTCCGCGCCGCGAGGGCTCCGCCCCAGCCGCAGCTATGAAATCATCCACGTCACACAGCAGGGTGATGCGGTCGCTGTGGACCTCGCGCCCAAAGGCCGTCCACTGCGCCACCGCGCGGGCCAGTTTGCTTTTTTCCGCTTTTCCGGGGCCGGGTTTAGCGAACCGCACCCTTTCACCATTTCCGCAGCGCCCAATGAAACAGGCGATCTGCGCCTGACCGTTGCGCCACTTGGAGATCTTACCAGCCATGTCGCCCACAGCTTGAAAGCCGGACAGGCGGTGCAAGTGGACGGCCCCTATGGCCATTTCGGTCGCGCAAAGGGCCATCAGGTCTGGATCGGGGCCGGCGTCGGCGTAACACCATTTGTCGCCCTTGCGCAGGCGCTTCCCGCTGAGGCGCCGCCTGTGACTTTCATCTATTGCATACGTGATCGGGACAACGCCGCGCATCTGGCAGAACTGGAAAGCCTTGCGGCAAGCAAATCAAATCTCGATCTTGTTCTTTGGCAAAGCCAGACACGCGGACGTCTTTCCGCCACGACCCTCGCTGCAGAGATCCCGGACCTTGCCACACGCAAAGTGCTGTTTTGTGGCCCCATCGAGATGCGCCGCAGCCTTGCCAAAGATCTGCCAAAGCAAGGCGTCGACCAAAAGAATTTCCTCTATGAGGAATTTGAAATTCGAACGGGCATCGGCCTGCGCCGCCTGGTTGCCTGGCTCTGGCAGAGTCACCTGGCCAAAAGCGCTTAGGCAAACAAAAAAGGCGCGCCCAATCAGGCGCGCCGAATATCCAATTATTGCGCCAGAGCTTAGATCGCAGCCTTACGGCTTTCTTCCAGATAGATCTCACGCAGACGGGTCGCGATTGGCCCCGGTGTGCCATCGCCCAGCGCCACGCCGTCGATCTCCACTACCGGCATCACAAAGGCCGAGGCCGAGGTGGTGAAGGCTTCATCCGCCTCTTTGGCTTCCTCAATGGTGAACAGACGCTCTTCGATCTTCAGCTGCGCCTCAGCCGCCATGCGCAGCACCGCCTTACGGGTGATGCCGTGCAGGATGTCATTGGACAGAGGGCGGGTGACGATCACGCCGTCTTTGACAAAATAGGCGTTGTTAGAGGTGCCCTCGGTCACATAGCCGTCTTCAATCATCCAGGCATCATCGCAGCCCGCTTTCTTGGCCATCATCTTACCCATGGACGGGTAAAGCAGCTGCACGGTTTTGATGTCGCGACGGCCCCAGCGAATGTCTTCGATGGAGATGATCTTGGCACCTTTCTTGGCGGCTGGGCTATCTGCCAGACCGGGTTTGTTCTGGGTGAAGAGCACGATTGTTGGCTTGGTATCTTCACCTGGGAAGACGAAGTCACGGTCACCGTCAGAGCCGCGTGTGACCTGCAGATAGACTAGACCTTCGTCAATTTCGTTGAGCTCTACCAGCTTGCGGTGGATCTCCAGCAGCTCTTCCTTGGCGCAGGGTTCCGCCATGTCCAGCTCATCCAGAGAGCGCTTGAGACGCACCGCATGACCTTCAAAATCAATCAGCTTTCCGCCCAGAACGCTGGTCACCTCATAAACCGCGTCCGCCATCAGGAACCCCCGGTCAAAGATCGAGACTGTGGCTTCGGTTTCCGGCAGGTATTCGCCGTTCACATAGACGGTGCGGGTCATGTTTGGATGCTCCTTACGGGTTGTTTCAACTCCACCGCGATGCGTGTACGCCACACCCCTCTGCAATGGAACAAAAATTTAGGCGACGGTGGGGCAATCAGCCCCAAAGCGCGGCGCTTGGCGGGTGCACGCCGTTTTCATCAAACACCAGCGGTGTGTCGCGGTCTTCACCGAGCAACAATGGCCCGTCGAGATCGGTGACCATCACACCCTGCGCAATCAGAGTGGCTGGCGCCATGGCAAGGCTTGAGCCCACCATACAGCCAACCATCACTTTGTAGCCTTCTGCCAGCGCCGCTTCGCGCAGACGGAGTGCCTCGGTCAGCCCGCCGGTCTTGTCGAGCTTGATGTTGACCACATCATATTTGCCTTTGAGCTTGGGCAGGCTGGTGCGGTCATGACAGCTCTCATCGGCGCAGACCGGCACCGGGCGCTCCATGCCGATCAGGGCGTCATCTTCGCCCGCTGGAAGCGGCTGCTCCACTAGAGCAACGCCCAAGCGCACCAAATGCGGTGCCAGATCCGCATAGACCTCCGCGCTCCAGCCTTCGTTGGCATCCACAATGATCGTGGATTTCGGCGCACCTGCGCGCACGGCCTCAAGCCGTGGCATGTCATCCGGCGTGCCAAGTTTGATCTTCAGCAGCGGACGATGGGCATTTTTCGCGGCCTGTGCCTGCATCTCGCCAGGTTCCGCAAGCGACAGCGTGTAGGCAGTGATTTCCGGACCAGGCTTTGGCAGCCCCGCCAATTCCCAAGCGCGTTTGCCTGCTTGTTTGCTTTCCAGATCCCAAAGCGCACAGTCCACCGCATTGCGCGCGGCACCCGCAGGCAGCAGATCATAAAGCGCCTCGCGGTCAATCTGCGCTGGCAGCCCTTCGATCTCAGCCGTCACGCTTTCCAATGTCTCATCATAGCGCGCGTAGGGCACACATTCGCCCCACCCCACGACGCCATTGTCTTCAACACGCACGGTCAGCACTTTGGCCTCAGTGCGGGAGCCGCGCGAAATGGTGAACACCTGTGCCAGTTTGAACACATCGGGGGTGACGGTGATTTTCATGCGGTCCTCAAAGTCCTGTGGCTGAAGGGCGCGACACGCGCGCCTCTTCCTCTTGCCAAAAATATCCCGGGGGTCCGGGGGCAGCGCCCCCGGTCCAGCCCGTATCAGTTTACAATGCCGCCAGCGCGTCCACCAGCTTGCCCGCACCAAAGCGGAACGGATCGGTGGCTGGCAGACCCATGTCCGCCTCGATTTGCGCCAGATAGGCCTTGGCTTCGTCCTCAGCCATGTGCTGGGTGTTCACCGACACGCCCGCAACCTGACAGGCCGGGTTGGCAACCTGTGCCAATGGCAGCGCCATGTCGCGCAGCGCTTCAAGGCTCGGCTGCTGATACTCTGGCAGACCACGCATGTGATCCCGGGTGGGCTCATGCGCCAGGATCAGCGCATCAGGTTGCCCACCATGGATCAACGCCATGGTCACACCGGAATAAGACACGTGGAACAGGCTGCCCTGGCCTTCGATGTGATCCCAGTGGTCTTCGTCATTGTCCGGGGTCAGCCATTCAACAGAGCCCGCCATGAAGTCCGCGATCACCGCATCCAGCGGCACGCCGTCGCCGGTGACCAGAATGCCGGTTTGACCCGTGGCACGGAAGGTGGATTTCATCCCCCGCTTGCGCATCTCAGCGTCCATGCAGAGCGCGGTGTACATCTTGCCCACGGAACAATCGGTGCCCACCGCCAGACAGCGCTTGCCGGTGCGTTTCTTGCCATTGGCAATCGGGTATTCCACCTCAGGCACACGCACGTCATGCAATGTGCGGCCGGTTGCCTCTGCCACGGCCACCAGATCCGGCTCATCGCGCAGCAGGTTGTGCAGACCGGAAGCCAGATCGAAGCCTTCCTCCAGCGCCATCACCAGCACTTTTTTCCATTCCTGGGAAATCACGCCACCCCGGTTGGCCACACCGATCACCAGCGTTTTGGCGCCGGCTTCGCGCGCCTCAACGAGGCTCATATCGGTCAGGCCCATATCCGCCTTGCAGCCTTCCATACGGAACTGGCCTACGGCGTTTTCCGGCCGCCAGTCTTTGATGCCCTGAGCCACTTTGGCCGCCAGCTGGTCCGGCGCATCACCCAGAAACAAAAGATACGGTGTCTCGATCATAGCGCGTCCTTCCCTGTCATCGTCGCGTAAGTCTTCCTGACCTATATTCTGCGAGCAATGATGAAATTTCCTTGTGAAACCTGTCCGAAACGGCAAAAAGTTCGAAGATTCTTTCACCCTTTCCGGATTTGAGGATATTTTTTCCTTTCCCAAAGCGGAAAGCTGCAAACAAACCGCGCCAACCCCAGTCTGCGCCGCAACGCGGCGTCGCCTTGCCGCAGATGCAAAATATCCTTGCGCATCGACGCGCAACTTCATACCACAACAGGCGACAAAAACGTAATTTCCTTACCGAGAGGCCGATAGATATGAGTTTCCGCATCCAGCCTGCCGCCCCCGCCCGCCCCAACCGCTGCCAGCTGTTTGGCCCGGCCTCCAACACCAAGCTCTTTGCCAAGATGGCAGCTTCGGCAGCAGATGTGATCAACATCGACCTCGAAGACTCTGTGGCCCCCACAGACAAAGACATGGCGCGCGCCAACGCGATTGATGCGATCAACACCATCGACTGGGGCAACAAGACCATTTCCGTGCGCATCAATGGTTTGGACACGCCGTTTTG
The DNA here is from genome assembly GCF_017743775.1 of Shimia sp. R9_1. NCBI lineage: Bacteria > Pseudomonadati > Pseudomonadota > Alphaproteobacteria > Rhodobacterales > Roseobacteraceae > Shimia > Shimia sp. R9_1. Next base: position 662,022 of record NZ_JAGHRN010000002.1, on the reverse strand, counting down.
GTACCGCGACGTTGTGGACCTGCTGGAGCAAACCGGCGACCGTCTGGACCAGATCATGATCCCAAAAGTGGGTTGCGCAGGCGACATCTACGCGGTTGACGCGCTGGTCACAGCAATCGAAGCCGCAAAGGGGCGCAGCAAGCGCATTGATTTTGAAGTCATCATCGAATCGGCGGCGGGCATCGCCCATGTGGAAGAGATCGCCGCAGCCTCCCCACGCATGGTGGCCATGAGCCTCGGCGCTGCGGACTTTGCCGCCTCGATGGGCATGCAGACCACCGGCATCGGTGGCACGCAGGAAAACTACTACATGCTGCATGAAGGCCAGAAACACTGGTCTGATCCATGGCACTGGGCGCAAGCCGCCATCGTTGCGGCCTGCCGCACCCATGGCGTGCTGCCAGTGGACGGCCCGTTTGGCGACTTCTCTGATGATGAAGGCTATATCGCGCAGGCCAAACGCTCTGCAACATTGGGCATGGTTGGCAAATGGGCGATCCACCCCAAGCAGATCGCACTGGCAAATGAGGTGTTCACCCCTTCTGAGGAAGCAGTCACCGAGGCACGCGAAATTCTCGCAGCCATGGAGCAGGCCAAGGCCAATGGCGAAGGCGCGACCGTCTACAAAGGACGCCTTGTGGATATCGCCTCCATCAAGCAAGCCGAGGTTATCGTGGCACAGGCTGAGCTGATCGCGGCCAGCTAAGCGCAGACATGATTGCACCATTAGGCCTCGCCTGACGGCGGGGTCTTTTTTGTTTCTGCACTTAGGCGCGTTCGTCTTTGGGCGAGCCCATCACCACATAGCTGGTGATCGCATTCACCTGCGGCACAGTGCCAAGGACGTCGGTGTGAAACGCTTTATAAGCGGTCAAATCCGCTGCCTCCACGCGCAGCAGATATTCCACCTGACCGGTGATATTGTGACACTCCCGCACCTCCGGAGCCATGGCCATCGCCCGCTCAAAGGCTTCTTGGGCGTCTTTGGTGTGTTTGTTGAGGCCAACAGTCACGTAAGCCACAAAACCCGAGCCGAGGGCCGCGCGGTTGAGAACAGCGCGATAGCCGGAGATGATCCCGGCCTTTTCCAAAACCGCAACCCGGCGCAGGCAGGCAGAGGGCGACAAGCCGACCTTTTCCGCCAAAGCAAGGTTGCTCATGCGTCCATCACGCGACAGCTCACGCAATATATGTTCGTCAATATGATCCAGTTTCGCCATTAATTGTGAATTAATTAACGATAATCACACAAAAACGCAACCAAACACTGTGTGCTTTGCATCAGATTGGTGCCATGACTTACGATATCCTCACCGCCCTCATGATCTTTGCCTTTGTGTCCTCCATTACGCCGGGGCCGAACAACCTGATGCTCATGGCATCCGGTGCAAACTTCGGCTTTGCGCGCACCATCCCGCATATGCTGGGTGTCGGCATCGGATTTGTGGTGATGGTCGCGCTGGTGGGACTTGGTCTTATGCAGGTTTTTGACCGGTTTCCGATCGCACATACGGCACTTTCCGTGGCTTCGGTCGCCTATCTTTTGTGGCTCGCTTTCAAGATTGCGCGCGCCGGTGCTCCGCAGGATGGCAGCACAAGCGGCAGGCCCATGACCTTCATGCAGGCGGCGATCTTTCAGTGGGTGAACCCAAAGGCCTGGACCATGGCCCTGACGGCGATCACGCTTTATGCGCCAGATCGCACAGTGCTCACGATCCTGCTCGTGGCAGGCGCTTTTGGCGCAGTGAATTTACCCTGTGTGTCGAGCTGGACCGTGCTTGGTCAGCAGATGCGCCGCCTATTGACCTCTCCTGCCCGCCTCACAGCGTTCAACTGGACAATGGCGGCGCTGCTAGTTGCCTCGCTTTATCCGGTGGTGTTCTCCGGCTGAGGCCCGCGCATTATTTTGCAGCCAACGGCATGCAGATTTCCGTCAAAAGATCCTCAGGTGCTGTGTCGCGCGGGTTGTTGAGATAGATCTCGTAACAGGGCTGGTCTGCGGGCTCTTCGCCAGAGGCGGGCAGCCAATTGCCATAGAAAGAATGATAGGCCGCCGAGATGCCGGAATAAGGCCCCTTATAGGTCAGCACGGCGGTTCTACCGCCCGGGAGCGCAAAGTCTTCCATCCCTTCCGGGGTGCCCTCACCGACGAATTCGGCACCGGCGAGACCGCGCAGCTCCGCTTCCGGCACAACTTCGGGGCTGTCTTGATAGACCGCGATCACCGCGCGCACATTGGGCCAGAGGGCACGGCTTTCACACATGGCACCGAAGGCCTCAAAACTTTTGCCAATCTCATGATAGGCGCCTTTATGAGGCACTCCGACCAGGCGGCGGCTGGGTTCATTGCGAATATCTACGTCATGCATAGGGTAACATCCTGTTTTTAAATCTGGATTGAGCAATGCCACCTGCCCTGCGGCACGATACGCCGACGGGCTGATGCCATAAGCGTCAGAGAACGCACGTGAGAAACTGCCTTGTTTGCCATACCCGGTGCGCGCCGCAATCTGCGGCAGAGACATATCTCCCTGCGCCAGCCAGACCGCCGCGCGATGCAGGCGAATGCGGCGCACGGCCTGCGCGCAGGTTTCACCGGTGAGCGCATGAAAGACGCGATGCCAGTGAAAACGCGACATCGCCGCCACATCTGCCAGCGCGTCCAAAGACAGGTCTCCATCCGTATTGTCATGAATGTAGGCCAAAACACGCAGGATGCGGTCTTCGTAGCTGGCGGACATAATACGAGTCTCCCAATGGTTTGGAGTATGAAAACAAAACAGGATTCAGAGCGATCCCGACCCCGTCCTGATGACATGAAGCCAGATCACAAATCTTGCTAACTTGCGCTGCACCCTGCCTCAATATTGGCCACATGGCGCACACCGTTGCAATTACGCTCCGTCAGCGTCATATAGCGGAAACGTAAGGAATGCGCCGGGAGTGCCCAATGACCAACTATCTCGACTTCGAAAAGCCACTTGCAGAGATCGAGGGCAAAGCCGAAGAGCTGCGCGCGCTGGCGCGTCAGAACGAAGAGATGGACGTGGCTGACGAAGCCGCAGCGCTGGATCGCAAAGCCGCTGATCTGCTGGAAGAACTGTACAAAGACCTGACACCATGGCGGAAATGCCAAGTGGCACGTCACCCGGAGCGCCCGCATTGCCGCGACTACATCGACACGCTGTTCACCGACTACACCCCGCTTGCGGGCGACCGGAGCTTTGCGGACGATCTCGCCGTTATGGGTGGCCTTGCACGTTTTAACGGAAAGCCCGTGATGGTGATCGGCCAGGAAAAGGGCAACGACACCAAATCCCGCATCGCGCATAATTTCGGCATGGCGCGTCCAGAGGGCTACCGCAAAGCCGTGCGCCTGATGGAAATGGCGGCAAAATTCGGCCTGCCGGTTGTCACCTTGGTAGACACAGCCGGTGCCTATCCTGGCAAAGGCGCAGAAGAGCGCGGCCAGTCTGAGGCCATCGCGCGTTCCACTGAAATGTGCCTGCAAATTGGCGTACCTCTGGTCTCCGTGATCATTGGCGAAGGCGGCTCCGGTGGTGCTGTGGCATTTGCCACTGCGAACCGCGTCGCCATGCTGGAGCATTCGGTGTATTCGGTGATCAGCCCTGAAGGCTGCGCGTCTATCCTCTGGAAAGACAGCACCAAGATGCGTGAAGCGGCAGAAGCTCTGCGCGTGACCGCGCAAGACTTGCACCAGCTTGGCGTGGCAGACCGGATTATCGCGGAGCCGAAAGGCGGCGCTCATCGTGACCGCGCCGCGACCATGGAGAACGTCCGCAAAGCCATCGAAGACATGCTTGGCGAACTGGCGGAAATGCCTGCGGATGAATTGGTCTCCAACCGCCGCAAGAAGTTCCTGAACATCGGGGCCAAAGGACTGGCAGCCTAATCTGCGCTCTCCCCCTTTAAAAACCGATTGAGAAGACGGCTTGCGCCTGAGACCGCAAGCCGCAGCTTCCGAGCTGCTTGTAGAGACGAACATGGCTTTGCTGAGACGCGCCAACGCGGTACTCTGGCGTCATGTTGAACTTGCTCAAACACCCCACGTTTTCACGCCTGTTTGCCGCGCAACTCGTCGCGCTGGCTGGTAGCGGGCTTCTCACAATCGCGCTTGGCTTGCTTGCCTATGACCTGGCAGGGGCCAATGCCGGGGCTGTGTTGGGCATCGCTTACACCATCAAAATGGTGGCCTATGTTGGCCTATCCCCTGTGATGGGCGCACTTGTGGCCAAGATTCCGCGACGGGCAGTCCTGGTTGGGGCAGACGCCATCCGCATTGCTGTTGCGCTGAGCCTGCCATTTGTGGACAGCGTGGCGCAGGTTTATGGGCTAATTTTCCTGCTGCAGGTGGCTTCGGGTATTTTCACTCCGACATTTCAGGCCACGATCCCTGAGATCCTTCCTGATGAAGACGAATATACACAAGCGCTATCGCTCTCTCGCCTCGCGTCTGATCTGGAAAATATCTTATCCCCCGCCTTCGCCGGTCTCTTGCTGCTCTTTATGAGCTTCCATGGTTTGTTTGCGGGCACAGCCGCAGGGTTCTTCCTCTCTGCATTGCTGATTCTCAGCACCAAACTGCCGCCCCGCAAAGCCAGCGCCGACCGCCCGTTTGTGTCGCGCCTGACGCGTGGCAGCTGGATCTATCTGGCGACGCCCCGCCTGCGCGGACTTCTCGCATTCAACATGGCCGCAGCCGCCACAACAGCCTATGTTCTGGTGAACACTGTCGTCGTGGTGCGCAACACGTATGGCATGGCTGAAAATGGGCTGGCGATTGCCATGGGCGCCTTCGGCGCGGGCAGTATGATCACAGCCCTGATGCTGCCTCGTTTGCTTCATCACATCTCTGATCGCGCGTTGATGAGCGCAGCAGCCGCAGTGCTCGCAGCCATCCAACTGTGCCATGCGGCCTGGGTCTGGGCCAATGGCCCGCTGTCATGGATCGGGTTTCTGGCCATCTGGCTCTGCGCGGGCCTGCTTTATTCCGCCGTGATGACACCTTCCGGACGGCTCCTAAAACGCTCAGCGCACTCAGAAGACCGGACTGCGGTTTTCACCGCGCATTTTGCCCTCAGCCATGCCTGCTGGCTGATCGCCTACCCTTTGGCAGGCTGGACAGCCACAGCTGGCTCTCAGGCGCTTTCATTGGGAGCGCTCAGCCTGATCGGCCTTGCGAGCGTTTGGATCGGTCTGCGCCTCTGGCGGCCATCTCCTGCCGACATGCCGCATGAACATCCGGATTTGCCGCCGGATCACCCCCACCTCAAAGAGCATGGTCCACGCAAACATGCGCATGCGATTGTCATTGACGACTATCACCACGCTTGGCCGTCGCGGGGCTGATTACCGCGCGAGCAGCCGCAATCCCTGCGTCACATCTGAGCGCACAGCGAGCCGAAGGCCCGGCTCGTCTCCGGCCTTGAGCGCCGCAATAATCAGGCGATGGTAGTGGGGAGGTTCCGTGCGCCGCAGGCGCCCATAAAGCGCGCGCATGGTTGGTCCAAGCTGCAACCAGACGGTCTCCGCCATCGCCAGCATGGCCGGTGCTTGAGCGCGCAAATAAAGCGTGCGGTGAAAATCCAGATTGGCGCGGATGTAGCCGACCGCGTCCCCCTTGCTCACAGCCTCAGCCACAGTGCCGTTGATCGTCACCAGCCGGTCGATCAGCGCCATATGAGCCCGTGGCAGCGCGCGGCTGGCCAGCTCCACCTCGATCAGCGCACGCAACGCGGCCAACTCTTCCAGACGCTCACTCGAAAGTTCGGGGGTGGCCACGCGGCCTGAACTGGAAAGCGTCAAAGCGCCTTCCGCTACCAGACGCCGCACAGCTTCACGCGCTGGCGTCATGGAGACCTCATAGTCTTTCCCAATGCCGCGCAGGGTCAGCGCTTCGGCCGGTGCCAACTCGCCATACATGATCTTGGTGCGCAAGGCGCGGTAAACGCGGTCATGCGCCGAGGTGGATTGGTCTTGGGAGGGACGAGGCTGTGGGATCATTCTGCCGTTGTGATCACAAAGCGCCGAGACGTCAATGGCCTCGCTGCAAGTGACAGCTAAACCCCGTCAAAGCGATAACGATGCAAGACCTGCCCATCAGTGCGCAGCCATCGGCGCGGTGCCTCGTATGGGCCATAGAGTTGCGTCACCACATTCCAAAACGCTTGGGAGTGATTCATTTCTTTCAGATGGGCCACTTCATGCGCGGCGACATAGTCCAGCACATCCGGGGCTGCCATCACCAACCGCCAGGAAAACATCAGCGCCCCCGCCGAAGAACAGGAGCCCCAGCGTGAGCGCGTGTCCCGCAGCGTCATCCGGCTGTAGGGCAATCTCAAATGCGCCGCATAGTGATCGACAGCCTCCGACAGACGGTGCCGTGCAAGCTCTTTCAGAAAGCCCTGCACTTTGCGCCCAACCAGATCAGGGCGCCCCGGCACGGCAATTTCATCCTGTCCCAAAACAACCGACCGCCCCTGCCCGGCCACAACCAGCCGATCCCGACCAGCCACCGGCAGCACGGCACCTGGCGCGACCAAAACCTGCTCTGGCTGTTGCGACAGCTGTCTGCGCAGCCAGTCTTGCTTTTCCTCAGCAAAGCCGAGCGCCTCACGTGTGCTCACCCCGCGTGGCACAGTGAGTGTCACTTTGCCATCCAGCCGCGACACACGCAGGCTGATGCGCCGCGCACGGGAAGACTGACGCAAAGCCACCGTCACAGGTGGTGTTCCGGGGATGATATGTTGCGTCATTTACGCTCCTTGGCCGCGATTGCAGTGATACCCTTTGACACGCGGCCCTTGATATGGCACGTGGCGCAAACCGTCGAGAGCGACTCAACCGATTGAAGGGGATTACCCATGCCCAAAGAAGAATGGGGCGTCAAACGCGTGTGCCCGACCACCGGCAAGCGTTTTTATGACCTGAACAAAGATCCTGTTGTCAGCCCATACACTGGCGACATCGTAGAAGTAGATGCGGGCAAGAGCCGCATGATTGCAGCAGACGCCGAGGATGCCGCAACACTGAAAGCCAAAGCCGCCAATCTGGATGATGCAGATGACGTGCTTGATGATGATGACGCCGTTGATCTAGACCTCGAAGATGATGTTCTGGATGACGACGAGGACGACAACGTTTCGCTCGATGAGATCGCGGACGTTGCCTCTGAAGACGACGACAACTGATCGTCAGCCGAACGGCAAAAAAACTTCTCCGGGGCGGAATTTTTCGCTTGAACCTGCCCCGGGATACGCCTAATTAGGCGCGCACAGGCTGAGAGGCCTGACAGATTTGGGGCCTTAGCTCAGCTGGGAGAGCGCTACAATGGCATTGTAGAGGTCAGGAGTTCGATCCTCCTAGGCTCCACCAAACCTACATGAAAACAAACATATTTTTCACGGGACAGCTGTTCTGCCCCTAACCTGCCCCTTATTTTTCTTGCCACGGAGTACGGTCGAAGCCAAGCACAGCCGCGTCAACCTCCCCCCCCGGCCTCACCCGACGACGTTCCGAATTGCTCTACATGCTCCGTCTATAAAGCCGAGAAATTCTGGACTTTTTGACTGCGCAGTCAAACAACTCAGGAAATACTGCAAGACCGGGTGAAAGGGATTGTCTGTATGGCCCATGTGCGGCAAGACTCTTGCGCCCTATGCGAATGCCACTGCCTCCCCGTTGTGGGCGAAACGGTTCCGCTCATTCAAAAGTGCGATTTTGTTGAGACATAAGCGCGAGGTCTTCCGCCTGTGGAGCGAGCGCCTCAACCTCAGAAACACTCCAAACCGACCTCTTATGATCTGAAAATCTGGCCACGGAACAAATGGACAAGCGCCTCCAGGCAAGACCTGTCGATATACGCTTGCCCACGTGCAAGAGTGAGAGCTTTCCTGAACAATATTTTTCATTCGCCAACAATACTGCACAGTGCTAGGCGTTCCCGAGAGCTTTTAGAGGCAACAACGACCTCTTCACGGGATTGGAAGCCTGTAGCAAATCCGACACCATAGCGTGGCATTGCTTAACACAGGATCTCCCACTGCTCTGGTTCCAGCTCGGAGTGCCTTCAGTGTACTGTTCGTTTAAAAATAGGAACGCCTAGGCAACTAAGCGAACAACCAAACTTACAGCGTCGCCGTCTTCAATTTGTTTCTCCGAGACTTTGCCACTGATGCGGGCAGATGACACTTCCAAGGCTAGTTTCTCGACGAGATGGTCACTTTCAAACGTTATACGATTTGACTGAAGAAGCATCCGGGCAAACTGATACTTCACCAAAAACGAGCGCACCGTACGTGGCGTTATGATTTCGTCTGATTCTTCGCATTGACTAGACAAGGCTGAGCGAATTGCATTGTGCTCATCAATTGACAATACAAATTCGACTGCTGGCTCGGCGGGCGAGGAGGGCAAGGAAGGCGCAGCGGTAGGCCTTTCGACCTTTTCTGGAGCATCCAAAGATTGAGATGGCTTTTTTAAAGGTGCTTCCTTGGTTTCTAGACCAAATTCTTTGGAGAATGTTGTAACCAGCTCTTCAATCCCTTTAGCGGAAAGTACGGGCAGGGAAACATGACAGAGAAACACTTTTTCCATATGCTCTCGAACCGCTGCGCGCCACCGCCCTGGATTGCCATCTTCTTTGCTTGAAAGCCCCTCGAAACGGCGCCGAATGGCCGCCTCCAGTACTGTGTCATCGGCTAAAACAAAGGCTTGAACAAGTTTGCCGACGTCTTCATCGTCAATCATCAATTTGATGCCATCGATTAAATCAACGATTTCGTCAGGCGGACAACGATCAAGATCGTCTACGATCAGTAGAATGCGGTCAGCGCGACCAATATTCGAAATCACCGCACCGAAGAAAGTAATGGCTATCAAGCACCATATACCCCAAGCAACCTTGGAGGCATTAAGAACTTGGGCAGCATCCGTATCAAGCTTCTCGGACGCAGCTGTCTTTAAGACATCAATTAACCAACCACTTTCCCCCCCGAAAAAGGTAGAGAACCAAACTACTGCCACCAAAAAAAGTAAAAATCCAAATACCACCTTATCTCTAAAAGCGAACTGATGGACATTAGTCCAAGAGGTAACTAAAGCCTTCAAGTCCTCTCCTATTAGCGCTTGCATACCTAAGTGTTCACGATGGGTCGTCACCATACCGTATTTGTCGTAAAGGCGCCGGAGAGAGGTGTACCACCTGCGAGCAAGGAAAACTAAACCAAGGAGCCCTGAGATTCCGAAAACTGCCAAGCCATAGGGCAAGACTTGAGAGATCCACATGGAAGGCACAGCTAAGAAAGCTAGCGTGACTAAGGTAAAGAGTGATTGATAAAGACCGTGTTTTTGAAGGCCGAAACGGACTGACCTAAGAACTCGGTTCAGCGGATTGCATTTAAGGAAGGCGATCAAAAAGCTTTCGTACAACCAAACCCAAAGCTCTGGTTTTTGCCGATACCGCCATGCATTGAATTTGACGATCTCGTAGTCTCTGTTCTCTGCCTCGTCCTTTGCTCCCTCACCAAAAACCTTCTGGATTTCTTTCTGATACTTCTCACTATCCTGCAGGTAACCAGCCACTAGATCCGCTATCGAAGTCTTTCCACTGCCCCACCGCCCAAGAAGGGCAAGAGAAAATTCACCCTGAGCAATTCGGAAAAGGCGCGCCAATGCCAAACTGAAACGGTCACTGTTTAGAACAAGCTTTCCCGTTTCCCGGCGAAGGTGAAGTCCAAATCCGCTCCTGGTCTCTTCTTCTTGTTTTTTTCTGTGCTCATCTGCAGCATTTATTTGGTCAGAATGGTTTGGAGATGGAGCCCAATTCACGGTTCCATCACGTTGAACTTGGTCAACAACTTCCTGGATTACTGCATCGGTAACGAAACTGCCGAAACTATCCCGAATTACCTCTTCAGCATTATAGGGACCGCCGTAGATGTAGACGAAATCGCCCTCTTCACTGTCGAACGGAGTTTCGTTTTGGGGATCTTCATAAAAGTGATGAAACCACTGAACCAAAGAATCCACAAGGTCTTGCTCGGACATGGAGGCAGCAAAGTTGCGGTTTGTCCGAAACCGTTCCAGCAGATCTTCTGGACTCACATTCTGTTCTGGCAGATGTTTTTCACCGTCACTGAAAAAATCGGGGCCAGGTATTGGCGTCCAATCAATCAACTCATCCTCAATACGGGATGCTACTTCCTCGATGACGTCGGAGGGATATTTGCCCCCAAACTCCTCTTCTAGAGCTTCGATTGGCGTTGTCGGTCCGCCATAGATCCATTGATAACCACCTTCTCGAGTGTCATAGGGGAGGGAATTAGCTGGATCCTCATAATTCTCACGAAACCACTGCTCCATTATATTCGATGCGTGACGAACGAATGCCTCATAATTTTTGTCGGTTTCATAATCTAAGCTGACGCTGAAATCTTGAACGATCTCGTGACCATTTAAATCTCTAACAATCTCGCCCAAAAAACCCTCAGGATACTCTGTCACCTCCCATCGAAGTGTTCCCAACTCGTCATGTTCTATGTGAGCACTCCACAGCTTCTCAGGGCCCATGTCGCGCTCGTGGCTCGAAACAACTTCCCAATCCAGTTCATCGGAAAAAATATCATATACTTTGTTTGAGGTCGAACTTTGAACCTGAGCGGTACCCACCGTCGTCATAGTCATCAATTCACGCCCAGCTTTGTTTCAGTATTGACTTCACTCGTCGCAACTAGGAATTGAAAAGTCGAGAGGAATTTGACCCTGACTTTTAATAAACTTACCTTCCGAACAGCTGCGAATGAGCTTGTCCCCACCTAATTTTGGCGGCATAAGACCGCCTCACCCCGGAAATTGAGCACTGGCGTTTACGTTTCGGCAACCAGCCGACCCGATGAATATCTGCTTTCGGGAACCAACCTTTTCAAGTTTTGCATATACAGCGTTTTTTGCTCCTAGCGGCCTAGATGGGTCCGCTTTAGGCAGAGAGCCGTCATTCCCTATGAATGCCCATACGGCGCCCTCGCCCTACATCTCGGATATCGTAGTGTTTTTGCTTTTGTCGGCCTTGCGATAAAGCAGCCGTCGACGCGGAGAACCGTCTTTGAATCCTCCCCTAAGAAAAAGCACAGGGTCAGTTACTCACAACCCGCTAATTGACAGGATTACTACGTGTAATAATATAACACCCATGAGCGGCGGCGGGGCAATATAGAGGACGTGAAGATAAAAACTCCGATCCAGAGCGCAGAATTTCGAGAAGCTGCCAAGGTGTTTGAGCGCGGCGGGCCTCTAGCCCCAACGTGTGGTGCCCGCACCCGAAACGGTGGCACATGCACTAACCCGCCAATCAAGGAGGGCAAGGGCCGGTGCCTAAGCCACTGCGGCCCCAAGGCTGCCAATGCCTTCCGGGAGCGCCAGAAGCGCCGCTTTGAGGCCGGGCAAATCACAGCAGAGGAATGGAACCGTGCAGAGGCACGTCGTGCTGCCAACCGGCTTGGCGATGCCTGGAAAAAAGACCCGTGGGTGCCGGGGCGTACAATCGACCTTAAAGAGCACGAGGAGGCGTTCGTGGGTGCGTTGGGCGGCATTGACGTAGCCGAGCTCGCTCCTGCCGTCGCAGATTGGCTGCGCTGGAAGTACCAGCGCTTGCAAATCGACACGCGCAACGACGTAAGCTGGATGGACGTGAGGTTGAGCAAGCTGCCAGCACGCATAGAGAGCGCCGGACAGCGCACAGAAGCCACCTCCGTTAAAGCGACAGAGGACCAAGGCATGCAGGGCCTGTGGCGACCCTCAAGGGGCTCTTTTGACGCTCTGTCCCGCCGCAGTCTGCCTGACCAGCCACGCGCACCAAAGCCTGTGCGTCAGGGCGCTGTCGTCCGCGCAGGGCGTCCGCGTATCCGCCCTGTTTGCGCGGACGAGCAACAAGATCTCTTGGACCTCTATCGTGACCATGCTGCCGCATTGCGTCCGATTATGAAAATGACCACCGGCGAGGCGAAGCAGTGGGCCGTCTTACGAGTGCTTCGCGCTTACTTGGACGAACCGCAGAACACTTCTGCGCATCAAAGGTGGCTCGCATTAGTGCAAGCCACGCTTGTGCCTCCAATGCGAGCCACCGGTACCGGCTAAAGTCTTTGGGCTGCCGCACTTCGCACCTCAATTTGATCTTCTCCCCCACCACTTCCGCTCTATAGTAAAACAGGTGGTGGTGGGGGTGTCCCTGTTGGGGACACACCCCCCTATTCCACCGCTATTTTACTTTACCCGGCACGGTTGCGGACCCCACCTGCGCCCCACCTCGGATCCGCTGCGAGAAGTGCACTTCCTTGGCGTTGATCGGGTCCAGCGAACTTAACTAGAGGCAGTTTCGCCGCCGTCAGGCAGAAGCACTGCAGGCTGCCCGGTACGGATAACAGGGGTGGCACGCCCCTTCTTTAGGTCAGATACAGGTTCCTGGAGAAGTCCGCCGCTATTGAGCCACCGCTTCACGAGGTCTTTGACCTGCCCCCGTTCGCGGTTTTGCTCAGCGCTACGTTCTTCGCGCTTTGTGCCACGCGGCCCCACATCAAGGCTCAGGACGCCCGCCACGATATACCCCACCCATTCTGGAGATTGTTCGCTGGCGCGAGGAGGGTTTGGGGCTTTGTCAATCGCGGCCTGAACCAGTTGCAATTCGCTTGCAGTCACCGTCTCGACCATGGGGGTCGGTGGCGACCAGTCTACGGGTACGCCCACGCTATCCCCGTCCGGGTATTGCGGCGTGCCGTTACCCAAGCCCATCGGTTCGATTTTGCGCCACACAGCTTTCGCCGCTGGCGCGAGGTTTGCCTTCCCGTTGTCTACTCGAATGTATTTGAATGCCTCTTCCGCTGGGATTGCGAAGTTTGCTGCCTCCGCCGAGGTCATACGCGCGAGTTGACGAACATTCCGCGCCCCATCGACCCACGCTGACGCTCCACGAGCTGCACTTGCACCGCTTCCTTTCATGTCGTTGGCCGCCTGCTTGCCGGTGTGGTGCACAGCTTGAATAGCTAGTGCAGTGCGATCCATGACACGACGAAGTGCGCCCAAAAGCACGTTGACCGCCGTGTTGTCGTTCTCAGGCAGCGCGTGGACCGCACCCAAGGGATCTAAAACAAGGACATCGATGCGGTTACGCTTGATGAACTCAGTGAGCTTGTCTTCAATCCCCGGCACCACACGCGGTTCGCCACGTTCAGATTTTGCTAAACACAGATCAACTTCGCGCCCTGACGTCAGAAACAGGCGACCGCCAAGATCAGCGTTCGAGAGGCCGTATTGCTTCATGATGGCCGCCAAGCGCCGGTCCAATTCATCCTGGGGGTCTTCTGCGTTGTGGACCCAAACGCGGAGCGGACGCTGCGGCGCTTCACCGGGGAGCAATGTCCGTCCGCAAGCCATAGCGACCGCCTCAACCATAGTCAGCGCAGACTTACCTGTTCCACCAGGTGCAGCAATGATGCTGAGCGATCCCGCAATCAGGCTACGCCCGTAGAGCCACTGGCGTGGGGGAATGCTTGTCACTGAAAGAACGTTTGCTGGGGTAAGCACCAATCGCTCAAGCGCACACGAGGACTGACCTCCACCGCCACGGGCTGCCAATTCGTCGATTACGCCATCGGGAATGCGCGCGCCAGAAAACACATGCTTTGCCTCAGCAAGGCGCACCTCTTTAGCAAGATTAGGGGCGAACTGGTGGCAAGTACGAAGTAGCGACGCCCAGCCATTTTTCGGGGCACCAAGGGTGTCAAAAATACGCGCGTCTTCAAGCGGATTAGAACCCCACCACTTGGCGCTCCACGCAAGAAAGAGGTCTCGCCCCTCTGCCTCAAATCCGGTTCCAGTTACTGCGCCTTTTACCGCGTTTGCAACGCCAACTTGCCCGCTCCGGTCCATTCCTGCCGGGTTCGGCATGTGCTCCATCAGCTGCGAGATTAGGGCAAGGTCAGGCACTCGATTGGGCGGCGCGGCCACACTGGGGCAGCCAACCTGTGCGATGTGCGTGGAACGCGACGGTTTGTGCCCCGGCAGGCTCAAAGAAGCTGCGATGTCCCGCATGTGGGTACAGAAGTTGCCTACGGTGTATGTGTGTGCAGAGTTCAAGCTGCGGCCTCCTGTACTGCCATTGCATCCACGGGCGAAGCAAAGCGCACCACGCGCCCTTTCCGGCGCTTACTGTCATTCGGCACATTGAGGGTGTAAGGAAGGCGCATAAGGCGCGACAGATCGCCTGTGCTATCCGCGCCAATCACCGCCAACGCCTCACAAAGCGCCGGAGCACTATGGTGGAGGTCTTCGCTAGCCTGTGCCTCGATGTTGAACCAGATTTGCCAGCCGTTACCACTGCGGACGCTCAAAGCCGGACCAAGTTGGCGGAGTGCCTCAACGGTCCGCAGCCATCCCGCGTCCACGTCCGGCGCGTCCTTATCGTCCAAGTCCAATACCACATGCCGACGGCAAAGCACGTCCGCGTTGTTCGCACGTCGTCGCTGCCCCAACATGTGAGGCTGGCGAGGACAGATGCCCACGTAGAGGTTCGCGTACCCAAGTTGATTGCGTACAAACTCCGCCATTTTTGCGGCCAGTTTTACATCATATGGGTCACCTTGAAGCGCCACAACAACCCCTTGCGGGGAGATTGCGCAAAACTCAATAGTGTCGCCGGGCTGAAAGAGGCCCTTAACGACATCCATAGCTTGCTCGACGGCACCGCCGTCAAGCATCACAGCGCGGATTGCGTCGCGAGCGTCTTCGTATGTGAGTTTCCCCTTCGAGCAACGCTTTGACAGCGTGTCCAGAAGCTCGCTCTTGACCGGGAATGCGCCGGAGCGCCGGAATTCGTTCAGAACGTCCAGGATTTCATCAGGAGATGGCACAGGGAATTGTTGCCCGCTAGTTGCGGGTTGTGTAGTTTTTTTCAAGGCAAAGCTTTCTGTTTAGCCCCGCTGGTGCTGGCCACATTGCGGGGCTTTTCATTTCGCAGAGGTTTAGAGTTAGGCAGCTGCCGACTGAGGCAGCGTGTCGAGCCAAGCTTGCACATCGCTCGCCCGCCATGCGGTGATACGCCCAATTTTGACCGGACGCGGGAACGGGTGCTCCGGGTCCGGATTTTGCAGCCAATCATAAACTGTACTGCGGCCCACACCCAACCGCGCGGTCAATTCCTGAACGCGGAACAAGCGGGTAGAGTGGTCTTCGCCTTTTGAGGGCTGAGGGGCGGCGGTGTTCTTCATAGACGGTCTCCGGTGATTTCCGTCAGTATCCGGTCCCGCCCATTACCACTCAACAGCAAAGCCTTGGTTTTTCGCAAATTGGGGAGAGTATTTCGCCTTTCTGACAAGCCAGTCAGATATGAGGAATAATCTTTCGGAAACTCGTTGCTGACACAAACTACGCAACGAGTTAGCGCTTAGGCTTTGAGAGGCGCGCGCCCAGTGCGGCTCCACCGCCACAGGGCACGCGCGGGTTTAACGTTGTTTGTGACCGTGCAGCTGAACCACCGCGCCGCCGCCAACTTGCCTACCGCTTACGAAATCAGCCCACGCCTCCATCAAAACACGGCGGCGCTCCACGGCCTGCTCGCGGCGATACGCCTTCTCAACTTGTCCTAACTGATGCGCAAGCGCCTCCTCCGCAAGTTCACGTGGGAACTCGGTGTCATTTGCGGCCCAGTCTCTAAATGTGCTCCGGAACCCGTGCGGAACATACTGCTCCCGCCCCATACGCCTCATGACTGCCCTCAGGGTCATATCAGACAGCGGCTTGCCCACACGAACACCCTGAAAAACGAAGTCGTTCAGGTTGGGAGCATTCAGGCAGAGGCTACGTGCACTCTCCAATACAGCCATTGCGTCTCCCGCCAGCGGAACCACGTGTTCACGCTTTGCCTTCATGCGCTCTGCCGGGAGAGACCAAACCGCTCGCTCAAAATCAATCTCCCTCCATGTTGCGAGACGCACCTCGCCAGACCGAGCAGCTGTCAGAATTGCGAACTCAAGAGCCAACGCGCCGCATCCTTCGCGACCCCTCAACTGGGCAACAAAGTCAAACACTTCACTACGCGGCATTGCGGACCTATGCCCATGCGTCAGCTTACGTGGCGCTGACAGTGTCGCGTTGTACAGCTTCCAGCTCGCCGGGTTGTCGTGATGGTATGCCTCATTCTGGATAGCATGGTCGAAGAGATTTTCAAGGCGACCACGCACCCGTGTCGCGGTCACGTGCCTGTCCTCCCAAAGCGCCTCCAGAACCGGCAGGATGTCCCTGCGCGTTATGTCCGAGAGAGGCTTGTCACGTAGCCGTGCTGCGTGGACCTTGAATGTGTGTCGCCACTGGTTTCTGTGTTTCGGATTACTAAACCCCGAGTGGTCTATTTTCCATTCGACGAACTCGTCCGCGTAGGCTCCAAAGGTAACGCCTTTTGCTGCTTCCGCAGCCGCTTGGGCCTTCTCCTGTTCGACCTGCGCAGAGGCCTCGGCTACAGGGTCCAGTCCCCGTGCCAAGACATCTCGCGCCGCCGCACTCTTCATGCGGGCCTGTGCAAGCGTCGTAGCGGGGAAGCCGCCTAGCCCCATCTCCTTCTGTTTGTGACCCTTTCTTTTGTAGCGAAAGACCCAGCGCCTATTTCCTTTGGCCGTGACGCGTAAAAACAGACCACCACCGTCATTCACTGAGCTGCCGGGCGCGGCATTTTCGACCTGCTTAGCTGTGAGAAGATGCATACCTCGCGCCATGTTTTCACCCCCGATTACACGACTGCCGCGCGATAGCGCGAAACAACTTGCATCGGCAGGGGGGAAGCCTCCACCATATCGCAGGTGTTCATCCGGCAATCTTGGATCAATGTGTGTAGTCGCGCTGCCATATCACACCAGGCTTCTGGGAATACCTCGCGCAACGCATTGGGACGACGAAACGTTGCAGTAAGCGCATCAGCAAAATAACTTTCGGAAACGCCGCAAGAGGCCGGGTAAGTCGTGTTCATAAGTGAAGTCCTTTAGTCATGCGGGGCCGCGCTATCCAGCATCCCCGCTTGCCCCTAATTTGCCCCTAAATTTCTCTGGCAGTCAATGGACGCAACCGGAAAAACTCAGACACGCCCATGACAAATTATTGACTTTAATATTGTTTTCTTGCCCATCTCGCCCAACATCGGACACCATCGGACATAGGTTATACGCCCCTAGGCTCCACCAAATCCCCTGAAAAGCATTGCTTTCATCCGATGGATATAGGGTATGTCGCGATGACGTTACCTTAGGTAAACATAGCGGAAATTCGGGACTGCGGGTGCATTTGCACTTTGGCCGTTACGACTCGAACAAAGAGAAAGAGGCAGAAAAACTACTCAGTTCTTCGTTGATCTCCCTCTGGTTTTCCCGCACATTTTCTGGCAACGGACCAAGCCAAAACCCACCTATTTTGCTCTACTAGAGCGAAGGGATTGAGATAGTTAGGCGAAGGGCACACTTTCCTTCAGCCGTTGAACCAGAAGGGTCAGCACTTTGCAGAAGCGATTGGGGAAACTGCCTTTCTCGCCTCCCGTAGGTTCGGTCGTCCTCCTCTCGTTTGCCATTGTTATCATCGCGTTTGCATTGGTTTTTTTCAGGATTTGGTCATCGGAGCAAACCGCTGCTGAACGGGAAAGCCGTTTTGTATCTTTGATGTATGAGCGCGAGAAAGCGAGCATGCTCTCAGCGCTAAAACCCTACGCCGCGTCAGATGCCGCTTACCGCAACATCTCTATCAACTTCTCCGCACCTTGGATCGAAT
This sequence comes from Shimia sp. R9_1, assembly GCF_017743775.1. Taxonomy (NCBI): domain Bacteria; kingdom Pseudomonadati; phylum Pseudomonadota; class Alphaproteobacteria; order Rhodobacterales; family Roseobacteraceae; genus Shimia; species Shimia sp. R9_1. The sequence continues at coordinate 644,205 of NZ_JAGHRN010000002.1, read as the reverse complement.
CACGATTTGTCGACGATATGATTGCTGAGACAACTTATAAGGCAGCGTTTTTGATCGCGCCGGATGAAAGCGTGGCCTTTCTACACGCAGAAATCGCCCCCCCCCTCACGCAAATCACAGCGGACACATTGCCAAGCGTCTGGGCAGCCGCAGCACAAATTCGCCAGACCTATCTCGAAGAGGCATCCAACCGCATACCTGAGGACAGCAATTTTTCAGGCATGCTTGACTCGCTGTCTGACATTCATGCTCTGCGCTGGGGAGACCAGATAGCCCTTGCTGCGAGCTATGCCATCATCCCTGATCCCGGTATGGTACCGCTCATCGACGCGCCGCCCTACATACTCATCACCTTGCAGATTTTGGATGACACCAAGCTGGCGCAAATTTCGCCACATCTGTTCTTGGCTGAAATTGACGACACCAACACTCTAGGCCGGGGCCGAAACGCCTTCCTGATCACAGGGCCCGACGAGGCGCCCCTTGGTTACTTCGCGTGGCAACCTATGGGGCAAGGCACACGGATTATCGTGGCCGCCACGCCGCTGCTCTTACTGCTGATCGGCACCATAACCTGGTTCACCTGGCGGGTGGTGCGCAGCAACGCTGCAGCCCACAAAAAACTCGAAGAAATTGCGCTGCAGTCCCGCTACGACGCAGACCACGACAGTCTGACCGGGTTTTCTCTGCGCGACCATTTCTTTGCGCGTGCCAGAGAGGCCCTGACGTCAGATGGCGCAGAGCTCACAGCGCTTATTTATCTAGATTTGGACAACCTGAAAAAAGTGAACGATGCTTGGGGGCATGCAGCTGGTGACGCGCTGGTGGGGGCGGTTGCCCAGCGTATTACCGAACGTCTTGGCTCAGATCTGATTGCCGGCCGCGTGGGCGGCGATGAGTTCCTGCTTTTGGTGCGTGGATTTAACCAACGTACAGACGTCGAAACACAGATCAGGGAAGTGCTCATGGCGCTCATGCAACCCCTGCGCTTTGAGGGGCAGCTGATTGAGACCTCCGCCAGCGCGGGGCTGGCTTACTTTCCCGATCATGGAACCAGCATTGAAGAACTTGTGCGCGCCGCAGATGTCGCGCTGAACCGCTCCAAAGAGGTCAGCCATTTCGGCCTCGCCGTCTTTGACCCCACGATGGATGCGAGCCTGAAAGAAAACCGTGATCTGCGTGAAGATTTGCAGAAAGCCGTGCGCAACGGTGAACTTGAGCTGTTTTATCAACCGATCATCTGCTCTGAACACGCCAAGCCAACCCATGCAGAGGCGCTGTTGCGCTGGAATCACCCAACCCGTGGCCGCATTTCGCCGGATCGATTTCTGCCGCTTGCCGAAGCCAGTGGCCTTATGCCGGAAATCAGCCGCTGGGTCACGCAGACGGCCATCAGAGACGCCGCAGAGTGGCCAATGGACTTTGGAGTGACTATCAACGTCAACACCTCTCAATTGCTTCACAAAGGGTTCCCAGACGAAATCCGCAATCTGCTTAAGACAAACCAACTGCAGCCGGAGCAGCTGACAATCGAGATTACGGAAACTGAAATTCTTGACCGGATTGAAGAGACAAAATCCGTGCAGGAAGACCTCACCGAACTGGGTGTGCGCTTTGCTCTGGATGATTTTGGCACGGGCTACTCCAGCCTGAGCTATCTGCATCTCTATGATTTTCAGACGCTCAAGATCGACAAGAGCTTCCTCTCAGGCCCTGACCTGACAGAGGATGCAAAAGGCCTTCTGTCGACCATGATCAACCTTGGCCAGGTATTGGGCATGACGGTTGTGGTTGAGGGGGTCGAAACCGAAGAACAGCGCGATTTTCTCACGGAGTCTGGCTGCTCGGAATTACAGGGATTTCTTTTTGCCAAGCCAATGCCGCTGTCGGAGCTGACTGCGATTTACGGACATGAAGGCAAATCGGAGTAATCCGTGCTGCCAGCACGATAGATCACCTCACTCAAATGCCCAAAATTGTCCTGCACCTGAAATCAAATGACGCCAATCCGGAGCTGAATGGATGGCATCTACGGCTCTACAGAGAGATTGTAGACCTAGGGCTTGCCGAGGGCATTTCGGTTGAGATTCGCGCACGCGTCAGCGACATACGCGTCGGCACACGCAGCATCACAGATGACCGTTTCAACGATGGCGACCTTCACATCATTGATGATCGCTCTGTCAGAGCTACCGGCGTTCTGAATGCCGGCGTCGCCTACCTTTGGGAGTTTTGGCATCTTGATCCTCAGGGAACAAAAGCCTTCTCCTCGATTGGAGAAGATGCCTACAGTCCCTCGATGATTGCCGATCAGCGTGTTCAGACTTTTTCCCGCAATATAAAACGGCGTTATTTGGAGAAGCGGAAGTCCAAATATGACCAGCCGGAAGTCCACCAAGCCTTCGAAAGAAATGCGGTCGCCATTTTCTTTCAGGGCCAATATCCCATCAATGCCAGAGCCACCCAGCACTCGGACATGGATGTGCTGCAGGCAACTCTTAAGGCGGCGGGCGATCGACCCATTGTGGTCAAGCCGCACCCAATCTCCAGTGACGAGGCCACAATTGCCGAAGTGAACGCTCTCGCGAAGAACGATCCGCGCATAGTGCCGACACAGGCAAACGTCCACGACATCCTAAACGCAAGCGCCTGCACGGTTTCGATAAATTCCACAGTTGCGCTTGAGGGGTATCTTCATGGCGTGCCTGCAATTTTGTGCGGCAAATCCGACTTTCACCACGTCGCGCACACCGTTACAGATCTGAGCCAGTTTTCGAGCGCGCTGGAAAATGCGCTGTCATCAGATGCTGATTTGGAGCGCTATCTGGCTTGGTATTTCCTGAAGAAATGCATCCCGATAAACAGCGGAAAACTTCACAAAAAGATCTGGGAGAAGTTTGAAATCGCTGGCTTCCCAAGGGAGCGGTTTGGCTAGCCCGCAAATCTTTAGGAAACTGCCTTTTTCCCCAAAAAAAGGGCTGCTCGCATCGGATTGCGCACAGCCCTTCTGATTGGGAGTATTGCCCGTTACAGCCCTTCAGGCTGACCAACGACTACGAATTGCAGGCCATCACGGTCCAGCAGTTCGCCAGCCACTCTGGAAACATCCTCAGCGGTGACAGCGTTCACTTTGTCATTACGGGTCGCGATATAGTCGATGGGCATGCCATCCATCTGCATTGAGACCATGATCTGGGCGATCGCGCCATTGCCGTCAAAGCGCAGCGGATAAGCACCGGTCAGAAGCGCCTTTGCCTTTTCCACTTCGTCTTCAGTCGCGCCTTCTTCGGCCATACGTGCCCATTCGTCTTTCACCACGCCGACAGCCTGTGCCACACGGTCGTTCGCCGAAGACACGCTCCCCATGTAGACGTTGGCGAGATCGCGCAGCACAAGGTAGCTATAGACCCCATATGTCAGACCGCGCTTTTCGCGCACTTCGCTCATAAGGCGGCTCTCAAACCCACCTCCGCCGAGAATGGTGTTGAGCACGTAAGCGGCGAAGAAATCCGGGTCTTCCCGGTCTATGCCATCCTGCGCCCAAAGGGCCACGGATTGCGGCGTGTCATAGTCCACGATGTCCACACCGCCGTTGATTGCAACGTTGGCATCTTCAGGCATCGGAGCACCCGTTTCTGGCAGATCTCCGAGCAGGCGATCCAGCATCGGACCAAGTTCTGCGCCGGTGATGTCGCCGACCACACCGACAAACAAGCGGTCCTTCGCCAGCGCGCCCTGATGTGCGGCGACAATGTCGTCCCGGCTCAAGGCGGTGACGCTCTCAAGCGTGCCTTCACCGGGAGAGCCGTAAGGATGGTCGCCGTAGATCAATGCGGCCAGCCGCGCCCCTGCGATGCTTTCGGGATCCTTCAGATCCGAGCGGATGCCGGAGAGCACCTGCTCGCGCACACGATCCAAGGCGGTCTGTGGGAAACTTGGCTCGACCAGAGAGCGGCGCAGGAGGTCGATGGCCTCGTCGCGGTTCTCGGTCAGCATACGTGCGGAAATCGACACGGCATCGGCATGGCTGTCATAGCCAAACTGCGCAGCCAGCGCCTCGCTCGCCTTGGCAAAGCCCTGCGCATCCAGATCCCCCGTACCCTCTTCAAGCAGCCCCACCATCAGGTTGGTCGCGCCACGTTTGCCCGGTTGATCCAAGGATGTGCCCCCTTTGAACCTCAACTCAAGTGCCACGAATGGGATCGAAGGTTCCTCAACAAGCCAGGCTTTGATGCCGCTGGGAGAAGTGACTTCCTTGATGTTGATTTCAGCCCATGCCGCAGGCACGGTCACGACAACGGCAACAAAGGCCAGAACAAAACGGATCATTGGCTCACCTCCTGCTCTTGGGTCATCAACCAGCCTGTAACCGACTTGCGGTCATCAAAGATTTCCTCGGCCGCGGCCATGATCTCTTCGCTGGTGATCGCGTTCAAAATCTCGGGCCATTCTTGGATATCCGCGATGGTCAACCCGGAGGTCAGCCCGCGCCCATATCGGTTGGCCACGCTCTCAACGTTGTCGCGCTCATAAATCTGGCTGGCGCGCAACTGCATCTTGATACGTTCCAAATGCGCTTCGTCCACACCTTCCTGCATGAACTCTGCCACCGCGCCATCCATAGCTTCTTCGGCCTCCTGCATCTCCACCCCCGGGGCAGGCACCATGATCAGGTTGAAGGTGGTCGCATCCAAAGACGTCCCGCGATACCAACTTCCGGCATAGACCGATTGCTTGGTCTCAAACTGCAGTTTCTGGCTCAAGACAGAGGTCTGCCCGCCGCCAAGCAATTCAGCCAGCAGCGTCAGCGCCGCAGCTTGGCGCTGATCACCGCTGTTGCGCTCTGGGGCCAGATAGCTGCGGGTGACATAGGGTTGCGCCACGCGGGGATCGTAAAACACCATACGGCGGGCACTGGACTGCGGCGGCTCGCTCGGACGTGCGCGTGGCGGCAGCTCAGGATTGGCAGGGATCGCGCCATAGTATTGATCCGCCAGCGCTTTGACCTCGTCGGGCTCTACATCCCCCGCAACGATCAAGATCGCGTTGTTGGGCGCATAATAAGCCTCGTAAAACTCCAGCGCATCCTCCAGATCGAGCGCCTCCATCTCATGGCGCCAGCCAATCACGGGCACACCGTAGCGGTGGTTGAGATACTGCGCCGCGCTCAATTGTTCGCGAAACAGAGCGCCGGGATTGTTCTCGACCCGCTGGTTGCGCTCCTCAATGATCACATCGCGCTCGGTCAGGATGTCCTCTTCGTCGAGTTGAAGATTGACCATACGGTCGCTCTCCATACGCATCATCAGCTCCAGACGGTCAGAGGCCACACGCTGGTGGTAGGCTGTCACGTCATAGCTTGTGAACGCATTGTCCCGCCCGCCATTTGCGGCAACCGTTGCGGAAAACTCACCCGGTTCAAGATTTTCTGTGCCCTTAAAAAGCAAATGCTCGAGGAAATGCGCAACGCCTGACACGCCGGGGCGCTCATCCGCAGACCCCGCCTTGTACCAAACCATGTGCATCACAACTGGGGCGCGGTGATCCTCGACCACGACAATTTGCATGCCGTTATCAAGCGTATAAGTGCTCACCAGATCATCGGCGGCCTGCAGCGGGGCTGTCATCCCCGCAGTCAGCGCCAATGCCAAGACAGTGCGTCGCAACATCAAAATGTCTCCCAACCAATCGCCACTCATAAACCTTACGCAAACAGCGCAAGGTGCGGCTCATCTTTTGTAAAAAGAGTTACGCCCCAAACGGGGCGCTTCAAGGCATCATACGCGATTGTGAGGCAGCTTGGGTCAACGCCCGCCATTCTCATCAATCGCAAGACCCTTAGTTTCCTGGAGCTGCCGGAGTGCGCACACCGGCTCGCTTCCACCGCCACCATTCTTCGCGGAAGTCCAGCGTCTGGGGCCGGTAAACCTGTTCATACAGACCTTTTTTGGAGACGCGGATGCTTGTGAACCGGCCACGGCGGTCGCGAAATTCTTCGTCTTCCTGCGCCACAATCTGACGGATATTGGCATCGCGCCCCTGACGCGACGCATAGTTCACCAGCGCGGTATCTGCGCTTGGGATGGCGGTGTTAAGGGAACTGCGTGCAGCAGCAGAACCACCCAGCGCGGCAACTGCGTCGCCAAGCGGATCCTGGTCGGTCCGGTTCACGCCCGTTGGATTGGGCGGCGGCAAGGCCGAAAGATCAGAGGGCACCACCAGCTCTTTGCTCGGCAAAATGCCGAACTCATCAGGGCCATTGCCGCTTGATACATTGGAATGCAACGTGCCGCCGCCGGTACAACCGGCAACCAAAAGCGCTGCGAAAACACCCAAAATCTTCAGCCGTGCCACGCTCATTATTCACTTCTCCAAGAGCTATTGGCACAGCTTTACCTGATCACGGTACGGAGGTCACGCCTCTCTTTTTTCGCCGCTGGTAAAAAGGATGAGACCAATCGCCCCTGCGAAGATCCAGATGTCTGCGACATTGAAGGCATAGGGGTTGTCGATGCCGCAGCAGGACATGTTCAGAAAGTCCACAACTGCGCCAAACAGCAGGCGATCCACAACATTGCCCAGCGCGCCGCCAATCAGAAGCCCCGCACTGATCATGCCCCATTTGCCCGGTGGATCTTTGCGCATCCAATGGAGCACATAGCCGCAAATCAGCATCGCAAGCGCAATCAGCACCCACTTGGCCGCCTCGGGGCTGCCGGAGAAAAGGCCAAAATTGATCCCGTCATTCCACGCCATATGGAACCGCAACAAAGGAGGCAGAACGTCGATCTGCAAAACCTCACGCAGGTTCAATGCGTTGAGAACAAGAAACTTGCTCGCCTGATCGGTAATGAAGGCCCAAAAGCCTGCCCAAAATACAAGACGCATCACCTGCGCCCCCTTTCTGCCTATCTGCCCCGGCGTTCTGCGTTGTCCGCAGAATCTCTAATTTTGCCATTGGGCGGCAGTGTATGTCAGGTTTGCCCAATGTAACAAGGGTGCTGACGTATTTTCAGCCGCTGAAGGTGTCGCGCCCTACGATCGAATACGACCCGATCGCAGGGCGTGTTGATCAGTGACGGAAGTGGCGCATACCAGTGAAGACCATCGCAAGCCCCGCCTCATCAGCCGCCTTGATGACTTCCTCATCCCGCATGGAACCGCCCGGCTGGATCACGCAGGTACCGCCTGCCGCCGCCGCTTCCAACAGCCCGTCCGCAAAAGGGAAGAAAGCATCAGAGGCCACTGCGGAGCCCTTCGCAGGGCTTTCTTCAAGGCCAAGCTCATCCGCCATACGCTGCGCTTTGGCCGCGGCCACATTCGCGCTGTCCAGGCGGCTCATCTGACCCGCGCCGACACCGACAGTCGCACCGTTTTTCACATAGACAATCGCATTGGACTTAACGTGTTTTGCGACTTTCCAAGCGAACTGAAGGTCCGCCATCTGTTCCGCGCTTGGCGCAACCTTTGTCACCACTTTCAGCTCGTCCACAGAAACGGACCCCACATCCTTGTCTTGCACCAGAACGCCACCGGCCACCTGTTTGTAGGCTGTGATCGGCGCGCGTGGATCAGGCAGACCGTCAGTCAGCAGCAGGCGCAGGTTTTTCTTCGCGGCAAAGATCTCTTTGGCCTCATTAGAAGCGCCCGGTGCAATCACCACTTCGGTGAAGATTTCCACGATCTTGCTGGCCGTTTCTGCATCCAGCGGCTGGTTCAGCGCGACAATGCCGCCAAAGGCTGAAGTACGGTCACAATCAAAGGCTTTCTGATAGGCCTCAACCAGCGTCGTGCCCACGGCCACGCCGCAAGGGTTGGCGTGTTTGATGATCGCCACGGCAGGCCCCTCGGCAGGATCAAATTCCGCGACCAGCTCAAAAGCGGCATCTGTGTCATTGATGTTGTTGTAAGACAGCTCTTTGCCCTGCAGCTGCTCTGCAGTGGCCACGCCGGGACGACCGGAGCCATCTGTATAAAACGCCGCTGTCTGGTGGCTGTTTTCACCATAGCGCAGAGTTTGTTTGATCTCACCTGCGAAAGCACGACGGCGTGGCGCCTGCTGCTCCAGAGCGGTCGCCATCCAGTTGGATACAGCCGCGTCATAGGCACCGGTGCGCGCATAAGCGGTTTGAGCAAGCTTTTGACGGAACCCATAAGAGGTCTGACCATCATTGGCGTCCAGTTCGGCCAGCAAAGCGTCATAGTCTTCAACATCCACAACCACGTTCACGAAGCCATGGTTTTTCGCCGCTGCACGGATCATTGCAGGGCCGCCAATGTCGATGTTTTTAATGCAGGTGTCATAGTCAGCGCCTGCAGCAACAGTCGCCTCAAACGGATAGAGGTTGACCACCAACAGGTCGATGGCGCCGATGCCGTGCTCATCCATTGCGGCGACGTGATCATCGTTATCGCGCAGCGCCAGCAGGCCGCCATGCACCTTTGGATGCAGCGTTTTCACCCGGCCATCCATCATCTCCGGAAAGCCTGTCACCTCAGAAACGTCTTTCACCGCAAGCCCCGCATCGCGCATCGCTTTGGCAGAGCCACCAGTGGAGAGGAGTTCGACACCCCGTTCAGACAGCGCGGTGGCCAGTTCGATCAGCCCGGTCTTGTCAGACACGGAAATCAGGGCGCGGCGGATGGGGTGCAGGTCGCTCATAGAGGTATGATCCTTGGGCTCAGGTGTTCAAATCCAACTCGTCCCGGTTCAAGTCCCTGATCGCCACATTGGTCTCATGGGCTTTGCTCAACGACCACCGGATGCGGGTCGCATACTCCATTGCCACGCCGGATAGAACGATTTGTTTGGTCGCACGTGGCTTTAATCGCCCTTTTTCGAGGAAAACGCTGGCATCTACCCTCAATTTCGCGACGTCATCGTGTCGAAACACCCACAGCTCGCCACTTTTTAAGGCAATCGAAACCGCCGCCCCGCCCATATCCAGACTGGCGTCAGCCTCAGGATGCAAGTGAAAGGCGATTTCATAAGGCACCCCCTGCAAAGCGCTCTCGTCCATCACCCTGTCAAACCGGCGTTTGGCCGCGTCATCCATGGTGATCAACAGATCTTCCCCAACCATACCGCGCCCATCAAAGGTCAGCTCAAGGGTGCGGGCATGGGTCAGACCGTGGGTGCGCACATAGCCGTCATGCCCGCCCTCAAAGCGCAAACCATCACTGGCATTGCTCATCTGAATGGGCACATCTGTCGGCGCATCTACGAGTTGTTCCTCGCGCCAGCCCTTGCGCTCCTGCCCAAGCCGCGCACTGGAGAGCTCGTCAATGGTGACCGTCGAATGGGATGGCGTCGCCCGACCAAAACGGCGCCAATCCTCACCGAAACTGGCACCAGAGCCGCAATTCACGATCACGGGGCGCCGGCCACTTGTCAGCTCAAAGGCCAGCGTCGAGGCATGGGCATTGAGCGCACTTACGCCCGTTGGCGGTGGGCTGGCATCAATCACCACGCTGGTGCGGCCCGCACTCAACCGCGCATAGCCCATGGCAAGCCCGTCCGCCTGCCGGGTTTTATTGCCGCTTTCCGCAAGCGCGTGATCCAAACGGCCTTCCATACCGCGGCCGCCGCCATGAAACCGCGCCAAACTGCCATCTGCATGGCGCAATGTGCGCAGCGTTGGCGCAATCCTCTCAATCGCGCGCAAATGAATGTCAGATGGTGTTCGATCCGCATCCCGCAGCGCCGTTGCGGCCCAAGTCAGAAGCGTAAAGACCTCAAGCAGCTCCTCGGGATTACGCGTCGGGATCCCACCCTGCTCATCCACCTGTTGCGCGCATTCTTTGTCGAGCGCCTTACACGCCGGTTCAACATGCTGCTCCATGCCTTCGAGCGCCAAGCCCGCGTATATCAGCCCGGTCAAAGCCTCAAAGCGCGGCAAACCGGGAGCGGTTTTGTGCCAGCGCTTACTGAGGAAAATCGTCTGCTGTCCCAGCGACTGGAAAAACGCATCTGACTGATCAGAGCCTTGTGCCCGGAGCAGAAAAATCGCGTGGCTGATCCAGCGGATCAGTCGGCGGCCCGTGAGGTCAGGGGTCCAGCCCGGCCCGGTGCCGCGGCCATAGAGCTCAATCCAATGCCAGACCCATTCCTGCGCACGATCTCTGGCAGCCATGTCCCCAACCGCAGCCAGATCATCGAGCCAAGCGAACCCCTGCAACTCCTGCGCAAAAACATCATCCGGAACATCAATGTCCCAGATCGCAGTTTTGGGCGCGCTGACCAGATGGCCTGCAAAAAGGAAATTGCCCGCAACCAGCTGCTTTCCGCGCGCAAACAGCCCGATTGTGCGTGGCTCAGGTGTTGTGGTAAACCCCGTTGCCGGATGCGCCCGCGCGCTCCTGCGCGCAGACACGCGGTGCATCAGCCGCGTCCACCGTGCTGTAAAATTGTCTGTATCGGACATCTGCTCTGCCTCTACGCTCTGATGGCGTTTGGCGTGAGTGTAGCGAGCGGATCGCCGCAAGTCACCGTTTGAATCAGCCGATGCACATCCGCGTGACCTCCACACGGAACAGCCTCAATTCAAATGGGTCTTTCCTCAGACGCCTTTACGCAGCATCGCCACGTAGAAGCCATCCATACCGCCTTTGTCGGCCCAATAATCCGGGCGCAGCCGCAGCCCGCCTTCCTCTGTCACCCATGCCGTATCAACACCGTCAATCAGCACGGCGTCTCGGTCCACGGTGACATCGGCCCAGCGCTCTGCTGCTTCTTCAATCTGCACTTCGCCTTCGTCAGGCAGCAATGAGCAGGTGCAGAATACCAAACGCCCGCCAGGCTTCAGCAGCCCCAAGGCGTGATCCAGAAACACCTCCTGCATCCCGATCAGATCGCCAAACTCGCTGCCGTCTTTGGCAAACGGCAAATCGGGGTGCCTGCGAATCGTACCTGTTGCCGAGCAGGGCGCATCCAGAAGGATCGCATCATACTGCCCCTCTTGCGCCATAACATCGCCAACAACCACCTCAGCGTCCAATTGCACGCGCTTGAGGTTCTCCCGCAGCCGCTCCATTCGGACTGGGTTGTCGTCCACCGCGGTGACTTTCGCACCAGCCGCCGCGATCTGCATCGTCTTGCCGCCGGGCGCGGCACAAAGATCCAACACGCGCTCGCCCGGTTGTGCATTCAGCACCCGCGCAGGCAGCGCCGCAGCCGCATCCTGCACCCACCAGTGCCCCTGCTTAAAGCCCTCCAGTGCTGTCACCTGCCCCGCGTCACGCAAACGCACGGAGCCTGTTGGCAGCAGCTCGCCACCAACGGCCTTGGCCACAGCCTCTGCATCCTCTTTGGGGGTCAAATCCAGTGGCGCACCGGCATAGTGCGCGGCTTCGATTTCAAGCATGATTTCGTTGTCATAGGCCTGCGCCAGCGGCTTGCGCAGCCATTTTGGCAAACGCGGGATGCGCAGCTTGACCCATTCATCGCGCCCTTTGTCGTCCACCTTACGCAACACCGCATTCACAAGGCCCTTCATGCCTGAGGTGCGCTTGGATTTGCTGATAATTTCAACTGCATCGTTGACCACACCATGTGCTGCACCGCCTTGGCAGATCTCCATGGCCGCCATCCGCAAGACGTTCTGCACCGTCATGGTCGGGGTCTTTTTCAAATGTTTCTGCAGCACCCGATCGGCGCGTTCAAGATTACGCAGCGTGTCTGTTGCCAACCGCTGTGCGCGAGCGCGTTCTGCGGGCTCCAGTTTCTGCAAGGCACCTCCCGCAATCACATCAGACAGCAGCCGGCCTTCGCCCAGCACCTGATCCAAGAGATAAACCGCACTGCGGCGGGTCGGATAGCTGGATTTGGACATGCGAAAGACCTTCTAAAATGGTTTGGCGGCGACTGCTGAGGATCAGACAGGGGGCTTGTCGTTGTCAGACGGGCGCGTATATCAAGGGAAAGCCTCAAAAGGAACCCTTGGATGAGCGACACGCCTGAAACCCGCGATGACCTGCCCGAAGCCGCCAAGCGCGCGCTTGCCGAAGCCGAAGAGCGCCGCAAGAAGGCCAAGGATCTGGAACTCCCAACCGAATTGGGTGGCCGCGACGGGCCGGAGCCTGTGCGCTACGGCGATTGGGAGAAAAAGGGAATCGCGATTGATTTCTGAAGCCAGACTAGGCGTCTAGCTCCCAGCCCGCGTCGCAGAACAGTTTCAGAAAAGTCAGACCGTGAATTTCGCTGATTTCCGGTGCAAACACCTGATGAACCAGCTCGGGGCGGAAGGTTGGCCACTTTTCTCTGATTGAGGCAACCACCCGTGCGGCGGTCTCTGATCTGCCAACTGCCTGATAGGCCGCAGCTACATAGGCGGAGCCAACGGGTGTGGGATTGCCGCCGCGCTTCATAGACTGCTCAAAAGCTGCAACGGCACCCTCGTAGTCTTCCAGATAGAACTTGGCAAAACCGTGGATTCCAATGTCACCACTTTGGGGGTCATTTTCTTTGGGAGCCGTGACTTCTGCCGCCGTCTTGAAATCACCGGAAAATAGCAAAATTAACGCGCGAAAGATAAGTATTTCTTTGCTTTCATTTTCTAGCTCATGCGCGCGTGCGCTCAACGCGCGCGCATTATCCCAATCTCGTAAGCCAGCGGCCAACCACCCTCCGGCAGAAAGCGTCCAAGGGTCATCAGCGGCTAGGATCTGCGCCCTCTCCACCATAGCGGAAGCTTCGTCGAAGTACGCTAAAGAAGCACTGGAGCCTCGCGTCAAGATCGCCATATTGCTCAGGCTATGCGCTGCCGTGGCATAGGAACCCGAGTGGTCCGGAAAACGTGTTATCACCGCCTTGGAATGTGCAACCACGCGCTTCTGGCGCTCCATGTCCATGAAAGAAAACATGTGATTGCGGGCAAGAATGTCCAGCTCTTCTGGCGTCGAAATGGAAATCTCCCCGGTGCCCGGCAGAAATTCAATATCAGCATTTTGCGCCTTCGAGCCAGCGCTCCAAGGTGATGCGAAGTTGAGCGCGTTCTGTTGGGCGGCAAAAAGAGTTGGCACCAATTTACCAACCAATATTACGACAACCAACATCGCAACTGCGCCGAACAGCGCCCAATTTCGCCGGAACATCGCGCGTGTCTTAGACTTGGCCTCGCTCTGCTCCTGCTCGGCAAAGGCAAAATCCAGCTGCAGTCCTTCAGACGCCACGGAAATATGCAGAGCATCCTCACGTCCCTCCGCCGAAAAGTACCGCTGCAACAACTCTGCCAATCTGAGCTTGTCAGAGCGCGCGACCTTTTCTCGTTCCTGAGGGTCAAAAGACTCATAGAGGGCAGATTGCACCGTTTCGAATGAGGTCTGCGCTGCGCGCCCTGCCAAGGCTTCCTCTGTTAGAAACTCAAGCAGTCTGCGCGCACGTCCTGATTTCTCAAACACCTCACTCGCAGAGAGACGCGCCACGGCGACACGGATGATTTCGGGCGCAATTTCAACCGACGTTTCGCGATCTGCGTCCAAATCGTTCATTGCGCTCTTCTCACTCTAACCCGTTTCGCTTTTCGGACTGATTGAAGAGCAGCCCTGACTTCGCTTCACACATCTAAATCAAAAAAGGTTGAATAAATCTTCTTCCGCCACTCAACAGTGGCGGGAGCTACCCTTCACAATTCTCAGGTTAGCCAAGGCAGTATTTGAGATATATGACATAAATCAAATGTCATACGGCCAAGCGCTCAAGGCGCGGAAATACCGACATCGCACACCGGCTTTACTGATGCGATAACGACGCGAAACAGATGTGATACCGACGCCTAACAAGGCAAGAGAAAGCGAGAATTTCCCGCTTTCTCCAATCGCTTACAGCCCCAGAGCCTGACGCCGTTCTTCAGCAAACCCCTGCACCAACCGATCCGCCACCAACGCCAAAATCGCCATGGCTGCGCCTGCGGTAACACCGAGGCCGACATCGGCCTGCCCAAGTGCCAGATAGATCGACTGACCAAGGCCTGTCGTACCGATCAACGCCGCAATCACAAGCATGGCAAACGCATAGAGGATGGTCTGGTTGAGCCCGAGCAAAATGGTCGGCGCCGCATAAGGCGCGCGCACCTCAAACATGGTTTGCCAACGCCCGGCCCCGCTTGCGGTTGCCGCCTCGATCATCTCGTCCGGTGTGGTGATCAAACCATGCCGCGTGTAGCGGATCATGGGGACCACCGCATACATGCAAATGGCAAGAAACGCGGAGAATTCGCCAATCTGGAAGAACATCAGAACCGGGATAAGGAAGACAAACAGCGGGATGGTTTGCAACGTGTCACAGATCGGACGGACAACCATCCAGGCTCGGTCGCTCATTGCGGACCAGAACCCCAAGATGCCGCCCACCAAGGCGCAGGCTGCAACGGCTGCACCGCTGAGGTAAAGCGAGAGCAAAGCACGCTCCCAGAGCCCCGAAATCAGGATCAGACCCAACAGAATGGTGACTTGAATGGCGAGCTTCCAACCGCTGGCCACCCATCCCAACGCCGCCACACCGAACAGCAAAATGGGCCAAGGCAGTTGTGCCACGCCAATCTCCAGCACCATTGCCGCAATCAGAACCAAGCCAGCACCTGCGAGATGACCGCGCAGAGCGATAAGAGCAGCGAGAGCAGCAAAGGTCGCATAGAACACCAGCGTGTGCGTCGTGGTCCAGGCAAAGCCCCAGGTGAAGGGCAAGACAGCATCAGACAACCCGATCCGCAGAGGCAAGAGACCATAGAACATCGCGGAGTTCTTCACAGTGTCGAGCGTTGCTCCGTGGTTTGCAGTGAACTGTCCCACGCCTTGGTCGACCCGCTCAGCAACACCATCCAGTGCTGCGATGCCCGCCGGGTTCCAACCTGCCAGCGCAGCCCAGATCGCGGTGATTGCGCCGACGGCGAAGATCGCCAGAGCAACCCGCTTGTCTTGCGCAGGACGCGGTTCCGCTAATGCGGCAGACATGCGGTCAATCACTACGGCAAAAACCACAATCACTGAGCCTGCGAGAAACGCTGGGCCAAACAAGGCCTTGCGCATGGTCAGCAGAACTTCCCAGCCAATGTCCTCAAAGCCGCCAATGACGGCCGCGATGATCACCATGCTCAATGCAGCCATCAGACATTGGTTGAAGCCGATCATGATCTGCTGGGACGCTGCGGGCAATTCGACCAAAAAGAGCTGCTGACGACGGGTGCCGCCCGACATCACAGCTGCTTCGCGAATTTCAGGCTCTACGCGCTCCAGCCCCAGCAGCACATTGCGCGCCATGGGTGGTGCTGCAAAAATTGCCGAGGCGATAAGGCCCACCACCGGACCGAAGCCGAACAGCACGAGCAGCGGTGTGAGGTAGGCAAAGGTCGGCATGGTCTGCATGACATCCAAAACGACATTCACGCCGCCTTTGAGCTTGGGGTATTCAAACGCGAGGATGCCAATCCCAGCCCCTAAAAGCGCCGCCAAAGGCACAGACACAGCGACCAGCGCCAGTGTGTTCATACCTTCCAGCCAATATCCGCTGATCACTACAAAACCAAAGCCAAAGAAGGCCAGCGCGGCCATGCGTGCACCGCCTATGAGCCAGCCCAGCGCTGTGACCGCACCAAGCACCAGAGGCCATGGAGCACCAGACAACAGCCCGCCGACCCAGGTCATCGGGAACTCAAGCAGATAGGAGAACACACGCGCCACAGGCTTGAAGAAATTGAGAAATCCACCAACCACGGCGCCGACCCATTCGGTCATTGGCACGGTTAGGGCGTCAGGCCAGCTTACAAGCCACTCAAGTTGAGCGCCAAACAGGCGACAAATCACACCGATCGTCACCACCAAGATCGCGGCCATACTGCCTTTGCTGAGCGGCAGGCCACGACGCGCAGCGAGCGGAGCGTTTTCGGCGATACTCATGTCTCTTCTGCCTGCAAAGCTGCAGCAAGATCTGCTGGGTCAACCGCCCCAACCAGAGCACCATTGGCATCATGAACCGGAACCGGCTCATAAAGCGCCATACATTTGGCCAGCGCTGTTTCGATGGTCATGCCAACTTTCAGACCAGGATCATCCGGCATATTCGCAGGCACGTCTTTGGTCATGACGTTCTCTACGCAACCGTGCCGGCCTTTGGGCACATCTTTGGAGAACTCCGCGACATAGTCGTTGACCGGGTGCAGAACGATCTCTTCCGGCGTGCCAATCTGCACGACCTCACCATCTTTCATAATGGCAATGCGATCCGCGAGCTTGAGCGCTTCCTGAATGTCGTGGGTGATGAAAACAATGGATTTTTTGAGCGTGGCCTGAATGTTCAGGAACTCATCTTGCAACTGACGCCGGATCAACGGGTCAAGCGCAGAGAAGGGCTCATCCAAGAACCAGATATCAGGGTTCACCGCAAGAGAGCGAGCAATCCCGACGCGCTGGCGCTGACCACCGGAGAGGTTGCGCGGATAGGTGTCTTCACGCCCTTGGAGGCCAACAAGCTCAAGCACTTCCAGCGCACGTTCCCGGCGCTCGGTCTTGCCCATGCCCTGCATCTTCAGCGGGAAGCCAACATTGTCTGCAACCGTCATATGCGGAAACAGACCAAAATGCTGAAACACCATGCCAAGCTTGTGCCGGCGCAGGTCGATCAGCCGTTTGTCATTGGCTTGAAGAATATCTTCGCCATCGATGCTTACGGATCCGGAGGTCGGTTCGATCAGACGCGAAATACAGCGGATCAAGGTCGATTTACCGGAGCCAGAAAGCCCCATAATCACAAAGAGCTCCCCGGATTTCACCTCGAAGTTCGCTGCGCGAACCGCAGGGATCAGCCCCTTGTCTTTGAGGGTTTGAGCAATGGCTTTGTCGCCTCCGGCCCCGCGTGCATCACGTAGGGCCGGTTTGGCGTTCTCGCCAAAGACCTGCCAGAGGTCTTTGACGGCGATCGCCGGAGCGGTGCTGTTATGGTCAGTCATAAAGGCTTACTTGATTGCGGCGTCGACAACCGACTTCCACTTTTCTTCGTTTGCACCCATCCAAGCGGCAACAACTTCTTCAACAGACTGGCCGTCCACATCTACGGCCCCCATCATTGGCTGCTGATCTTCGACAGCCAGCTGATAGTTCACGAGGATTTCGTGCGCGGCAGGCCATTTGTCTTTCAGGCCCGGCCAACCCGCCTTGAAGATACGGCTGGCGGAGAAATCACAGTCGTTGATGGCGTTGGGGTTTGGACCCCATGCCGGATCGGTGAAACACGCATCTTCGCCCGCTGGCAGATCCACAAATTTCACATCATAGGCAGACATTGCCCAGTGCGGCTGCCAGAAGGTGATCAACAGCGGAGATTTCTTCTCGGTAGAGGCACGCAATTCGGCAATCAGCGCGCCTTCAGAACCCGCTGGTACGGCCTTAAATGGCAGGTCGAGACCGGTCATGCGGTCTGCACCCGGTGTGCCCCAATCAGCAGGGTAATCTACAAGGCGGCCGGCTGGCAGCGTTTCCGCGGTTGCGAAGTTGATCGCGCAATCCTTTAGCGCTTCCCATGCTGGCAGGCCGGGGCAAAGGTCTGCGACGTGTGCGGGATAGGCGATGCCTTCGCGCGCATTCAGGCCGAGATCAGACAGCTCTTCCAATTTGCCTTCGCCTTTCAGCACAGCATATTGGTCAGACACGTTGGAGGACCAGATTTCGAGGGTCGCATGGATGTCGCCATCGGCAATCGCCTGAAATTGGTTCATCATACCCGCGGTAACATATTCAACGTCGTAACCTGCGGCTTTGAGCATCTCACCGGCGACATGGGTGGTCACGTGCTGGCCGGTCCATTCGTTGATGGCCAGCTTGATTGGCTCACCAGTCGCGCCCAGCTCTGCTGCCTGTGCGGACATCGCCACTGCAGTTATGGCCAGCGCGGACAATCCAGCCTTCATTGTCGTCTTCATCGTCATCTCCCTGTCGTCGTTTTTTAAATGGTCATTTAATTTTTTGACTGCCGGCATAAAAACACAGCAACACCGATCTGCCAACAAAAAATACGCCCGTTCAGTTTACATCACCGTGTGGTGTGACCAACGCTCAAAAAATCGGCGGTAGAACGCTGAATTATATGTTTATTTTCAAGACACATATTTTGAGCACCGGTAAGGCGCTTTGACAATTTGAGCGACGTTCAGGGCAAGACACTCTGATTTAATAAGGCAAAATCTCAGAATCGCCCGACTTTATCAGAGGCCCAACACGTCCATCATATCGTATTCACCGGGCTTTTGACCTTGTCCCCAGATCGCCGCTTTGAGCGCACCGCGGGCGAAGATCGCCCGATCCGTCGCGAGATGGCGCAGCACGATCCGTTCACCTGCAGCGGCGAACAATACATCATGCTCACCCACGATGTCTCCGCCACGAATAGCTGTGAAGCCAATATCGCCGCGTTTGCGGGCACCTGTGATGCCATCGCGACCACGGTCGGCCACATCTGCTAGCGCAACGCCGCGTCCTTCGGCGGCCGCTTCGCCAAGCATCAGGGCGGTGCCGCTTGGCGCATCCACTTTGTGATGGTGGTGCGCCTCAATGATTTCGATATCAAAATCCTCATCCAGCGCTGCCGCCACCTTTTGCGTCAGACGAGTCAACAGATTGACACCAAGGCTCATATTTCCGGCCCGCACAATCACTGCATGGCGGCCACAAGGCTCCAGTTGTGCAATATCCCCATCCGTCATGCCGGTGGTGCCAATCACATGCACAGCACGTGCCTGCGCGGCCAATTTCGCGAACTCAATCGTCGCTGCCGGCGCTGTGAAATCAATCACTGCCTGCGCCTGTGCAAAGGCGTCCAGAGGCTGATCGGTCACTGTAACGCCAAGTGGTGCGCCTCCCATGGCTTCACCAACATCACGCCCGACCCATTCATGTCCACTGCGCTCCACAGCACCGACCAGCTTTGCCTTATCGCTCTCACAAACCGTCTTGATCAGCATCTGTCCCATACGGCCAGAGGCTCCAGTGATGACGATTCCGGGCAGATCTTGCATAACGTTCTCCATTTGTGGGCCGGTGGATCGGCGCCGCCCCTGCTTACATAAAGCAATCCAGCTTGGCAAAGGGGCAGAGAACGCCTAAGTGGGGAGCCATGGCAAAGAACACATTTTCTGAGGGCCGCGGCCCCTCCCAGCGCCAGCTGCGTGTTGGCGAAGTGATCCGACGCACATTGTCGGAGGTCTTGATGCGCGATGAGCTGCACGACCCCGACCTCAGCCGTCTCTCGATCACGGTTGGCGAAGTTCGGGTAACACCTGACCTCTCCATTGCGACAGCTTTTGTCCTGCCTCTTGGCGGTGACAAACAAGAAGAAGCGATCAGCATTCTCGCCAGTCACAAAGGCGAGCTGCGCCGCATCATCGGCCGTAAGGCCAAGCTCAAGCATGCTCCAGATCTGCGGTTCCGGATCGACACCACATTTGACCAGATGGATGCAACACGACGGATGCTCTCTGAAGACCGTGTACAGGCTGACGTGGCAAAGCCTGACAGCGAAGAGGATGGCGCAACCTCGTGATCCGGCACTGGCTCTGTCTCGCAATCATCGCACTGCCCCAATGGGTTGGTGCCGTGACCTGCGAAGACACCAGCTTTGAGGGCAAGGGCATCACAGTTTGCACTGTTGATGCCACTCAAGATGATCTCAGGCTGTTCCTGCGCGACGATGAAGGCACGATCCTTGGCCAATTTCGCGCGGTAGAGCGCGCGCTGGACGAAGGAAAAACCCTCGCGTTTGCCATGAATGCAGGCATGTATCATGCGGATCGCAGCCCTGTAGGCCACTACGTTCAAGACCAGAATGAAGAGATGCGCCTGTTAACAGGGGCGAGCGTTGGCAACTTCGGGCTTCTCCCAAACGGCGTTTTCTGCATCACCGAGAACTCCGCAAAGGTTTATGAAACGCTCACGTTTGCGTCGCAAAAACCACACTGCCGTGATGCCACGCAATCAGGGCCGATGCTGGTGATCGATGGCGCGCTGCACCCTCGTTTTTTGAAAGACAGCACCTCAAAGTTTCTGCGTAATGGCGTCGGCACGAGCGCCGATGGCAAGACTGCATATTTTGCGATCTCGAACACTGCCGTCACATTTCATGAGTTCGGGCGGTTTTTTAGAGACGTGCTAAAAACGCCCAATGCGCTCTATTTTGACGGCAAAATCAGCCGCCTACACGCACCCCAGCTTGATCGTTCTGATACGGGTTTCTGGATGGGACCTATCGTCGGCGTAACTGCGCCAGCCGCTACTGAATAACGGCGTCGCTCCATTCTTTGATGAATGTGCGCCGCTTGAGCGGATCAAGATATGTCATCAAGGCAGGCTCAAGCGTTATCGCCGATTGTCCGGATGCATCCGTGTTCGAGGTAAGACGTGGAAGCGGAAAAGTTTCTGGCGACGGGAGAGCGGATTGGACATTGACCAGATGCCGCACAAAAGCCTCTGCATCTCCGCGAAGCATGGTATCTACATGCACAAAAGCCGTGCGCATCATGGTTGTTGGAAAATCTGATGGCAGTATGACCTCAAGCTGGTCTGAAACGGTTTCGCGCGCGTCGACGTAGCTCCCCAGCACATTATAGGCGACCAGCAGTTTGCCTGTTTCCAAGTCCTCGATCATCTCACCAGAGCAGCAATAGAGCTTTGCATTCAGCCCTCCTATGACCTCCATAAGTCGCCAGAAGCTCTCGGACGCGCGCGCATCCTGTGTCGCAAAGAGATATCCGAGCCCGGACAACCTCACGTCATAGGTGCCCACCCGCCCGTCAAACAACTCCGGGCGCGCGCGCAAAGCCTGGATCAACTCCTGCCGCGTCCTTGGAACGTCGCCATTCGGGAAAGCCGAACGGTTTACGACAACCGTCGCAGGCTCAGAGGTGAAGGCATACAGGCTGTCGCGCCATTGGGCCCAATCCGGCACACTCAGATTGGCGATGGGAAGACCGTAGCCATCATTCACGAGCTTCAGCTGCAGGTCCATCGCACTGGATATAACCACGTCATACTCTGAGGGTTCCGCCCGAAAAATCTCATCAATTTGCGCGGTACTAATCACAAAATACTCGACCGCCAATCCCGGCTGTCTTTGCAGAAAGGACTCAATGATCGGCGCAAAGAACGAAGTATCCGTACTCGACAGAACGCGCAGGGTGCGCGCGGGATTCGAAGCGCCAAAAACACTGCGATCCTCCCAAGTCTGCGCACCAACCAACATTGGGCAGAAGCACAGTATCAAACAGTAAATGTAACGCATGCGCCCCCCTCAGACCGATTTTCGAGTTGCAAGTCTCCACCATGAGCTTCTGCAACATCTTGAGCGATGGTCAGGCCCAAACCTGAGCCAATTGTCCCCGTCGCATTGTCGCCGCGCAAAAACCGCGTCGCAAGCCGATCGATTTGATCCGGCGGAAAGCCTGGCCCTTCATCCATGACCTGTACATGAGGCTGAGGCGCGGATTTCACTTCGATGATAATTTCACTCTCGACCGGCGAATACTTCAAAGCGTTGTCCACAAGATTGCGCAGCGCATTTTGAAGCAGGATGGAATCCGCAGCGACCATGACCTCAGGATCGCTCTCCACCGTCAAAGCGATGTCTTTCATTTCAGCGATTGGGGTCAACCGGATCACCAAATCCTGAACCAAGGCCACAAGATCCAGGCTTTCACGCTCAAGATGGTCTGCCCGAAAGGTTATCATTGCATGATCCAGCAACTGCCCCGCCGCCCGGGAGCTTTCATCAATCGCGCGCACCATCGATCGCAGCGCTTGCCGGTTCTCTTCTCGCTCCACCCTTTGCAATGTCGTTTCTGCGTGGCTGCGGACAGTGGCCAAAGGAGTGCGCACCCGATGGGCCGCTTCGGCGATGAAGTCCTCCGACTGCGAAAGAGACGCACTCAAACGCGCCATAAAATTGTTGAGCGAAGACACCAATGGTCCCATTTCCAAAGGCACAGGCTGCGCAACTGGTGTCAGATCTTTGGGACCGCGCCGGGTGATGGAGTTGGTCAGGCGTTCCAGCGGGCGAATGGTTGTCGAGGTTGCCCAAGAGGCGACAAGGACCGACAGAACAAAGAACCCTGCCCCGAAATAAGCGACGTTCAACGAAATCCGATTAAGCGTCACCTGCAACGCTTCTTGGGTTTGTGCGACGGCGACTGTCACCAGCGTGCGTGCATCTGCGCCAACCAATGTGCGCGACGCTGAAGCGATCCGAACATCTGAACCGCGCATATCCCCGGACACATGGACAACATCTGCGCCAATGGTCTGCTCAGCTTGAGGCAAGGTGTCATAACCGGAAAGCAATGTGCCATCTTGATGGATGGCATAAAAAACGCGGTCGTCCTGATCTGTGCTGAGAATGGAAAAAGCAGCATAGGGGAAGTCCACCTCAACCAACCCGTCGCGCAGAACCGCTGCATCCAAAATCGAGGTTACGGAAGCTTCCAGGATACGATCTTGCCCCTGTTGAGCGATCTGCGCAGCATAAC
Organism: Shimia sp. R9_1; assembly: GCF_017743775.1. Taxonomy (NCBI): domain Bacteria; kingdom Pseudomonadati; phylum Pseudomonadota; class Alphaproteobacteria; order Rhodobacterales; family Roseobacteraceae; genus Shimia; species Shimia sp. R9_1. Next base: position 621,706 of record NZ_JAGHRN010000002.1, on the reverse strand, counting down.
TGCGCACGACCAGAAAGAGGAGGACAGCCAAGCCCGCTGCGCCCCCAATCAGAGTCAACGCAAGTCTCGCTCGCAAGGAGCCCGAGACATTTGCCGCCTCACGCATGGTCGAGCCGATATCCGAGGCCACGTAAGGTTGTAATTTGCAAACTGGAGGGCTCCAAATGCCGCCTCAGACGCCCGATATAGACCTCTATAGCATTTTCGGAGACGTCTTCGTCATAGGAAAACAGCCTGTCAGCGAGTTTCGCTTTTGAAAATATCTGCCCAGGGGCGTTGATCAGCAACTCCAACAAGCGCAGCTCTCTATTACGCAGGGTGACCACTTTCGTTCCGACCTTGAGCTGCCCAGCGACAGGATCAAGCATCACATCGCCAAGCTGAACCGACGGCTGCGCGTGACCGGCATTCCGCCGCAAAACCGCACGGCATCGAGCTTGCAGCTCTTCATGATCAAAGGGTTTGGTCATGTAGTCATCCGCGCCCAAATCCAGCATGCTGATTCGATCACTCACTTGCGACCGCGCTGTTAGAACAATGACCGGCGTGTCATTTTTTCCCGCGCGGTGCTGCTTGAGAAAGGCGCGGCCATCGCCATCTGGCAACATAATGTCCAGCAGAATGAGATCATAGTCGCCGGTGTCCACAAAAGCCGATGCATCCGCAATTTTATCCGCATGATCAACGACATGACCATCCATCTGAAGACGCGCGCAAACAGCATTGGCCAAATCGTGGTTGTCTTCGACCAACAGGAACTTCATCGGGGATCGGCCTTTCTTCGCCCATGACAGGTTTGTGACAGGTTGCAATGTTTGAGTTGCCCCAACTGAGCCAGCTTTCGGACAGTTGTCAAATTGGGAGGAAAATATGTTGAAATTTGACATGGGCCGTCGCGCCCTGATGGCGACGGCTGTCGCCGCAATGGCATTTGCCGGTCCTGCACTCGCAGACGGGCACAAAGTTGTGGACAGCATCCACTTTCTGATCCCCGGCGGCGCCGGTGGCGGCTGGGATGGCACCGCGCGCGGCACGGGCGAAGCGCTTACCAAAGCGGGCATCGTCGGCAACGCATCTTATGAAAACATGTCGGGCGGCGGCGGTGGCAAAGCCATCGGCTACCTGATTGAAAACGCCGACAGCAACCACGGCACCCTGATGGTCAACTCGACCCCAATCGTGATCCGCTCACTGACCGGCGTGTTCCCACACAACTTCCGTGATCTGACCCTCGTTGCGGGAACCATTGGCGACTATGCCGCCATCGTTGTGGGCAAAGATAGCCCCATCAACTCCATGGACGACCTGCTGGCGGCTTTTGACGCGGACCCATCCGCAACCGCGATTGGCGGCGGCTCTGTGCCGGGTGGCATGGACCACCTGGTCGCCGCCATGGTGATGGAAGCAGCAGGCAAAGACGCGCTGGGAGTGAAATACATTCCTTATGACGCAGGCGGCAAGGCCATGGCGGCGCTGCTGTCTGGCGAAATCGCGGCACTTTCCACCGGTTTCTCTGAAGCGGTTGATCTGTCCAACGCGGGCGAAGTCAAAATCATCGGCGTGACCTCTGATGACCGTGTTTCGGCGGCCCCGGATGCCAAAACCATGAAAGAGCAAGGCATCGACACCTCCTTCGTGAACTGGCGCGGCTTCTTCGCAGCACCCGGCCTGCCAGAAGACAAGCTCGCGATGTACCAAGACGCCATCGGCAAGATGTATGACACCAACGAGTGGGAAGACGTTCGCGCCCGCAACGGCTGGGTCAACATTCACAACAATGGCGCAGATTTCCAAAGCTTCCTTGAGGAGCAGGAGAAAGTCATTGGCGATCTGATGAAGAAGCTCGGCTTCCTCTAAGGTCAACTCTTCACGTTACATAGGGCAGAGCGGTCAGCCGCTCTGCCTTCCTTTCATCAAAAGATGCAGGAGGGCTGAATGGCTCTTGATCGTTGGATCGCACTGATCCTGCTCGGCATTTGCCTGATCTACGGCTACGCCGCATGGTTCACGATGGATGGCAGTCTTGCGCCGTTCATGAGACGCAACCCCATTTGGCCCAGCACGTTCCCAAAACTGCTGTCCATCTTTGGCATCATCGCCTCGTCCATTATCCTCTTGGGCTTTGAAAAAAGTGAAGCCAAAGAGGCGGACATCGATTACCGCCGCCTGCATGAGTATAAACTCGGCCAGGCAATTATTCTGCTCGCGCTGATGGTGGCCTATGCGCTGTTGCTGCGCCCTGCAGGGTTTATCCTGTCCACGAGCGGTTTTCTGATTTTGGGTTCTTTCATTCTCGGCGAACGCAAATGGCACATCATGGTGCCTGTCGCGGCCATCGCTACCCTAATCGTCTGGTATCTCGTCCAAGAAGTGCTTGGCATCTACATGCGCCCGCTGCCGGGCTTTATCGGAGGCTGACATGCTTGAAGGACTTCTGATTGGCCTGCAAACGGCTTTCTCTCTACAAAACCTCCTGATGGTCATTGGCGGCTGCCTGATCGGCACCTTCATCGGCATGTTGCCGGGCCTTGGCCCCATGTCGATCATCGCCATCATGATCCCCGTTGCCATCTCGATGGGCGACCCATCCGCTGCGCTGATCCTGCTTGCGGGCGTCTACTACGGTGCCATCTTCGGCGGCTCGACCTCCTCTATCCTGCTGAACGCGCCGGGGGTCGCGGGCACAGTTGCCTCAAGTTTCGATGGCTACCCCATGGCCAAGCAAGGCAAGGCGGGCAAGGCGCTGACCATCGCCGCCATCGCGAGCTTTGCGGGCGGCACCATTGGTGCGCTGCTGCTGATGATCTTTGCCCCCATGCTGTCGTCTGTCGCGCTGCTCTTCCACTCTGCGGAGTATTTCGCCCTGATGGTGGTCGGCCTCTCTGCCATCGCGGCTTTCGCAGGCACTGGTCAGGTCGCCAAAGCGCTGATGATGACCGTGCTCGGCCTGATGATGGCCACCGTGGGCGAAGGTGCCCTCTTCAACATGCCGCGCTTCACCATGGGCATCATGGATCTGCAATCGGGCTTTGGCTTCATCACGCTGGCCATGGCGATGTTTGCATTGCCCGAAGCTCTGTTCCTGGTGCTCAAACCCCGCGTAGCCAAAGAGGGCGGCGAGGGTGAGATCAAAGACCTACGCATATCACGCGACGAAGCCAAAGCCATCACGCCTGTGATTGGGCGTCAATCAATACAGGGCTTCTTTATCGGCGTTCTGCCTGGCGCAGGTGCCACCATCGCGAGCTTCCTCGGCTACGCGGTGGAGCGCAACATCGCTCCCGAAGAAGAGCAAGAGCAATTCGGCAAAGGCGCCATCAAAGGACTGGCCGCGCCGGAAACCGCCAACAATGCGGCCTGCACCGGCTCATTTGTGCCGCTTCTGACACTGGGCATTCCCGGCTCAGGCACCACGGCAATTCTGCTCGGAGCTCTGATCGCGCTCAACGTCACGCCCGGCCCGCGTCTCATGATAGATGAGCCGCAGGTGTTTTGGGCGGTGATCATGTCGATGTTCATTGGCAATCTGGTGCTTCTGATCCTGAACCTGCCCCTGATCCCCTATATCGCCAAGGTCCTCTCGGTACCGCGCAACTACCTGATACCCTTCATTTTGTTCTTTACCTTAATGGGGGCCTATATCGGGCAGAACAACGCCACCGAGCTTCTGATCCTTGTAGGCTTTGGGGTTTGCGCCACCGCGCTGCGCTTCGCGGATTATCCGCTTGCCCCACTGCTGATCGGGTTCATCCTTGGGGGCATGCTGGAAGACAACTTCGCCCGCTCAATGCAGCTCTATGATGGCATTGCTTTCATCTGGGAACGCCCGATGACACTTGGCCTCTTGGTGATTGCCGCGCTGCTGGTGGTGCTGCCAAGCTACCGCGCCCGTCGCGCGCGCTTGCGGGCCGAAGGGGTCGCAGACGGGGATTGATCCATACTCAGCCCAATGAAAAAGGCCGCCGGGAACTTCGGCGGCCTTTATTGTTTTTTGACACGTTACGCAGCGGAGAAGCCCGTATCCAGCGCCGACAGGATTGTGTCGACCTCCGCCTCCGAAATGGTCAGCGGCGGTGACATCAGGATATTGTGCATCCCCATTCGCACCATCGCCCCGGCCTGATAGGTGACCTCGTGAATTTTCTTCATGGTCGCCATATCCATCGCCGTTTTTGTCGCGTTGTCAGAAACCAGCTCGATGCCCGTCATCAAACCATGCCCGCCACGGATATCACCGATGATGTCATGTTTCTCCGCCAGCTTCTTGACGCCCTCATAAAGCTGCGTGCCCCGGGCAGCGGCATTGGTTTTCAGATCCAGCCGCGTGGTTTCCGCCAGACAGGCCACCACCGCCGCAGAGCCAACAGGATGCGCCGAATAGGTATAACCGTGGAAAATCCCGGCCTCGCCGCTTTCGTCTTTCTCAAACACATCGGCAACCTTGTCACCCACCAGACAGGCCCCCACAGGGAAATAGCCCGATGTGATCCCCTTGGCCGTGGTCATCATATCCGGCTGCACCCCCCAATGGCGCGCACCAGACCAGTCGCCGGTGCGGCCAAAACCGGTGATCACCTCATCAGAAATCAACAGGATGCCGTGGCGGTCACAAATCTCGCGCATCAGGCCCATAAAGCTCGCATCCGGCACAATCACACCACCCGCGCCCTGGATCGGCTCCATGATAAAGGCGGCAATGGTGTTGGCCCCTTGAAAGGCGATCTCATCCTCAAAGGCCGCTGCGATGTTCTGCGCAAGCTGCGCAGGGTCAGTTTCATTGAACGGATTGCGATAGGTGTAAGGACTCGGCAGGTGGAAACAGCCGGGCAGCAGCGGCTCATAGTTGATGCGGAATCGGTTGTTGCCGTTCACCGACGCACCGCCAAAATGCGTGCCGTGGTAGCCTTTTTTCAGCGATAGGAATTTGGTCCGGGTCGGCTCGCCGCGCAGGCGGTGATACTGCCGCGCGAGACGCAGGGCGGTCTCCACACTGTCTGAACCACCGGATGTGAAAAACACCCGCGTCATGCCATCCGCGTCAAAGAATTCGCGCACCGCATATGAGGCTTCAATTGCCGCCGGATTGGAGGTGCCCGCAAAGGCCGAATAATACGGCAAATCATAAAGCTGCTTGGCAATCGCCTCTTTCACCACATCGTTGGAATAGCCGAGGTTCACACACCACAGACCACCCACAGCATCCACCGTGGAATGCCCTTCCAGATCGGTGATGTTCACTCCCTCGGCGCTCTTGATGATTTTGGGGGCGTGATTCTGCATGTCCCCCGGTGCGCCCATCGGATGCCAGAGATGGCGGGCGTTGTTCTCTTTCAGAAAGTTGTCGTCTTTCATGGTGATGCTCCCGTTGGTGGCACAGCTGTGTCCTGTGCGTCGATTCAATAATTTGATCAAATTATGAAACCACGGTCTGGGAGTGTCCAGTAAGAGAGCGACATCTCAACAGATTTTCCCAGTGTAAAACCGACATGCCAAAACCTGCAATCCCGGTGGTAGAATCAAACAAGAACATGCTAGATTTCGTCGTATGCGTGTGGATAACCCCAACATAAGCCCCGAAAACGCCCCTACGCAGCCCGTGATCCGCCAATTGGATGACGCTGCGATCAATCGTATTGCGGCTGGCGAAGTGGTCGAACGCCCCGCCTCTGCGGTGAAAGAGCTGGTGGAAAACGCCATTGATGCGGGCGCCACCCGCATCGAAATTGCCTATGCAGATGGCGGCAAAACCCTGATCCGCATCACCGATGACGGCTGCGGCATCACTGAGGCGCAACTGCCGCTGGCGCTGTCACGCCATGCCACCTCCAAGATCGACGGCAGTGACCTCTTGGATATTCACACCTTTGGCTTTCGCGGCGAGGCCCTGCCCTCGCTTGGGGCGGTTGGACGCCTGACCATCACCAGCCGCGTGGGCCGCGCCCCAGCGGCCAGTATTGCGGTGGAAGGCGGAGCCATGGGGCCCGTCAAGCCAGCCGCGCTCTCAAGCGGTACCATCGTTGAGCTGCGCGATCTGTTTTATGCCACGCCTGCCCGCCTTAAATTCATGCGCAGCGATCGCGCTGAGGCACAGGCGATCACCGATGTGGTGAAACGTCTTGCCATGGCAGAGCCGTTTATCGGCTTCACCCTGCGCGACGTCAGCAGCGGCGGCGAAGGGCGCATCTCTTTCCGCGCTGAGGCTGAAAGCGGAGACCTCTTTGACGCGCTGCATGGCCGACTGGCGCGGATTCTGGGCAAGGAGTTTGCCGAAAACGCGCTCAAGATTGATGCAGAGCGCGAAGGCCTGCGCCTCATTGGCTATGCCGCCTTGCCGACCTATTCGCGCGGCTCTGCGGTGGCGCAATATCTCTTTGTGAATGGTCGCCCTGTGAAGGACAAGCTGCTGGTTGGTGCGTTGCGTGGGGCCTATTTTGACTATCTCAGCCGGGATCGTCACCCCGCCGCTGCGCTGTTCATCGACTGCGACCCGCATCTGGTGGATGTGAACGTCCACCCCGCCAAATCCGAAGTCCGCTTTCGCGATCCCGGAATGGCCCGCGGGCTGATTGTCTCCAGCCTGCGTCATGCTTTGGCCGAAGCGGGCCACCGCGCCTCCACCACCGTGGCGGGCGCAACCCTTGGCGCCTTCCGTCCTGAACCAATGGGCGCGCTTGGCGCAACCCCACAGGCGTCTGCCTCAGGCCCAGCCCGCATCTACCAGATGGACCGCCCCTCGCTTGGCGCACGCACCGCCGCCTACCAAGCTCAAGCGCCCTTTCCACAAGCACCTGTGGTTCAGGAACCGGGCTTTGCTGAACTCAGCGAATCCTACAGCGCACGTGTAGAGCCCACAGAGGCGCTCGACACTCCACAGGAGGGCCCCGCCGAGGGCCTGCCCTTGGGTGCAGCCCGCGCGCAAGTCCATGAGAACTACATCGTGGCCCAGACCGAAACCGGCATGGTGATTGTCGATCAACACGCCGCACACGAACGTCTGGTCTATGAAAAACTCAAACGCCAGATGGCGGAAAACGGCGTCGCCGCGCAGGCCCTGCTGATCCCCGAGATCATCGAGCTTTCCGAGGTCGACTGTGCCCGCATTTTGGCCGTGTCGGAGCCTTTGTCCAAGCTTGGCCTCACCATAGAGGCCTTCGGTGGCGGCGCGGTGGCGGTTCGCGAAACCCCGGCGCTGCTGGGTGAAGTCAACGCGCGCGCAATGGTGCTCGACATCTTGGACGAGCTGGACGAAGACGGCGAAACCATGTTGGTGCAGGCCAAGCTGGAAGCCATCCTCAGCCGCGTCGCCTGTCACGGCTCAATCCGCTCAGGCCGCCGCATGCGCGCCGAAGAAATGAATGCCCTCTTGCGCGAAATGGAAGCCACGCCGCACTCCGGCCAATGCAACCACGGGCGCCCCACCTATGTGGAATTGAAACTGGCCGACATCGAGCGGCTGTTTGGACGAACATGATGACCGAACTGACCACTTTGCTTGCCAACTCTGACACCGCACTGCTCTATCTTCTGGGCGGCATGGGCTTTGCCCTGGTGCTGCTGTTTGTGCTCCTGCGCAACACAGCACAGAACCGCGCTGCCCAGACAGAGGCCTTCATCGCCCAGCATATGGGCCAGATGGCGCAACGCGTGGATCAGCTCGCCACCGGTCAGGCCCAGCTTGATGGCGGTCTGCGCGCACAGGCCCAATCACAAAGCCAGATCGCCACGCTGATGGAACAACGCCTTGGCGAAGTGCAGGTCAACATGCACGAGAACCTCGCCAAAGTGCAGCGCAGCACTGGCGAAAACCTCGCCTCCATGCAGCAGAAAATGTCAGATACGCTGGCCGCCCAACAGCTGCAACTGCAGGAAAACCTCTCCAACATGCAGATGCGCACCGGCACCGCGCTCAACGACATGCAGGAGAAGCTCAACACCTCCCTCATGGGCAACGCCAAACAGACCGCCACATCGTTGACCCAGCTTCAGGAACGGCTGCAAACCATCGACAAGGCGCAGGAAAACATCACCCGCCTGTCTGGTGACGTGCTCAGCCTGCAGGACATTCTCTCCAACAAACAGACCCGCGGCGCCTTTGGTGAAATCCAGCTGAACGACATCGTTTCCAAAGCCCTGCCCAGCGACAGCTACGCGCTGCAACATACGCTCTCAAATGGTAAGCGCGCCGACTGTTTGATCCATCTGCCCAACCCGCCGGGCCCAATCGTGATCGACAGCAAATTCCCGTTGGAAGCCTATGAGGCCATGCTGCGCTCAGAAACTGAGGCAGAGCTCAAAGCCGGCATCCAGCTGTTCAAGACGTCGGTGCGCAAACACATCAAGGATATTTCGGAAAAATACATCCTTGAGGGGGAAACCGCAGATGGGGCGCTGATGTTTCTGCCCAGCGAAGCGATTTACGCAGAGTTGCACGCCAAATTCCCTGAGCTTGTGCATGAAGGGTTCACAGCGCGCGTCTGGATTGTCTCGCCCACCACCTGCATGGCCACGCTCAACACCATGCGTGCGATCCTCAAAGACGCCCGTATGCGCGAACAGGCCGGTGCGATCCGCAAAGAGCTTGGGATGCTCTATGCCGATGTTGATCGACTGGGCACGCGGGTGGAAAATCTGGATCGTCACTTCGGCCAGGCTGCCAAGGACATCAGCGAAATCAAGATCAGCGCTGACAAAGCCGGACGCCGCGCACGTCGGCTGGACAATTTCGACTTTGAAGAACTGGCCCAGACCGAGGACACCAAAGTGTTGCCGCTGACCAAGGCCGATCCCTAAGCCTGTTGCCCCCCAGCCCTTGGTGCCGCCAGAAAAGACGACTTTGCGCCATATCAAAGACTCACGCCCTTCGTATGCGCATTCTTCTGACAACACGTTAGGAGACGCAAAATGCTTGAAATTTCAGCCTGGAAAGTGGCGCAAGTGGTTCTGATGTCGCGCGAGCTTGATCGCGCCGAAGGAGAATTGCGCGCTTTTATCGACCGTTTGAACGAAGACGAACAGGCCAGCCTTGTGGCGGTGATGTGGATCGGCCGGGACAGTTTTTCCGCCGAAGATCTCGAAGAGGCCATCATGACCGCCAAGAGCGAAAAGACCGTGCCAACCGCAGATTACCTGCTCGGCTCGCCACATGTGTCCGATCACCTGGAAAACGGCATGGAAGAGCTCGGCCTCTCGCTCAGCGCAGAAGAAGACGATCTGATCCGGCGCGGCTGATCACACCGACGCTTGCGGCTTCAACCACGCCTCCAGATAAGTTTCCAACCGCGCCCGAGGTGCGGTTGCACTGTGCAGCGCACAAAACACCAGTGACACCGCCTGAATGGCAAAGGCCTGAACTCCCTCTGCCTGTAGCTCCACGGAGATATCTTTGCGAAACGGGCGGTCCCTGAGCCAGTGCGCCACAACTTCCGCATGGCGGCCAAATGTTCTGGCAATCGCGCCAATCTCACTGTTGGCCGCCGCACCGGAGTGGCGCAGGATCACATCAAACACATAGCGTTCACAGCTCATGAACGCGGTCAGCGGCATAAGCGCATCCACCATCTCGGCAATCGAATTGGGCGGCGCAAGTGCTTCCAGCTGATCCAGATGCCGGTCAATCTCCGCGCCGATCAACTGATCCATCAAGGCGTCTTTGTCTTTGAAATGCGCAAAAAACGTGCCCTTGGCCACGCCGGCGCGCAGCACCACCTCCTCCACCCGCATGGCCTCATAGCCCCCCTCTGAAATGATATCAGTTGCCGCCGCCAACAGCTTGGCGCGGGTTTTCAGGGTGCGGGATTGGACAGCTCTGCTCATGCGGCTTTCTGGCACGAAAACTGACTGGGGTCAAATTTTAATTGACCGCAGTCAGTTTTGCACACATTAAATATGACCACGGTCAATATTGAGGAGAATCACCATGACCCGGAAACGTATTTTCATATTGAACGGCCACCCGGCCAAAGCCTCGCTGACAGGCGCCGTGGCACAATCCTACGCAACCGCCGCTAAAACCGCCGGCCACGAGGTGCGCCTCACCAACCTGCATGATCTGGAGTTTGATCCGGATTACGGCTTTGGCGGCTATGTGAACCAAAAGCCGCTGGAGGCGGATCTGGAAACCCTCCTGCAAGACATCGAATGGGCCGAACATGTGGTGGTGGCTACGCCGATGTGGTGGGGCGGGCTGCCTGCCAAACTCAAAGGGGTGTTTGACCGCGCCTTCCTGCCGGGCCGCACCTTCGACACGCGCAACACCACAAAACTCGGCCTGCCCGCCCCCCTGCTCACCGGCCGCACCGGCCGCGTGCTCCTGCTCTCGGACACGCCGGGCTGGTTCTTCCGCCTGTTTTATCGCAACGCCTTGATTGTGCAGATCCAGCAGCAGATTCTGGAGTTTGTCGGCATCAAACCGGTCAAAGTCACGCAATTCACCGGCGCCAGCCACCCCAAGGCCGGTGTCGCAGACAAATGGATCAAACGCGCTGCCAAAATCGGCGCAAAGGCGGCCTGACCGCACAAAGCAAACGGGCCTGAGAGTGCTCCCCTCAGGCCCGCCGCAATCTCAATCAGACAGCATCACGCCGTGTGATCGACGACTTCCATATGCTGCGCCAAAGTGCCGATGTGGCCCAGCCAGCTCTCAAACAGCGCAGGCTCTGACGGCGCTGCATGCACGCCCGGCGCAATGGCCCCCTCCAGAACAGACTCAATCGCCAGCGACACCGGAATAGACACAAGCCGCGCCATAGCTGTGCCGCGTTCATCACCCCAGGCATCCATCGCATAGGTCTTGTGATAAACCTCCGCGCCGTCTTTCTCCGCCTTCAGCCCCACACAAAGGATCACCCGATCAGGCTCCCCTTCGTCATAGGCATTCTCGGCCCAGAACTGATCGGACATCTCTTTCAGACGCGCATCGCCTTCCGGCCCGCTCAGGGTCTCGATCTCGCGGAATACATCGCCCCAGGCCTCCGCCCAGCCATTCAAGCGCAGCGTGCCGCGCACAAACTCTTTCACATTCCAATCCGGATCAAACTTATAGTCTTCCATAAACGGAATGCTGTCGCGGTTCGGATACACCTCAAAGCTCTCCGGAGTCGCCAGCGGCGCCTCATAGCTCGAAATCGCATCCCACGGACGGTTCACATCAAACGGCTGCCCATCACGGATCGAGCGCGACGGTGAACGCAGCGCCTTCAACACACCCAGCGGCGACCAGCTGAATTTGTAGCGGAACGGGTTAGCATGTTTGGGCACACCACCGCAGTAGCTGATGAAGCTCAGGGTGTTGTCGGCATCAAACGCCTCAGAAGCGCGGTAATCCGCCACCAGCGCATGCGCCATCAGGTGGTCAATCCCGGGATCGAGCCCCACCTCATTCACACAGGCAACACCGGCCGCCTTGGCCTTGGCGTCCAGCGCTTTCATTTCTGGTGCAATGTAAGACGAACTCACAAAATGCGCTTCCTTGGAAATGCACAGCTCCGCCAGCTGCACGTGCCAGTCGCCCGGCAACATAGACACCACCACATCGCCTTTGGCTAGAACGCCACCCAGCACTTCAATATCAAACGCGCGGATATCCTGGGTCAGATCGCCCACCGCCTCCTGCGCTTTTTCCACCGTCCGGTTCCACACAGTCACCTCACGCCCTGCTTCAATCAGGCGGCGCAGGCCGGGAATGGCCGACAGGCCGGTGCCACACCAATGAATGGTCATCTCTCTTCTCCCCTCAAAGGTCTTTTCTTCACAAATCTTTGGAATGCGTGATGAAATCAGCTTCCGCGCGGGTCCACACGCCACCGCCCAGATCATCCAATGTCATCAAGGTCTCAAGCAACTGCGCCGCGTAATCTTCTGAGCTTTCCACCGGCAACATGGAGGGCAGATTATCAATCGCCATCACATCTAAAACCGGGTTGTCTGCAACACGCAGTGCAGGCGCCTCCCAAGTGGTCGCCCGATTATAGACTGGCACAGGGTTGTAATCACTGTCCGGATCACAGGCTACATCGCCAATCGCCGTCAACTGCCGCGCCGCGCCCAGCGCGTCCTGCGGCACAAACACAGGGGTGCCGGGCCGCGCAAAAATACAGTTCAGAAACAGATCATGCGCCAGAATTTCCGGGAACGGCCCACCAGAGGCGGTCTCCGCCATATCCCATTTGGTCACCGCACAGCCCATCGCCGTAAGCAGATCCGCCGCCCCGGTGCCCACACGGCCCAACGCGCCGATCACAATCGCAGAGGGGCGCGCCGCTTCCAGCGCATCCAGCTCCGCGCCAAGATCTGCCAGCAACGCCTCTTTGCCGCCATAAACCCCAACCGCCCCGCAAACCTCGCCCCGCTGCTGCGCCGCCCAGCTTTTGAGCGTCACAGCCGCACCGGCATAGCCCGCCCAATAGCCAAAGGCTGCCACGCGCCGCCCGGCCTCATCCACCAGATATTCGAGGTCATACAAAGTGCCGCCACCAGCCTTAAAGCGCTTGAGCAGCGCAACACCAGAGTGCTGTCCTTTGAAAGCATGACCAAACATGATGTGGCGATGCGGCAAAGGCGTGCCGTCTTCTGGCAACTCTTTAAGCCCGAAGATAATGGCGTCCTTGGGGGCCTCAGGCCAGCTGTTCTCCGCGGCAAACTCGCAGCCTGCGGCTTTGTAACCCTCAATCCCGATCGCACGAACTGAGCTTTCCTCGACAGTCACACGGATGCCTTTTTCGATCAGAGCTTTTGCCCCGTCCGGCGTCAGCCCGACCCGTTCCTCATTCGGCCGTTGTTCGGCCCGTATCCAAAGATGTGTCATCTCGGCTCCCCTGATAGTCGCGCTTCCATAGATCAGCCCACTGCGCCAATGACAAGAGGCGGGTCAGATCCCGCAATTTCCGGGTGGCGGTGCGGAGGGCTGCGTGGCACAACAGGGCCAAGCAAACAGAGGAACGCGCGATGAGTTTTGGCAAGGGCTGTCACCTGCACCTGATTGATGGATCGGCTTTCATTTTCCGGGCCTATCACGCCCTGCCGCCGCTCACCCGCAAATCAGACGGCCTGCCCATCGGCGCGGTCTCCGGCTTCTGCAACATGCTGCAGCGCTACATCGAAGACAATTCCGGCCCCGACGCCCCCACCCATGTGGCGGTGATCTTTGACTATTCCGGCAAGAGCTTCCGCAATGATCTTTATGATCAGTACAAAGCCAACCGTCCCCCTGCGCCCGAAGATCTGGTGCCACAGTTCCCGCTGACCCGTGATGCCACACGCGCGTTCAATATTGCCTGCAAAGAGATCGAAGGCTTTGAAGCCGATGACATCATCGCCACCTTGGCTTGTCAGGCTCGCGAAGCCGGTGGCCGTTGCACCATCATCAGCTCTGACAAAGATCTGATGCAGCTGGTGGGAGATGGCGTCGAAATGCTCGACGCGATGAAAAACAAACGCATCGATCGCGACGGCGTGCATGAGAAATTCGGCGTCGGCCCCGAACGGGTTGTGGATGTGCAGGCGCTTGCGGGTGACAGTGTCGACAACGTCCCTGGCGCGCCCGGCATCGGCATCAAAACCGCCGCTCTGCTGATCAATGAATATGGCTCTCTTGAGGAGCTGCTGGACCGCGCTGAAGAGATCAAACAGCCCAAACGCCGCCAGACCCTGATCGAGAAACGCGACCAGATCGAACTGTCTAAAAGGCTCGTGCAACTAGATTGCGACATGGCACTTGATTTCACACTCGATGATCTGGAAGTGCAGGATGCCGAGCCTGAAACGCTGCTGAGCTTCCTTGCAGATATGGAACTGCGCACCCTTATGAAACGCGCAGCAGATAAGCTCGGCGTCGAAGCACCTGTTTTGCCGGAACCGACAGCATCGGGGACCGCTACTGTCGAAGACAGCGCCGAAGATGTACCCTTTGATGCGGAAAAATACGAATGGGTCCGGGATCGTGAAGCGCTGGATCGCTGGATCGCAGCGATCATGAAACGCGGCTATGTCGCTGTGGACACGGAAACCAATTCTCTGGATGAAATGGTCGCGGCGCTCGCGGGCATCTGCCTTTCCGTCGAGCCGGGCGAGGCCTGCTACATCCCTGTGGGTCACAAAAAGGGGGCCACCGATGATCTCTTTGGTGGCGATGAGCCGCAAGAAGGGCAAATGCCTCTCAATGAGGTGCTCGATGCGCTTAAACCCGTGCTCGAAGACGAGTCTGTTCTGAAAATCTTCCAGAACGCCAAATACGACTGCAAAGTTTTCGCCAACTACAACATCGCAGTCGCCCCGATTGATGACACCATGCTGCTCAGCTATGCGCTGCATGCTGGCGAGCACAACCACGGTATGGACGCACTGAGTGAGCGCTATCTCAGTCATCAGCCGATCTCGATCAAATCCCTGCTTGGCACCGGCAAAAGCGCGATCACTTTTGACAAGGTCGCGATTGAAGATGCCGTTAAATACGCCGCAGAAGACGCCGACATCACGTTGCGCCTGTGGAAACTCTTCAAACCCAAGCTGCACCAGCGACAAGTCACAAGTGTATACGAGACGCTGGAGCGTCCTTTGGTGCCTGTGCTTGCACAAATGGAACGGCATGGCGTCAAGGTGGATCGCGACACGCTAAGCCGCATGTCCAATGCCTTTGCTCAGAAGATGGCTGGGCTTGAGGCCGAAATCCATGAGCTCGCAGGGCGCAGCTTCAACGTTGGCAGCCCAAAACAGCTCGGTGAGATCCTATTTGATGAAATGGAATTGCCCGGCGGCAAGAAGGGTAAAACCGGTGCTTATGCAACCGGGGCTGACGTGCTCGAAGATCTCGCGACGGAACACGCCATGCCGGGCCTCGTGCTCGATTGGCGCCAGCTCAGCAAGTTGAAGTCGACCTACACCGACGCACTTCAGGAACACATCAACGCGGACACAGGTCGTGTGCACACCTCTTATGTGCAGACTGGAGCCAACACCGGGCGTCTCGCCTCTTCCGATCCCAACCTGCAGAATATCCCCATCCGCACTGAGGAAGGCCGCCGCATCCGCGAAGCCTTTGTGGCCGAAGAGGGCAAAACCCTGATCTCGCTCGACTACTCTCAGGTGGAGCTGCGCCTCCTCGCGCATATCGCAAAAATCGATGCGCTCAAAACCGCCTTCCGGGAGGGGCTCGACATTCACGCCATGACCGCGTCGGAGGTCTTTGGCGTGCCGATGGAAGAGATGACCAGCGAGGTGCGTAGCCGCGCCAAGGCCATTAACTTTGGCGTGATCTATGGCATCTCAGGCTTCGGCCTGGCTCGCAACCTGCGCATCCCGCGTGGCGAGGCACAGGATTTCATCAACCGTTATTTTGAACGCTTCCCGGGCATTCGCTCCTATATGGATGAGACCAAAGAGTTTGCCAAAACCCACGGCTATGTGCAGACGCTATTTGGCCGCAAAATCCACACGCCTGAAATCAACGCAAAGGGCCCGCGGGCGAGCTTTGCCTATCGCGCTGCAATCAATGCGCCGATCCAAGGCACCGCCGCCGATATCATACGTCGTGCGATGATCCGTATGCCCGCTGCGATCCAAGACCTGCCCGCAAAAATGCTATTGCAGGTGCATGACGAACTGATCTTTGAAGTGGACGATAGCGCGGTTGACGAAACCATTGCTGTGGCACGTGAGGTCATGCAAAACGCAACCGAACCCGCAATCAAACTGGATGTGCCGCTCATCGTAGATGCGGGACGGGGAACCAATTGGGCTGAAGCGCATTAAGCGCCTTTGCTCTGCCACTCTTCTAAACCGGGCTCCTTCAGGCGAGCCAATCCAAGCCCTGCTCGGTGCGTTTGAGGGGATTATATTCAGCACTTACAGTGCCCTGAAACCCGCTTGCGTCCAGCATCTCGAAGAATGCCGGATAATCAAAGTGCTTGTTTTTGAGCGGCTCGTGACGATCCGGCAATCCACCTATCTGAATGTGCTTCACGCGCGCCTTGTGCTTCTCCCAGCAGGCTAGAGCGTCGCCGTGGATACGATGGGCGTGGTAGGTATCGAATTGAAGCGCCAAATTGGGGGCATCCACTTCGTCCAAGATTTCTGCTGCGAGGTCGAAATCATTTAAGAAGTAGCCCGGCATATCGACGTCGTTGATCGGCTCGATCGTCAGCTGTTGCCTGGGGGCAAAGGCGCAGGCCCATTTCAGGTTCTCAACAAAAGTCTCGCGCGCCAGAGCTCCGCTCGCCGCCCCCGCCATAATATGGACCACATCCGCCTGAAGCACCTCCGCATATCGCAGAGTTCGGCGAAAATCGCGTTGGAACCGCTCAGACAGGCCAGGGACAGCAGCGAACCCTCGTTCTCCACCGGTATAGTTGGGCGGAGGGCAGTTGATCAGCGCCAGTGAGAGCCCGTTACGCACCAACTCGCGACGCGTTTCCGGTGCAGGGACATCATAAGGAAACAGCACCTCTACTCGGTTGAACCCAGCCTCAGCAGCGGCTTCATAGCGCTCAAGCTCCGGAAACTCGGTGAACAGCATCGTCAGATTGGCGGCAAATTTCGGCATGTTTTCCTCCTGCTAACGCGGAGTATTCCAGCTTTCAGACCAATCAAACAGTCTGAATTTAAGTGCTTTTTAGCGGTATCGGCAGGATATTGCCTTAGCTCGATGCGCTTGAAGGCAAGAAGGGAAAAAACACGCCAGACGACATGACCCCAAACTGGCTTTCTCCATCCACTTCCTGATGCTCTGCTAACTCAACAAGACGATAAAACGCCTTACGTGTTATCCGAGCCTCCAAGTTAGCCCGCACGGTCACATATGGGCTTGGTTCTGCGCTCTCCGGGTCAATCTCAACCCGGATCGGATTGACCTGACCAGCAATCACGTTGTCGCCAACGTGGGTTTCAAATGTGAGGGTCTGATCGGCACCGCTGCCACTGACTTCAAAATCTTCGGCCACAAAAGGCACGTCTTCTACTGTGATGCCGACTTTTTCGACAGGCGTGACCAGCACATAGTTGTCACCATCCTTGCGCAAGATGTTTGAAAAAAGCCGGACCATGGCTGGTCTATTGATTGGGGTGCCCTGGTAGTACCAAGTGCCGTCGCGCGCGATACGCATATCAAGATCACCACAATGAGGTGGGTTCCACAGATGCACAGGCGCTGGGCCACGTCCTTTGGCGGCGGCATTGGCTGAACTGGCGATGGTGTCTGCAGTTACTTTCACAGGAAATTGTCCCCTCATTGGTTTTGCCATTTCATCTGAGCGCGCTACTGTCAACGTAAGCAGTATAAGGATACGGGAGAGTCAGCATGGCAGATGAGAGCGATCTTGTCGCAGAAATCGAAACTCTGGGCACCAAGCTGGCTGCGGCAAGAGAGGCGATCACGCGACGCTTTATCGGACAAGAACGTGTGGTCGACCTCACACTTTCTGCCTTGCTTTGCGGGGGACACGCGCTTTTGATCGGCCTGCCGGGCTTGGGAAAAACGCGGCTGGTGGACACGCTTTCAACAGTGATGGGACTCAATGGCAACCGTGTGCAATTCACGCCGGATTTGATGCCAGCGGACATCTTGGGCTCGGAAGTTCTGGAAAAAGCAAAAGGCGGGGCGCGCACCTTCCGATTCGTACCTGGGCCAATTTTCTGCCAACTGCTGATGGCCGATGAAATCAACCGCGCAAGCCCACGCACACAATCTGCCCTTTTGCAGGCGATGCAGGAAAAGCAGGTCACAGTTGCCGGCGAAGACCGCCCCCTCGATGCGCCGTTTCACGTGCTCGCCACCCAAAACCCTATTGAGCAGGAAGGCACCTACCCGCTTCCCGAAGCGCAGCTTGACCGCTTTCTGGTACAAATCGATGTGCCGTATCCTGATCGCGACACAGAGCGTGACATCCTTCTGGCCACCACGGGTGTGGAAGAGGACGAAGCTCACGAAGTCTTTACGGCACAAGAGCTGATTGATGCACAGACTCTGCTGCGCCGCATGCCCGTCGGAGAAAGCGTGATGGAGCTGATCCTCGATCTCGTCCGAGCCTGCCGCCCCGATGATGAAACCGCCGCCGAAGCCGTGCGTGAAAACGTTGCCTGGGGGCCGGGTCCGCGCGCCGCGCAGGCACTGATGATGACCGTTCGCGCGCAAGCGTTGTTGCAGGGTCGCCTTGCACCAAATGCCCAGGACGTGATCGACATGGCCGCACCGGTGCTCAGCCACCGCATGGCATTGACCTTCGCGGCGCGTGCCCGCGGCGAGTCCCTTGCCGATCTGATCGCTCAAACCGTCGCACGATTTGATAGCGTGGGAGCAGCCGCGTGAATGCAGCCCCCCACCTGCGCAGCCGCGCCGAAGCGGAAGCCGCTCGCCTCCCTCCCCTCCTTGCACAGGCGGATCATTTGGCAGGCACTGTGCTGTTGGGGGAACACGGCCGACGCCGCTCTGGTATGGGAGACGATTTCTGGCAGTACCGTCCCGTACAGCCCGGCGATAGCCTACGCATGATCGACTGGCGGCGTTCCGCCAAATCAGACGCGCAATTTGTGCGCCAGCGCGAATGGCAGGTGGCGCAATCCATCATGATGTGGATCGACACCGCCCCATCGATGCAATTTGCCAGCGATCCTACTCTCCCGAACAAAGCAGATCGTGCACGTCTTTTGGCGCTTGCATTGGCGATCTTGCTGATCCGCAGCGGGGAACGGGTGGGCCTTACCGGCACCGATCTCCCGCCCCGCCGCGGCGAAGCACAGATCCTGCGATTGGCCGAAATGTTTCTGCGTGACGATCTTGACGGAGAACTGCCCGACTATGGAACACCAGAGGCCCGCGCCATGCTTCCCCACGCTAGGGCCGTATTTGTTTCCGACTTCATGGGAGACTTTGACGCCGTGGCAGCGGCGCTCGCCAAGGCCTCAGATCGTGGCGTGCGCGGCGTGTGCTTGCAAATTCTCGATCCGGCGGAAGAGAGTTTTCCATATCGTGGCCGTGCGATCTTTGAGAGCATGGGCGGCGGGCTCACACACGACACCAAGAAAGCGGATGATCTGAAAGATCGTTATTTGGAACGCCTCGCCGAACGTCAGGCAGCGCTAAAGGATCTCTGCCGTGTCACCGGCTGGCTATATGGCTATCACACAACGCAGCACTCCGCACAGTCTGCCCTGCTTTGGGCGCATCGTGCCTTGGAGAAACGCGCATGATCGGCGGCCTCTCCATCGGATTTGCAACGCCTTGGCTTTTGGCATCATTGATCGCCTTACCAGTCCTCTGGCTGATCTTGCGCGCTATTCCACCAGCCCCAATCAAGCGCCGCTTTCCGGGCGTGGTCCTGCTTTTGGGCCTCTCTGATGAAGATACTGTCACAGACCGAACACCATGGTGGCTCCTTCTTTTACGTACACTTGCCGTGGCCGCTCTTATCATTGGCCTCGCTGGCCCCACACTTAACCCTCAGCCCAAAGAGGCAGGCAAAGGCCCGCTTCTGATTTTGATGGATGCAAGCTGGGCCTCATCCCCAGATTGGGAAGCCCGCCGTGAAATGGTGGCGGCCCTTTTGGATGAAGCCGCGCGCAATGGTCGCGTCGCAAGTGTTCAGCGGCTAACAATGCCGGAGCAGGTCCGTTTCCTACAGGCAGATGCCCTGCAAAGTCGCCTCGCAGGCGTCATGCCAATGGCATGGGCGCCTGATAAATACCGCATGGAGGAGTTTTCTGCCGACCTGACAACAACGCTCGGCGATCAGAGTTTCGACACGGTCTGGCTCTCGGATGGAATTGAACGCGAAGGCCGCAAGGAGTTGTTGGAAACACTGCAACAGCGTGGGTCTGTTCGCATCATTCAGACTGGCCTTGCGGTAACCGGTCTCCTGCCTGCAGCCTATGATGACGGGCGCTTGGTCCTCAATGCTATCCGCAGTCAAGCCGGGCCTGCGCGCGAAGTGACCGCCCAAGTTATTGGGACAGATCCAAGTGGCACCGAACGCGTTCTGGCCGCTCTGCCACTCACTTTTGAGCTCGGCTCCAACAAAGCTGAGAACGCCATCGTATTGCCGTCAGAACTACGCGCGCGCGTGACTCGGTTTGAACTGTCCGGCATCCGCTCAGCAGGGGCCGTTGCCCTTAGTGATGACAGCTTGCGTCGCCGTGAAATCGCTCTGATCGCAGGACGTGAGGACCGCGAAGGTTTGCAACTGCTTTCGCCTTTACATTACCTGCGCCAAGCCTTGGTTCCGACAGCGGATGTTATTGAAGGTGCACTGTCAGATATCCTCCCAGCTAACCCTGACGTCATTGTCATGGCGGATGTTGCGGTTCTGTCTGTCGGGGAAAGTGAAGCTGTGCTGAACTGGGTCAACGGCGGAGGCCTTTTGCTGCGCTTTGCCGGCCCGCGCCTTGCAGCCAGTGAAATCAGCCGAACAGAAGAGGACCCACTGTTGCCTGTCCGCTTGCGCGCAGGAGGCCGCAGCGTCGGAGGCGCTATGAGCTGGGGCGAGCCAAAATCGCTCGCGCCTTTTGAACAGGACAGCCCGTTCTTTGGACTTGAAGTGCCAGATGAAGTCACAGTGACCGCCCAAGTCATGGCGCAACCTGATCCGACGCTTGCAGACCGTGTCATTGCAAGCTTGAGCGACGGCACACCACTGGTGACACGCAAAGCTGTCGGAGAGGGTCAAGTTGTCTTAATGCATGTCACCGCCAATGCCGAATGGTCGGGACTGCCGCTTTCCGGTTTGTTTGTTCAGATGTTAGATCGCCTCGCCGTGCTCAGTGCCGTGGGCACGGATGCGGAGACCCGGCTTGCAGGCACGACATGGCAACCTTTGAAGGTCCTGGACGGCTTTGGCCGATTGGAAGACGCCCAGACGCTGCCCGGTGTCAGTGGAGAAGCGTTGTCTGAGAGACAAATTGGGCCTGACCTGCGCCCAGGCCTCTATCGAGATGGAGATAAAATTCTTGCACTGCCGGTATTGCCCAACGACGCAAGCTTAGCGCCTGCGCTTTGGCCTGTTTCGATCCCGGTTGAAGGACTACGTGGCGCCGTAACTCGCGACCTTGCAGGGTTCTTCCTGTCAGCGGCACTGATCATTCTCGCTATCGACGTCCTGGCTTCGCTGTTGGTTTCCGGCCGTCTTTGGGGCGCGCGTGCTGCAGCGAGCCTCGTGGCCCTGCTGTGCGTCTCGCCAGAGGTCTACGCGGAAGACGAGTTCCCACCACCCGCCCAGGCCATTGACAGCTATGAGGTTGTTCTGGGCCATGTCCGTACGGGCAATGTAGATGTGGATGATATTGCGCTGGCAGGGCTGCGTGGTCTTGGGAATGTGCTGTATTTCCGCACCTCCATCGAGCCAGCGGAACCAACCACGGTTGATCTGGAAACCGATGAGCTGGCGTTTTATCCGTTTCTCTATTGGCCCATCACGTCAGATCAACCCATCCCGTCGCGTGAAGCATATGCAAAACTCAATGCATATCTGCGGTCTGGCGGTATGATCCTGTTTGATACGCGTGATGCAGATGTCGCGCGTTTTGGCACTTCCAGCCCGGAAGGCCGCATGTTGCAACGCCTCGCAGCTGGACTTGACATCCCTCCGCTCGACCCACTGCCCGAAGACCATGTTCTGACCCGGACGTTCTATCTGTTGCAAGATTTCCCGGGCCGCTACATGAACCGCGATGTTTGGGTAGAAGCGGCACCGCCGGATGCGGAGAAAATTGAAGGCATGCCCTTTCGTAACCTGAACGACGGCGTGACGCCGGTCGTTATCGGCGGCAACGATTGGGCTGCCGCTTGGGCGGTTGATACCCGTGGCAACACACTCTTCCCAGTTGGACGTGGCCGAGCCGGAGAGCGCCAACGCGAGTTATCATACCGTTTCGGGATCAATCTGATAATGCATGTGCTCACCGGCAATTATAAGAGCGATCAGGTCCACGTGCCCGCATTGCTGGATCGGTTGGGACAATGACGCGAGGCGCCGTATGACCGGAACAATGGTGTTTGACCCCATCGTCCCCATTTGGCTTCTGGCCGCATTGGCTTTGCTTTGTGGCCTTGCCGTTTCATTTGCGCTTTGGCGGGGACTGAATGGGTGGGGCTGGCGCGGGCTTGCCGGTCTTGTCGTGCTCGGAGCTTTGGCTGGCCCCGTCTGGCAAACAGAAAACCGCGCTCCATTGAGTGACATCGTTCTGATGTTGGTTGATCAATCCGCCAGCCAGCGCCTCTCAGATCGCGCTGCACAAACGGACGCCGCGGCGCAGGCGCTGCAATCCCGCCTTGAGACACGATCAAACACCGAAGTGCGCCGCATTCCCGTTCGAGATACCAACGGAGACGGTGGCACCGAGATGATGGCAGCGCTCTCTGAAGCCCTCGCGCAAGAGCCGCAGGGTCGGATCGCCGGGATCGTTGCTCTCAGTGACGGCCAAGTACACGACATACCCCTGGCGCCAGAACTGCCAGCGCCCTTCCATCTTTTATTATCTGGGCAGTCAGAGGACTGGGATCGAAGACTGATCGTGCGCAACGCGCCAGCCTTTGCGATCCTGGGGGAACCCGTCACCCTCACGCTCCGTATCGAAGATAGCGGATCAGCGCCTCAAAATATTGACCGCGTACCTTTGGACATCTCGGTGGATGGTGGGGAATCTGAACGCTTCATGGTGCCCATTGATCGTGACATCGAGCTGCCTGTTACGCTGCCTCATGGTGGGCGCAATGTCATCCAGTTCACCGTCCCTGTCACGGATGGGGAGCTGACAGACCGCAACAATGCTGCGCTCGTGCAAATCAACGGCGTTCGGGATCGGCTGCGGGTGTTGCTGGTTTCCGGCGAGCCGCACCCAGGGGGGCGCACCTGGCGCAATCTTCTGAAATCAGATGCCTCCGTAGACCTTGTGCATTTTACAATTCTGCGGCCTCCGGAAAAACAGGACGGTGTGCCAGTCAGCGAGCTTTCCCTGATCGCTTTCCCCACACGCGAGCTGTTCCTCGAGAAGGTCGAAGACTTCGATCTCATCATCTTTGATCGCTACCAACGTCGGGGCATTCTGCCTTCGCTTTATCTTGAAAACGTCGCGCAATATGTGCGCAACGGCGGCGCTGTCCTTGTCGCCGCAGGCCCAGACTATGCCAGCGCCGACAGCATCTACCGATCCCCTTTGTCCGAAGTGTTGCCCGCCAGCCCAACGGCCCGCGTGGTTGAAGAGGCTTTTAGAGCTGAAATCAGCGAATTGGGGCAACGCCACCCCGTAACAACCGGCTTGCCCATGGAAGGCGACTGGGGCCGATGGCTTCGGCAAGTGGAGGTCACGCCCGACGAAGGCGATGTCTTGATGACCGGATCCGACAACCGCCCCCTTCTGGTTCTGAATCGCGTGGGCGAGGGGCGCGTCGCGCTCCTAGCTTCAGATCATGCGTGGCTCTGGGCGCGCGGATTTGAAGGCGGTGGGCCGCAGCTCGAGCTTTTACGCCGTTTGGCCCATTGGATGATGGGCGAACCTGAGCTTGAAGAAGAGACGCTGTGGGCAGAACCCACGGGTCAAAACCTGCGCATCATCCGCCGAAGCCTATCTGAAGAAGTCGGTGAGGTCACAGTTACGACGCCTTCTGGTGACATCGAAACTCTTTCGATGAGCGAAATTAGCCCGGGTCAATTTGAAACGCGCTTTGAGGGTGCGGAAATTGGCCTCTACCGGCTGAGCCAAGATGACAAGGAAACTGTTGTCGGCCTCGGACCTGCCGCCCCGCGCGAGTTTGAGCAGACAATCGCCAGCGCGGAAGTTTTGGCCCCACTTTTGGAAGCCACCCGAGGCGGAGTGCTGCGTCTGGAAGATGGCGTGCCGAGCGTGCGTAACGTGCGCGAAGGCCGACCAGCTGCCGGGCGCAACTGGATTGGCCTGACACCGCGCGAGGCATATGAAACACTGGATGTAGCCCAAGCACCGCTCCTGCCAGCATGGCTGGTCCTGCTTCTGGCCTCAGGCTTCATCCTAACAGGATGGTTGCGTGAGGGGCGCAACTAGGCGCGTTTGCGGCCAGCCTTACGAAGTTTGCGACGCAAAACTGACAGCAGACCGGCCTCGCGCTTACGCGCTTCTTTCTCCGTGTCATAGCGCAGCAACAAAGGAAGGCTCAGCGGATCATCTTCAGGCTCAGGAAAGGCGCGCGGCGCGCTCACCTCATCGCCCAAGGAATGCTGCCCCTTGGTGTAGACCTGTACGCTTTTGAAAGACTGCGGCGTTTCGGTGATAACTCCAGCGACCTCCCGCGTATCGATCTCGTCCATAGCGCTTTCAATATTGTCAAATTCCACACCCGCCAGATCGTTGATGTCAAATCGCCACCAACGTAGATGTAGCAGCCGCTCAATCACGTCACGATCAAACCTGAACCGCAGGTGCGCCGCCGGCAGCCCGGCGACGATCGCGTATGGCGGTACGTCTTTGGTGACAAAAGCATTGCCCGATACGATCGCCCCATGCCCTATTTTCACGCCCCGCCGAATGGTGGCTCCGGCGCCAATCCAAACATCATGACCAATGCTCACACACCCTTTGGCGCCATTGTTATTCGCTTCGGTACGCGCCACACGACGCCGTTTGGTCGCTTCTTTTTCCGGGGGATAAAATTTAAACTGCTCAAAGGTGTATTGGCTCGGTGAGGTCGATAGCCAGTTGGTCGGATGCTCCCCTTCACCTATCGTCACGCCAGGTCCAACACTACAATATCGACCTATCCGATCGACATAACGCACGATCCCGGTGCGCAGATAGGAATACATCCCTATTTCGAGGTTCTGATAGTAGAATATTGGGGCATTGTTGAGTTGGCTTGGCGCTTCAAACCGCACCTGTAGGTGTTTTCCTCGTGTATCAATACCCTGCGTCACCCGCAGACCTTGCTGCGACAGCTCCCCAAACGGGCGTAGCTCAGAGGATTTTACGTTCGACACTTTTTGGGTCTCTCACCATGGGATCTCTTCTTTATCCACTACGGCGGTTAAGGATCCATTTACCGCGATTGCATGCGAATTGCGCCACCAATCGCGTAAGAACAATTGAAAGGCAAAAACAGGTTCCTTCACCCTCTGCACCACGGTAAAACGCGGTGATTGAGGCCAACAAACCCTGTGGAGCAAGAAGAGCATGGCACCCAAGCCCGTTGTTTTGTGCATTTTGGACGGCTGGGGGCTGTCTGAGCAAACTGAAGCCAACGCACCCTATTTGGCCAATACCCCAAATTTTGACGCAATGCTGGCCGATGGACCGCATGCCAAGCTGATCACGCATGGACCAGATGTAGGTCTGCCGAGCGGACAGATGGGCAATTCCGAGGTGGGCCATACCAACATTGGCGCTGGCCGCGTTGTGGCGATGGATCTCGGCCAAATCGACCTCGCAATCGAGGATGGCTCTTTCTTTCAGAATGTTGCGCTGCAAGCGTTTATCGCCAAGCTCAAGGAAACCAGCGGCACGGCACATCTAATGGGCGTTGTCTCCGACGGAGGGGTTCACGGTCACATCACGCATGTATTGGCCGCAATGAAAGCCATCACCGCCGCAGGTGTGCCCGTGATACTGCATGCCGTAACAGACGGACGCGACGTGGCACCCAAATCTGCTCTGGGATATCTCGACACATTGTCGTCCGAAATGCCCGAAGGCGCACAGATTGGCACCGTTACTGGCCGCTACTACGCGATGGACCGGGACAACCGTTGGGAGCGCGTCTCGCAAGCCTATAAAGCGTGGACTTCGGGCATTGCCGTGCACAGTGCAGCTGACGCCAAAGCCGCCATCGACGACGCATATGCGCGTGATGAAAGCGATGAATTCATCACAGCTACCGTGATTGGTGACTACGCAGGAGCAAAAGACGGTGATGGCTTCTTCTGCCTGAACTTCCGCGCCGACCGCGCCCGCGAAATTCTTGCCGCGCTGGCGCAACCGGGCTTCTCCGATTTCGACGTGACCGCTCGCCCCACTTGGTCAGCCGTGCTGGGCATGGTCGACTATTCCGAAGCCCACAATGCCTACATGACCACCGCTTATCCAAAGCAAGAAATCGTCAACACGCTTGGCGAATGGGTCGCCAAACACGGTAAAACCCAATTCCGTCTCGCTGAGACTGAAAAATACCCCCACGTGACATTCTTCTTAAATGGCGGAGAAGAAACACCCTCTGAGGGCGAAGACCGGTTCATGCCGAAATCGCCCAAGGTCGCGACCTATGACTTACAGCCTGAAATGAGTGCGGAGGAGGTCACCGGGAAATTCGTTGCTGCGATCGAGCACGGCTATGATCTGATCGTTACCAATTTCGCAAACCCAGATATGGTTGGCCATACTGGAAACCTTAAGGCTGCTATCGCGGCCTGTGAAGCCGTCGACCAAGGGCTTGGCAAGGTGCGCGCCGCGCTGGAAGTAGCGGGCGGTACGATGATCGTCACTGCCGATCACGGAAACTGCGAAGTTATGGTCGATCCTGAAACGGGCGGACCGCACACAGCCCACACCACCAATTTGGTGCCTGTGGTGCTCGTGAACGGACCGGAAGGCGCCGTTCTGCGCGATGGGCGACTGGCTGACTTGGCTCCAACCCTTTTGCAACTCATGGCGCTGGGACAACCTGTCGAGATGACCGGGGAGAGCCTGATCTCTTGAGACACCCCAGCATCTTTGCGGCTGCACTTGGCTTGTGGCTCACAACAACACTTGCGCTGGCAGAAACCAATCCGTCTGAAGCTGCACGAGAAGCAGCAACGCAGCTGGAAGAAGCCTCGGTCGCGCTCGCGCAAGCCAAATCCAGCCGGGATCGCGTAAAATCTCTGACCAAAGTCGTTCACGCCTATGAGACCGGCCTAACGGCCTTGCGCGCAGGGCTGCGGCGCGCGTCCATCCGCGAAGCACAGCTCTCCAAACAGCTCAAAGCGCAAGAGACAGAGATCGCTAGCTTACTGGGTGTCTTGCAATCCATGAGCTCAGGCCCGGCACCAGTGGTACTTGTCCATCCAGGTGGCCCGATGGGCACCGCCCGATCAGGTATGATCATCGCAGAGGTAACACCTGCTCTTGAGGCCAAAGCGGCGCAAGTGCGTCGTGACCTGGAAGAAGTCACCATTCTGCGCAGCTTGCAGGAGGGAGCAGCTGAAACGCTTCAGATCGGATTGACCGGTGCCCAAGACGCCCGGACGGCTCTCAGCAAGGCGATTGCGGATCGCAAGGACCCGCCTCTGCGCTTCGTTGAGGATCCGGTGCAAACCGCTTTGCTGATAGCCTCCACAGAAACCCTAGAAGGCTTTGCCAGCGCGCTCGTTGACCTGCAAATAGAAGGCTTGGAAGACGTCACACTTCCGGATGTGAACGACCGCAAAGGCCAGCTTGCACTCCCCGTGGCATCAACCGTGCTACGCCGCGCAGGGGAAGCAGACGCCGCTGGCATCCGTCGCCCCGGGCTTGTGCTGGCAACCCGCCCAAGCGCTCTGGTCGTCACACCAACACCAGCGACGATCCGCTATCGCGGGCCGCTTTTGGATTTCGGAAACGTGATGATCCTTGAGCCGCAGCCCGGCGTACTCTTTATACTCGCAGGCCTTGAACAGGTCTTTGGAGATGTTGGGCAAGTCCTATCGGAGGGCGCTCCAGTGGGGCTGATGGGGGGAAACGGGCTGGAAACCGGTGCAATTCTCTCACAGTCTGGTGATGGCTCTGGCAATGCTCGACCAGAAACGCTCTATATAGAGGTCAGAGAGGGCAAATCGCCCGTGGACCCGGAAACCTGGTTCCAAACGAATGAGGATGGATAAGCAATGAAGAAATTCGTCGCCGCCGCAGCAGGAGGCATCGTGGCGGGGCTTTTGGTCACCACTCAGGTGGCCGGGCCGCTACTTGCGCAAGAAAGCGAGCGCAAGACCAACGTCTATGAACAGCTAGACCTGTTTGGCGACATCTTTGAACGCATTCGCATTCAATATGTTGAAGAAGTGGACGAGGGGGACCTGATCGAAGCAGCAATCAACGGCATGCTGACGTCGCTCGATCCTCACTCCAGCTACCTCTCACCGGATGACGCAAGCGACATGCGCGTGCAAACACGCGGCGAATTTGGCGGGCTGGGCATCGAAGTCACGCAGGAAGAGGGCTTTGTGAAAGTCGTCTCTCCGATTGACGATACGCCTGCGGCCTCCGCTGGAATCGAAGCCGGGGATTTTATCACCCACGTGGACGGGGAAAGCGTTCTAGGCCTAAACCTTGATGAGGCAGTTGAACGTATGCGCGGCCCGGTGGGCAGCGAGATCGTGATCACAGTGGTGCGCGAAGGCGAACCCGAACCGTTTGACGTCACCATCATCCGTGACACCATCAAGCTCACCGCTGTAAGGTCTCGCACCGAAGGTGACAGCGTTGTTCTGCGTGTGACCACGTTTAATGACCAAACCACTCCGAACCTGGAAAGCGGCTTTGCCAAGCAGGTTGAGGAACTTGGTGGCATGGAAAACATCAACGGCATCGTGCTCGACCTTCGCAACAATCCAGGCGGTTTGCTGACCCAAGCGATCAGCGTGTCTGACAGCTTCCTTGAAAAGGGTGAGATCGTCTCGACCCGCGGCCGGAATCCACAAGATGGCGAGCGCTACAACGCGACACCCGGCGATCTGGCTGAAGGCAAACCGATTGTCGTGCTGATCAACGGCGGCTCTGCTTCTGCATCAGAAATTGTGGCTGGTGCCCTTCAAGATCATCGCCGCGCAATTGTTGTTGGCACCAAGAGCTTTGGCAAAGGTTCCGTGCAGACTGTGATGCCGCTGCGAGGTGATGGTGCGATGCGCCTAACGACCGCGCGCTATTACACGCCGTCTGGCCGCTCCATCCAAGCCCTCGGCGTCAGCCCGGACATCGTTGTGGAACAACCCCGCCGTGCACCAGAGACTGAAGAAGAAGAGGAAACCAACCGCAACATCCGCAGTGAAGCGGATCTGCGTGGCAGCCTCAACAACGACAGCCTGACTGAGGACGAACGTCGCCAGATCGAAGAAGATCGCGAGAAAGCCGAAGCCGCGGCCAAGCTGCGCGAAGAGGACTATCAGCTCGCCTATGCGCTCGATATCCTCAAAGGCCTCTCAGCCCTCGGCCCAACCGAGTAATCGGGTCCATAGAAAACGCGAAAGGGCGCTGATCATATCAGCGCCCTTTATGTTTTAAGAGCACAGCAGGCTTTACTCAGCTGCCCACTGAGGTTCTTGATTTTCTTCCCAATCCTCTTCGTCTACGGACAGTTCCGAAGAATTGGACACAGCAAAGTGCGACATGAGGCCGGAGAGCCTTTCTGCATTCTGGCTGAGCAGTTGGCCCGCAGCGCTTGTTTCTTCGACCATCACAGCATTTTGCTGCGTCACTTGATCCAGCTGAGACACTGATTTATTGGCCTCTGACAATCCGTTCGCCTGAGACGCCGAGGATTCCGCAATATGACCAACAAGCCCTGAGATATGGCTCACGCGGTCAGAAATGCTGCGCAGAGCTTCGCCTGTTTTTGCGACCAAATCCACGCCGTGCTCAACCTGTTGCGTGCTCTTGGAAATCAGGTCTTTGATTTCGCTTGCTGAATCCGTTGTGCGATGCGACAGGCTGCGCACTTCAGATGCAACCACGGCAAAGCCACGTCCGGCATCTCCGGCGCGTGCAGCCTCAACCCCTGCATTCAATGCCAGAAGATTGGTTTGGAATGCGATGTCGTCGATCACGCCAATGATCTGCGCAATCTGTGCGGAGCTGGTTTCGATATCCTGCATCGCTAAGACCGCATCTTCGACCACCTTACGGCTTTCCGCAGTTTCATCGCGGGCGTTCTCTGTCGTAATGGCCGCATCTTGCGAGCCACTCGCAGCGGATTGCACGCTGTTGGTCAACGCTTCGATAGAAGATGCCGTTTCCTCAAGCGTTGCCGCCTGACTTTCGGTGCGATACGCCAAATCGTTGGAGGCCTGACTGATCTCAGCGGAACCGTTACGGATCGACTCTGCCACGCTGACCACTTCCTGAACGGTTTCATTCAGCGTTTCGGCAGTTGTGTTGAAATCATCTT
Organism: Shimia sp. R9_1; assembly: GCF_017743775.1. Classification (NCBI taxonomy): domain Bacteria; kingdom Pseudomonadati; phylum Pseudomonadota; class Alphaproteobacteria; order Rhodobacterales; family Roseobacteraceae; genus Shimia; species Shimia sp. R9_1. The sequence continues at coordinate 591,648 of NZ_JAGHRN010000002.1, read as the reverse complement.
TCAACTTGGCATAGCCCGCGGTCAACTCTGCTTCGATACGATAACTCAGATCACCATCGGCCAATTTCGCCAATCCGGTGCCAATCGCATCCACAGCCGCCATCTGCTCGGCTCGGTTCTTTTCGCGCTCCGCTTCGGCAACCCGCGTATTTTCTTCTTTCTCGACAAGACCGTCACGGAAAACCTTTAGCGCATTCGCTATTCGCGCGATCTCATCACTCGCCCGTTCGAACCCTTCGACAGGGCTCATATCCCCCTGAGACAGGCGCTCGGTGGTTTTGCTGATCGCATTCAACGGACGGCTGATCAACACGTAGCTGAGCAGAAGCGCAACACCGACCAACCCAAGCGCTGCCCAGCCCATGAGCATGAGGTGTTCTTTCACCTGCGATGCATCGGCAGCGAGCGCTTTGGCCTGAGTGGTTATGGTGCCTTGGCTTTCCAAACCACGCATGGAGGCCTGACCAGCAATCTTGAGCACAGCATCCACCGTTTCGTTGGCCGCTTCGGTCGCTGAACCATCCGCTTCGATAGACGCGATACGGAACGAGGCAAGCCCCAGCCCAGGCTCTGCAATTGCGGTGATTTGATCGATCATCTCAGCGATGCGCCCATCTCCAAAATCCCGATAAGACACCAATTTCTGAGCGGCCGCAGACATAGCCTTTTCTTCGCGCATCGCAGCATCAACTGTATGGGCAGTCACAACTTTCAAAGCGTCACTCTGGAAGACACCAAGCGCGGAATTGATCTCCAGCAGTGCATTCATAAAGGCCACTTCGTTGTCAAGAAGCCCTTGGATGGCTTCTCGGTTCCCAGTCGCGGCATCGTCAGCCGCGATTGTAAGCTCAAACAGCATATCGTCCACGGCGCTCACAAGAATGGCGTCCGCACGCTGGCGAATGGCCAAAACCTCATCGCGTGGTACACCTCGGCCAATCAGGCCTGCTGAAATCGCTTTGAGCAATCCGGCAGAGACCTCCTGCAAAGAGTCCGCTACCGGCGCACCAGCTTCAAAACCCTCCAGAGTGGTAAGGGCTTCTTTCAATCGGTTGTGCGACGAAATACCAAGATCCGACAGTATCGAGCGCATCGAGCGATCTTTGGACGTAGACATCGCCAAAGACACCCCCGTCAAAAAATTGATCTCAGCGCGCGTGTCCAATAGTGCCTGCAGCGTTGCAAAGCGCGTGTCGACCAAATCAAGCAATGTGGCATCAATTGAGGTCATCGTATCCTCGCCCTGCACCACAATGTCAAAATAGGCGTCGTCAGCAATTTCCAGCAATGCACCGGTCAAGGCCGCCCCTGCGGCTTGCAGATCCGCAATCATTGCATTGGATTGGGCTGTGCTTTCAAAGGCTGTTGTGCGGGCTGAGATCGAAGTGCGCAACGTATTACGCACTTGTGTTAGATCGGCCTCAAATTCGGCTTTCACTTCTTCCGGCAGGCTATCTACGGCAGACGTAAGCTCCGCGCTCGAAGCGCGCACCTTTTGCGAAGCGGCTTCCAGCTCTTCAGCATTATTGGCCACCAGCACAGCGATCATCGCATCTTTCGTGTTGTTGGCCGACATAATCAGAGCGTTGCTTTGCGCCAGTTTGGGGAGATCACTCTCCGTCATCTTGCGCACACTTTGATCAACACGATCAAAGGACTGATAATTCACATAGCCAGCACCAAAAGCGACAGCCATGAGCGTAAGCAATAGGAAGGTGATTTTACCGCGTATGCTCGACAGGACATTCAGTCGGCGTAAAATCTGAGACGCTCGTGAGCGGAGCATGGTCGTACCTCTAGATAATCTTTTGGCGAAGTGCCCCGCCGAAACAGGCGGGGCAATTTGGCATTTTCACGAACTTGCGTTTTAAGAACCGCCTGCAGCGACAATAGGTGTAAAGCTCCCGTCAGCAGCGATACGGGTTAGGAAGACGTCGTCCATGCCCTGATTGTCGCCCGCGCCGAAAGTCATGGTCACACCACCTAGATCGACAGCTTCAAGTCCTGCCATCGCCGCCAGAAAACTTTCGCGTGTCAGAGATTTGCCAGCTGCATTCAGCCCTTCGATCGCCAAGCGCCCGACCATGTAGCCTTCCAGCGTCACAAAACCCGGCTTCTCTTCTGCATCCACTGCAGCCAGTGCTTCGGTGTACTGTGCAACGACAGGGATAGAGGCATCCCAAGGAAACGGCACCACCTGGCTGATAATCACGCCCTCACCATCTGCACCCAATTCATTGGCCAACGCCGATGAGCCCACAAATGAAATATTCACGAACTCCGCATCGATCTTCATCTTCCGCGCCAACTTGATAAATTCGGCGACCGGCTTGAAAGCTCCAACCATCACGACGGCATCTGGCTTGGCCTTGCGGATCGACAGAAGCGCCTTTTTCACGGCAACTGTGTTACGAGTGTAGGTGCCCTCTGCCGCAAGGCTCATACTGCGTTTTTCAAGCGCAGCATTCACACCTGCCAACCCCACACGGCCAAAACCATCGTCTTGATAGAGGATCGCGATGTTTTTCAGCCCTTGCTGGTCAACCAGGTATTCGATCCACGCTTCTGTTTCGGCGGCATAGGTTGCGCGCACATTGAATATATTGCCATGGCTCGCGTCGCGCAAAAATCCTGCGCCTGTGAACGGGCCAATGAAAGGCATGTTGGCTTCCGTGGCGATCGGTTGTGTCGCTGAGGATGTTGGCGTGCCAACGGGGCCAATCAAGCCAATATGATTGTTCCCCTCCACGACAGATTTGACCAAAGTCGCAGAACGATCCGGCTCATAGCCATCATCCATGCTTTCCAGTTTCAACATGCGACCATGCACGCCGCCCGCAGCATTCGCCTCCTCAAAAGCTGCCATGATGCCAAGGCGCATACCTGTGCCAAGTGCGGCAGCTGGCCCGTCCAACGCGGCAACCTGTGCAAAGGTCACGCTTGTATCGGTTATGCCTTGCTCTGCATTGGCAAACATAGGCAAAGCGGCAATTGTGGCTGCCGCGAGCATCGTGTTTCTGAAAAACATGTAAAGATCTCCGGTTCGCTGATCTTCACAGTCTCTGAATCACCGTCATAAGTTTCCGTTAATCGGCTTTTGGCTCGGATGCTTAAGGGTATTCATTTTCAATCTAATTTGAGCTGGATTGGATTGATAGTCACTCATCTATAAAACTATATATGTATTTCAGAGGCTTATGGGGTTTTCGGTTGAATAGAGAAAACGACTCAACTCTCAATTCAAAGTTGCTTCGTCAATTTTCCCTCAACACACAACTAAACCCTAGAGCGTGTTGATGTCTGCGGTTTAAAACCATGCATTGACTTTGAAACCCCATATTCAGGCTGCGATCTTTTTTAGTCGCGCTCTGATTCTCTCAACTCAGCTCAAGAGGTCAAATTGACACCCAGCTTCCAATCCGCTAGGCCGCCGCCTTCACCACACTTTCAAGAGAGACAAAGGTTGGGTCATGGGACGTAAGCGCAAGGGACGTGATATTTCTGGCTGGCTCGTGGTCGACAAGCCCGCAGGCATGACGTCCACGGCTGTGGTCAACAAAATCCGCTGGGCTTTTGACGCAAAGAAAGCAGGCCACGCAGGTACCCTTGATCCCGATGCCACCGGCGTGCTTGCCGTGGCCCTTGGCGAAGCCACCAAAACTGTGCCTTTCATCACCGATGCGCTGAAGGCTTATACCTTCACCGTGCGTCTGGGTCAGGCCACCAACACCGACGATGCCGAAGGCGAAGTGATCGCCCAATCCGATCTGCGCCCTTCTGACGAGGATATCAAAGCTGCGCTGGGTCAGTTTGTGGGTGACATCATGCAGGTGCCGCCTAAGTTTTCCGCGGTGAAAATCGACGGCCAGCGCGCCTATAAACTGGCCCGCGATGGCGAGGATGTGGAACTTGCCGCCCGCCCGCTCTGGGTCGAAGAGCTGGTGATGGTAGACCGCGAAGACGAAGACCACGTCACCCTTGAAATGACCTGTGGCAAAGGCGGCTATGTGCGCTCCATTGCCCGTGATCTGGGCGCGGCGCTTGGCTGTCACGGCCACGTGCGCGAGCTGCGCCGCATCTGGTCCGGCCCGTTTGACGCCGCTGATGGCCTCACCATCGAACAGATCGACGAAATGGCCAAACAGCCGGAGCTCGACACCCACCTGCGCCCGCTTGAAGAGGGTCTTGAGGAGCTCACCGAGGTCAAAGCCACCCCAGATGGCGCCACCCGTCTGCGCAACGGCAACCCCGGCATGGTGATTGCCCATGATGTGGAATACGGCGAGGAATGCTGGGCCAGCTATGAGGGCGAGGCCGTGGCCGTGGGCATCTTCAAGGCGGGCGAGCTGCACCCCAACCGGGTGTTTGTGAAAGCCGGATAACCCCGGTCGCTGCTCTATGATCACGCGCCATTTTCAGAAAGAGGATGCCACCTCCTCCGCGATCTATTCAGAGTGCGAAACCTACCGCTATGCGCTGACCCGTGTGTGGGACGATACGCAGCCGCGCGTGCTCTTCATCATGCTCAACCCCTCCAAGGCCACAGAGCAGCAGAATGACCCCACCATCGAGCGCTGCGAACGCCGCGCCCGCGCGCTGCGGTTTGGCGGCTTTCGCGCGGTCAATATCTTTGCCCTGCGCGAAACCGACCCGAAGAAAATGCGCGCCCACCCGGCCCCGACCGGCCCGGACAATGACGCCATCGTGGCCGAAAGCTGTGACTGGGCCGATGTCATCCTTGCCGCATGGGGCGCCCATGGCGACCACCTGAACCGCGGCTTTGAAATGCGCGACGTGCTCGCCGGTCTGAACAAACCCATGCACACGCTGGGCCTGACCAAAGCAGGCCACCCCCGCCATCCGCTCTATATCTCCTACGCCCAACAGCCCGAGCCTTGGGATCTGTCCGCGCATTAGGCGGCGTCTGACGCACAAAACCCTTTTCTTTTTGGCCTCTGAGGACTAAATACGCCCATCCACCGGAGATTCTCCGGCGGATTTCTCTATGGACCTTGCTGGACGACATCCCGGCTTGCGCCCGAAACCCTTTGATACAGGAGACCCCGATGTCGATCACTGTTGAAGAAAAAGCACGCCTGATGAAAGAATTCGCGACCAAAGAGGGCGACACCGGTTCTCCGGAAGTCCAGGTTGCGATCCTGACATCCCGCATCAACACCCTGACCGAGCACTTCAAAACCCATAAGAAAGACAACCACGGCCGCCGTGGTCTTCTGAAAATGGTTGCTCAGCGTCGTAAGCTTCTGGACTACACCAAAGGCAAAGACGAGGCGCGCTATCAGGACCTGATCAAGCGTCTGGGCATCCGTCGCTAAGACGCCGCTCACTGCGAGATTATCTGAAACGCCTGCTCCCACGAGCAGGCGTTTTGCTTTGGGCCGCCCGCACGGCTTTACGCCAAGTCAAATTTGACAGTCCCGGCACAAGCAAACAGACTGTGCGGCCAAAGGGAGAACACATCATGAAAGACGCATTGTCGGTATTGATCCGTATGGGCAGCCTGCACCGCCTGCTGCCGTTCTGGCTTGTTGGTCTGTGGTTGATCACACAGAATCTGTCGTGGTGGATTCCCGTCGCGCTGGTCTATGGCTATATCGCGCAGCTCTTTGTCGAATATGCCATGCATCGCTTCCTGCTGCACCGCGAGCCGCCCACCGATCAGGGCGTGTTTAACGAACTCTACCGCAGCCATATCGGTCACCATGAATTCCCGTCGGACCCGGAATATTTCACTGGCGGTGACCATTGGTATCCGGTGCGCTTCGGCCTCGTATCGATTGCCCTGCACACACTTCTGCTCTGGCCGCTGTTCGGTTTGGGAACGGCTTTCACCTTCTCATATATCGCGCTTTTTGTGGGATCGGTGACCGCCTTTGCCACCTATGAATACTGCCATACCCTGTCACATCTGAATGTGAATAAAGGCAAATTCGGCCAGTATGTGACACGCAAACATCTGGCTCACCACTTTCAGGACCACCACGCCACCTTTCAGGTCAGCTTCGGCTTTGACTGGATTGACCGGCTGTTTGGCACCGCCCACGACAAAGCCGAAGCCCGTGCGCGCTATGATCGCAAAACCCTGCTCTCCATGGGGATGGACCCCGATGATCTGCGGCTGGTGACTGCGCGCAAAGCCTTTGGCATCACCCAACGGCCAGGCGCAAAGAAAGCCTCCTAACACCTGCGCTTGGCAGGCTTATGCCACAATTGAGAGTTTTGGTTTGCCCAGTTTGCGACTTGCCGGCTTGACGCCCGCGGGAAAACGGTGGGCAAAACCAAGGCCAGCACGGATCAAATCTGGATCCATACGCCCGCGCGTGACAAAGGCGACCGCACTGCGCGCGCCCGAGGCTTTGTCACGCCGCATGTGATGCAGCATCGACATGATTTGCATCTCATCATCTGTCATCTGTTCACGGGTGTCGATGCAAAGCGGATCGATCATCTCCGGTCCACCATCTCGGCAATCAAAAAGAGCCAGAGCCACACGATTGAGCAAATGCGCGACGGGTAGACCAATCGCCTCTCCCCAACGTTCCACCGCGACATCCTGCCCCCGCACCCAACCACGCGGATCGCTTTCAGACAGCCCTAGCATGACGTGACGCAATACGGGCAACAGGCCATACTCAAACTCGTCACACCCAATGGTGCGCAGCGCTTTTACGGAGTGCGCATTGACAACGTTTCGATCCATCTTACTCATGCCTGCTTCCTGCCATCGTTTAAAGCAGAAACAATCGACACCACATTTTGAGGCAAACCCGCAGGGTCAACTGGTGTGATTGGCATCGGAGACGCTGCGGCTGCAGGAAACCGCAAGCTGGCTTCCATTGCCTCACGCAATTCTGGCTTCAATCCGCTCCCGAAGCCCTGAGCAGTTTGATCTGCAGCCAACAATCCCAGAAATACATGAACCATTGTGTTTCCTTTCAGCTCAACAATGAACCGTGCGCGATTGGTCATTTGAAACGACGACAAACCGCGCACGTAGAATTGGCAACCAGAGCTATCGAAAGGGTATCTTGGCTAGGCACGCGCTATCTGACAATTTTAGTCAGAAAATGCAAGCCGTGACATCATTCACCCCAAAGGCAAGACGCCGCACCCGAGAGCGCGGCGACTTACCATTCAAATCAGATAGTTAATAGACTACTGGACTTTGTCGTGCGTTGCGATCACGGCCGCCACACGCTTGCCGATCTCGCGACTGCCTTTCAGCGACGGATGGATCATGTCTCCGCTATGAAAACTACGGTCTCCATGCGGGACAAGATCCGCGAGAGAGACAAAATGGACCCCGCGGTCCAATGCGGCGAGCTTGGCGATACGCGCTTCAAGCGCCTCTCCATTGTCGCGACAGCTTTCAATCGGCGACCAGACCCCTGGACTGCGCAAGTAACCAACCCATGCCACCTGCGCGCCTTTCTGGCGCAATTCTTGAACCAGCATAGGTATTGCACCACGCTTTCCATCCTCGCTGATAAGCTTGTTCAACTTGCGGGTACACTTCCCGCACCCACAGCCAAGCCAAAGATCGTTGCCACCACCATTAAGCACCACCCAATCCCACGCGCCATTGCGATACTGGCTGGCGATTTTCATGCCCATGGCTCCCGAAACCGGCAATTTATAAAGCACTCGTGCCCCGCTGACTGCGTTGCTTGCCACGGGTTCGCCGAGAGCATTTTCCAACGCATGTGACACCGACTTCTGCGTCAAGCTGTGCCATGCCATCATGCTGTCGCCCATCGCCAGGATACGCGCCTCCTTCTCTTGAGGCACCACAGCGTTTTTGGCCACAACATCCGCCTTGCTTGAGAGCAAAGCTGTTTCCGAAGATTCTTCGGAAGAAACATTGGGTATACCCTCAAGCGGAGGCGTTGACGCGCACCCTGCAACAAGGAACACAACGGCAAAACCAATGGCCAACAAAAGGGTATATGGGGCTCTTACCAAATAGTCTCTCATACGCACGCCTAATCCACGCAAATTCGAATCGAACACGGCAAGCCCCCAAGCCGCATCAGTCCAGCTCAATCTCGCTCAATTTGTGGTTAATTGCTACGATTGCTTCGTGAACAATGTGTTGCGACTCCCGCTATAGTCGCAAGTCTCAAGGGAAAAACGCGCCTAAAGCGCCTTCTTCAACGCTTATCCTATGCAAAATCTGGTTTCCAAAAGCCTTATTTTCCGATATGGGCCGGTCATCTGAAAGCTTGCGCTCTGATCCCGGCGCTCGAAGCAAGATAAGGGGGATCGGCGGCAATGGGGCCGCTATTTCAAACGGGAGACCCGGGATACGCTCGGGAGTGCTCCCAGCTAGGATACGATGATGTTCGAAGTAACAAAGAAATCCATGCAGTGGGGCGAAGAGACGCTCACACTGGAAACGGGCAAAGTGGCCCGTCAGGCCGACGGCACCGTGATCGCCACCCTAGGCGAAACCTCCGTTATGGCCAACGTGACCTTTGCAAAGGCACCAAAGCCAGGTCAGGACTTTTTCCCACTGACCGTACACTACCAAGAGAAATACTACGCCGCCGGTAAAGTACCGGGTGGCTTCTTCAAGCGCGAAGCGCGCCCGACCGAAAAAGAAACCCTGACCGCGCGTCTGATCGACCGTCCGATCCGCCCGCTGTTTGTCGATGGCTTCAAAAACGAAGTTCTGGTGATGTGCACCGTGCTGTCCCACGATCTGGTCAACGACCCGGACATCGTGGCGATGATCGCAGCTTCTGCCGCGCTGACCATCTCCGGCGCACCATTCATGGGCCCAATCGCGGGCGCACGTGTGGGCTTTGAAGACGGCGAATACGTTCTGAACCCAACCGTTGACGACATGCAGGATCTGCGCTCCAACCCGGACCAGCGTCTGGATCTGGTAGTGGCCGGCACCAAAGACGCCGTCATGATGGTTGAATCTGAGGCCTATGAGCTGACCGAAGCAGAGATGCTGGGCGCCGTGACCTTCGCACATGAGCAGATCCAGCCGGTGATCGACCTGATCATCGATCTGGCCGAAGAAGCTGCCAAAGAGCCGTTTGACTTCCAGCCACCAGAATACACCGAGCTGTTTGACGCGGTGAAAGCGGCTGGCGAAGAGCAGATGCGCGCAGCCTTCGCTCTGCGTGACAAGCAGGAGCGCACCACTGCTGTGGCCGCGGCCCGCGACGCGATCAAAGAAGCTCTGACGGAAGAGCAACTGGAAGACGCGAACCTCGGCTCCGCGCTGAAAAAGCTCGAAGCAGGCATCCTGCGTGGCGACGTTGTGAAAACCGGCACCCGTATTGATGGCCGCAAAACCGACGAAGTCCGCGACATCGTCTGTGAAACCGGCATGCTGCCACGGACCCACGGCTCCGCTCTGTTCACCCGTGGTGAAACACAGGGCTTGGTTGTGACCACTCTGGGCACCGGCGACGACGAGCAGATCATCGACGCGCTGCACGGCAACTTCCGCTCCAACTTCCTGCTGCACTACAACTTCCCGCCCTACTCTGTGGGTGAAGTTGGCCGCGTGGGCTCCCCGGGCCGTCGTGAAATCGGTCACGGCAAACTGGCATGGCGCGCGCTGCAGGCGGTTCTGCCAGCGGCAACCGACTTCCCATACACTGTGCGCGTGGTCTCCGAGATCACCGAATCCAACGGCTCTTCTTCCATGGCGTCTGTTTGCGGTGGCTCCCTATCCATGATGGACGCAGGTGTGCCCCTAAAATCCGCCGTTGCCGGTGTGGCCATGGGCCTCATCCTGGAAGACAGTGGTGACTACGCGATCCTGACCGACATCCTGGGTGACGAAGATCACCTCGGCGACATGGACTTCAAAGTGGCGGGTACCGAAAACGGCATCACCTCGCTGCAGATGGACATCAAAGTCGCAGGCATCACACCTGAGATCATGGAAAAAGCGCTGGCACAGGCCAAAGAAGGCCGTATGCACATCCTGGGTGAGATGAACAAATCTCTCTCCGGCGCATCCGAGTTTTCCGTCCACGCTCCGCGCATCGAGACCATGAACATCCCAACCGACAAGATCCGCGAGGTGATCGGCTCCGGTGGTAAAGTGATCCGCGAGATCGTCGAAGTCTCCGGCGCGAAGGTCGACATCAACGACGAAGGCGTGATCAAGATTGCGTCCCCGAATGGCGACTCCATTCAGAAGGCCTATGACATGATCCACGCGATCGTGGCAGAGCCAGAAGAAGGCGCGGTTTACACTGGTAAAGTTGTGAAAATCGTCGACTTCGGTGCCTTCGTGAACTTCTTTGGCAAGCGCGACGGTCTGGTGCACGTGTCTCAGATCGAGAACCGCCGTCTGAACCACCCGTCCGACGTTCTGAAAGAAGGCCAGGAAGTGAAAGTCAAACTGCTTGGCTTCGACGACCGCGGCAAGGTGCGCCTGTCCATGAAAGTTGTGGATCAGGAAACCGGCGAAGAGATCGTTCCTGAGAAAAAAGAAAAGTCTGATGACTAAGTCTTGAATATAAGACACCAGAGAGCCCCGGCCATTGGTCGGGCTCTCTTGCTTACCAGCTTTGGCAACAGTGTGGGACAAAACATGCCACAGCAACAAGATGAAACTCCACTCGCACGACTGGTGACTTGGGTCATCAATTTGGAAGCGGACGCTGAGAGGCTTCGAGTAACAGGCAGTCTCTTGCAGGACGCGGACCTCCCTTGGTCTCGTTTTCCTGCGGTCGACGGTCGGGCGAACGATCTGAAAACCCATCACCTGAATAATATTGCGCGACAAACCCACTTGTTTGGACGTGAGTTGAGCAGTGGCGAAATTGGGTGTTTCCTCAGCCACTTACATGCACTCGAAAAATTGATCGCCGGCTCCGAAGAATACCTTCTCATTCTGGAAGACGACGCCGATGTTCCGAAGTCATTGGCACAAGACGTATCTGAAATAATAGAGTGGCACGAAGCAAATCCCAAACACCGTTTGGATTGTGTCAATCTTTGCAATGCATATCGCAAACGAAACAAACCACTCGCTGCGCTGTCAGGACGCCAGCTATTGCGTTCCTGGTATTTTCCTGTTCTCACAACCGCTTGCCTCTGGACAAAAGAAGGCGCACGCGCGTTTGTCAACCATGTATATCACGGTGGTATTGATGGCCCACTGGACGATCGAATGCGCGCTTGGTTCGCCGAGACAGGTGGCGGCATGCACCTAGACCCAGTCCTTGTGCCTCCGCGTCAGATTCAAAGCTCAATAGACGCAATGGGATCCCGATCGACAAGCACCTTGCCGCGTTCAAAGCAATTTCTGCGGCGAAAACTCCCTGTCTATGGGTGGGTTTTTCTGAACAAGTTCAAAACCCTTCATCGTTCTTCATAGCAAACTAGTCAGTTGATCAACTTCGGAAGGCAGAAAATGAATTGACCGCCTCCAAGAACAGAGGCGGTCATACTTTTTTTCATGGCAAGAACGCTTTATGCTGCTTCCCAGACCTCATCATTATCGCCGCCTTCAAACAGGATCGCTTCCTCAGAAGCCTTCTCAACAGCTTCAGCGACTTGGAAACCTGACAGCCCATCCACCAGGCGGTCAACCGCCATATCAAGGCTGGATGTTGCTGCGGATGCCTCCTCAGAGCGCGCCGCGTTGGCCTGCGTCTCAGAGCCAATTGTCTGCATACTGTCGCGGATCTGAGCAACCGATTGCGCTTGCTTGTCAGAGATCTCGGAAATTTCAGCAATGTTTGTGCGCACTTCGCTTACGTCGCCCAAAATCGTCTCTAGCGCACTACCCACTTCGCGCACCAAAGACACACCACTGGCCACATGACCATTGCTCTGGCTGATCAGAGTATTGATATTCTGAGCGGCCTCAGCGGAGCGATGTGCCAATTCACGAACTTCGGAGGCTACAATCGCAAACCCGGCACCAGCTTCGCCCGCACGAGCTGCTTCAACGCCAGCATTCAGCGCGAGCAAGTTAGTCTGGAAGGCAATGTCTTCGATCAAAGCTACTACAGTATCGATTTGGCTGGAGCTGGCTTCAATCTCATCCATTGTGGTGACGGCTTTGCGCACAACTTCTGTGCCTTCCTGCGTCAGGCGCGTGGTGTTGTCAAAGCGTTGTTGGGTATCAACAGCCTTGTCCACTGCGCCTTTCATGGCCTCGGCGATCTGTTCAACTGCACCGGTAACATGCTGCAACTCACCCGCTTGCTTCTCGGTGCTATGCGCCACATTGGAGGACACCTCACGCAGTTCGCGACTGTCGATCTCGATCTGGCTCGAAATCGACAGAACAGAACTCACGATACCGCTGAGTGAAGCCACAGAAGCATTAAAGCTCTTACGCAGGTCTTCATAGCTATCCTCAAAGGGTTCACGGATATAGGCGTCAAGGTTCCCCTCAGAAATCATGGTCAACTTGCCGTGCAGTGTATCCACGACCTCTGTTTGAATCTGCTCTTTTGCCTCTATACTCGCCTTTTCAACATTCAGCGTATCCATCAGATCCTGCTGTGCCTGCTGCTCTTTGGCCAGTTCCTGAAGCTGCTTGCGGTAATTGTTCACAGAAACCACCAGAATGGCGGTTTCCGCCACAACGATCACCGCATGGATTACCGTACGCTGCACATTGCCCATCAAATCCACCGAAGGATAGACCAGCGCCGGAAAGAGAAACGTCAACGCAAGGTGATGCACGGCAATCACCCCGGCCGCCACCAGAATTGCCACCGGGCACACCAGCACCGTGGTGATCGCCAGCATCGCAAAGAACATCATGTGAATATCAAGCTGCCAGGCATGCCCGGCCATGGCCGCAAGCAGCACCATGATCTGACCAGAGCTCGCCACCGCAACGCTCAGGCGTGCCGCCATATTGCCGTTTAGCCGCATGGCATAAAGCGCCAGCCCCACCAAAACCGCAGACGATCCGCCCATCGCAACGATGTTGCCACCACGCAGAACTGCAACCCCCACAGCGAGGGCGGCCAGAGACGCAGTCAGGATCGCCATGACTTTCACGCCGGTTTGCTGCGAATGAATTAGTTTTGGATTCTCAATCATGCTTGTTCTCCACACAGCCAAGACAGCGCCCTGCCGTCCAAAATGGCCCATGCTCCATTTTCTTTCAGTCTGTCTTCAAAGTTCGCGCTATCTGACATTCCCATCACAGCCATCGGGGCGCGGGAAACGCCCACCAGCCAGCCATCGGAGGCTTTCACAATGGCTTCCAGATCCGCTCCCGGACCTGCCACAACCACCACTGGTCCCCCCTCTGTCAACGGCGCACTGACCACTGCCAGAACAGGGGTCACTGTCAGACAGAACACCGTAGCGAGAATCGCTGGCAGGTATTGGAGAGGCTGTGTCATGCGCCCATCTGCGCGGAAATGTATTTCCAGCAGCTTAATTGCCCCGCAGCAGGCAGCGTACAAACGCTTAAGAATTTAGCGTATTGAATAACCTTTGCTCTGTGTAGAGATCAATCTACACAGGCCATACACACAAAAGCACCGCCAAAACATGACGGTGCTTCTTTTTCTATCAGTGCTGACTTTCAGAAAGCAGACATAAGAACAATGGCTTAGATCGTCAGCCCGCCGCTATTAATCCGGCAGCTTGGTTGTGCGCAGATACGGGAAGTGTGTTGTGAACTCACCATATTTTGCCGTTGCGTCCTCATCGCTCACAGCAACAGGAATCACAACGTCACCACCCGGCGTCCAGTTCGCCGGCATCGCAATATTCTCCTTCGCAGCGGTCTGCAGTGCCTCAAGCGCCCGCAGAATCTCTGCAAAATTGCGCCCCACGTTCATCGGGTAGGTCATCGACAGTTTCAGTTGTTTGTCAGGGCCGATTATGAACACCGACCGCACGGTGGCGCTGTCCGCAGGAGTGCGCCCATCCGGCAAATAGGCCTCTGCTGGCAGCATGTCAAAAGCCTTGGACACCGCCAGTCCATCATCTGCGATGATCGGGAAGCCCGCATCTGTACCAGCGAACGACTCGATGTCTTTCTTCCAGCCTTTGTGATCTTCCACACCGTCTACAGAAACGCCCATCACCTTAGTGCCGCGCTTTGCCCATTCATCAGCAAGCTGGGCAACCGCACCAAACTCGGTGGTGCAGACAGGTGTGAAATCTTTCGGATGGGAGAACAGGATCGCCCAGCTGTCCCCAATCCAATCATGGAAAGTGATCGTGCCCTGATCCGTTTCGGCGGTAAAGTTTGGCACAACATCATTAATTCTCAGGCCCATTGGTCTCTCCCTAGTCATGGGGCTCTAAACGCATCTCGCCATCCTGCCCAAAATGAGCCCCGCTGGGTGTGGCGGCGTCGAAATTCATCTAAATCAAATATTCAGATCGCGCGCAGAGTACATCCACCTCCTTGCAACGTCACCCCTGTAGACGGGTGTTTATTTCGCAGAGCAAATAAAGAAGACCCGGCGTCGCGTTCGATACCCGCGGACTTGCGCCGAGTATGTACCGCAGGCAGAGTGCGTCCAAGATTGCGAGGGAGTGCACCATGATCGACAAACGCAAATTCTATATCAATGGCCAATGGGTTGATCCCGTGGACGCCAACGATCTCCATGTCATTGACCCGGCCACAGAAGAACCTTGCGCCGTGATTTCCATTGGCGATCAAGCCGACACCGACGCCGCCGTTGCCGCCGCACGCGCGGCCTTCCCCGCCTGGGCGGACACCCCACTGGAAGAGCGCGTCGCACTGGTCAAAAAACTGCGCGAGATCTACGTCGCCCGCCGCGCCGATATGGCAGAGGCCATGCGCGCAGAAATGGGCGCGCCGCTCGATCTGGCCAGCAACAACCAATGGGGCGCCGGGGTCTGGCACCTGGATGGCTTCCTTGAGGCGCTTGAGAGCTTTGAGTTTGAATACGCCATGGGCGAAGACCGCATGCGCAAAGAGCCCATCGGCGTCTGCGGCATGATCACCCCCTGGAACTGGCCGATGAATCAGGTTTTCCTGAAGGCCATCCCCGCGCTTCTGGTGGGCTGCACCATGGTGCTCAAACCCTCCGAAATCGCGCCGCTCTCCTCGATTGTCTTTGCCGAGATGATGGACGAAGCGGGCTTCCCTGCGGGTGTGTTCAACATGGTCAACGGCGATGGCGTCGGCGTCGGCAGCCAGCTGTCTGCCCATCCCGATGTGGATATGATCAGCTTCACCGGCTCCACCCGCGCGGGCATCGCCATCTCCAAAGCCGCCGCCGACACCCTCAAACGTGTCAGCCTCGAACTGGGTGGCAAGGGCGCGAATGTGATCTTTGCAGATGCGGATGAAAAGGCCGTGAAACGCGGTGTGATCCACTGCATGCAGAACTCCGGCCAATCCTGCAACGCCCCCACCCGCATGATGGTGGAAAGCAGCTTCTACGCCACCGCCGTGGATCAAGCCAAAGCCGCCGCCGAGGCCGTGCAGGTGGGCCCCACCACCGAGGCAGGCCGCCACATCGGCCCGGTGGTCTCCGAGCTGCAGTTCAACAAAATCCAGAGCCTGATTGAAACCGGCATCAAAGAGGGCGCCACCCTTGTCGCCGGTGGTCTGGGCCGTCCGGAAGGCTTGAACAAAGGCTACTATGTGCGCCCCACTGTCTTTGCCGATGTCACCCCCGACATGACCATCTACCGCGAAGAAATCTTTGGCCCAGTGCTGGCGATCTCGTCTTTTGACAGCGAAGCACAGGCGGTTCAGATGGCCAATGACACGGTCTATGGCCTCACCAACTACATCCAGACGCAGGATGACGAAAAGCGCCTGCGCGTGGCCCGTCAAGTGCGCTCCGGCATGGTGGAAACCAACGGCGTGGGCCGCGTCAACGGCTCCCCCTTCGGCGGCTACGGCCAATCCGGTAATGGCCGCGAAGGCGGCGGCTGGGGGCTGGAGGAATTCTGCGAAACCAAGGCGATCTCCGGCGTGCCAATGGGCTGACCGGAAGGCTTAAACAAAACAAAAGGCCGCAGCACACCGCTGCGGCCTTTTCTATTGAGGCTGTATTTATGCCGCTGGCTTGCGCGAGCGGTTGCGCCGCCGACGTGGGCGGCCGCCACCGGGCTTATCATTGCCATTGGCCGCGCTTTTGGGCTGACCGCCAGCAGGCTTGGCACCACCGCCGGGCCGTCCACCGCCGGGTTTGCCGCCACCGCGCTTGCGCCCTCCGCCACCGGAACGTGGCCCGGTGCCATATTCTTTCTTCATCTCGCGAAGCTCATCGGTCGGGCGGTCAAACTTGCGCCCGATCAGCTTTTCGATGTCCTTCAGGTAATCGCGCTCATCCAGCGCACAGAAGGAAATCGCGCGCCCATCGCGGCCCGCCCGCGCGGTGCGGCCAATCCGGTGCACATAGCTTTCGGCCACATTGGGCAGATCAAAGTTGATCACCAGCGAAATCACCGGAATATCAATCCCGCGCGCCGCCACATCTGTCGCCACCAGCACGGTGATCTCACCATCGCGAAACGCCTTGATCGCGCGATCGCGCTGCCCCTGGCTTTTGTTGCCGTGGATCGAAGCCGCGTTGAACCCGTCAGCGACAAGCTGCTTCATCATCCGCTCCGCACCATGTTTGGTGCGCGAAAAAATCAGCGTGCTCTCGCCCATGTTCTCCGACAGGATCTCCCGCAGGCGCACACGTTTTTCGCCCTTTTCCAGATACTCCACGCTCTGCGTGATCTTATCCGCGGTCTTGCCCGGAGGCGCGATTTCCACCCGTTTGGGCTTGGTCAGATAGCTCTGGCTCAGTTCTTCCATCTGCTTGGGCATGGTGGCCGAAAACAGCATGGTCTGGCGCGGCGTGCCCAGATGCGGCGCAATTTTGCGCAGCGCATGGATAAAGCCCATGTCCAGCATCTGATCGGCTTCATCCAGCACCAGATTGCCCACGGTGGACAGGTTGATTTCCTTGCGATCCAGCAGATCAATCAACCGCCCCGGCGTCGCCACCAGAATATCGGTACCGCGCGACAGCATCGCAATCTGGCGGTTGATCGACTGGCCGCCCACCACGGTCATCACCTTGATCGGTGTGCCCTGCACCAACGGGCGCAGGTTGTCCGCGATCTGATTGACCAGCTCGCGCGTCGGGGCCAGCACCAGCGCCTTCACCGACCGGGGCAAAGGCTTGCCCGGCTGTTCCAGCAGGCGGTCCATCATCGGCAGACCAAAGGCCAGCGATTTCCCGGTGCCTGTCTGCGCAAGGCCCAGAATATCATGTCCTTCAAGCGCCAGCGGTATGGCCTTGGCCTGAATCGGGGTTGGGGCGTCAAAGCCGTGCTTTTTCAACCCTTTCAAAAGAGTGGAAGACAGGCCCAGTTCTTCAAATTGCGCCACGATATATCCTTTCAACCGCGCGCATCACGCACGGCAAACGGCGGCCTCTTTCACAGAGACCGCCCAGAGGTTTGACAGCACCGCCATTGCACAGACCCATTCCGTGCCAACCCGGCCTATCCGTCAGAACCCTGCGTGATGGGAACGAAAGCGTCGTTGATGCGCCAGTCAGCCCTCTTGGGGCCCGGCGCGGCCTGCTCACGCGGCTGCGCAACGACGCGCTTCACATATAGGTTCGGCGTCATTTGTCAACCTTGGCACATAAATCACAAAGGACCGGCGCATTTCGCGCCGACCCTCATGTCACTCATTCTGCAAATATCATCGGGTTGCCACATCTGTGATGCGGCAGGGGCAACGCCCCGCATTCACCCTTTGCCTTTCCACGGCACCAGATATTTCTCGCCCCAGCGCATAAGCATATCGATCCCAAATCCGATGATCCCAATCAAGATGATACCCATCAGAACGATATCCGTGTCCTGGAACTTCGACGCCGCCACGATCATCTTACCGACGCCCTTCTCAGCGGCCACCAGTTCAGCGGCCACAACAGTCCCCCAGCAAACCCCCATCGCTACGCGCGCGGCGGTGAATATCTCGGGCAAAGAGTTAGGAATGATTACGTGGCGCAGGATTTGGCGTTTGTTGGCACCCAGAGAGTAGGCCGCATGCACTTTTGAAATCTTCACGCCAGACACACCGGAACGCGCCCCGATCGCCATGATCCAAAGTGCCGCGAGGAACAGCAGGATGATCTTACCCTGCTCACCGATCCCGGCCCAAATGATCACCAGCGGGATCAAAGCCAACGGCGGCACAGGGCGCATGAATTCCACAATCGGGTCAAACCAACCACGGAACCAGTTCGAAAGGCCCATGGCGTAACCCAGCGGAATACCCACCGCCGCGCCCAGCGCGAAGCCAACGATCACACGGAACAGCGAATAGCTCAGGTGCTCTGCCAACGTGACATTCTGATAGCCATCACGGCTCACGGAAATCAGGCGCTGCCAAACGCTTTCTGGTGCAGGCAACCAGATCGATTCCATCTGCATGCCTTTGGCCGGTTCAAAGTTCAGCGTACCCTTATCAGTCAGTGCCACACGGCCAAAGCCAACATCGACATCCGCGTCACGGCTGATCGGCGCACCATCTACGGCAACAATCTTGGCGCCATCTTTGCGGGTCACCTCATCATTGGCATCCCATCGCAACAGTTTGCTGCGATACGCCTGCACTACCAAAGCATCATCTTTGGCCAAACCTTCGCCTAGCGCGACTTCTGGTGCTGCTGGCACTTGCCCAGCCTCATGCACAATGACGCTGACTGTCGCATCATCCGTCGTGCCATCCTCGGCCTCAAGCGTGTAGGTGAAGCTTGCCTCGCCAACAAAGGGGCCTGGGGCATGCAGGAAACCTGGCAGCCAGTTTGAGCCGGTAAACGACCCCCAGATCACAAAAATCAAGACCACCGAAATCACGGAAGCCGCTTTGTTGGAAATCACCGCACTTTCGTCGCCAAAAGTCACAGTTTTCAGTGAGGTATAATCCTGCAGCGAAGAAAGACGCTGCTTGATCTGCGTATAGACAAACAGAGCAAACAGGATCAACCCAACGTAGAGTGCCAGATACGGCAGAGCGCCAAGGACCGACAAAAACAGGGTCGCCAGTTCGCCCCCAAGATCAGCAAATATCTGCCCCATCTTATGCGCCTCCCTCTGCACGGCCCATGATCTCTTCTTCCATGTTCCAGATCATGTTGAGGATCTCTTCGCGCGTCGGCGCGTAATCAGGGTGCTTCTTCACCTCACGCAAATCCGCTCCCACGCCGAGATCTGCAAAGGGCAGCCGGTATTCTTTGTGAATGCGCCCGGGGCGTGGTGCCATTACCAACAAACGCTCGCCCAGCAAGAGTGCTTCTTCCACTGAGTGGGTGATCAAAATGATCGTCTTCCCGGTTTCTTTCCATAGTTTGAGCACAAGACTTTGCATCTTTTCCCGTGTGAGGGCGTCCAAGGCCCCCAGGGGCTCGTCCATCAGGATCACATCCGGGTCATTCGCAAGACAGCGGGCCAACGCCACACGCTGTTGCATGCCGCCTGACAGCTCATACACCATCTTTTCTTTAAAATCCTGCAGACCAACCACATCCAAAAGGTGATCCACGATCTCAGCGCTTTCCGTCTTTGGCATGCCTTTCATATCAGGGCCAAAGCTCACATTGTCCCGCACGCTCATCCATTCAAAAAGCGCGCCTTGTTGGAACACCATCCCGCGTTCTGCATCCGGGCCTGTGACCTGATGCCCATTCATCACGATCTGTCCCTCGGTAGGTGCCAAGAACCCGGCCACAATATTCAGCAACGTGGTTTTACCGCAGCCCGAAGGCCCCAGCACGCTCAGCAATTCGCCCTGCTTGAGATCAAGGCTCACGTCCTTGAGCGCTTGCACATGCCCGCCATCGGGCAAATCAAAGCGCATGGACAGGTTTTCGATCGATAATCCGGTCATGGTTCCCAACTGCTTGTTCGCCCATTTTTCTGGGCACTGGCGGTTGTCCCGCCCTATCTTCTGGCTGTGAAACAAAGGCCCGCCACGAACGAGGCGGGCCTTCAATTTTTGAAGTTACAGACCTTTGGCCGCTTCCAGAGGACCGGTATTCACGGTGCCCTCATAGCTGTCAAGCGCGCTCGGGATAGAGCCTGCGCCAACGAAGACGCCTGCAACGCCTTTCATGAAGTTTTGCGCTGTTCCGCCAAACCAAGCATCACCCAGCTGTTCTTCAACAGTTGGGAATTTAAACGTCGCGAGTGTCGCGGCAGTGGCTTCTTCATCCATGCCCGCGTCCTTGGCGATCACCGGCAACATTTTGGCCTGGTTGGCTTCATCTGCCCACATTGCGTTGGCGTCGGCGGTCACTTTCAGGAACTTCGCCAGCATCTCGCTTTCTTCCGCGATGAAAGATGCTGGTGCGGTGGTGGCGTCAAACACCAGAATACCCAGCTCTTCTTTCTCTGCACCAGTCAGCAAAACGTTGCCGTGCTCTTTCATGCGGCGCAACGCGCCGCCCCAACCACAGGCCATATCCAGCGAACCCTGCGCCAGTGCAGCCGCGCCTTCTGCCGGTGCCATGTCGACAACTTCCATACCGCCCACGTCTACGCCGAAGTGGTTCATCTGGCTCAGGAAGCCGTAGTGCGCTGCAGTGCCCAGCGGCACAGCCACTTTCTTGCCAGCCAGCTCAGCGGCACTGTCTTTATCGATCTCAAGACCAGACGCCACAACGCAGTTGTCGTTGTCAGAATAAGACACAGCCACGTCCACAATCTGGATGTCCTGGCCGGCAGACGCCGCCACAACAAATGGTGGCACACCTTGGCTGACGGAGATTTGCACGTCGCCGGACGCCATCGCAGCGCTCATTGCGGTGCCTGTATCGAAGCTGACCCAGTTGATCTCGGTGCCCAGCGCTTCTTCATAGGTGCCCATTTGCTTGGCGTATTGGAAAGGCATCGGCCATTCGAGGAAGTAGGCCACTGTGATCTCTGCACTCGCAGCCTGCGCGCCCATCATCATGGCGATAGCAGCGGTGGCACCCATCAGCGTCTTTTTCAAGCTCATCGTATTTTCTCCCGTTGTCGTTATGGCGCGTTTGTACTCGAGATCTTCGGGCGTTTGGCCTCTTTTTTGATCATCGGCAATCTGCGTCCTCCTTGATCCGACCGGAATTTAGGCCACCGATCAATGTTTTTTTGGGGAATTGCCTGCCTCTGGTACACGGCTTTCACCCCTCAAAATTATTTGACCAATTGGTAGAAAACCATATAAAATAGGTATTTGACGCCCAACCATGGGATTTCAGAGCGGCAAAATTCGATTATCTGGTCTTATATAGGTAAATCTTTTGGCCCTATAAACATGCTTGAAAAAGTCGCGAGGATGTCGTGCAAACTTACATGAACTGCCCAAATAGGGCGCACACAACACCCCTGATTGCACTACTTCAAGGAGGCTTAAGCCATGGACGGCACTCTGAAAGAAAACGATATCAGCCACGTCGTCAAAGCCGACAAGGCCCATGTCTGGCATCATTTGGTTCAGCACAAACCTTTTGAAACCAATGACCCGCGCATCATTATCGAAGGCAAAGGCATGCGCGTCTGGGACCAAAACGGCAAAGAATACATTGACGCTGTGTCCGGCGCTGTCTGGACGGTCAATGTTGGCTATGGCCGCGAGCGTATCGCCAACGCTGTCCATGAAAACCTTATGAAAATGTGCTACTTCGCCAATGCCGCGGGCAACGTGCCAGGTGCGCTTTACGCGGAAAAGCTGATTGAGAAGATGCCTGGCATGAGCCGCGTCTACTACTGCAACTCTGGCTCTGAGGCGAATGAGAAAGCCTTCAAAATGATCCGCCAGATCGCGCACAAGAAATATGGCGGCAAAAAGCATAAGATTCTCTACCGCGATCGCGATTACCACGGCTCCACGCTCGCCGCGATGTCGGCCGGTGGACAAGACGAGCGCAACGCACAGTATGGTCCCTTCGCCCCGGGTTTCGTCCGTGTGCCACACTGCATGGAGTATCGCAAAGATGAGCTGGGCCTCGGCCACCTCTCCGGTCGCGAATTCGGTATCGCTGCGGCAAACCAAATCGAAGAGGTGATCCTGCGCGAAGGTCCAGACACCGTTGGTGCACTCTGTCTGGAACCTGTGACAGCAGGTGGTGGCGTGATTACTCCACCGGAAGGCTACTGGGAGCGCGTGCAGGAGATCTGCAAACAGTATGACATTCTTCTGCACATCGACGAAGTGGTCTGCGGCATCGGTCGCACGGGCACCCATTGGTTCGGCTATCAGCACTACGGCGTGAAACCCGACTTCGTGACCATGGCCAAAGGTGTCGCCTCAGGCTACGCCGCCATCTCCTGCCTTGTAACCACTGAAGAAGTTTTTGAGCACTTCAAATCCGATCCATCGGACAAGCTCGACCACTTCCGCGATATCTCAACTTTCGGCGGCTGCACCGCTGGCCCGGCGGCAGCGTTGGAAAATATGGCCATCATCGAGGAGGAAGGCCTTCTTGAAAACTGCACAGCCATGGGGGAGCGCATGATGGGCAACCTCAAAGCGTTGATGGAGAAGCACGAGATCATCGGAGATGTGCGCGGCAAAGGCTTGTTCCTCGGCTGCGAGCTGGTGAAAGACCGCGAAAGTAAAGAACCGGTGGACGAAGCTGACATCGCAGCAGTGGTTGCTGACTGTGGCGCCCAAGGGGTGATCATCGGCGCAGCCAACCGTTCCGTACCTGGCCGCAACAACGTGATCGCTTTCTCCCCAGCGCTCATCGCTACAGCTGCCGATATCGACGCGATCACCAATGCGGTCGACAATGCACTGACAAAGGTCTTCGGCTAAACGCCAACACTTGTCCCAAAGGCGAGACACTCCCCTCGCCTTACTGCACCGCCCAACCCTAGAGGGGAGGGCGGCGTTTGTGGCTTCAGCGCATGATGTCGATGACCGCAACCAACCCCAACACCAAAAAGGAACGCCCCATGTGGCCCGCCCCCGTCACACTCAAAGGCATCCACGCCAGCCTTGTGCCTCTCTCGCCTGATCATGCGGCCGATTTGGCCGATGCATCTGCCGATGGCGATCTACACAACTTGTGGTACACGACCGTTCCTGCCCCCGAGGGCGTTCCGGCCGAAATCACCCGTCGCTTGGCACAACCCAATATGACGCCCTTCGCGATTCTTGATTACGCAGAACGCGCCATCGGCATGACCACCTATATGAACACCGATCCCGCCAACCGCCGTGTCGAAATCGGATCCACATGGTACCGCAAATCAGCCCAACGTTCGCCAATCAACACCGAGTGCAAACTCTTGATGTTGCGCCATGCGTTTGACGATTTATCTTGTATCGCTGTGGAGTTCCGTACCCACTTCATGAACCACCAATCGCGCAACGCGATAGAGCGGCTAGGCGCAAAACTCGACGGTGTACTGCGGAATCACTCACTCATGGCGAACGGTACCCTGCGCGACACGGCGGTCTATTCGATTTGCCAACACGAATGGCCTGCAGTCCGCGCAAATCTGGAACATAAGCTAAGCCAAAACCGCTGATTTGATCAGCATCTATCAGGAATGAGGAAAGTCCAGTTTGCAACCTAGATAGGTCCAGTATAGCGTCTCTGCATGGCAATATCGGTTGAAACTTTCTTTCTCTCCCCCGGCTTTCAGGGCACGCTTCAGGCACAGATCCAGCAGCTGATCGCCGAAGGCATCCTATCGGGCCGCTTCCGTCGTGGAGAAAAGCTTCCCTCTTCCCGCAAACTCGCGAGCCATCTGGGCGTGAGCCGTATCACGGTAACGCTCGCCTACACCGAACTTCTTGCCAACGACTACCTGACCTCGCGCGGGCGCTCGGGATACTATGTCTCTGAAAATGCGCCTGTTCCGCCAAGTTTCTCGCCCCCAAAGCGAAGCGAGGACCGCATTGACTGGACCCGCGCTCTGGGGCGCCGCTACACTGGCGGCGACACCCCGGATAAACCGAAAGATTGGGCCAATTACCGCTACCCGTTTGTTTATGGTCAAACCGATCCAAGTCTCTTTGACCATGCCAACTGGCGCCTTTGCGCACTCCAGGCTTTGGGCCAAAAAGACTTCACCGCGCTCACGTCAGACTACTACGATCAAGACGATCCCGAACTGGTCGAATTCATCGCCCGCAATACACTCCCCCGTCGTGGTATTATCGCGCGCCCCGAAGAAATTCTCATCACTCTTGGCGCTCAAAACGCCCTTTGGATCGCCGCGCAAATCCTGCTGACTCAGCGCCGCATGGCCGCGATTGAAAACCCCTGCTACCACGCTCTGCGCGATATTCTCAATCAGTCCCGCTGCCACGTGGCCCCGATCAATGTCGACAAAGACGGGCTGGATCCAAGCCTGATCCCGGCTGAGGCGGATGTGATTTTCACCACACCCAGCCACCAATGCCCGACCACCGCCACTATGCCGATGGCCCGCCGCCACGCGCTCTTGGAGCGCGCTCGCGAAATCGACGCGCTGGTGGTGGAGGACGACTATGAGTTCGAAATGTCCTTCTTGGACGCCCCCTCTCCCGCCCTGAAATCGCTGGATACAGAAGGACGGGTGATCTATGTCGGCAGCTTCTCTAAATCACTCTTCCCCGGCTTGCGTCTTGGCTATCTTGTGGGCAGCGAAGCCTTCATTCGAGAGGCTCGCGCCCTGCGCGCCTCTGTGCTACGCCACCCCCCAGGCCACATTCAGCGAACAGCCGCTTACTTTCTTTCTCTTGGGCATTACGATGCTTTGATCCGCCGCATTCGCGAAGCTCTAAAGGCCCGTCGCGCAGTGATGCAGGAGGCGATCACGCAAACTGGCTTGGATGTTGCGGGTCAAGGCGCCTTCGGAGGCTCTAGTTTCTGGATGCAGGCTAAAAGCCATATCGATACAGAAATTTTCGCCCAAAAGATGCAAAATGACGGCGTTTTGATCGAGCCCGGCACCTCCTTTTTCTCAGGCGCGGACATCCCGCGGAATTTTTATCGCCTGGGATACTCTTCCATTCCGTCCGAGCGCATCCCTGAAGGCGTGGCCTGCATTGCCAAGGCTCTGAACGCCCTCTAATCTGGCGCTATCCGGCGCACATGTCTGGCCCTATCGCCGACCCGCACCAAACCGTAGTTTCTTTCCAAAACGATCGCCCAAAACCTCCGTTCCGGGCGCAATAGGAGTTTGCTTCATGAAAATGACAACCGAAGAAGCCTTTGTAAAAGTGCTTCAAAAACACGGCATCGAACACGCTTTCGGGATCATCGGCTCTGCGATGATGCCGATCTCCGATCTGTTCCCAAAAGCAGGGATAATGTTCTGGGACTGCGCACATGAAGGCTCCGCAGGCATGATGAGCGATGGCTACACCCGCGCCACCGGCAAAATGTCCATGATGATTGCGCAGAACGGCCCAGGCATCACCAATTTTGTGACCGCCGTAAAAACCGCCTACTGGAACCACACTCCACTGCTGTTGGTGACTCCGCAAGCCGCAAACAAGACCATCGGTCAGGGTGGCTTCCAGGAAGTGGAGCAGATGGCTCTCTTCAAAGACATGGTTGCCTACCAAGAGGAGGTTCGTGATCCCTCCCGTGTGGCCGAAGTCCTCACCCGTGTGATTAGCCAAGCCAAACGCCTCTGTGGCCCGGCACAGCTCAACATCCCACGCGATTTCTGGACTCAGGTGATCGATATCGACATCCCTGATCCGATCGAATTCGAAGCTTCTTCTGGCGGAACGTCCTCTGTGGCAGACGCCGCATCCTTGCTTTCCTCTGCAAAGAACCCTGTGATCCTTAACGGCGCGGGCGTAGTGCTGTCTGAAGGCGGTATCCCGGCCTCCATGAAGCTGGCCGAAAAACTCGACGCCCCAGTTTGCGTTGGCTACCAGCACAACGATGCCTTCCCCGGCTCTCACCCGCTTTTTGCAGGCCCACTGGGCTACAACGGCTCCAAAGCGGCTATGGAGTTGATCAAAGACGCCGACGTTGTTCTGGCGCTCGGCACACGTCTAAACCCCTTCTCCACCCTGCCCGGCTACGGCATGGAATACTGGCCCGCCGACGCCAAAATCATTCAGGTGGACATAAACCCCAACCGCATCGGCCTCACCAAGAAGGTCACAGTGGGCATCGTTGGGGACGCCGCCAAAGTCGCCACCGGCATTCTGGAGCAATTGGAAGACACGGCAGGCGATGACGGCCGCGACGCACGCAAGAGCCACATAGCCAAGACCAAATCCGCATGGGCGCAACAGCTTTCCTCCATGGATCACGAAGATGACGATCCGGGCACCACATGGAACGAACGCGCCCGTGCAGACAAACCAGACTGGATGAGTCCGCGCATGGCATGGCGCGCGATCCAATCCGCGCTGCCTCGCGAAGCGATCATCAGCTCCGACATCGGCAACAACTGCGCCATCGGCAACGCCTATCCTGACTTTGATCAGGGCCGCAAATACCTCGCGCCGGGCCTCTTTGGTCCCTGTGGCTACGGCCTGCCTGCCATCGTTGGCGCCAAAATTGGCCAGCCAGACGTGCCGGTTGTCGGCTTTGCGGGCGACGGTGCTTTCGGCATCGCGGTGAACGAACTGACTGCGATTGGTCGCGGCGAATGGCCTCCGGTCACGCAGATCGTTTTCCGCAACTACCAGTGGGGCGCAGAAAAGCGGAACTCCACTTTGTGGTTTGACGACAACTTCGTTGGCACTGAACTGGACACACAAGTGTCTTACGCCGGCATCGCCCAAGCGTGCGGCCTGCAAGGTGTTGTCGCCCGCACCATGGACGAGCTGACCGCCGCGCTGAACAAAGCCATCGACGATCAGATGAACCACGGCAAAACCACGCTGATCGAGGCCATGATCAACCAGGAACTAGGCGAGCCTTTCCGTCGCGACGCGATGAAAAAGCCGGTTTCTGTGGCGGGCATCGACCCAGCGGACATGGTTCCGCAGAAAGCGAGCTGATAATATGGCACGGCCCAGTATCACAAGCCCCGTTCTGGTGCTCAACGCCGGGTCATCCTCTATCAAATTTGCCGTCTTTGATGGTGAGTTGAATGAGTGCATCACAGGCATCGCCGAGGGTATCGGCGGTGCCTCTTCTTTGACCATCGCCGGGAAATCCCGCGATTTGCCTTTCATCGATCACCGCGCCGCTTTGCAAGCGGTCCTGGAGGCTTTGAAGGCTCATGGCGTGGCCGTCACCGACCTGCGTGCGGCGGCCCACCGCGTGGTGCATGGCGGGCGCAAACTGACTGCGCCGGTCAAAATAAATGCCGAAGTGCGCGCGGAGATCGCCTCCTGCACGCCGCTTGCTCCGCTGCACAATCCGCACAACCTCGCCGCTGTGGACACGCTGGCCGAAATCGCGCCAGAGCTGCCGCAATACGCGAGCTTTGACACCTCTTTTCATGCAACCAATCCCGACGCCGCAACCCGCTACGCCATACCCCGCATGATGGAGACCAAAGGCATCCGCCGCTATGGTTTCCACGGCCTCAGCTACGCCTCCTTAGTGCAAAACCTGCCTCAGATTTCCGGCGAAAAATTGCCCTCTCGTCTGTTGGCTTTCCACCTCGGCAATGGGGCTTCCCTGTGTGCCATCAAAAACGGCCAATCCATTGCCACAACCATGGGTTACTCACCGCTTGATGGCCTGACCATGGGCACGCGCTCCGGCGGGATCGACGCCAATGCCGTGTTGCGTCTGGTAGAGGAAAACGGGCTGGAGCGGACCAAAGCAATCCTCAATCATGAAAGCGGTCTTCTGGGTCTTTCAGGTGGCAAATCGGACATGCGCAATCTGATGGTGGACCCATCGGCCGATAGCGCCTTTGCCATCGAGCATTTCTGCTATTGGTCGGTGCGCCATGCAGGTTCTTTGATCGCAGCCATGGAAGGGCTCGACGCAATCGCTTTCACAGGCGGTATCGGAGAAAATGCCGTGGGCGTACGCGCCCGTATCCTGCGCTCCCTCGAATGGATTGGCGCGCGCATGAACCCAGATGCCAATCACGCGCGCAAGCCTCGACTACACGCGGAGACCTCCAAAATCGCAATCTGGGTGATCCCTGCGCAAGAAGAGCGTATGATTGCAATGGATGCGACCTCCCTGATGGAGGCCGCATGATCTCTGTTCAGCCAAGCGCGAGCGACACCGCCGTCGCATCAACGATGTCTTGCACTGTTGCGCCTCGGCTGAGGTCACAGACCGGCTTGCGGAAGCCTTGGAGAATGGGCCCCAACGCCTGCGCGCCGGCTAATTCCTGCGCCAGCTTGTATGCAATGTTGCCCGAGTCCAGCGACGGGAAGACCAGCACATTGGCATCCCCAGTGCCCAAACCTTTCATCTCCGCTACCCGCGGATTAAGCGCGGCATCTCCTTGCACCGGTCCAACAAAACCGGTCGCTTCTGCTGCCTCGCGCACCTTATCGACACTTGGCCCTGCGCCAGACGCGCCAGTAGAAAATGACAAGAGCGCAACACGTGCATCCCCCAAAAGCGCGGCCCCGCTGCGCTCTGACGCGCGCGCAATTGCCGCCAAAGCCTCTGCATCCGGATCCACGTTCAAACCGCAATCGGCAAAGATCACCTCACGCCCGTCCGGGAAGCGCATCAGGAAAAACGAGCTTGCCACCGATACACCTTCGGCCAAGCCGATCCCGATACTGGCGGCCTCGATGACTTTCTTGGTGGAAGCGACTGCGCCTGCCACCATCGCATCCGCTTCGCCCACCGCCACCATCGCAGCGGCGCGGTACAGCGGGCGGCTGAGCATGCGCCGAGCCACTGCCTCTTTTAAACCCCGAGCCTCTACAAGCGCAGCAACATACGCCTCCGTATCTTCACCCAGCTCCACAGGCTCGCAAATCCCGTCAGCCCGCAGCCGCTCTGCCGCTTGTGTAATCCGGTCGTCTTCCATTTCGGGCATCACAACCCGTGCGCCGCGCGCCTTCGCGCGGCTGATGGCGGTCTCAAGTGCTGACATCGTACCTCCCCAATTTTCGCGACTAAGGAGCCACCCGTGACAGAGAACGTCAAGATCAACCGCGGCCTAAAAGGCATTTACTTCGAACGCTCCGGCGTCAGCCACATCGATGGCGCCAAAGGCGAACTCTCCTATCGCGGCTATTCGATCCACGACCTCGCCACGCAATCCACCTTCGAAGAAGTCTGCTATTTGCTGATCCACGGCGAACTGCCGACTGAGGCCGAACTTGCCGATTTTGACGCTACCCTGAAAGCCGCCCGCGAACTCCCCGATCAGGTCTATGACATCATCCGCGCCACCAAAGACGGCCACCCCATGGACGTGCTGCGCACCGCTGTCTCAGCACTTGCTGCTCTGGAAAACGACAGCCAGAACGTTGGAGAGGAGGCTTTCCTCGCCAATGGCCTGCGCCTCACATCTCAGGTGCCGATGATCATTGCCGCACATGAAAACATTCGCAACGGCCGCGATCCCGTGCCTGCGGACAAAACACTCAGCCATGCCGCCAACTGGCTCTGGATGCTGAAAGGTGAGAAGCCCTCCGAGGACGCCGCCGAACTGGCTGACGTTGATTTCATTCTGCACGCCGAACATGGCGCCAACGCCTCTTCTTTTGCAGCCCGTGTCACCATCGGTACCGACACCAATCTGCACGGCGGCATTGTCACCGCGCTGTCCACTCTTGCTGGCCCCGCCCACGGCGGCGCGGCGGAAGACGTGATGAAGATGGTGCAGGAAATCGGAACGCCCGATAACGCCGCCGCCTACGTCAAAGAGAGGCGCAAGAATCGCGAGGCCGTGACCGGCTTTGGCCACCGAGTTTACCGCGCCGAAGACCCCCGCGCCCGCCACATGCGCGACGGGGTGAAAAAGCTCGGCGAAGAGATGGGCGCGCCAGAATGGTACGAAATCCTGCAAGGCGTTGTGGAGGCGATGAAGCCCTACGCCCGTCACGGCCTGAACGTGAATGTCGATTTCTACTCCGGCGTGATCTACCAGCTGCACGGCATCCCCATGGATCTCTACGTGCCGATCTTCGCCATCGGCCGCATGCCTGGCTGGATCATCCAATGCATGGACCAACAAGAGAGCAACATCCTGATCCGCCCGCTCACGCTTTACAACGGCCCCGAGATGCGCCCTTACACGCCAATGAGTGCACGATAAATTTCGCACAAATACTCTTGCGTGGGAAATTTTTCCCACCAAGGATAGACTGCCCGGAATACTCTGACCGAAAGACCCCACATGACCTTTCAGCAGCCCCAGCTTGACACCTCGCCAAAAGTCTCTGACGAGGTGCGCCAGACAACCTGCTACATGTGCGCCTGCCGCTGCGGCATCAACGTGCACATGAAAGACGGCAAAGTTGCCTATATCGAGGGCAACCGCGATCACCCGGTGAACAAAGGCGTGCTTTGCGCCAAAGGCTCTGCCGGGATCATGCAGGTCAACGCGCCTTCCCGCCTGGAAAAGCCCCTCAAACGGGTTGGCCCACGCGGCTCCGGCGAGTTTGAAGAAATCAGCTGGGAAGAGGCGCTCTCAACGGCGGTGGGCTGGCTCACCGAGCTGCATGAAACTGCGCCGCATAAGCTGGCCTTTTTCACAGGTCGTGACCAGTCCCAAAGCTTCACAAGCTTCTGGGCGCAGCACTTTGGCACCCCCAACTACGCGGCCCACGGCGGTTTCTGTTCGGTCAACATGGCGGCGGCAGGCATCTACACCATGGGCGGGGCCTTCTGGGAATTTGGCCAGCCAGATTGGGACCATACCAAGCTCTTCATGATCTTCGGCGTGGCCGAAGATCATGACAGCAACCCGATCAAAGCTGGCATCGGCAAGATCAAAGCGCGAGGTGCAAAGGTCATCGGTGTGAACCCCGTGCGCTCCGGCTACAACGCTGTGGCCGATGAATGGGTCGGCATCACGCCGGGCACCGACGGGCTTTTCATCCTCGCGCTCATTCATGAGCTGATGAAGGCGGGCAAGATCGATCTGCACTATCTCGCGCAATACACCAACGCCGCTGTGTTGGTAGACGCCGACACCGGCCTGCTGATGCGCGATGCTGATGGCAAAGAGCTGGTGGTGGATCGCACTACAGGCAAGCTCACCCCCTTTGATCAGAAAGGCGTGCGCCCGGACCTCTCCGCCACATATGAGGGCAACAAGACCGTCATGCATCTCATCGCGGAGAAATACCTTGATCCGCAATACGCCCCCGAAGCGGTGGCCGAGCAGACCGGCATTCCCCCCGCCAAGATCAAAACCATCGCCGCCGAATTGGCCCGCGTCGCCTTTGACGAAGCCTTTGAACTGGATCAAGAGTGGACAGACTTCCGGGGCGAAACCCACCAGACCATGACGGGCCGCCCGGTCAGCTTCCACGCCATGCGCGGAATTTCGGCCCACTCCAATGGCTTCCAGACCTGCCGCGCCCTGCATGTGTTGCAAATCCTTTTGGGCACGGTCGAAGTCCCAGGCGGCTTCCGTTTCAAACCGCCTTACCCTAAGCCTGTCTCGGCCCACCCTACGCCACATGGCTATGGCCGCCCGGGCAAACCGCTGGCAGGACCACACCTTGGCTTCCCGCGTGGTCCCGAAGACTTGCAGATCAACGAGGACGGCACCGCCTGCCGGATCGACAAAGCCTTTACTTGGGAAAATCCCATGTCGGTGCATGGGCTCATGCATATGGTGATCTCAAACGCCCACGCCCAAGATCCTTACCCGATCGACACGCTGTTCATGTACATGGCGAACATGTCGTGGAATTCCACGATGAACACCTCCGGCGTGATCAAGATGCTGACCGACCGCAATGACGACGGCGGCTACCGCATCCCGCGCATCATCTACTCCGATGCCTACAGCTCAGAAATGGTCGCCTACGCCGATCTGATCCTACCAGACACAACCTATCTGGAGCGCCACGACTGTATCTCGCTACTCGACCGCCCAATTTGTGAAGCAGACGGTGCCGCCGATGCCATCCGCTGGCCGGTGGTGAAACCTGACCGAGACGTGCGCGGTTTCCAATCCGTCCTGATCGAACTTGGCGCGCGCATCGGCCTGCCGCATTTCCTCAATGACGACGGCACACCCAAGTGGAAGGACTACGCCGACTATATTGTGAACCACGTACGCCGCCCCGGCGTTGGCCCTCTTGCAGGCTTCCGCGGCGAAGACGGAGATCAATTTGGTCGCGGCGAAGTGAACCCGGACCAGCTTCAGCGCTATATCGACAATGGCGGCTTTGCCATCGAGCATGTGCCCGACAATGCGCTCTACATGAAGCCGTGGAACCAGCACTACCAAGATTGGGCGGTGCAGATCGGCCTCTATGACGCGCCCCAACCCTTCCTCTTCCAACTATATGTGGAACCGATGCGCAAATTCCAGCGCGCTGCCGAAGGCCATGGCGACATCCAACCACCTGATCACCTACGTGACCGCCTCAGACAAGTCATGGACCCGCTTCCGATCTGGTACGCGCCGCTCGAAGACGCCCGCGTGGACCCCGAAGAGTTTGACGTCCACGCGCTCACGCAACGCCCCATGGCTATGTATCACAGCTGGGGCACGCAAAACGCTTGGCTGCGCCAGTTGCACGGGGAGAACCCGCTCTACTTGCCAACCAAGCTTTGGGAGAAGCATGGCTTTGCAGAGGGCGACTGGGCGCGCGTGACCTCTGCGCATGGTGAAATAACCGCACCTGTCGCGCATCAGGCCGCGCTCAACGAAAACACTGTCTGGACATGGAACGCCATTGGCAAACGCAAAGGCACTTGGGCGCTCTCTGACGATGCACCCGAAAGCAACAAGGGCTTCCTGCTCAACCATTTGATCCACGAGCTACTGCCCCCCAAAGGGGACGGCCTTCGGTGGGCCAATTCCGACCCGATCACCGGACAGGCCGCATGGTTTGACCTGCGCGTGAAGCTCGAAAAAGCGCCGGTCCCGGTAGCTGCCCAGCCCACTTTCGCGCCAATAAAGTCTCCGGTGCCTCAAGGCCCCAAAACGCTCGCATGGAAGGTCGGTAAATGAATATGACCACCTTTCAAATTCCGAGAATCCGCACCTACGCGATACAGCCGCAATACCGACGCAATACAGAGGTCAAAACATGACTGATCTCCCCACCCAAACCGACCGCAAACTCGGCCTCGTGATCGATCTGGACACCTGCGTCGGCTGCCATGCCTGCGTGATCTCCTGCAAGGGCTGGAACACGGAAAACTACGGCGCCCCCCTCAGCGATCAGCGCCCCTATGGCACCGAGCCGATGGGCACTT
This sequence comes from Shimia sp. R9_1, assembly GCF_017743775.1. Taxonomy (NCBI): domain Bacteria; kingdom Pseudomonadati; phylum Pseudomonadota; class Alphaproteobacteria; order Rhodobacterales; family Roseobacteraceae; genus Shimia; species Shimia sp. R9_1. The sequence goes on along the minus strand of NZ_JAGHRN010000002.1, from coordinate 558,400 downwards.
TCCTCAACCGCGTGCACAGCTATGAGGTTCAGCCAGAGCAAGGCAGCGCACAAACCGTACACTTCCCAAAGTCTTGTTTACATTGCGAAAATGCACCCTGTGTGACCGTCTGTCCTACGGGTGCGAGTTACAAGCGGGTTGAGGATGGCATTGTTCTGGTCAATGAGGATCACTGTATCGGCTGCGGCCTCTGCGCCTGGGCCTGCCCCTACGGCGCGCGTGAATTGGACCAAGAAGAAGGGGTGATGAAGAAATGCACCCTCTGTGTGGATCGCATCTACAATGAAAACCTGCCGGAAGAGGATCAAATTCCCTCCTGCGTGCGCACCTGTCCCGCCGGCGCCCGTCACTTTGGCGACCTCTCTGATCCGAGCTCAGATGTTAGCCAACTCGTTGAAAGCAGAGGCGGATTTGACCTCATGCCTGAAATGGGTACCAAGCCCGTGAACAAATATCTGCCTCCACGCCTCAAGGATTCTTGGGACGATCAAAGCCTTCTGGCCCCACTCTTGGAACCCGTTGCAGAGGAGCCAACCGGCTTCCTCGGCTGGCTCGACAAAGCCCTTGATAAACTGCCCGGAGGCACTGCCTGATGCATCCCGCTCCATCCGTCATCATCTTCTCCACGCTCTCCGGTCTCGGCTTCGGCTTGCTATTCTGGCTTGGTATTGACCTCACGCCCCCTACCGGAGGCGTGGCTTTTGCCTTCTTTTTCATAGGCTTTGCTCTTGCTGTGGGAGGCCTTTTGTCTTCAACCTTCCACCTTGGCCACCCAGAACGCGCCTGGCGTGCGCTCAGTCAATGGCGGACCAGCTGGCTCAGCCGCGAAGGTGTCTGCGCCGTCGCGGCACTTTGCGTCATGGGGCTCTACGCGCTTTGCCTGATCTTCTTCGCCCCCCATATCGCCATTCTGGGCTGGCTTGGAGCGCTGCTCTCGTTGCTCACAGTCTTCACCACATCAATGATCTACGCGCAGCTCGACACGGTCCCCCGTTGGAAAACCCCTTTGACACCAGCACTTTACCTCAGCTTTTCGCTGGCTGGTGGAGCGTTGTTGTCAGGCCGCACAACCATCGCCATTGCTTTGCTCGCAGCAGCCGCGGCGATCCAAATCCTGTGGTGGCTGCGCGGTGACAATGCGCTCAAAGACAGCGGGACAGACATGGGCACCGCCACCGGATTGGGTGAGCGTGGCACCGTGCGCTCCATGGCGCATCCGCACACGGCACCAAACTATTTGGTCAAGGAATTCATCTACATCATCGGCCGCAAACATGCCCAGAAACTGCGTGTGATCGCCTTTGTCCTGACCTTTGCGTTGCCTCTGGTGATATTGGCGCTTTTGCCTTTCGGCCACATCTTGGCCGCCGTCGCGGTGCTCAGCCATATCGCAGGCGTAGCCACATCGCGTTGGCTCTTTTTTGCAGAGGCCGAGCACGTCGTCGGCCTCTACTACGGCATGCGCTAACGTGCCTTCCCGCGCCAGGTATCGAGCCAGGCGCGGAACCGGCCACGTTTTTCAGTGATATTGTCTCCAGCTGCATCCCAGCTGTCCGCCACATCATCGATCACCGGATCAATCCGCGCCTCGCGGAAGCGCCGCCACCGCACATAGATTGCCCAGAAAAGCGCAGCCAGAAGCGTCAGGAAGACAATGTTAAACCAAGGGATAACCCGCATATCTGGTCCGGTTGCTGGCTTGATAGACACCGCGTTTGGAAAGGCAGAGAAAAACTCATTGCGCCAGCCATAATGGGTGATCACCACCCACTCCGGTGCATCCTTGGTCGAAACCGCATCATTGGCCTCAGTGTAAAGGTTCGCCGTGTCAAATTTGAAATACGGTGGCCAGCTCCAGCCGGTATCCTCATTGCGGTACACACGCGCTTTGTCTTTGCCATCAAAGCCCTGCAAGAACTGCACATCCCGGTTGATCAGCCCTTCTGATTGCGTGTCAGGCTTGGACCAGAAAATCCGTGTCCAGTCGCCCAACTCCTGCCGTTCTTCATAGGTGCCAACAAGGCGCACAACGTCATGCTGCGGCAGCGTGTAATGCAACCAGGCTGCCAAACCGCCCCAAAACAGGATCCGGAAAATCCATTTTACATAAACCATTTAAGCCGCCTCTACATGAAGTTGATGACATAGATAAGGATCGCAACACAGGTCACTGGCACAATATAAACACCCAAAATCAGTTTTCGACGCAAAGAGCCATCATACTCTTGCAGCCCCTGCTCGATAAATGCGTCTTTGTCACCTGTCATCCCCTCTTCGTCCCATTCTGCACGCAGCTTACAGCGCCGCACCGCCCGGCTGTAGAGCGACAGGCAGACATAGATAATCGTCAGCACGATGAAGCCGATAACCGTTAAACGCAGCAATGCCATTGTCTACCTCCTCACCGCACCCCAGGGGCCAACCCGCGCGATCATCTCCTCGCTTGCGCGCCGCCGCACGCGCGGCATCTCCAAGGGGAGCTCGTGCCCAAAGAGCGCCTCACGCGCCCCCGCCTTGTCCACCTGATACTCACGTTCCAGAAAATCCGCGACAAAGCTCTTCTTGGTGTCTGACCAACCCTGATAGAGACGATAAAATACTTCTTTGTGACAGATGAAGAGCTGGCGAATGTCCTTTGGCGCCAGCTCAGACAGCAACATGTTCACAAGATCCGATTGATCCGTATCTGTGGCACGCAGGGTGTAGAAATAGGCTGGGTGATCGCTGGTGATTTTAGGCCAGGGCCCATTGTGTTCCGCCCAGGCCACGATCTCGCGAAGCGCGTGATACTCCGGCGGCAAAGCCTCGGCATGTGTACGCGCCAAGCGGCGAATGTCACTGCGGGTTGCCCCTGTCAGATCAACGCCCGCATCCTGCGCCGCATCCACGACGATAAAATCCATTTTCTGGCGCAAGATTGCAACGCCATCCACACCACGCGCTTTCACAATCGGCTCCGCCAAGCCGTTCATATCCAGAAATTTGGCAATCTGATTGCGGTCGGAGAAATCAAAGCAGTATTTGACAGACAGTTTCCCCAATGAGGACTTGTCCTGCGCGGCGATCACAGCCGGATGCTCCACGCCCCGGAATAAATACACCCCACCAAAATGCGCCGTCCAATAGTCCTGCTGATCAAACGCCATGTGATTGAGCGTCACCGGATTGCGCGTCACGTCCCCTGTGCGTTTGGCCAGCGTGATCATATCCGCGATCAGCACATCATCAAACCAGCCGTCTTCCTCCTGTTTGAACCGATCCGCCAACGCGCCAAGCTGCGCAGCATCTCGCAGCGTGCCCGCGGTGGTGTCCGCCTCAATCGTGACCTGACGAATGTCCAAAAGACGGCTTGGCTCGCTCACAGAAAACACCGAGTTCACCAGTTCGCCCGCCACCGCATCCCGCGCCGTCAGCGCAAAGAGCTGTGGTTCGTTTTCCTCAATAAAGTGACGCAGAATATCGCGGCTGGTCGAGAACTTCGCATTCAGGAGCGGTGCGGTTTTCTGATCTGTGGTCAGCAGGATGAACTGCCGATTGCAGCCGCCGTGGTTGAGGTAGAGATGATCGTCAAGTTCATCGCCGATCTCAGGGCTATATCCTGAAATGTCGATGTGGAAATCCATGAGGCTAGTGGTTTTGCCCGTCAGATGTTTCAGCGCACGATTGTAGCGCTCCACCAAAACCGGGGAGGCCACCTCAATCAGATTGCCAAACATCAGCCCGCGTTGGATCAGTCTATGCATACTTCATCACCACCATCACCAATCCCCCTTCGCAATATCCTGACCGCGACGCGCCTCAACGCCTTGCGCTAAACCAAACCACACCAGCCCCAGAACCGGTCCCCAAACGATTGCTGTCATCAGCGACAGCCGCAGATGCACCCAGACTGCGCCCAGCGGATCAATCTCAAAATGCCCCACGGCCTCAAACCCGCGCATCTGGGTGACGGCGATGGAGATCATGAAACCGATTGCCACCAGAAATGCCGCTGTCAGCGCGATGCCATGCAGCAGCTTGCCATGTGAGCGCGTTTCGCGATCCACCAGAACCCGCGGCAACAGTACGGCCAGTAACCCCAACACGGCCAATGGCACCAAAGTGTTCCAAAACCCAATGGTATCAATCACGAACATCAGGTTTTGCCTTTCAGATAGCGCTGTTTCGCCGCCTCAGTGCGGCCCATGTCGCGCACCATGGCCTCTATCGCGGCCTCGTCGGACTTATCGGCATAGCGGAACTCGCTATCGGCATAACGGTTGATCTCCTGCACCACCATCTCGGTGGTGATCGGAACACGCAGCTCCGCGATCATCGCCTTTTTGGTGTCGTAGTCCTTGGTCAGGAAAAGATCTGGCTGCTCCATCCATTCGTCGGGCAGTTCAAAATCCATCGCCCGCACTTTCACCGCATCGGTGATGTTCTTAATGGCTCGGCCCGTAAAGCGTGGGTCTGCCTCTTGAATGGCCTTCAGATAGGTGCCCATCTTGGCAATCGTATCCAGATCACCGACTTGCCCCTGAACACGCTCAAACACTTTGAGCAGCCCTTCCTCATGGGGTCGATTGTGGCCTTTAAAACTGGCGGCCACCGCTTTCTGAATGGCCTGCGCTTCAAACAAATCGTGATCGCCCAGCGCAATGTCGTGGTTTTTGCCCATCAGCAGCGCGAGGATGTCGATGTAATCCTCCCGCGTCTGCGGCCCATCCACCAGAAACCGCGCCCCAGCCCGCTGGCGCAGCGCGTCATCCACGTTTTCGGGGTAATTGGAAAACATCCCGAAGGTACAGTTGCCGCGCACCACCGTATTGGCACCGGCAAAGGCCTCCATAAAGACAGCTGTGACCTCCTGTTGCCCGGCCGAGCTCTGCCGGTCTCCGCGTTTGCCCGCGATCTGGTCAATGTCATCAATCGTGCCAAAGCCAATCACCTGCGGGTCCAGCACATTGGACACAAAGGATTTGGCATTCTGGCCGGATTTGCCCTGATAGCTGTCGATGTTGTCGATGCCAAAATTCTGATAGCGGAAGGCATAACCCGCCACCTGACAATAATCGTGGATCATCCCCGCCATCATCTGAATGAGCGTGGTTTTGCCTGTCCCCGGCGCGCCATCGCCCATGAAGGTGAAGATGAACCCGCCCATTTCGGCAAAGGGATTCATGCGCCGCTCAAAATCATAGGCCATCAGCATCTTGGCGAGCTTCATCGCCTGATATTTGGCAATATGGTTGCCCACAACTTCGTTGGGCTTTTTGAAACTCATGGTCAGCGTGGTGCTTTTGGCCGCGCATGCTGGCGTGAAACCGTCGATGGTCAGATCATCGGCTTCCACCTTCCACCGCGCGCCCACAAAAGCTTCCAGACGCGGCGCATTTTGGGCGCGCAAGGCCAGTTTCTCCATCAACTGTTCCGCAAACGCACAGACACAGGCAACCAGACGATCCTCGCTGCTCACCAGTGCAGCGATATCCTGATCCAGCTCCCAAAGCGTGCCATGCAGAGCCAACTGCGCGTTGTCTGTCAGGATCTCTTCGACCTCACCCACCTCAACCTGCGTTTCTGCGAGATGGGGCGCGAGCAGGAAGGATGTGGCATTGGCAAACACATAGCTCACGGCCAGCGCTTCCGCTGCCAAAAGCGCAGAGAACGCCGTTTTCTTGTCCGCACTCAGACTGCCTGCCAGGTTGTCCCGTTTCAGATCGGCCAGACCCGCCGCCTCAGAAAAAGTCTCTCCAACCGCCAAGGCAATCGCCAGCGCCCGCCGCAAACCATGCAACACATTGGCCTGCACCGGCGACACCAGCGGGTCTTCCACGCCTGCACCCTCGATACGCTCCACCAGATGCACCCCTTCAGGCCGCGCGGTTGAACGCGTGACCAAACCGGGCGTGGTAGAGCGAAACCGCCGGCGTGTGCCAATCCCACTGGACCGTTCCGCCGCCGGGGCAACATCTTTGCCTCTGGCAATGCGCGGCGTGTGGTCAAAGCCTGCAAGCATCTGCGCCGCGGCTTCATAGTGCTTGCGAATATCCTCTTCGCGCAGCTCCATCTGGTCACTTGTCAGGCTCATTTCAATTCTACCTTAAGCATATTTTTCTAACTATCACAGACGACAAACTTCAGGCGTCACCCGCTGGCTTAAACTCGCACCAACGCTTCTCGCCAAAGTCTTCCCGCAACAACAGCCCATCCCAAGTCCCTGCTGGCCAGCGCTGATCAACATGAGCGATGGCGTACTCAAGCACTTCGGTCTGATCGGCCAAGATGAAAGCCGCCAGAAACTCATCAGCCAAGTCGCCGAGTCCATTCAAAGGTTTGGTAACACAATGAACGTCGTCGCCTTCCCGCAACATCCACTCTTTTGGCACCAACCCACATGGCAACGCCCAAACACCTGAAATTTCATCATAACCGCATGCATTTGGAAAAAAACCAGCGCTACCTGCCCAAGCTTTAAACTCCGACAAGCTTTCTGAAACTTCCAAAGCTTGTTGAAGGTCCTTACGCTCTCCCCAGTCTTCCGCTCGAAAGAACACAGACGTGCAAAACACAGCGACCACTAACAAGAAGATGGAGACCCCTTTCATCAATATCTGAGCACCCGCCCCTGCGGGCTCACCACATATTTGTTCACGCTGCCAAATCCCGGCGGGTTCAGCTCTTCCAGCGCTTGAAAAGGCCGCTGTGGCAGCACAATTGAACGCTCCATCCGAGTGGCGCCAGTGTCTGCCCCACGCCCGGCAAAAGGATCGAGCGCAAATATCTGACGTTCCACGGTGCCAAACCAGCCCGAGCGCTCTGACTTTACATCTTCGCTCAGCAACTCCTCAGTGGTCCAGGCCAAGGCCCAGTCTTCCCCTTCCGGTGCCCGCGCCGCCTCAAGCACATCGCGGATAGGCCCGCTTTGCCGCGTGAAAGCGCTGGAATACATCGGCCCCACATGCAGACGCTGCAACCGCTTGGGGTGCAGATCGTCAAAACTCTCATCAAATCCCTTGGCAATGGTCACCAGTTTCAACCCCGCCACCGCCTGCGCCATCAGATGCGCCTGCACCTCTGGCCAGCGTCTCTCATCCTTGGGCAAGGCCCGCTTGCCTGTGTCCTCTAGCTCCATGAGGTAGATCGTCGGCAGATTGACCTGACTGTCATAGACCGCCCAATGCAGCAGAAACTTGCGCCGCCGCTCAGAGAGATTGCCCAGCCACAGCACCTCAGGGTGGTTCTGCGCCCAGAACAGCTCTCCCTTGAGCAACTCCTCATAATAGAGCCGCTGGCTCAGCGCGAATTGCAGCTTCGTTGGGATCTCCTGATCGCCAATAATGGTGCGCAGCATGTCGTTCTTCAGCGTCTCCGCATCCGGCATATTGCGCAGATGGCTTTCTGCCTGCTGGGCATCGTTGGCCATCACCAAGAGCTCATTGAACATCGGAAAGCCGCTTTCCACAGCATCCATCGCGAGGCTGCCAAAGAACTGCCCGGTCTGACGCCCCACCAGCAGATACTTCATGCTCAGCGCTTTGAACGTGTAGCCAATCGTGGCCAGATAACGAGTGAGGATTTTCACCTCATCGGCGCGCATCTCCCCCTCCGCCTCACGTGTCGCAGCCACCTGCGTCAAATGCTCCATGATCCGCGCAAACTTCTGAAAGTAGCGACGAGATTCGCGGGTATCCATCAGGGCGTTTTGCTCTTTGGTTGTGTCGTTCATTTTTCTTCTCCGAGACACCCTGTGTCACGGATCGTGACCAACTCAGAGTTCGATTCGTGGCAGGCGGACCATCTTTCCGAAGGCGTACGCGGATTTAAGTAGGCAAACATTGTTCCATCCACTTCTATTCGCGCCAACCTCAGTGGCGTGTCCTACCGTTTGCATCGACGTGTAAAAACCATTGCCAAGCCGGAGCGAATGGAGGTTCCACCAAACTATATTGAAAGAAGGAAGGATCACTGTAGGACAGCTTAACTTTCATGTTTCGACGATGCGGCAAAAGTTCGAATTGAACAAAGGCCCGCACGCCCCATCTTACGAATACTCCCAAAAATAGAGTCACTCCCGACAGCGTCAGGAGGATAAAAAACGCTATAGTCCTTGTCTCCTCAACTTCAAAAAACATCGGAAACGATGACGGTTCGATACTCAATTGAGTGAGCGCAAATGCGCCAGCGGCACTCAAGAGACCAATCACTGCAGTGATAGAAAGTTGCGCGCCGAAACTCATGCCCCATACAAATTCTTGTCGTGCTTCTCGACGATCTTCTGGAACCTCCGGGCAAAGCGTTCATCCGCCTTGGCTTTGGCCGCCAGAACATCACGGGCAAAAACCATATGCTCCTCATGGGCTTCCATCATATCCGCCATGCGCTGGTTCGTGGCGGTGCCAATCGCCGCCATCGACGCCTGCGCTTCTTTGTCGGTTTCCACGCCAATCTCGTTGATGCGGTGCGCGATGTCCTGCTGCTGCGCGGTCTTCAAAGACTTGGTCAGCGCATCGTAAAGCACCACACGTTGCTTTGTGTCCGTCTGCAGCTTATTGATCAGCACCATCTGCGTCGCAGCCTGATTTTGCAGACTGTCGACCCAGGTTTTGCCTTTCTCGATATAGCGCTCCAGTGTCTGGCTTTTGGCCAGTTTTACCTGCTCTTGCTGAACCAGCTCATTGTAGGCTTTGTTCAGATCTGCCAGCTCGGTCTCAAACTTCGTACGCGCGGCGGCGTCCTGCTCAACCGCAATCTTGTTCTCCAGCGCAATGATCTCAGGATCCATGCCAAGGATCTCCGCGCGCAGATTTTCCAATTCACCTACAGTGAATTCACGTTCATCCAGCGTCTCGGTGAGATTGTCCTCAACCTTCACCTTCTGCTCTTCCAGCACGGCCAGCTGACTTTCTAGTAGCTTGGTGATTACATCGGATTTTGCAATCAGATCCTGCAGCTTATCGTCAATATTGGCGGTCTTGATACGCTCTGCCCGCATCGATTCTGATTTGCCGCGGCTAAAGATGCCGACAAAACTCTCCCAGCCGGTTTTGTCCCGCATCTGGTCAAAGTCTTTGGAAAACGCCGCCGTCACATCATCAAGGCCCATGATCAGCTCAGCGATATTGGCGTTCATCACTTCGGTATGGGCATGCACGTCGTCCAGCGTCGCGTTCTCAATATCAATCGCAACATCGTTGCCGGTTTTCATCTTTTCACGTGCCGCATCAATGCGGCCAGTCAAATCCGCAATCTTGCTCTGTGCCGCCGCAACCTGCGCCTGAGATTCGCGCACTTGAGTTTCAAAATTTGCCATCAAACACCCCCTTATTTTCTAATATCTTGAAGCGCATATGGGGAATGTTACGCCCATTTACATCGCCTCTGCAGTCAATTCGAGCAAACTGTTGCAAATGTGCACGCCAAAGAAAAGAGGAGAGAGGGATTGATACCGCCATAAGGCGATTGAATTTAGAGCTCAGCTTAGAGTTTCAGGTACATCAAAGCACCCGCAGCAACGATCCTAACGGCAAGCATACGTCAAAGATCATCAGGTTTGCCGCGCCCAACAGGGCGCGACATAACGATTATCCAACCACGTTGAACTCAGGCCCGTAAGGAAAGCCCGTGATGTTCTCGTTGCCATCTTCGGTGATCACCAGGATATCGTGCTCGCGATACCCGCCAGCGCCGGGTTGCCCGTCGGCAATCGTCAGCATCGGCTCCATGGAGATCACCATACCCGGCTCCAGCACAGTGTCGATGTCCTCACGCAATTCCAAACCGGCTTCGCGCCCATAGTAATGGCTCAAAACGCCAAAGCTGTGGCCATAGCCAAAGGTGCGATATTGCAGCAAATCGCGCTCCGCAAAAAAGGCATTGATCTGCTCGGTCACCTCGGCACAGCTTGCCCCCGGTTTTAGCAGAGAAATACCCAGTTCATGCGCGCCGACATTGGCTTCCCAGATCGCAAGGCTGGCCGGGTCGACCTCTTCCACAAACATCGTGCGCTCCAGCGCTGTGTAATAGCCGGAGATCATCGGGAAAGTGTTGAGCGACAGGATATCGCCACGCTCAAGAACACGCGCCGTCACAGGGTTATGTGCGCCATCTGTGTTGATGCCCGACTGAAACCACACCCAAGTGTCCCGATACTCAGCTCCAGGGAAGCGTTTGGCGATCTCAAGCTCCATTGCGTTTCGTCCAGCCATGGCAACATCGATTTCGCGCGCGCCGGCCTTCACAGCATCACGAATGGCATACCCGCCCACATCCGCAACCGCAGCGCCCGCGCGGATCAGCTCGATTTCTGCGGCACTCTTGTGCATACGCTGCCGCATGGTTTGTTCGTAAAGGTCGACTGTGCTATTTGGTTTAAGAAAACTGTTCAGCTTGTTTTGCTGCAGCAGGCTCAGGTGATCCCCCTCATAACCAATCACTGCGCTCTCGCCAGTGATCGAACGGATCGCCCGCCAGTAGTTGTCCCGCTGCCAGTCAGTGTAGGTGATATTGTCACCGTAGCAGCGCCGCCATGGCTGGCCCGCATCGATACCCGCCGAAATCGTCACACAGTCTGTCGGTGTCACCACCACGGCATATGGTCGCCCGAATGCGCAATAGGTGAAGCCCGAGTAGTAGGAAACATTGTGCATAGAGGTGAAAACCGCGGCATTTACGCCAGCCTCCACCATAATCACGCGCAGACCAGCCACGCGGGCCTCATATTCGGCCTCCGCGAACTGCAACGGCGCTTTCTCGCCATTATGAAACCGATAAAATTCAGGACGTGATGTCATGTTGACCTCCGATCAAAGAGGTCCCGGCGTTCAGGACTGTAAAGAGTTTGGCGCATTCCTCACGCAGAATGTGGCGACGCCATCGCCAATGCCTGCGAAAAGTCATGCCAAAGGAAGCCCGCCGAACGCAACAAAAATCCGACGCCTAGCGCGCGCTGAGACTCTTGCGCCCAAATTCGAGGCGCCTACTGTGAACGCAAAGAGGAGAGCGCAGATGCAAACAGAAGCCAGAAATTTGATCACCGATGTGGCTGGGCTTTGTGTCGGCAATGCGCAGGATGCAGTGATCAAGACCGGCACCACTGTGTTGGTTGGCGATGCGCCCTTCACCTGCGGCGTCAGCGTGATGGGTGGCGCACCGGGCACGCGCGAAACCGACCTACTCGCGCCTGACAAAACCGTTCAGAAAGTTGATGCACTGACTCTTTCGGGAGGTTCGGCCTTTGGTTTGGATGCATCATCCGGCGTAGCGGATGCCCTGAGGTCCGCCGGACGTGGCTTTGCCGTTGGCGATCAGAACGTCCCCATTGTACCGGGCGCCATTCTTTTTGACCTGCTCAACGGTGGGGACAAAAACTGGACCGAAAATCCCTATAAACGCCTCGGTGCGGAGGCGCTCGCCGCAGCGGCCGAAAACTTCGCAATGGGCTCCTGGGGGGCCGGGACCGGAGCCACCCTGGCCAGCAACAAAGGCGGTCTGGGATCTGCATCGATGGTCTTGCCGTCCGGGCACACAGTGGGTGCGCTGGTGGCTGTTAACGCGCTTGGCGATGCATCTCCAGACGGCCAACACTTCTGGGCGTCCCCTTGGGAAATCGGCAGCGAGTTTGGCAATTTGGGTCTGGTCTCCACTTCTCCCTCCACCTTGCCAAACACCAAGCTTTCCAGCCACAACACCACCATTGCCATTGTCGCGACCGACGCGGACCTCACCCAAGCACAATGCACACGCATGGCCACAGCTGCGCACGATGGAATGGCCCGCGCCTTGGTGCCTTCGCATACCCCAATGGACGGGGATCTGATTTTTGGCGTCAGCACAAATGCGAAGCCGCTCGAAGCAGAAGTTACCGACACCCTTTGGCTCGGCCATACCGCAGCCACTTGCCTAGCCCGCGCAATTGCGCGAGGGGTCTGGCATGCGCGTCCCGCCGAGGGTGATACGGTGCCCTGCTTTAGACCCTAGCGAAACACCATCTGCGCAAAATCACTTTCGGGGTCTGCCAAGGCGTCGATGACATCAAAGTGGTGCTTGCCACCGGCAACAAACAGATCGCAGCCCCAAGCCTCTGCCAGCCAGCGTGCTTGATCTAGAAACACAGGCCGTTCATCCGCACCGACCCAGACAGTCACATCGATACCTTCTCGCGGTGTTCCAAACACGGGGCTTTCCGTAGCGCATTCCGCAGCGTCCAGCTTCAAATCCGCATTCATTGCGGTCTTCATCAAAGGACGCAGGTCAGACACCGGTGAAATCGGCACCACACGCGTGATCCGACTTGCTACGGCCTCTGAAAGCACACCTTCACAGGTCATCCGCGCCACCAGATGCCCGCCAGCCGAATGCCCCGCCAAAATGATCGGACCTTCAATCATTTCAGCCGCTCGGCTCACTGCCTGTGCAACTTGCGCTGTGATCTCTGAAATCCGCACATTTGGTGCCAAGTCATAGGATGGGAGCGCAACGGCCCAGCCATGTGCCACGGCTGCGCGCGCAAAATGGCTCCAGAAAGTTTTGTCAAACCGCAGCCAATAGCCGCCGTGCACAAAGACAAACAACCCTTTAGGTGAGCCCTCAGGCCGGATCAGATCGAAGCACTGCCGCGCGCCTTCCCCATAAGCGACGTCAGTTTCCGCCACCATCTCCGCTCGGAAAGCGGCAGCCTCCTCAGACCAACGTGGCGGATAGGCATCTGCCCCCTCGATATAAGCCGCATTGGCGTAGGCATCATCCCAGTCCATATCGCTCTCCCTCCCCCGAAATCATTCACAAGTTCGCCACCACTCTGCGTGATCTGGCGCACCTCCACAAACCAGTTTTTAGCTGAGGCCTTCAAAACAGGCTTTCGCATATCTGTCACAGATCTGTTGCCACCGCGTCATATAGAGGTGCGACCTGCAAGCCGTTAACCAACACGGAGACTCCAAATGTTGCTGCGCAGCCTTTGTTTGACGTCGGCCTTGGCACTGACTGCAGGTCACGCCGCCGCAGAAATGAACTTCAATCGCATAGCCTCTTTCCCAGTGGTCAAAAACATGGCTGAAGGTGAAGACACCAAGCGCGAGACTTCCCCGGAAATCATCGCCGCCACTGCAGATGGCATGACGCTTGTATACACTGACAGCCCACTGGGCGTTCTGGGTCGTATTGATATCGCTGATCCGGCCGCTCCCAAACCGCTCGGCAATGTGGCTCTGGAGGGCGAACCAACATCCGTTGGCGTGCTTGGTGAGCTCGCCATTGTTGGCGTCAACACTTCCGAGAGCTACACGCAACCATCCGGCGTGCTTCAGGCCATCAACATCGCAGACGGCTCAGTTAAAGCCTCTTGTGATTTGGGTGGGCAACCCGACAGCGTCGCCATCGCACCGGATCAAAGCTTTGTCTCTGTCGCTATAGAAAACGAGCGTGACGAAGACCTAGGCGACGGCCGCACAGGCCAAATGCCAGCCGGAATGCTGGCCATGGTCGAATTGAAAGACGGTACACTGGCGTGCGACACACTGCGCATGGTCGACATGACCGGCCTCGCTGAAGTCTCTCCAGAAGATCCAGAGCCAGAATACGTCTCAATCAACACGCTTGGCGAAACTGTGGTGACCCTGCAAGAAAACAACCACATGGTGGTTGTCTCCAAAGACGGCGAGGTCATCTCCCATTTTTCCGCTGGAGCTGTTGATCTTGAAGGCATTGACGCGACCGATGAGCGTGGTGCGCTGATCTTCACCGAAAGCCAAGAGGGCCGTCTGCGCGAGCCTGACGCTGTGGCGTGGATTGACGACAATCACTTCGCGACAGCCAACGAAGGTGACATGGACGGCGGCTCCCGCGGCTGGACGATTTTCCACAAGGACGGCACCGTTGTTTACGAAAGCGGCACCGATTTTGAACGTGCCATCATCCAGATCGGCCACTACCCAGACAAACGCTCTGACAGCAAAGGCGTTGAGCCGGAGAGTGTGACTTTCGCAACCTTCAACGGCACGCCATATGTGTTTGTTGGAGCGGAACGCGCCTCTGTTGTCGGTGTCTATGACGCCACCAATCCAGCTGAACCAGTTCTCAAACAGCTGCTGCCCTCCGGCGTTGGCCCGGAAGGCTATGTGGCGATCCCAGAGCGCAACCTGTTGGTCTCTGCCAACGAAAAAGACCTGATCGAAGATGGCGGCGCACGTGCGCATGTGATGCTGTTTGAATATCAGGACGCGCCAGCAACCTATCCACATCTCACCTCTGAAGGTGCAGACGAGTTGATCGGTTGGGGTGCGCTCTCAGGCATGGTCGCTGACAAAAACGGCATCGTCTGGGCCGTGAATGACAGCTTCTACGGCTTTCAGCCCTCCATCTTCAAAATCGACACCACCCAGACGCCAGCCCGCATCATTGATGTGATCCGCGTACACCGTCAGAACGGCAGCCCAGCGCAGAAGATCGATATGGAAGGCATCACGCTGGATGGCAAAGGTGGCTTCTACGTGGCTTCCGAAGGCCGCACCGACCGCGTGATCCCTCATGCGATCTATCATGTGTCCGCCGAAGGTAAGATCAAAGACCGCAAAGGCGAGATTGGCCTTCCTGCAGAACTGATGGCGGTGGAAAAGCGTTTTGGCTTTGAAGGCATCACCAAAGTTGACGACACGCTCTGGATGGCGGTGCAGCGGGAGTGGAAAGATGACCCGAAAAACCACGTGAAACTGGTGGCCTATAATCTGGAAACCAAAGAGTGGGGCGCGGTGCATTATCCAAAAGCCGAACCCGCGACTGGTTGGGTTGGGCTGTCAGAAATCGTGGCACATGGCGATTGGGTCTACATCGTGGAGCGTGACAACCAACATGACCACCGTGCCGTGACCAAGAAAATCTACCGCGTGCCTGCGTCTGAAATGGTGCCTGCCCCTCTTGGCGGTGAGCTGCCTGTAGTCACCAAAACTCTGGTGCGCGACCTCCTTCCAGATCTGACCTCCACCGGAGGCTACGTTCTGGATAAAGTCGAAGGCCTAGCCATTTTGGAAGACGGCACCGCTTTTGCCTCCACCGACAACGACGGTGTGGACGATCATTCTGGCGAAACCATGTTCCTCAACATTGGCAACATCGAACCGGCTGCCAACTGATCTGATCCTCCCCGTCAGACAGGCAGAGCCCCGTTGCTTAAAAGCGGCGGGGCTTACTTTTTCATACTGACGAGCGTCAGGTACCCCGCCACGCTCAGCGCCGACAGGCTTCCACACCAAACCAGAGCTTTTTGAAATCCCATAAGATCCGCCAAAACACCCACTCCTCCAGCACCGAGTGCAGCACCACCTGCAGCGATCACCGCCCACAGGCTCATCACACGCCCACGCATGTCATCTTCAAGATCTAGCTGTATGGCCGTCTGTGTGGAAATCGCGGTCAAGGTAGTGACATAGGACATCCCTGCCGCCACTGCCAAGGCTATTTCCCAAGTCGGCGCTAGGCCAAGGAAAGCCACTAGGAGCAGCCCTAGAACGATTGCCAATCTGGTCAGAAGCGGTAGGCGACCTGGCGCTTGCGGTGGCAGAGCTGCCTTGGAAAACCCGCCTAGAATGGCACCAAGCCCGGTGACACTCATCAAGGCGCCCAGCCCGTCCGCGCCGCGCGCGAACACGCCATCAGCCAAAGGCGGCAAAACCTCCAGCGCTCCGCGTGCCACCAGTGCCAGCATACCAGCAACAAACATCGCTTCGCGCACTGCCTTAACCTGCCAGACATAACGCAGCCCTGCGCCCAGTGCTTTGAAGAAGGGCTCTTGCGCACCGCCGCTTTCCCGCCTTGGTCGCAGGCTCAGACGGGACAAGACAACCAGATAAGGTACAAACAAAAGCCATTGCAGCA
Organism: Shimia sp. R9_1; assembly: GCF_017743775.1. Classification (NCBI taxonomy): domain Bacteria; kingdom Pseudomonadati; phylum Pseudomonadota; class Alphaproteobacteria; order Rhodobacterales; family Roseobacteraceae; genus Shimia; species Shimia sp. R9_1. The sequence goes on along the minus strand of NZ_JAGHRN010000002.1, from coordinate 542,548 downwards.
ACAGCGTATGCGCCACGCCTATCTGCGCAATCATCACCCCACCAACAGCCGGTCCTACCATCCGCGCGATGTTGAAGTTGATCGCGACAATCGTGACCACCGAACTCACATGCTCTCGCCGCACCAATCTCGGTGTCATTGCCATCCGAACCGGATGGCTCGCCGCGATCAACACGCCAATCAAGAATGCAAACAGAGCTAACAGAAACGGCGTGATCCACCCCAAAGCCACAATCGCCCAAAGCGCCGCGCACAGGAATATATTGCCCCCCTGCACCATCAGCATTGCGCGCTTTACGTTGACGCGATCCACCCAGACACCCACCAGCGGCGACAAGACAATCGCAGGTGCGAACAGTAGAAGCGCGACAAATCCGACAAAACTCGGCGAACCCGTCATGTCCCAGGCCAGCCAGCTCATAACGATCCGCTGCATCCAGATCGCAAGCAACCCAAAGGCCGCGCCAAACACATAGGCGCGGAAATTTCCGGATTTCAGAGCGCCCAAGTTCACGTAACCACCAAGTCTTTAGAGAACCCGGCGACTGTGGACGCTTCACCTGCGAACTGCAACCGAACATGCAAAAACGCGCGCCTCAATTTGAGACGCGCGCCTAACAACAAGGGAAGAAAGTGTTTGTCAGTTTTTGAGCAGTCAGTTGACAGCTTTGGCGTCAACCACATCCTGCTCCACGGCTTTTCGGGCACCGGTGGAAATCTCGATGCGGCGCGGCTTCAGGGCCTCTGGGATTTCACGCTGCAGTTCGATGTGCAGCATTCCATCCTCATGGCTCGCGCCGGTTACCCGAACGTGGTCTGCCAGATGGAAACGACGTTCAAACGCGCGGGTCGCGATACCACGATGCAGATAGGTTTTCTCTTTTCTCTCTTCGCCTTTTTTTGCGGTCACGATGAGAGCGTTCTGTTTGACCTCAATGCTCAGGTCGTCAGCCGAAAAACCGGCGACTGCCAGCGAAATGCGATAAGCGTCATCGGCGGTTTTTTCGATGTTGTACGGGGGGTAGCTCGGCTGGGCGACGTCGTTGGACAGAACACGGTCCATCATGTTTGCCAATTGGTCAAAGCCAACGGTCGACCGGTACAGCGGAGCCAGATCAAAAGTGCGCATGGGTTATCCTCCATTGAGCGACAACAATATGTAAGTGCCTTCCATTCGGACAGGCGGTGTAAACGAGACCCGATCATCGGCGCCTCGTTACATCTCATTTGGGGAGGCTTTTCAGCGTTTCAACCCCCACCCGCGCGGACAAATTTAGCACCTGTTCCAGTGCGATTTCCGATCTGAATGCGCTTTGCGCCGTTGCTGACTTTGGCGACCGGCGCATCACCCACGCGCATTCGGCGTTTGAGCTCTGCGACCGCCGTTGGCAGCTCCATGCCGAAAGACATTTTCTCACCGTCAGCAGTATCATCTCCCGCGGAAACCAAAGAAAGGATCCGCACCCGATTGCCATAGCGCACAAAAACGGGCGCGCCCGAGGATCCGAAGGTCACGTTGCAATCAAAAGTGAGAAGCCCCCACGCCCGCTCCAAAATGGCGCAATCACGCTGCCAGGAAATGAACTCGCTCCGCCCACGCCCATAACTCAAGATCGAAACCTTCTCACCTTCCTGCGGATCGACGTGAATGGCGAATGGATTGGCTTCTGAGGTGGAGATCGGCGCAGACAGACGCAGCAGAGCGATATCATGACGTATCATTTTGGTACTGATTTTGCCTCCAGGGACATCTTCATACCTCGCATCAACAACCACACGGCTCACACGGCGTTCCGCAAGCGCGTCACCGTCCACATATCCCGCACGAAATGTCATCTGGTCTGCCGCGAGTGGTCGCCCCTCATCGTCAAAAACACAATGCGCAGCGGTCAGCACTTGATCCGATGCAATCAATGCGCCCGAACAATAACCGCCGTTTTTTATGTCGAGCCGTCCGATCGCTTCCCAGCCCAACAAGTCACCGCGCGTCCGCAATGGCTGCAATCGCTCTTCCGCAAATACGGGCATCGCCGACAGCAAGCTCGCAATCAAGCACATCAGATAGGTTAAACGCATAAGAAACTCGCTTTTTGGGGGCAATCATCTACGGGCGCACAAATTTCGCACCCGTGCCGTTTCTTTCTTGCAAGGGTGTGAGGCTGCGCGCCTGTGGTGACTCATCCATCTGCGCTGCAAACAACTCATCCAAGCTATGATCCAGCGCTGCCCCCAGCGCCACTTTGGTGCCACGCACCTCCGCTTTCGCGGCCACGACGGATGCAATCCGCACCGCACCGTCTTCAAAAACAAAAACCGGCGCACCGCTGCTGCCAAAATCGATGTTGCACGACAGTACGTACACACCCTTCTGACGGCCCATCACCCGACACATCTCCTGAAATGATGGTGCCTCAGCACGCCCAACCGCATAAGATACCACACCGATCCGGGATCCTTTGCGAAGGGTATCGGCCGTCTCAAACGGAGTGATCTTGGTATTTCGGATCGGATGATGCAGTTCCAGAAGCGCGAGGTCATTTTGCACGTCCTCGATCTCGGTCTGACCGCTGTAACGGTATTTGGGATGCACAACGGCACGCTTCACCTTGCGATACGCCTCGGCACGTCCATTGCGCCAACCTGCGCGAAATTCGATCTGCCCCACGTCGTGACGGCCGCCTGTCTCTTTTGAGTAAAGGCAATGTGCGGCGGTCAGCACCAAACCCGGCGCGATTAATGCCCCGGTGCAAAACCCGCGACCGTCTATCTCCAGGCGGCCAACCGCCCCCCAGTCACGACTGTCCTCGCCGGTGTCAAGACGCCGCAAGCCCGTGTCTTGCGCCACGGCAAAGCTCGCAACACAAACAGTAAACAAACAAGCAATGAACCGCGCGATCATACCGCCTCCACAAACTCCCCCTGAGCCATATCGATGACCTAAGGCGGAAATAGGGCATGCGCATGACATGCCCTGTTTGCGGAGCATTATGGCGATATCAGCGCAGGATGGGAATCTCCGGTGCACGTTTACCCGGCTCGGTGAGCGCGCGCGGCTGCGGACCACCGGTTGCCCAGTCCAAAAGCTCTACCGTATGCACAATCGGCACCTCGGTCGCAGATCCAATTTGCATCATGCACCCAATATTGCCCGCTGCGATAATACCGGGATTTTTGGCCTCTAGCGTCCGCACTTTGCGCTCTTTCAACTTTCCGGAGATCTCCGGCTGCATCAGGTTGTAAGTGCCTGCCGAGCCACAGCACAAGTGACTATCCGCCGGCTCAACAACCGTGTAGCCCGCCTTTTTGAGCAGGTCTTTGGGGAAGGTTTTGATCTGCTGACCATGTTGCAGCGAACATGCAGCATGATAGGCCACCACGGTTTGCTTATCATCGCCTTGTGGCAAATCGAGCTTCATCAATACCTCAGACACATCCATCGCAATCCCACTCACGCGAACAGCATCCGCCGCCAGCGCGTCATTGCGGAACATATGGCCATAGTCCTTCACCGTCGTGCCACATCCAGACGTGTTGATCACAATCGCATCCAGCCCCTCGCCATCCATCTCCGCACACCAGGCTTTGATGTTCTTGGCCGCAGTCGCATGGCTTTCTTTGGTTTTGCCCATGTGATGGGTCAGAGCACCGCAACAGCCCGCCCCCTCGGCCACCACAACTTCGCAGCCCAGCCGCGTCAGAAGACGAATTGTTGCATCATTGATATCGGTGTTCAGCGCCTTCTGCGCACATCCCGTCATAAGGGCGACCCGCATCTTTTTGTCAGCCATCGGAGCAAAGCTCTGTGGATCGTCATTCCGGCTAACCGGCGGAATTGATTTGGGCGCCATATCCAGCATCGCACGCAAGCGCGCATCCGGCATCAGAAACCGGAAAGGGCGGCCCAATTTAGCCCCAAGCAGCGCCAGCCGGAACCGCATCGGGTAAGGTAGGATTTGCGCAAGAATCCAGCGCAAGGCTCGGTCACTAAAGGGGCGCTTGTAGTTGTTTTCGATATACTCACGGGCATGATCCACCAGATGCATATAATGCACGCCACTGGGACAGGTGGTCATACATGCCAGGCAGCTCAGACAGCGGTCTACATGTTTGACCGTCTTTTCATCCGGCACACGCTCGTTTTCCAGCATGTCTTTGATCTGGTAAATCCGTCCGCGCGGGCTGTCGAGTTCATCGCCAAGCACCTGATAAGTCGGGCAAGTCGCAGTGCAGAAACCACAATGCACGCAGGCGCGCAAAATTTCATTGGCCCGCTGTGTTCCAGGATCTTTAAGCTGGTCTTCGGTGAATGTCGTTTGCATTTGCCTATTCCGGTCGTTCTGGCGTGTGCCACGTTGTGTTGGAGGGATGGCTCTCGAGCTCTTCTGGAAGCTCTTCTGGGCGGGGTGGACGCACATGGGGCAGCAAGTGAGGCTCGCAGGCACCGATTTTGCGGTAGTTCCTGCGCCCATCCTCCAAGCTCAGATTATTGGCGCCACCACCGTCAAATTCTGGTGTTTGATCGGGATCGTCTTCCCAAAAGCACACACCACAGATTTCGTATCCGCCGCGTTCCCGTATGGTGAGACAGCCACAGCAGTTGCAAGGCAAATGTGGCTCAGGACGTGCCGCTCGCCGTGCCCTCCAACGCCGAACCTGCCTGCGCTTGCCTTTTGTGCTCATCCCATCAGCCCTGGGTTCAAGATCCCACGGGGATCAAATTTTTTACGAAGCCCCGCGCTCAAGTTGGCCAATGCGGCAGACTCGGGGTGGAACACGGGCACCCGTGCGCGCGTCGCCTCAGCCGCGCGGATCAGTGTGGCGTGACCTTGACCAACGGCTGCGCGCACATCCGAACCTTCGGACACTTGCACCCAAATCAAACCGCCGCCCCAATCGTAAAGCACCTGCGCCTCCGGTTGACTCTGCTTGATAGCTACAACGACACCCGGCCCGTCAGTGGGTTTCACAGAGAGGCGCCACACATCACCGGTTCCGCCCTGAAACAGCGCCACATCGCGCACCCAGGACCAACCTGCAGAAACTTTTTCCGCATCGCGCTCAACAACAACTTCTGCGCCAAAATCCGCAAGCAGCGCCGTCAGTTTCTCGGCACGATAGGCCACAGAGGCTTCCAGCCCTTCGATGCGGATCATCGTAACAGGTGTGCCATCTACACCCACAGGGGCATGTGCCGCACCGCTAACATCGTAAGGAGAGCCCAACGCCGCGCTCATTGCCTTTACCGCTTGGTGATCATCCAAACCATGTAGCAGCACACAGCCGACCGCTTCAGACACCGCTTGGACCTTTAGGCTGACTTCGCTGAGCACACCCAAAGTCCCCCAGCTCCCCCCCATCAGCTTCACCAAATCATAGCCAGTGACGTTTTTCATCACGCGACCACCATTCTTCAAGACGCGCCCTGCCCCATCCACAAAACGCACACCCAACAGGCTGTCGCGACAGGCACCTGCCTGAATACGCCTTGGGCCACTCACGTTTGCGGCGACCGCCCCTCCAATTGTGGGAATACCATTAGTACCCAACAGGCCGCGATGGTCCATCGGCTCAAAGGCCAAGCGTTGCCCTTCCGCCGCCAAGGTCGCTTCGATCTCCGCTATTGGCGTTCCAGCTCCGGCAACAATCGTCAGCGCACCCGGCTCATAAAGCGTCACGCCGGAAAGCGCGGAAGTCGACAACACTGTCGCGTCGCTTGGCGCACCGATCGCGCGCGTGCCCCCGCCCTGTATGCGCAACGCCGTTTGCGCGCCCGCCACCATCTCTGCCAATTCAGCTTCATTTGCAGGTGTCATCATAGTCTTACTGGTCCAAAATATCCTGGGGTGAAGCCAAAACTGGCTGTGGCAGAGGGGCAAAGCCCCTGATTTGCCTGAGATTATTCAGCCGCCATGCGACGCGGCTCGCTCGCAGCCAACGGAAAGACCTTCGCGGGATTCAAAAGCCACTTAGGGTCAAACACATCTTTCACAGCCATCTGGATATCCAGATCTTCCGGCGCATATTGATCCACCATCAGATCGCGCTTCTCGATACCCACGCCATGCTCACCTGTGAGACATCCCCCAACTTCAACACACAGTCGCAAAATGTCAGCCCCGAAGGCTTCACATTTCTCTAGGTCGCCCGGCTTGTTGGCATCAAATAGAATGAGCGGGTGCATGTTCCCGTCCCCGGCGTGGAACACATTGCCCACATCAAGTCCGTAGTCTTTGCTCAGCTCCCCAATTCTGCGGAGCACATAAGGAAGTTGGCTCACGGGAATGGTGCCATCCAAGCACATGTAGTCGTTGATCTGCCCCATCGCCCCAAAGGCCGACTTACGCCCCAGCCAAATCCGCGCGCTCTCTTCCGCGCTTGTACTTTCGCGCAGTTCCACTGGATTATGTGTCCGGGCGATCGCCAGAATACGTTCAAGCTGGGCTTCGATTTCCTGATCGGAGCCTTCTACCTCGACAATCAGCAGCGCCTCACAGTCTGGATAGCCTGCTCCGGCAAATGCCTCTGTGGCGCGGATACAGGGGCGATCCATAAACTCAATGGCCACCGGCAGAATGCCCGACTTGATAATGTCGCTCACGCATTGGCCTGCGACCTCATTGCTATCAAATCCCATAAGGACAGGTCTTGCGCCTTCCGGCTTGTGCAAAATACGCAATGTGGCTTCGGTTACGACACCAAGCTGACCCTCACTGCCGCAAATCACACCCAGCAGATCCAAGCCGCCAGCGTCTAAATGGGCACCTCCAATCTCGACAACCTCGCCCTCCATGGTCACCATGGTGACGCCCATCAAATTGTTCGTTGTCACGCCGTACTTCAGGCAATGGGCACCGCCGGAATTCATCGCAATATTGCCCGCAATGGCGCAAGCCAGTTGGCTGGAAGGATCTGGTGCGTAAAAGAAGCCGTCCTCTTCCACCGCACCAGAAACGCTCAGGTTGGTGCGGCCAGTTTGCACGCGGATGAAGCGATTTTCATAATCTGTTTCAAGAACTTCGGTCATCCGGGCCACGCCCAGAATAATCGAATCTGCGGTTGGCATTGATCCACCCGCAAGCGAGGTGCCTGCGCCCCGTGGCACCACTGGCACATCTTCTTCGTGACAGACCTTTAGAACCGCCACCACTTCTTCCGTGGAGGCAGGAAGAACCGCAGCAAGCGGCGGGCACCGATAGGCGGTGAGCGCGTCGCACTCATAGGCCCGCGTTTCAGCCTCATCAGAGATGACAGCATCTGCCGGAAGCACTTCCTGAAGCCGGGCAACAATGCGCGCCTTCTTCGCAAGAACCTCAGGGTTAGGGGTTGGCATGTCCATGGCTGACCTCCGCAATAATTGGTAAATTAATATAACCAATATTGCAGACTGGCAAGAGCTAAGCGATGACGCTACTGTACAGACATGACTTTCACACAGCTCGCCAACCAGTTTTCACCCCTCGATTTCATTGCTGTTGCAGCGAGCCTTCTGACTTGGCTCGCCACCACGCATCTTATTGAAAATCCGCCCAAAAACAGACCATCCGTGTCCCGATTGATGGCGTTTTATCGAAGGGAATGGATGGTTCATTATGTGGAACGAAGCGCCCGCATTTTTGATGCACAGATCATGGGTAACCTGCGCCAGAGCACGGCGTTCTTTGCCTCTTCATCAATGATCGCCATTGGCGGTTTGGTGGCTTTGATCGGGAATACTGACCAAATTGCCGGCCTCACACAGGATCTGGCACAGAAAGCTGATTCCACCTCTGTCCTGGAAATCAAACTGATGTTGGTCCTGCTATTCGTTGGCAACGCATTCCTGAAATTTGTCTGGTCTCACAGGCTCTTCGGCTATTGCTCTGTACTGATGGGGGCAGTGCCAAATGACAAAGACCATCCCGCAGCGATGTCTCGGGCCCACAAGGCTGCGGATGTGAACATCACAGCAGCGCGCAGCTTCAACCGGGGGATTCGAGCCATCTATTTTGGATTGGCTTCCGCAGCCTGGCTTTTGGGCCCAATCATGTTGCTTGTTGGCATTTCCGTTACGGTGATCGTGCTGGGGCGGCGTGAATTTGCCTCTCAGTCCCGCGCCGCCCTGCTGCGTGATCCCCGCTAAATAACCCGCCAAAACACCGTCGGTATAACGTCGGTATCGCGGCTGTATCACGACGTTATAGCGGGTGTGCATTGTCGGTCTTTTTAAAGCGGAACAAACCGCACAAAGCCGTGCCCCATCAGACCCGATGATAAGGTGCGCCGGCCAAAATGCTTGCAGCGCGGTAGAGCTGTTCACTCAGCATCACGCGCGCCAGCATATGTGGCCAAACCATTTTACCAAAACTGAGCTTGGCATCTGCGCGCGCGCGCAGCGCGGGAGCAATGCCATCCGCGCCGCCGATCACAAAAGCCAGATCTCCCCGCCCATCATCGCGCCAGCCACCGAGCATGTTCGCAAAATCCGGGCTGCTCATCAGCTTGCCACGCTCATCCAGCGCGCAGATCACAGCCCCTTTGGGGATGACACCTTCAAGAAGCCCTGCTTCGGTCGAGATCCCGCCGCCTTTGCGGTCTTCAACTTCATGCACCGTAACCGGACCAAGCCCAAGGGCGCGTCCGGAGCGGTCAAACCGTGTCAGATAATCATCAAGAAGGTCGCGCTCAGGGCCAGACCGCAGCCGACCCACGGCGCAGATGTGCACTTTGAGTGCCATGCCGCTGCCTTGTGCTGTGGCGACGCAGCGCTAAGCGCACACGCCGCGCAGACTTATGCGGAGCCGCCAGGCACCCACATTTTTTCCAGCTGATAGAATTCGCGCACTTCCGGACGGAAGATATGCACGATCACATCGCCGGTATCCACAAGCACCCAGTCACCGGAATCCTTGCCTTCAACTTTGGCGCTGCGGCCAAACTCATGCTTGAGCCGTTCGACAAGTTTCTCAGCGAGGGCCACAACCTGACGCGAGGAGCGCCCGGAGCAGATCACCATGTAATCGCCAATCGACGTCTTGCCGCGCAGATCGATCTGCACAACGTCTTCGGCTTTGTCTTCGCTAAGAGAGGTGAGAATGCGGGCAAGCAGATCCTCGCTTGTCGCACCCGAGGCGCCCGATGTCAGAACGGGTCCGGTATCAGCAGCATTTGCCACGTCAGTGTTCAAAGACAGAAGTCTGCCCTCCTTGCAACGCACCGCAAAGCCCCGGTGCCGGGCGTAAATTCAAGATAGCACCGGTTGGACTCATTCTCAACGAAAGGCAAGCAAGATTTGGCGCGCATGGACCAATTGGCGCAGAAACGCTGCGGTTTCGGGAAGTTTTCTGGGAAAATCAGCCGGTGAGGGAGGGGGCCAGCCCCCAGCTTGCGCGTTGCGCAAGCTTCCCCCGGGATACTTTAAGAATGAGAAGCTGGATTGGCGAGATCCCCATCTGCCGTGCTATCTTACAACAGTCGCACCTCACGTTGAGGGAAGGGAAGCGAAATGCCGTGCTCTTTGAAGGCATCCCAGAGCGCGAGATAGACATTGCCGCGAATATTGGTCAGCCCGCCGGTGGGGTCCTTGATCCAAAACCGCAAAATGTAATCCACACTGCTGTCCCCAAAACCCACGATGTGGCACACAGGGGTGTTGGGATAGGTCAGCACGCGACCCACGGATTTGGCTGCTTCCACAGCCACTTTGCGCACCAGATGCGGATCATCGCCATAGGCGGTGCCAAAATAGATATCGAGCCGCACAAATGTGTCAGAATGGGACCAGTTCACCACCTGATTGGTGATCAAATCCTCGTTGGGGATGAGAAATTCTCGTCCATCGCGGGTGACCACACTCACATAGCGCGCACCCAGAGAGTTGATCCAACCGAAGGTTTCCCCCAGCGAGATCACGTCGCCGGGCTTGATGGATTTGTCCATCAGGATGATGAGGCCTGAGACGAGATTGGACACCACTTTTTGCAGGCCAAAACCCAGACCAACACCGACAAACCCGGTGAGAAAGGCAAGGCCACGCAGATCAAAGCCGATGATTCTCAGCCCAACAAAGAAGGCCGCAGTATAAAGAAAGACCTGCAATAGCTTGCCAAACAGCACACGCATGGAGGGGGAGATGTCTTCGCTGCGGCTCAGCCGGCTGTCCACCTGACGCGCAGCAAGGCGGGCCAGCACAAAGGTTGCGGCCAACATCAGGATCGCCTGCGCCATCATCCAAAGAGACACGCGGGTTTCACCAAAGGTGAGCGACATGCTGTCCATCAGCTCAACCGCATCATCGCGCAGGCCTGTCAGGATGAGCGTCACCCAGATCCAAGCGCCATATCGCAAAACCGCCCGCAGTGTGGTGTTGTGCACAACCCGCAAAACCACCACCACAAACAGGAAGGCAAGTGCCAGATTGGCGAGCTCGACCAAGAGATAAGACCGGCTTGGCCATGTCACCGCGCGCATCACCCAAACCGTGAACCAGATCAAAATAGTGAAGAAGATCAGCGCCATACGGCGATGCACCATCATGGCGTAGCGATAGCGCCATTTGGGCCAGCCTTCGCGTGTCTTGAGCCAGTCATAGAGTCTGGGTTTGAAGATCATCGCCAAAGCCGCTGCGATCACCATCAAGATCAAGGTGATCAACACCTGATAGGCCGCCCAGGGCCGTAACAGGGTTTCGGCAAAAGCCACCACCTGATCCCAGATGCCCAAGGCAATTTCCGTGGTCTCGGCTGCGTCGCCGCTTTGGCTGATGGTTTCGGGATGGTGCACGGCGCGATCTGCTGCCGCGATGCGATCCAATTCGGAAGGCGCTGCGCTGTCAGTCGGGCCTGAGATGGTCTCTTCTTCCATAAAACCAGTCTTGCACGCCAAACCGCTTGCAGCAACGCGCAGACTGCACAGCGCATCCTTGGGCGGCTTCTGCTTGAAGGAATCTTTTGGCAGGTATAGATGGGTGGCATGAAACGCATCTATGACATCGACGACCGCGCCTTTTTGCCTTGGCGTTTCTTTGGTCAGTCCAAATCCGTCATCGCCGCCCTATGAAGGTGCGGCGTGCGTTTGCGCGCCTGTTTGACAGCCAAAGTTTCAGCTACACAATCAGAATGGAGAGGACCCATGTCCCCCAAAACGCTTTATGACAAGATCTGGGATGCCCATGTGGCACACGAAGCCGAAGACGGCACCAGCTTGCTTTATATTGACCGTCACCTCGTTCACGAAGTGACCAGCCCGCAGGCCTTTGAGGGCTTGCGCATGACCGGCCGCAAAGTGCGTGCACCGGAGAAAACCATCGCTGTGCCGGATCACAACGTGCCAACCACCAAGGGACGTGAAAACCCGGAACAGATGACCGAGGAAAGCCGCATTCAGGTGGCCGCGCTCGACAAGAACGCCAAGGAATTTGGCGTGCACTACTATCCGGTGTCTGACGTGCGTCAGGGCATCGTGCACATCGTTGGCCCGGAAAACGGCTGGACCCTGCCGGGCATGACCGTGGTTTGCGGCGACAGCCACACCGCGACCCACGGCGCATTTGGGTCGCTGGCCCATGGTATCGGTACATCCGAGGTGGAGCACGTGCTGGCCACCCAGACGCTGATCCAGAAAAAGTCCAAGAACATGAAGGTGGAGATCACCGGCAAGCTGAACCCGGGCGTGACCGCCAAGGACGTGACGCTGGCCATCATCGGCGCCACAGGCACCGGCGGTGGCACCGGCTATGTGATCGAATACTGTGGGGAGGCGATCCAGTCGCTGTCCATGGAAGGCCGCATGACCGTCTGTAACATGGCGATTGAAGGCGGCGCACGTGCTGGCCTGATCGCTCCTGACCAGACCACCTTTGATTACTGCAAAGGCCGTCCGCACGCGCCAAAAGGCGCAGCATGGGAGCAGGCCGAGGCCTATTGGCGTACGCTCTACACCGATGAGGGTGCGCATTTTGACAAGGTCGTCACCCTGAAGGGCGAAGACATCCAGCCGGTTGTCACCTGGGGTACCAGCCCTGAGGATGTTCTGCCGATCACCGGTGTTGTGCCTGCACCTGAAGACTTTGAAGGCGGCAAGATTGAAGCGGCACGTCGCTCCATCGAGTACATGGGGCTGACCCCTGGCCAGAAGCTGACCGACATCGAGATCGACACAGTCTTCATCGGCTCCTGCACCAACGGTCGTATCGAAGACATGCGCGCCGTGGCTGAAGTGGTCAAAGGCAAGAAGATCAAAGAGGGCATGCGGGCGATGATCGTTCCGGGCTCCGGTCTTGTTCGGGCGCAGGCGGAAGAAGAAGGTCTGGCAGACATCTTCAAGGACGCCGGCTTTGAATGGCGTCTTGCGGGCTGCTCCATGTGTCTGGCGATGAACCCTGACCAGCTGTCGGAAAACGAACGCTGCGCCTCGACGTCCAACCGGAACTTCGAAGGCCGCCAGGGCTACAAAGGCCGCACACACCTTGTGTCGCCTGCCATGGCTGCTGCCGCTGCGATCACCGGCAAGCTGACGGACATCCGGGAACTGATGTAAGGCGGATCCTCTCATAGGCCTGTCGGGCGCTGCTTTGGCGCCCCACACGTCAGGGCTATGAGGGGCATCAACCCAGTTTCTTCAACCAGGCAACACGCAACGTCATGTTCACATCCTTTGATCCTATGGTGACCAACTGTGTAGGCGCGGCCCCTTTCTCTGGGCTGTCCGTGCCCCCATCTCAGTTGAAGCCGCGGCAGAATGTCGCGGCGCGCACCGCGCAGAGCACCCCGCTTTGCGCAGGAAAGGAGACTGAAAATGATCCGTGTTGTATTGCCGACTATCTTAGCTTTTGCCAGCCTGATGGGCCTCTGGGCCATCACCGCGACCGTGATTGCGTAACGCAAGCTGTCAAAGCTTATATCTCTATCGAACACCCGATGGTCGGCGCGACCGTTGGGTGTTCTCGTTTTTGAATCGCTCTGAAAGGACGATAGAATGAAAAAGTTCGAAACTTTCTCCGGTATCGCCGCGCCTATGCCGCTGGTGAACATCGACACAGACATGATCATCCCCAAGGTCTTCCTGAAGTCCATCGAACGCACGGGCTTTGGCAAGAACCTCTTTGATGAGATGCGCTACAACCGCGACGGCACAGAAATCCCAGATTTCGTGCTGAACAAACCACAATACCGCAGCGCGCAGATCCTAATCGCGGGTGACAACTTTGGCTGCGGTTCTTCGCGTGAACACGCGCCGTGGGCGCTGGACGATTTCGGCATCAAGGTGATTGTGTCCACTTCCTTTGCTGACATCTTCTTCAACAACAGCTTCAAGAACGGCATGCTGCCGATCGTTCTGCCACAAGAGCAGGTCGACGTGCTGATGGCCGACGCGGAGAAGGGTGAAAACGCCCGCATGACCGTGGATCTGGAAGCTCAGGAGATCACAACCTCGGATGGCGACGTGATCAAGTTCGAGGTGGATGCGTTCAAAAAGCACTGCCTGCTCAATGGTCTGGATGACATTGGTCTGACCATGGAGAAAGAAGCCTCGATCGACGCATATGAGGCCAAAGCGGGGGCGGAGCGCCCTTGGGTCTAACCCTTCGCTGACGCACTTCAGGCGCTGCCCCACCCGGGCGGCGCTTTTTTCTTGAGGGATGTGATGGATCTGACCAAGCGGTCATTTGAAACCGAACGTTTGCTGGTCCGCAGTTGCGAGCTGGAGGACGCAGCCGCCCTTGTGCAGCTAATGACACCCTCGATCAGCCAGTGGGTGGCCGCATGGCCAACATCACTGACTGCTGAGGACGCGCGTGCGCTTCTGAAGGGCGCCATTGAGGCCTCAAAGTCAGGCAGCACTTTCGCGTCTGTCGTGATCGATAAGGAAACCTGCGCGCTTATTGGCTGGCTCAAGATCGACCTTTCCAACGCCTCTCAAAAGACGGGCGCCAAATTCGGGGAATTTGGCTATTGGATTGGCGAAGCCTACCAACGACAAGGTTATGCGCTTGAAGTGTCACGCGGCGCGCTGGACTTCGGGTTTGGCACTCTCGGGCTGGATACAATGCGCGCGGGGGCGCAGGTGCAAAACCACGCCTCCCTCAGACTTCTTGAGAAACTTGGCATGGAGCCCGTTGGCGTTGAACACGTCTGGGCCCCCGCCAGACAACGCCACGAAGAGTGCGCGTTTTGGCAGCTGAAGAACCCAAGCATCCCATGGGTTGACTGAACGACTAAGGCGGCTCTCGCCAAAGCTGATAGCGCAAACCGCAATTGCGGCACAATTGTGGCAACCCCTCCCGCGCGAAAATATCTCTGTTGATTCTCAGTGCGTTATCCGACGCCAGAGTAGCCTATCCGACGAACTGCGCCAAAACACCGCCTTTTAAGGCCGTTATTGATGCATTCGGGCATCACATGGCCCTGAGCACCGACCAATCTTAATCATTTCTCAAACAAATCCTTGAGCCGCGCCAAATTCCGGCGTCAAATTGTGGCGGAAATGGGGCAAACCGCCATTAAGTGCGGATAAAGACGGGATAAGTTCGCGGCAATGTATCGCGGCGTCCGGTTGAAGGGTACTACGGCAGTGATAGGCAGAATAATAGGAGCGGGCACACGCGCAGGCTTGGTTGCGTTGCTGTTTGCTTTGCCAGCGATAATCTTACCATCGATCAGCTCTGACGCGGTTCAGATCATGATGCTCTTTGCGTTGTTTTCTGGCTGCCTTGTGTTCATCGAATATGTATCCAGCGCGCCCTCCATCATTGAGTTTCGCTATGCACCGCCATTTAACAGGCTCCGTTTCCTGGCGATCTTCTTCACAGTTTTTGCACTCTCTGTGATTGCCCGTGGCGAAGTCGCCCCGAATGCATTCACCGCCTTTCTGCACGCTCTTGGGATCATTGTGGGCGACGCAATTGATTTCCCATATTCGCCAGTGCGACTGATGGTGATCATGCTGCCAAACAATGCCTCAGCGGAATTGGTGCATCAGGTCCGCACTGCGTCAGGCCTGTCTTACCTGATCTCACTGATCACTTTGGTGGTGTTCTTCTTCTATCTGCGCATTCTGGGATGGCCCGCGCGCAATGGCGCCTTCAACGTCTGGGTCAACCTGCCATTGTTCGACCCGACAGCGGGCGGAGATGTGATGCCCCGTTTGCAACGCGATGGCCGCCTTAACATTGCGTTAGGGTTTCTTATGCCATTCTTAATTCCGGCGATCATTCAGATGATGTCGGATTTGATTGACCCGATTTATCTGAGCGACCCAAAGACAATGATCTGGACAATCAGCGCATGGGCATTTGTACCCGCCAGCATGATCATGCGCGGCATGGCCATGACCCGTGTTGCGACCTTGATCAACGAGAACCGCCGTCGCGCTTATGCGGCCTCTCGCAGCGCGCACGCACAGCAATCTCAGGTTTCCTCCACCGCCTGATCCAAACACTTTGGATAATCGGCCTGTTGTGCACCCCAGTCTGGGGTGAAACCATTCGTGTTGCGACCTATGACGTGGAGCTTTCGCGCAAAGGCCCCGGCCTCATGCTACGCGACATTCTGCGCAACGACGATCAAACGCAGGCCATCACCCAAGTGGTCGCACACATCGCACCAGATATCCTGTTTCTGCAAGGCGTGGATTATGATGCGGACCTGCTGGGACTAAAGGCGCTGCGCGATCGCTTTACCGAGGCGGGCCTGACCTATCCCCACCTCTTTGCGCTCAAGCCAAACACCGGCATACCCACGGGGTTGGACATGAACGGTGATGGCTATCTGCACGATGCAGAGGACGCACAGGGATTTGGACTGTTTCAGGGGGCATCAGGCATGGCTGTCCTCTCGCGCTGGCCCTTTGGAGAGGTGCGAGATTTCAGTGAGCTTTTGTGGCATGACTTGCCAGAGGCACAACTGCCAAGAGTGGACGATAGCCCGTTTCCTTCGCAGGAGGCGCAGGCGATCCAACGGCTTTCCACCGTTGGTCACTGGTCACTGCAGGTGACACCGCCAAACGGCACGCTCGCGCTGATGCTCTTTGCTGCCGGACCACCAGTCTTTGATGGGCCGGAAGATCGAAACGGGCTGCGCAATGCCGATGAAGTCCGTCTGTGGCACCATCTGTTGGATGGAAAGCTCGGCCCTGCCCCTAAGCCCCCTTTCGTCATCATGGGCGGCGCAAACCTTGATCCGCACTCTGGAGAGGGGCGGCGCCATGTAATTACAGACTTGCTTGCGGATCCCCGACTGCAAGACCCGCTTTCAGATGCTGGCCCAACCGTTGACTGGAAGGAACCGATACCCGGAGACCTGCGGGTCGACTACCTCCTGCCTTCGGCAAACATCACAGTGGAGCGCGCAGGTGTGTTCTGGCCCAAACCACCTGATCCGGACGCTGCGCTTCTGGAACACAAGACCACACCGGCCAGCCGTCACCATATCGTTTGGGCCAACATCCGATATTGATCGGTTTCTCAAGCATTCCAGCGCATTCAAGCCCCTTGTTTCTTGATCTTTTGCGCCTGTCTCGCTAACCCGTAGCGAACCCAAAGGATCAAGGACGACACCCATGAGCAACCCTTCGCTTCTCATCCTCGCCGGCGACGGCATCGGCCCCGAAGTCATGACCGAAGTACAGCGCGTTATCGGCTGGTTTGGCGACAAGCGCGGTCTGAAATTTGACGTGAGCGAAGACCTCGTGGGCGGCGCAGCATACGACAAACACGGTGTACCGCTGCATGACGACACCATGGCGAAAGCCCAAGAGGTGGACGCGGTACTGCTGGGTGCTGTGGGCGGCCCGAAATACGACGATTTGGACTTCTCCGTAAAGCCGGAGCGCGGCCTGCTGCGTCTGCGCAAAGAGATGGACCTCTTCGCCAACCTGCGCCCGGCACAGTGTTTTGACGCGCTGGCAGACTTCTCCTCGCTGAAGACCGACATCGTGTCCGGCCTGGACATCATGATCGTGCGCGAGCTGACCGGCGGTGTGTACTTTGGCGAGCCACGCGGCATCTTTGAAGAAGGTAACGAGCGTGTGGGCATCAACACCCAGCGTTACACCGAAAGCGAAATCGAGCGTGGCGCGCGCGCAGCGTTTGAGCTGGCGATGGTGCGCGACAAGCGTCTGTGCTCCATGGAAAAAGCCAACGTGATGGAAAGCGGCATCCTGTGGCGCGAAGTGGTGAACGAAGTTGCCAAAGACTACCCAGAGGTAGAACTGTCCCACATGTATGCCGACAACGGCGCAATGCAGCTGGTGCGCGCGCCCAAACAGTTTGATGTGATCTACACCGACAACCTGTTTGGCGACATCCTGTCTGACTGTGCGGCGATGCTGACCGGCTCTCTGGGTATGCTGCCCTCTGCGTCCCTTGGCGCACCGATGGCCAATGGCCGCCCGAAAGCGCTCTATGAGCCGGTACACGGCTCCGCACCGGACATCGCGGGCCAAGGCAAAGCGAACCCATGCGCCTGTGTGCTCTCCTTCGCGATGGCGCTGCGCTATTCCTTCAATGAAGGTGCCGAAGCGGATCGTCTGGAAGCCGCTGTTGAGAAAGTTCTGGCAGACGGCGTGCGCACCGCAGATCTGATGCAGTCCGAAGGTGAGACACCGGTCTCCACCTCCGAGATGGGCGACGCCCTGCTCGCGGCCCTGGACGCCAGCCTCTGATCGCGGGCTTTCATAACCAAAACAAAAGGCGCCTCATCGGGCGCCTTTTTCTTTGAGCGTTTGCTTATTGCAACGCGGGTCGCGGGTTCTTTTGCGCGTGGCTGTAAATCGAGCGGACGCTCCACTCCACGGAATTGCGCATTGTGCGCCCGAGGGCTGTGTCAAACGCCAGAATGACATCCTCGATCTCATCACTAGCCGTCTGCACCACAGCTTCAAACGACTTTGAGTCGATGATCTGGTTGTTAAACGAGTCCACAATTTTCAGGTTTAGGCGCACATCGATCTTGAGGGCTTCGGTGCCTTCAACCTCAACAACGGGCAGTCGCGCCTGAAATTCGCGCAGGTCGGTTACAATCACATAGTCCGGGCGCAAGCCAACGCTTGAACGGCCAACCGAGCGGACTTTGCCACTGTTTTCATAGCTTTCCACCAGCAAGTTCTGCACAATCACCGGTGCGCGGTCGACCCAGCGGGCACGGGGCAAATATTCGATCTGATAAGGTGTCGGCTGCACCGCAATCTGATCGGTGTTCACCGCAGACGAAGCTGTCGGTTCTTCCACGACGATTTGCTGGCGAATACGCGGCAGCCCAGAGGCAAAGGTGCTTTTGGGTGTCAGCGTATAAAGGTCAGTTGGTGTCGTGGCACGATTAAGGGTCTCAATCCCGGTGCACCCAGAAAGCGCCACCGCGCCTAGCATCATGCCTACCCATACCAGTCGCATCATCGACGAAACTCCGATCCTTGAGTGCCCAGAAGGAACCGAGCTGGATCACGCCTGATCAGCTCAACCAACCGGTCCATGTTGTTTATGAGAAACCGCGCTTCTTCCACGAAACGGGTGGCCTGCGGCAGACCGATGCGGAAGAACTCCGTCACCTGACGCTCGTTTTGCGCAACGATACCGTCCAGACGGCCCAACAGGGCTGAGGCGGATTGCGAGGCGGCAAGCACCTCATCGGCGGCGCGGTCAATGTCGTCTGTCACACCATTGACCGTGCCGGACACGGCGGAAACAGCGCCGCTGATATTTGTGAGAATGCCAGAGATCTCTTCATCGAGAATGCGGTTCACACCGGTGAATGTCTCCCGGGCGGTGCCCAGTGTATCATCCGCTGTTTCCATCGCTTCAGTGATTGCGGCAAGTGTCACATTGGAGCGTGCAAATGTGTCTGTGGCCGCAAGCAGCGCCGCACTGCCCTGCTCTGACAATGTATCGAGATCACCGGCGGCCCCCACCGCAAGCGCGTCGATGTTGCCAATCATCGTGTTGGCAGATTTTGCCGCCGCGCTGATATC
This sequence comes from Shimia sp. R9_1, assembly GCF_017743775.1. NCBI lineage: Bacteria > Pseudomonadati > Pseudomonadota > Alphaproteobacteria > Rhodobacterales > Roseobacteraceae > Shimia > Shimia sp. R9_1. Next base: position 523,609 of record NZ_JAGHRN010000002.1, on the reverse strand, counting down.
GGCAACGAGATCAGGGAGTTCTGTGTCCACAGTTGTTCGAATGATATCGAGCGCATCACGCGCGCTGGTCGCTGCCGCGCGCGCCTCGGCGACAAAGGCGGCCCCGTCCCCTTCAACCAAAGTTGTGACGCTGTCTGCGGTTGCATCAACCGAGCGCAGCATTTCGTCTGACAAATCCAGCGCCTCATCCAGATTGGCCAAAGTCGACTGCGCCTGAGTTAGGCGTGCAGTGGCCTCGGCAATCAACAGAGCACCTTCTGTGGAAATCGAAGACACGCCGGTTTCAATCACAACCAATGTCTCATTGGCCTGATCCAACAGGGGCGGCAGCTTGGTGTCAGTCAGTGAACGCACCGAACTGAGCGTTTCCGTCGCCTCATTAGCAAGCGGTTTGATATCTGTGCTCAGCACCTCGTTGGCGGTATCTGAGGTCACACGCACAGAACTCAGCGTATCCCTTGCTGTGTTGGTCGCGGTCTCAAAGGCCGCAATCGCGCTTTCAGATTGATCGACCCGTGCCTTGATGCTGCTGCCCACTTCTTCGTAGCGGCTCATCAGGTTTGAGGCGTCTTGCCCCACCTGAGCCACCTGTGTTTCGAGTACTGAGGCGGTGTCCTGCACCTGCTGCACCAGTGCAGGAAGGCGTTCTTCAACCAGATTGCGTGCAGATTGCAGCGTGGCCAGCGCGGAAGGCTCAAGCACCGTAACAACGCCTTCAAGGGCGGCGGCAGCGTCCGCACCGCGGGTGATGAAATCACTCAACTGATCTTTCATCAGCGCATCCGCCGTGCCAAAGGCGCTTTCTGCGTTGCGCAATGTGCCTTCGGTGCGATCAGCGGCCACGCGAATGCTGCCAAGCGTTGTGGTGGCCTCTTCCAAGGTTTCCTCTGCCGTGTCCGAGAGTTGCTCAAGTCGACCAGTGAAGGCCGCAATCTCACGCGCGGCACTTCCTACATCCGTCGACAGGGTTTCAAACTCAGACAGCGTGCGATCAAGCCGCCCTGACGCGCTTGACAGGTTCTCAAGCAGCGATGTCACGGCCTCGGTGTTCTCATCACTCACGACCGATTGCAGCCGCTCCAGTAGCTCGATGGCCTTTCCCATCAGCTCCGGCGCGCTTTCCACAACGGATTGCAAAGCACTTGCTTCCGTTGGAATTTCGCCAAACTGGGGCAAGGCCTGCGCCTCGGGTGTGCCACCGGAAAGCGCCACAAAGCTCACCCCCGTCACGCCCTGCCCCTGAAGCTTCGCAATCGTGTCGGTCTTCACGGGGGTGTCCGCGCCAACTTCAATGCGCACGCGCACCCGCGAGGGATCTTCGTCGTCGAGCTCCAACATCACAACCTGCCCAACCGGCAAGCCATTATAGCGGACGCCGCCCGCCATCCCGAGGCCCGACACATTGTCAAAAAGAACGTCATAATATGCGTACTGCCGCTCCAGATCGACTTTGGCGAGCCAGAACACAAACAGGAAAGAGCCGATCAAACCGACCAGCGCGAACACCCCAATCAGGAGGTAGTTTGCCCGTGTCTCCATCTGCCCTTAACTCCTACTGCCTTTGACCTGTGCCGCACGCGCGCGTGGTCCCGTAAAATATTCCTGAACCCAGGGATGATCGACATCTGTCATGGTCTCAATCGGCCCTTCTACCAGCACGCGCTTCTCTGCCAATACGGCAATTCGGTCACAGATGGCATAAAGGCTGTCCAGATCGTGGGTCACCATAAACACGGTGATACCAAGCGCGCGCTGCAATTCCCCAATCAAATCGTCGTAGGCCGCCGCCCCGATTGGATCGAGACCCGCCGTCGGTTCATCCAAGAACACGATCTGCGGATCAAGTGCCAAGGCCCGCGCCAAAGCGGCCCGTTTGCGCATCCCGCCTGACAGCTCGCTTGGCAGCTTCTCACAGGCAAAATGCGGCAGCCCTACCAGCCCGATCTTTAGCGCGCCGAGATCCTTCATCAGGTTTTGGGAGAGTTTAAGGTGCTCACGCATCGGGGCCATAACGTTTTGAAGAACGGTGAGGCTGGAAAACAGCGCGCCGTCCTGAAAGGCGACTCCCCAGCGGGTCTCAACCTTGCGTCGTTCGGCCTCAGGGGCGTGCAGCACATCGGTGCCAAGCACCTCGATGCGGCCAGCCGCCGGACGGTTCAGCCCAACAATCGTGCGCAGCAATACGGATTTACCGGTGCCGGACCCTCCAACGATACCCAGCACTTCGCCCCGCCAGACATCCAGTTCCAGATTGTCATGCACCACCTGCTTGCCAAACTGATTGCGCAAACCGCGCACCTTGATGACCGCTTCACGCTCTTCTGTGGCAGCGTCTGCGGGCTGCGTCCCCACCAAGTTCATATGCCAAGCTCCGCGAAGAAGATAGAAAACAGAGCATCCAGCGCGATCACCAAAAAGATGCTTTGTACCACGCTCGAAGTCGTGCGCTGCCCAACGCTGGTAGAGCTGCTTTTCACTTGAAAGGCCTGCCAACAGGCCACAACGCCGATCACCAGCGCAAAGAATGGTGCTTTCACCATGCCGACCAAAAGGTGGCTTACATCCGTGTTCTCATACAGCCGGGTGACAAACATGCCCGGGCTGACACCAAGGTTGATCCAGCTCATGAGAGCGCCGCCAAAGAGGCCAAACAGATTGGCCACAAAGCCCAGCAATGGCAGCATGATCAGGAGTGCCAGAACCCGCGGCACCACCAGCACACGCACTGGATCAAGCCCAAGCGTCTGCATCGCGTCAATTTCCTGCTGCACTTTCATGGATCCCACCGAGGCCGTGAAAGCCGATCCTGAACGACCAGCGACAATGATCGCGGTGAGCAGGATCCCCAGTTCCCGGAGCACGGAAATCGAGATCAATTCAACAACAAAGACTTCCGCGCCAAAGCGCTGCAATTGTGTGGCCCCCTGAAAGGCCAAAACCACACCGATCAGAAAGCCCATAAGCCCGATGATGGGCACGGCGTTGAATCCGGTGTCCTGCATATGGGTCACGAGTGACGCCCAGCGCAGCTTGTGCGGACGAGACAGTTCGCGCGTCAATGCCGCGAGTGTTTGCCCCAGAAAACTGATCAATGAGAGAGCGTTGTGATAGCCCCCGACCAAAGACTTGCCCCACTCCTCCAGCCAAGCCCAGGCTGAATGCGCGGCGGCGTCTTGCACCTCTTCATCCGGAGCCGCAGCGGAAACCGTGCGGATCAGTGCCAGTTGATCCTGCGCACCACCATCAATGGCAACTTCCGCTCCCGCACGGCTTAGCCGGTCGCGCAAATGCGTGACCATCCAGGCGCCACCTGTGTCCATCGCCGTGAGATCAGAAAGATCGACCCGCACCGTGCCCGCATTTGCCGAAACCTGTGCAAAAGGTCGCTCCATCTCTGCAAGATGTTCGGTCAGAAGCGCACCGGACAGACGTACAACCGTCTCGTTACCCGTCGCTTCGACGTGCAGGTTGGGGCGCTTGTTGGTCATGAAACCAACACCATCTGGCTTGAGGCATACGCCACTTTCGTCCCGGTCATTTTGGTCCCAAATGCGTGGAGTCGTCTTGCGTCCCGCCACCTTTATCAAACCGCCTCAGCGCTTTAAACCCCAAGGGCTATCGCAGCGGCACCCGTTGCTCCAGAGCGTCAATCTTTGGGCGTGGCAAATGCTGAAATGCCCGCAGGACCATCTGCCGCGCGCGCGCGCCTTCCCAATCCCTTGGCAACACCAGATCCTGCACCGCCCCGTGCCTCAAACACAGGCGCCGCCAGTGATGCAGCACCACAAGCCTCAGGCTCGTACGGTCAAACAGATCTTCAGGCACCGGATGGGCAAGCACTCTTTCCACGACGGACGCGAGTTCATCATATTCCGCGCGCATCACCTGTGGCGCGACGGTCTCCGTAACCCACTCTGGCATATCACTTGGCGCAAAGGCGCTCAGCAGGCAGCCCTGCGGGGTCTCCGATAGACCGCTCACCAAAGCGCTGCGGGTCGACAGTGGCACCGCACCCGCAGGCAAAAGCGCCTCAAACTCCGCAACGGTTAAGGATGGCTCTCCGATCAACAAACTCACGGTCGCAGCGGCATTTCCCTTGGCACCGTAAACCTGTGGACGTGCGCGCTCCGTCGCGGCCCATCCTTCTGCAGACAGACGATGCGCAGACATACGTCCGCGCTTTTCGGTAATCACCCACCCGTCCCGCCGGAGCCGGTGCAACGCCACGCGCAGCGCCTGATTGTTGATCCCAAGCGGCCGCACCAATGCATCCAGAACCGGCCCGGAAACCCAGCTCTCTTCATCCTGCAGAAGGTCACCCAAAATGGTCACGACCACCGACCAAACCTTGATCGGACCACAGTCGCGCACCGCCTTGATATCTTCTTGCAGATCAACCTGTTGCATAACCACCAGTTTACGCTTGCTGCAGCGCAACAACAAGCGGGGCACGTTGCGTCACATGCACTCTCCCTTGATGCGCGTAGCGACCCGGCCCATGCTGAGGTGGAATAGGGACCGCTTCAGGAGGAGGAGCCCCCCATGTGGAGGAGCACATCCATCACGCCAGACTCACCGGAGTTTGCCGCGAACCGCGCCGCTATGTTGTCGGCGGTCGATGACCTGCGCGCCCTGGAGAAGCGGACCGCTGATAAATCCGAACAACGCCGGGAACGTTTCGCCGCACGTGGGCAGATCACCCCGCGCGAACGACTTGGACGCCTGCTGGACCCTGGCATGGCGTTTCTGCGCCTACACAGCCTTGCGGGCTATCTCCAAGACACCGACGATCCCGACACCTCCCTGCCCGGCGCGACCTTTTTGATGGGGATCGGCTTTGTCTCAGGTGTGCGCTGCATGGTTGTGGTGGACGACAGCGGTATCAACGCAGGCGCACTTTCCCCAATGTCTTTGCAGGCCATCCTGTCTGCGCAAGACATCGCCTTGCGCCAAAAGCTGCCATTTGTGCATCTGGTCGAAAGCGCAGGGGCAAACCTGATGAACTACCGGGTGGAAGATTGGGCTCTGGGTGGCGGTGTCTTTCGCAACCTTGCCCGCCTTTCTGCCGCAGGCCTGCCCACCATTGCTGTGCTGCATGGGCCTTCCACTGCTGGTGGCGCCTATATGCCGGGACTCTCTGACTATGTGATCGGCGTGAAGAAAAACGGGATGGCGGCGCTGGCGGGCGCGGCTTTGGTAAATGCCGCAACGGGCGAAGTCGCCAAGGACGCAGATCTGGGCGGAGCGGAAATGCATGCAACTACCTCTGGCCTCGTCGAGTATCTGGCCGAAGATGACGTTCACGCCATCGCTTTGGCCCGTCGGGTGATATCCCGGCTCGATTGGAACCGAGACTTGCAGATGCCTGATATCCGCAGTTTTGACGCCCCTCGCTATGATACTGACGAAATTGCGGGCGTTGTCCCGGCTGACTGGACCACCCCTTATGATGCACATGAACTTGTTGCTCGATTGGTAGATGGCTCAGATTTTGACGAATTCAAATCCGGCTTTGGCGCTGCCACACTCTGTATCCAAGCTCAGATTCATGGCCATACAGTCGGTATCATTGCCAACAACGGCCCCATTGATCCGGCGGGTGCCAATAAGGCGACCCACTTCATACAAGCCTGCGATCAGGCCGGTACGCCGCTTGTGTTTTTAAACAACACCACAGGCTACATGGTCGGCACCGCCTATGAGCAGGCGGGAATGATCAAACATGGCTCTAAAATGATCCAGGCGGTCAGCAATGCCCGCGTGCCCAAAATCACGCTCTACTGCGGCGCCTCGTTTGGAGCGGGCAACTACGGCATGTGCGGTATCGCCTATCAACCTGATTTCCTGTTCTCTTGGCCCACCTCGCGCTCCGGCGTCATGGGCGGGGCGCAGGCCGCCAAAACCATGTCGCTCGTGGCGCGTGCTGGTGCTGCCCGCAAGGGTGTGGAACTTGATGAGGCGCATATCACGAAGCAGGAAGCGGCCATCGAACATCTCTTCGATGCGCAGAGCTCCCCTTTCTTCACCTCCGGAAAGGTCCTTGACCATGGCGTGATCGATCCCCGCGAAAGCCGCAAGGTGATCGCCTTCTGCCTGGACACCGTGGCGGAGGCGCGACGCCGCAAACTCAACCCCAACAGCTTTGGTGTGGCGCGGATGTGACGATCCCTGCCCCGACCTCGGCCCAGTCCGAACACCACATCAAGATGCTCAGCCGCGCATCGACTCCGCGCGAAACCCCACCGTGAAGGACCGCTTATGACCCTGACCCAAGCTGACGACTTCCTCACCGAATCCGAAACGCTACACGCCGCCATCGCAGACCTGAGCGATGCGGAGTTGCGCATGACAACCCAGTTCAAAGACTGGAGCATCGAAGATGTTCTTGTGCATCTGCATTTCTGGAACATCGCCGCTGATCTTTCCGCCACCGATGAGATCGCGCTGCAAAAACAAATTGGTGCCGTCATGGCCTCACTCGAAGACACCGGCTCGATGCGCGGCGCGGAAAATGCGGCGATCACCGAACGCGGAACCGCTTTGCGGAGCCTTTGGATCAACAAAGTGCGTGATATGGCGCCCCGCTGGCGCGACATGGATCCCAAAGCGCGGCTCAGCTGGGTGGGACCCTCCATGTCCGCGCGCTCCTCGATCACCGCGCGCCAGATGGAAACCTGGGCGCATGGCTTTGAGATTTTTGACCTGCTTGGCACAACCCGCACTGAGGCGGACCGGATCAAAAACATCATTGTGCTTGGGGTCAACACATTCGGCTGGTCCCATCAGGTTCACAGCCTGCCGATACCTGAGGCCATGCCAACGCTCTCTCTCACCGCTCCGTCCGGGGACGTCTGGTCCTTTGGTGAAGATACCGAAAACACCATCAGCGGGCCGGCGGTCGACTTCGCTGCAGTTGTCACACAAACTCGGGCTTTTGCCGATACCTCATTAATTGCCACCGGCAACGTAGCACAGACATGGATGGCCAACGCGCAATGCTTTGCAGGTCCGCCGGAAACACCTCCTGCGCCGGGCAGCCGTCACCGCCTGAGCGCCACAGATCACGGGTGATCCATGGATAAGGCGATCCTCACCTGCGCGCTGAATGGCGTGCTAACCGACCCGGCAAAGCACCCCGTGCCCGTCACCCCGGCACAATGTGCCGCCTCCGCGAGAGAAGCCATGGATGCGGGCGCAAGTGTGATTCACATCCATTTCCGGCAACAAGAGCCGGGCAAAGGTCATTTGCCAAGCTGGGATCCCCAGGTGGCAGCGGAAATTGTAGGCGCGATCCGCGATGCCTGTCCGGGTATCCTGATCAACGCGACCACTGGCGCAATCGGGCCAGACTACTCCGGCCCTCTCAATGTTCTACGCGCCCTGAAACCGGAGATCGCCGCCTGCAACGCAGGCTCGCTCAACTACCTGAAACTGCGGGCAAACGGGAATTGGGCCTGGCCGCCGATGCTGTTTGAAAACACCCCTGACAAAATTCAGGATCATCTGGACGTGATGGCTGAGACGGGCACCCTGCCGGAATTTGAGTGTTTTGACACTGGCATTGCGCGCTCCGTTGCCATGTATGTTGCCAACGGCATGACCAAACGCGCGCAGTACAACCTCGTGATGGGCGTCGCCTCCGGCATGCCAGTCAGCCCAGTGCTTTTGGAGTTTCTGCTGCCCTACCTCATTGAAGGCAGCAATTGGCAGGCAACACTGATCGGCCGCGCTGAGATCTGGGAAACCCACCAGAAGGCAGCAGATCTGGGCGGGATGCTGCGCACCGGCGTTGAGGACACTTTTTACCTGCCCGATGGTGAGAAAACGCGCTCCAATGGCCAACTGATCGAAGCGCTTGCGACCTGCGCGCGCAATGCAGGTCGGGCGATTGCGTCACCGGAGGAGGCACGCACCATTTTGGGGATATCCTAGGCGCTTGATCCTGTTCTCTTTCCCGCCATAGTGACCGGATGATCGACTTTCTGCCGCCAGACCTTGCCCAAGCTGCCGCCATCGCACTGCTGCTGACGAGTTTCGCGGGATCTTTCATCACGGCTGCGTTTGGCATTGGCGGGGGCGTCGCCTTTCTGGGGGCTTGCGCAATCTTATTGCCACCCGCCGCAATCATCCCTGTGCACGGTGTTGTGCAACTCGGCTCCAACGCAATCCGTGCGCTGATGTTCCTGCGCTATGTGCTTTGGAAAGCCCTACCTGCCTTTGTCATCGGTTCCGTCGCGGGCGTCGCCATCGGCGGTAGCGTTGTGGTCAGCTTGCCGGGCTGGCTTGTTCAATCCGTCGTCGGCCTCTTCATCCTCTGGGTGGTTTTTGCCAAACCTCCCAAATGGCTCTCCCGCTGGCCCCTGATCACAGGGCTTCTGTCCAGCTTCCTGACGATGTTCTTTGGCGCGACCGGTCCATTTGTGGCAGGCTATGTCAAAACCTTGCAACTCGATCGCCACAAGCATGTGGCCCTACAAGCCGCAATGATGACTGTGCAGCACGGCCTCAAGGTCGCGATGTTCGGCCTCTTGGGGTTCGCCTTTACGGAATGGGCGCTGTTGATTGCAGGTCTGATCGCGTCAGGTGCCTTGGGCACTTGGGTCGGCAAACAGGTGCTCGGCAAGATGAGCGACCACGGCTTTCATCGCATGCTCAACGTGATCCTCGTGTTGCTCGCATCGCGCCTCATCTGGGGCGGGGTGGGTGCATTTTTCTAGAGTAGCGCGCCGAAATTCCGCACCGTCGCGATACCGCGACACAACAGACGTATTGCAGATACATCTTTTCATCCCCATTTGCCCCGAAACGGGGAACGGTGTATGACGCCACCCTGATCAGGAAAGCGCGCGCGATGACCCAACATAGATCCGAACTTTTGATGCCAGCCGGCAACCTCCGTAAACTCAAAATGGCCGTCCTTTATGGTGCGGATGCCGTTTATCTCGGCACGCCAGACATGAGCCTTCGGACGAAGTCTGAGTTCTCACTAGAAGACGTGATCGAAGGCGTAAAATTCTGCCATGAGCACGGGCGTCGGGCTTATCTGACTCTGAATTTGTTCAGCCATAACAAAGATATCCCGAAACTCGATGAATACATCGACACAGTGCGTAAAGTGAACCCCGACGGGTTGATCATCTCCGACCCCGGCGTATTCCAATACGTCCGTGAACGGGCGCCGGAGATCCCGCTGCATGTCTCCACGCAAGCCAATATCGCAAGCTGGCTGACCACGCAGTTTTGGCAGTCCCAAGGCGCCGATCTTGTTGTGCTGGCGCGCGAAGTCAGCTTCCCGGAACTAGAAGAGATTCGCGAAAAATGCCCTGACATCAAGCTCGAAGCCTTTGTCCACGGTGCTATGTGCATGACCTATTCCGGTCGCTGCCTGCTGTCCAACTTCATGGCAGAGCGCGGTGCCAACCAAGGTAACTGTGCCAACTCCTGCCGCTGGAACTACAAATTCCACATGCGCCTGAAAGACGGCACCGTGCAGGAATTGATCGTGGACGAAGACAACATCCACATGTTTGAGTTCCTGCTCGAAGAAGGCGTACGGCCCGGCGAGTTCCTCCCCATTCAGGAAGATGAGCGCGGCAGCTACATCCTCAACTCAAAAGATCTGTGCCTGCTGCCCAAGCTGGATGATTATCTGCGCATTGGCGTGGACAGCCTCAAAGTCGAAGGGCGCGGTAAATCAGAATACTACGCCGCCATCGTTGCGCGCGCCTACCGCATGGCGATTGATGATTACTACGCAGATCCGGAAAATTGGGACGCATCGGACTACATGAGCGAGTTGGAGACTGTGGGCAACCGCGGCTACACGCTGGCTTTCCACAAGGGCCGCCTGACCAATCTCGCCCACGGTTATGAGCAAACCCAAGCAATTGCCCATTGGGAATACGCGGGGTTTGTAACCGAAGTTGTCGATGATGCCTTTCATGTGGAAGTCAAAAACAAACTCGAGCCGGGCGACGTGTTGGAAATCGTCTCCCCTGTTGCCCGCAATACAATTCTACTTCGTGCCTATGACTATGAGGTCGCTGCAACCGGTGAGAAAAAAGACGTCATTCACGGCTCCACCAAGACCGTAATCCGCATGCCCTTCTCCCTGTTTGAGCATGAAGACCTCAAAGATCTGCGTAATAACTTCCCGCCCATGACAGTCATCCGCAAAGAGCGCGCCTTGACCGATGAGCAATGGAAACGCCTTCAGCTTGATAAGACGGCGCTGGCGATGGAGGTGAAGGACACCACCAACGAAACGGCTTATAAACGTCGCCGTGATGCGCTGGTGGAGGCGATTGAGGCTGACACCAACACCAAGCGCTTCAAGACCAACCGCAAAGGCACAGAAGGATGCTGCGGCAAGGGGTGCAACGGCTGCCTGATCTTCTGGGAAGACCCGATGTATGCCAAAGCGCGCGACGTTCTAAAAGAGCGCAAGATGGGTTCCATGCTCAGCCGCGCAGAGGCAACAGAGCTGAAGCTGCCCGCAGCAGAGTAAAGCAAAAAGCCCGGTCACTGACCGGGCTTTTCTTTATGTTCTATAGAAATAATAGCGTTCAGGCGCGACGGTTGTCGGACCACGCACTTGCTCAAAGCCCATCAAAGGTTGACCGGACACAAGCACTCCACCCGGCAACATGATTTTTTTGATCAGTTCTGAGAGGCGTGCAGCTTCGGCAACGTCTTTTACCTTGTCGCCAAAGCCAAAATCATAATGCGCCATAGCGATCTTGGTTCCGTCAGCTGCCATCTTGTTGAGCATCTCTTCGGCTTCGCCCTGCAAAAAGTCTTCCTCAGGTGGCACACAGGAGGGGTGACAGTTCAACGCGCGATCGATCACCCAGATGCGGCGGTCCGCTGCGATTTCCCGGATGTGGTCATAGGTGCGCCCGTTGCCAAGGCCCATATCCAGAAAGTCGCCCTTCAGGCTGTCCACCATGGTGTTAGCCCATTCCAGCCCATCCGCCTGAGCGGCCAAGCGGCGCATCATGCTGTTCAATCGGCTCATAATTCGCCCTTTCGGTCGTGGCGATAGAGCTGCACTGGCCCATCGCAAATCTCTTTCAAAAACTGATCGGAAAAATTCCAGATATCGTCGTCATGCACAAGATGGTGGGTCAAATATCCCAAGGGCTCGTGATTGTCTGTGAGGCCAGCGCGCCGATCCTTCAGCAAGGCAATGAGCTGTGCGATCAGAGCATCGGGCGCCACCAACCCTCTGGTGCCCCGCCAATAAATCGGATCCAGATGGGTGTTGATTTGCTCCAGACCGAGCGCTGCAAAGGACTGATTGCGCGGTTGATAGGTGGACACAGCATCATACCCGAGCGCGGCCAAAGCAGGCATCAAGGCCACATCCATTCGGTTCCAAGGCGGGACAAACATCATCGCCAAACGGTTTCCGAACAGGGATGTCATCTGCTCCAGCGCCGCAGCCAAATCCGCTTGCGCCACCTCAGGCGGGCGGCCGGCGCCGAACTCTGCGTTCTTGATCCCCTCAGGAGTATGGCTCAGATGCGCCCATCCATGCACAACCGGCACGAACGTGTCACGGAGTGTCTGCGCCAAGTCCACAGTTGCCTGCTCGGGAATGATTGCCAGATGCACGGGCACCTCGACGGCAGCGCTCAGCGCTCCGAGGTGGTCCAACGCATCGGTCGGTGTCACCGCATCATCGTCACGCCACCAGAACGGCAGTGTCAGCCCGGCAGCACGCCACTCCCGAAATTCTGCTCTGAGCGGCTCCCAGTCAATCTTCACCCGCGCTTCTCCGCGAGCAGTTGCTGGGCGATACGCACGCTTCCTGCAGCTCCATCCATGCGCATATCGGTCGGCGGCTGTCTCCCATGCGCCAACACCCGCTTCAGTTCAGAAAGCAGGTTATCAGGGGTTAGATCCACGGAACTTAAGACTTCAATGCCCGGCTGTCTGGCCAGCGCGCGGGCCCGCAGTGTCTGCTCCACTTCGCCTGCATCAGAAAACGGCACGAAAACCGTGGGTACGCCTGTCTGCAAAACATCGAGCGCTGTATTGTACCCGCACATGCTGACTGTCGCTTCGGCGTTCAACAGCATCTGGCGAAAGTCCGGGCTTACCGGCTCGATGATGATGGTGGGATCATTGGCGATCGCCTGCAGTTCTGATACTCGGGCGTCCTTGTCGGCACCTCCCACCAGCAGCCGCCAGCGTAGCGGGCTGCGTTTCGCAGCTGCTATGGCGCATCTATAAAGCTCTTCCCCAACCGAGCCACCGCCCGTGCTGACAATGACCTCTCCGACGCCAGGGCCATTCTCGACTGCTACCGGTGCCGCTGGGGCAACGTAGCCCGTATAGTGCAACATGGCTCGCACATCATTGGTAACGGGCCAGCTCACGTCAAATGTGGTGAGTTCTTCATCCGAATGCACAAGCACGCCGTCATAAAACTGCTTGAGCAGATCCCGTGTATCTCCGGCTTTGCTGACCTTGGAGGGGGGCTCCAGAATATCGCGCACCGACGACAGCACAACGGGTCGCGTTTTAAGCGCATGGGCCGCCTCGAGCAGAGCCACAAACTCCTTGGCCAAGCTGCGCCGTCCAAAAGGATACAACTCTGTTATCACAACATCGGGCTGCATCTCATTGACGGTTTTCACCGCCATTGCGCGACGCGCTTCCAGATAATCACCGTCAACAACCCGGTTTTGATCAGTCAATAATTTTTTGAACTCCACACCGTCAGAAGCCACCGGAGGCAATTGGATCAACGGTACATCATCGGTGTTGAGGTGCGGCGCGGGACGCCCTCCCGAAAGCACAACCGCATCATGCCCATCTGCCACAAAGGCGCGTGCCAGATTGAGGGCACGAGACAAATGCCCTGTGCCTAAAAGGTGGGTAACAACGATCAGTACTTTCATACGCTGCGCCTCTCCAAACGAATTATCTCCGGGTCTGCGACCCTAATCATATCATCCTGAAGTTCCACCACAAAAAGTCGGTTTCGTTTCACGGCGAAAGGGGCAGGACCATCGAAGCTCCAGCCATGAGCTTTGGCCAAGATCATGCGCATGATACCAATATGACAAACCGCCAGCGTGTCCCGTTCGCGGGCAAAGAGCCAAGGCGCGATGCGCGCCCAAACCTCACGCGGGCTTTCCCCTTCTGGCGGGCGATAATCCCATCCCCACGCCTCAATATCGCGAAAGCCGCTATTGGGATCGGCTTGCAGGTCGACACCTTTCTTGCCTTCCCATTGGCCCCAGTCCATCTCCGTCAGCGCATCCACTGTTTCAGGGGAACGTCGAGCGACAATCTCTGCCGTTTCTCGCGCACGGGCCAACGGGCTGGACACAAGATCGGCCTCTCCCCAAGGGGCAGGCAGGGCAAACTCCGACAAATCCCCACGCGCCTGATCATCCAATGGAATGTCCGTGCGCCCCTGAATTTGATGGGCCCGGTTCCAAGCCGTATGGCCATGTCGCATCATCGCAAGTCTGATCATGATCTCTCTTTCATCAGAGGATGCAACGCACCCCAGATCGTATTTCTGGCTGCAGGGAGCAAATGCCGCGATTGCACCAAAGTCCTTGCCGCTTCAGATCGCAACCTATGGTGCGCATCATCGTAGAGCGCGCGACCAAGCGCTTCGGCAAGCTGTTCTGGTGCGCCCTGCGCAATCAATCCGCCTGCCTCGACCACTTCGTTGACGCCGGCACGGTCCTCCGCCACCACCGGCACGCCATGCGCCTGTGCTTCCAGATAAACCATGCCAAAGGCTTCATTCACGCCGGGCCAAAAGAACGTTTTTGCCCGCCCATAGGCTGCTACCATACCTGCCGCGTCGAGCGCCCCCAAAAAGCGGACGCGATCACCAAAAGGTGCCATCATCTTGGCAACTTCGCTGTGCATTGGCCCATCTCCGGCAATCTCTAACTGCCAAGGGGCATCCCCTATGTGTCGGAGCGCTTCTGCCGCAATCTGATAAGAAGATAGCTTGTCTCCCGCGCGCATCATGCCCGCGATGAACACGTTCTGAGTTTGCGCACTTGCTGGCTCCGGCAATGTCTCCATTGCCAGAAACGGCGATAGGCCGACGAGTTTCTCAGCGCCTAATGTGGCGCGCAACGCCATGGCATCGCGCTCTGTGAAACAAAAAATAGCGTCGGCGGCCTCGCAAGCGGCCATCGCCCCACGCTCAAAAGTATCCCACGGCCCACCCAACCGTTTGCTGGCAAGAGTTGCCTCCACCAGCAAGTAAGGGATGCCAAGCGCCTTTGAGACTGTTGGGCCGAGCAGATCAGGCGCTTTGTAGTAATTGTGATAGGTCACCCAAGCCTGCCACCCTTCACCACGCCCGCGCGTGATCAGGGTTTCAGCTTCCTCTTGCGCCTGCTGGATCAACACCGATTGGTACGCGGCGCTCCCTTGTTTGTCCAAACTGCGCAGCTCAGACACCAGCACAGGCTGAGCGCTATCTGAGCTCAATACCCGCATGAGGTTGCGTGCGATTTCGCGCTCACCAGACGAAACCGTATGGTTTGGCGATTTTAAGGGCGCATAAAATGCAATCCGCCCCATCGCTTTACCCCCTCTGATCCGCCGTCACGGCAGCTTGCAACCGCGCGTCCAGTTGCGCAATACCCGGCTGCATCAAGAAAGACGTTGTCAGCCGTACATAGGCCGCTTCGGCCAGCTGCGCGCGCAGTGCCGGGTCACGGGCCAATCGCTCCATCGCCTCAGCCAAAGCCTCCGGAGCATCACTGCTCAACACGCCATGCTCCCCATCAGTGATGAACTCCGGAATGGCAGATACCGGCGTGGAAAGCAGGCACAGCTTCTGGCTCGCGGCCTCCATCAACACGTTGGGCAAGCCATCCCGATCCCCATCCACAGCAACGCGACTTGGCAGCACAAAAACATCTGAGGCACGCAAGGCCTCAATCACCTCGGGCTGGTCACACGCGCCGCGCCAGACAATGCGGTCCGCGATACCCAGTCGTTCCGCTTCCGCCTTCAAAACCGCGCCGGATCCACCTCCGCCGATATGCTCCCATCGCCAGTTCAAATCTTTAGGCAGCAGCGCGAGGGCCGCAATCAAACGATCAAAACCCTTCTTTTCCACAAGCCGCCCTACGGAAAGAAAGCGTACCATCCCATCAGGTTCGCGAGGCTTCGGGGGCTCTGGAAATCGTATCAGGTCCAGCCCGTGATAGACCAATTCCACGCGGTCATCTCGATCTGCCAGCTCTTTCAGGTGACGCGCCCCCACGCCTGTGCAGGTCGCCAGAAAGGCCGCGCCATGCGTTTCCGCCTGCAACTTCTCCCGTTTCTCCCATTCGGGTGAGGTCCAAATATCTTTGGCATGGGCTGAGACCGACCAAGGCAAATCCCGCATGATCGCGGCATAGCGCGTGACAGACGCAGGCGTATGCATGAAATGGGCATAGAGGACATCAATATCGCGCGGCAATTCCCGCGCCAAGACACAGGCTTGCCCAAAGCGACGCACACGGTTGCGCGAGATGTCCCGCCGCAAGTCTTTAAGCCAAATGGCCGCAGCTTTCCAAAACTCTGGCTTGGACATGCCTGCCAAGACGCTGCGCAACACGCGCAGGGGCTCTTGGTGCAGGTATTCCGGCAGATAATGCACCGGCGCTTTCAAACGATCATGCAGCGGATGGCGTTTCTTGTCTGTGGGAAACCGCAGCGACCAAAGCGCCATATCATAGCCAGTTTCTTCCAGCGCCACCAATTCCTGCGCGATAAACGTCTCTGAAAGGCGGGGCCAGCCTTTGACCACCACCGCCACCTTCGGTCTTTGAGAAGTCATGCGACGCCTTGTGTTTGCGGCTTTGTGTTTGGCTCAGAGAGCCCCAACATGGCAAGTGTTCGCTCAGACACTACATTCAGCCCGTCAAGAAGCCCCGGCACAAAGGCACCGCTCGGCTTCGGTTGATGCGGAATGCCGCGAATGGCGGCGATCATCGCTTCGGGCGTAAAACCATCACGACGCTCATCCAGCATGCGCACCAAGCCGAGGCTTTCGGCGCGGCTCGCGCGGATATGTTGCTCCATACGCGGGCGGGTGCGCGGGACAATCACCACAGGTTTGTCAAAGGAGAGCACTTCGCAAAAAGTGTTGTAGCCCCCCATCGACACGATGCCCTGCGCACCTTGCATCAAGGTTTCCATGCGGCTGTCAAAGCCGACCGCATGCACGCGCCCGTCCAGTTTGGCCACGCGCGCCTCAAAATCTGCACGCACTTCGCCAGACAGAAACGGCCCATAAACCAACAGCGCGCGTGGGGAGAGATCCGGATCCGCCTCATAGGCGCACAACACCAGGTCCACCATGCCAGCGCCATCACCGCCGCCACCGGGGGTGACGAGGATATACGGTTCAGACGGGGGTTCATCGTCGCTAAAAGCTTCTCGCTGAAGATAACCCGTGAAGGTCATTTTATCGCGAAACTCTTGGGTCAGCTCCAAGCCCGCTGTCGGATCATAAATCGAGCGTAGGCCGTAAACCCAAGTCTCATCATAGTATCGCTCCGCTGCCTCAACGGCACCTTTACGCGCCCATTCGGCCGCAAGCACATTGGGCTCGTCCAGCACATCCCGCAGACCAAGAATCAAATGCGCCTTGCGCTTCAGCTTCAACCATTCCAGTGCGGGCAACAGCTCACCGCGAAAGCCGGTCGGCTCTTTGTCCACAATCAGCACATCTGGATCGAAGTGTTCGACAGTTGCCTTGATCAATCCGGCGCGGAGCGCAGTGGTTTCGTCGATATGAAGACCCAGGCGCTCGCTTTCGTAGTTCCCATCCAGTGTTTTGGTCACACCGGGCAGGCGGATATGGTCCACATTGTCGGGAAAGGAAAATCGCCCTGCCACAGGAGATCCAGTCAGGATAAGCGCAGAGATACGGCTGTCCGCCTGCGTTATCGCGGTCGCGAGGGCACGCGAGCGGCGCAAGTGGCCCAGCCCGTAAGTGTCGTGGCTATACAGCAGCACACGCGGAGACGCATTGGCCGCCAAGTTGCCTTTCATCGAATGCGCTTCTGACAAATCGTGCCTCACCCTTCGTTACAACCGCAAATCCGACTCGGATTTGGGCAATACGCCTTTGATATCGTAGAGCAATGCCTCGGGCTTTCCGAGGTCTCTTATTGCAGCAGCACCCATCTCTACAAATTGGCGATGCGCAACGGCCACGACAACTCCGTCATAGACGCCGCTTTCAGCCTTTTGAATGGGCGTGATGCCATATTCGGCGCTTACCGCCTCCAGATCGACCCAGGGATCCCAGACATCAACGGCCACGCTGTAGCTCTTCAGCTCGTCCACAATATCGGCCACGCGGGTGTTGCGCGTGTCGGCACAGTTCTCTTTGAACGCAAGCCCCATCACCAAAACACGTGCGCCCGAGGGGTTGGTGCCTTTGGCAAGCATGCCCTTGATCATCTCCTGCGCCACATGACGCCCCATGTGATCATTGATCCGACGCCCCGCCAAAATGACCTCAGGGTGATAGCCCAGTTGCTCCGCTCGGAAGGTCAGATAGTAAGGATCGACACCGATACAGTGCCCTCCCACAAGACCTGGCTTGAATGGCAGGAAGTTCCATTTGGTGCCCGCAGCTTCTAGAACTTCCAGAGTGTCTAGTCCCATACGGGAAAAGATAAGCGAAAATTCGTTCACCAAAGCGATGTTCAGATCGCGCTGCGTGTTCTCGATGACCTTTGCCGCCTCTGCCGTCTTGATCGAGCTGGCCTTGTGCAGCCCAGCCTTGATCACAGGTCCATAGATCGCCTCAACGCGGGCAAGGGTTTCAGCATCCTGAGCCGCCACCACTTTGACCACATTTTCCAGCGTGTGCTCGGCATCTCCCGGATTCACACGTTCCGGCGAATAGGCAAGCTTGATCTCGCTGCCTGCTGCCAGCCCGCTGGCCTGCGCCAGCGCAGGACCACAAACTTCCTCGGTCACACCGGGGTAGACGGTGCTTTCCAAAACGACCAAGGCATTTGCAGTCAAATACGGCGCGATGGTCGCACAAGCGCCCAGTACCGGGCCAAGGTCAGGTGCCTTTGCATCCGTGATCGGCGTCGGCACTGAAAGGATGAAGGCCGTGCAGCCTTTCAGCGCGTCCGAGGCGTCGCTGAAAACCGCAGCGGTCTGCGCCAGTGACTCAGCCGCCACCTCGCCGTTTGGATCGCGCCCAGAAGTTAGCCCTGCAATCAGCTTGGCATTGGTGTCAAAGCCAACCACCTCAAATCCGGCGCGTGCAAGGCCCAGAGCCAAAGGCAAGCCCACATAGCCCAAGCCCAAAACAGCGATTTTTTCTGATGTGTTGAGGGTCACCTGTAACCGGTCCTTCCGCTCGCCTGCACCTTTTATCATTGGTTTCAGCCGCTAAACTGTTTGCCACCCCTTGTCACGCCAAAACGCGCTGGCTGCGTGGTTTCGCCCACACCCACACACGTGAGATGATCTCATTTGCGTGACGCCGCCTCAAAGGCTAGACCAAAAGAAGACTGATTTGAGAGGGTTATTCGCCATGTTGCGCCAATTGTTTGCAATGATCTTCATCATTTTACTGATGCCATTGATGGCAACAGCTCAAGCGACCTCTCTTTTGCCCAGCACCGCTCAAAGCGCCGCGCCCGAAGAAAACGCGGCCATGAGCCAACTTTTGCAGGAAGCAGCGAATACCGGCATGCAAGTCATCATCCTGCAACCTGACGGATCTACGCAAACTGTCGGCGCAAGTAGCGCCTCCAGCAGCTCTGCGCAAACTTCCGGCACCTCCAATGACGACGCCACCCTTATCATGCGCGCGCAATCAGAAGTCGATGAAGTGCGGAGCATCTTTTTCAAGCGCTTGCAGGCCCTGCCCGCGGCCATCAACGAGGTCCGCTTTATCCTGCGCGCCTCCAGCCCTGATGGCACCATCATGGCCTTTGTCAGAACCCTTTTGTGGTCACTGGTTTTCCTGCTGCTTGGCGCCCTTGCCGAGCGCAGAATCTACGGCCCAAAAATTGCGGCCCGCTTTGTGATGCCAATGGTGCAAAAAGCACCGCTAGGCTATTCCGAAAAGCTGCCGTTCCTCGTGGTGCGCTTTGTCGGCGGGGTGATTGGCGTGGCGTTTTCCATGGTTGTGGCCGCTATTCTCGGCTTCATCATCACAGCGGTCATCGGAGGTGAAGAAGACAGCGCCATCCGCTTCACGCTGATCTCGATCTTTGTGGCCTACGCCCTCAGCCGTATTGTCGCGCTGATCTGGCGCATGATCCTGTCGCCCTATCTGGACCAGTATCGTATCCCTAGTTTTTCCACACGCGATGCAAAACGCCTGCACCGCTGGATGTTTACGCTTGGTGCTCTCAACATTTGTACCGCAGTGTTCGGGGAATGGTTGAAGCAACTTGGCCTGAACTACGATGTCTTTGCAGCCATGACGCTTGTTTTGCTGAGCGTCTTTGCGATTGGCAACCTCGCGATGGTGGTGGTGAACCGCGAAGCCATTTCAAACGCCATTCGCAATGGCAAAGCCCTCCCTCAAGCAAGCCTGCCCATCCGACTGATCAGCACACTCTGGGCGCCTGTTTTCCTGCTTTACGTGATCTATGGCTTCACCGAGCAGGCCTTTGACATTGTGCTGGGCAATGAGCTGTCGATCCCGCCAATCGCCGGCGCCTATATGATTTTCGCGGCCACAATTGTGGTCTATGCGGCCTTCAACTTCATCATCGAGCGCTACTTTGACCGCGCCCGCAAAATCCGCGCAGCCAATGAAGCGGCGGAACGTGCTGAGGCGGAACAGGAAGCCGCCCGCTTGGCCGCCGAAGCTGCACAGGAAACCATTGACGGCATAGCAACAGAGACGGTGTCCAGTCCGGTTCTGGACGGCGACATCATGGAAAGCGAAGATGATGATGCCGAACTGCGTGCGTTTCAGGAACGCATGCAATCGAGCAGCATTCACACCTTTGAAGACCTTGCGCGCCGGATTGCGGGGATATTGGCGCTTGTTTCCGGCCTGTATGCTGCGGTCAATATTTTTGGCGCCGAAGAAATGATGGTCCAGACCAATATCTTTGATCAGACGCTGGATGTGGCTGTGATCTGTTTCATTGGCTACATCGTGTTTCATGCCTTCCGCATCTGGGTGGACACAAAAATCAAAGATGAGGGCGGAGATGCTGTAAGCGCAACGCCCGGTGATGAGGGGGGCGCAACCGGTGCCAGCCGCCTCGCAACGCTGCTTCCGCTGTTCCGCAGCTTCATTCTGGTGATCATCGTGGTCTCCATCGTTCTGATCGCGCTCTTGGAAATGGGAGTGAACGTCAGCCCACTCTTCGCCGGTGCTGGTGTTATCGGCCTTGCCGTGGGCTTTGGCGCTCAATCCCTGGTGCGGGATATCTTTTCCGGCGCTTTCTTCCTGTTTGATGACGCCTTCCGCAAAGGCGAATACATCGACATTGGCTCTGTCAAAGGCACGGTCGAAAAGATCTCTGTCCGGTCTTTCCAACTGCGCCACCACTTGGGGCCGCTGCACACCATTCCCTTTGGCGAAATCCAGTATCTAACCAACTACTCCCGCGATTGGGTGATCATGAAACTCAAGCTCCGTGTCACCTACGACACCGACGTGGAGCGGGTGCGCAAGCTGGTCAAAAAGCTCGGCGTCGAATTGCTCGATGATCCGGTGATCGGCCACAACTTCATCCAGCCGCTGAAATCACAAGGCGTGATCGAGATGCAGGACAGCGCGATGATCATTCGTGTGAAATTCATGACCAAACCGGGCGATCAATGGCTGGTGCGCAAAAAGGTCTATCAGGAAATCCGCGAGCTCTTTGCGCGCGAAGGCATTAAATTTGCCCACCGCGAAGTCACTGTGCGGATTGCTGATGATGACAAAGGCGAAGAGTTGAGCCCCAAACAACGCGACGCCGTTGTGGGCGCAGTGGAAGCGGCCATTGACGAAGATGCGCTGGAAGAGGCTTCCGGCGGCGGCGATGACCGCTGATAGCGCCACTGCGTCAGCACCCCACGATTAACCATTTGCCCCGTCTGCGCTTTTAAACAAAGGGTAAATGCGCTAGCAAAATGGTGGGATTTGTTGCGGACCATGGGATCGGGCCGCGAAGGGGGGGGAATGTCGCCTGAGATTGAGCACGCGTATGAGCTGTTGGAAGTGACTCCGGATGTCTCTGACAAGGAGATGCGCTCCGCATGGCGCAAACTTGTCAGACGTTACCATCCGGACCTCGCCAAAGACGACCCTGAAGAAGCCAGCCAACGCATGGCTGACATCAACGCAGCCTTCGACGCGTTAGCCTATCACCGCGCAAAGATTGAAGCGGAAGAGATGCCCCAAGAAACGGGCAAAAAGAAAGAAAAGGCACGTCGTTCAGCCAAGTCCAAACCACGCGCGCAAACCAATACCAAACGTGAAAAGGCGGAAGAACCTCAGCCCGAACCGGAAGCGCCACAGGAACCTGAGACCAAGTGGAATAGCGAAGAGCAGACTCTGGTGAATGCAGCCTCCTCTCTCTTTGAAGAAACCCGTCGCAAACTGAGCGCAGCCGCCCGGCGTCCACTCTTTTCCGTCTGCCACTAAAGCTATAGCGACTTAACCCAAAGCGCTGAGGGCGGTCCAAACCACCCTCTTTCAGTTTTAGCTTCGGTTCGGATCCATTGCGTCCCGCAAACCATCGCCAAAGAAGTTGAACGCCAAAACCACAATCACGATCGGTAGCATCGGAATCGCCGTCCAGGGATAGATCTCAATCGACGCAAGGTTCTGCGCATCGTTCAGCATGACGCCCCAACTCACCGCTGGCGCGCGCAACCCCAACCCCAAGAAGCTCAGCGCCGTTTCCCCCAAAATCATCGCCGGGATCGAGAGCGTCGCGCTGGCGATCAGATGGCTGAGGAAGTTGGGCAAAAGGTGTTTTTTGATCACCCGGCTTGGCTTCGCCCCCATCATCTCAGCGGCTTTCACAAATTCTTCTTCGCGCAAACTCAGGAATTTGGAGCGCACAGCACGGGCCAAGCCCGGCCAGTCGAGAATACCAAGGATGATCGAGATGATGAAAAACACCGCCACAGGCCCCCAGTGAGAGGGCACAGCCGCCGACAGCGCGAGCCACAGGGGCAGCTCTGGCAGGCTGCGCAAGACTTCAATCACTCGGTTGATGAACCAATCCAGAAAGCCGCCAAAATAGCCAGCGATCGAACCCAGAATGATCCCGATCACAAAGGAAACAGTGATACCCACAAGCCCGACGGTCAGCGAAAGCTGCGCGCCATAAAGGATGCGTGAAAACACATCGCGCCCCAATCGATCCGCACCAAAGAGGAACAGGGTCGCTCCCTCCGGAGCACAGAAGAAATGCGTGTTGGCCGGAATGAACCCTGCGAGCTTATAGTCAGCCCCTTCGCAGAAGAACTCAAGCATCATTGGTGTGTCGGTATCCGGCACATATTTCCAACTGAAGCTCTCCAGATCCATTTCCGCCGTGGTCGGATAGACATGCGGGCCAATGAAGCGGCCGTCATGAATGAAATGCATCCGCTGCGGAGGGGCGTAGATGTAATCTTCCAACCGTTCGTTGGGCCCATAAGGCGCAATGAAGCCAGCAAAAGGCAGCGACAGATAGGCAAGGAGCAGAAAAATGGCTGAGATCAAGCCAAGCTTATGTTGCTTAAAGCGCAACCACAGCAACCGCGCGTTGGACATATCCAACTCGGCGCTGCGCGCCTCTGCCGCTGCTTCGGGATTATAAGGGGCCTGATCGACAAAACGCCCGTCTGGCTGAATGCTCATCGCTCCCGCCCTCCAAATCGAATGCGCGGATCAAGCAGCGCGAGCAAGAGATCGGACACCAGCGTGCCAATCAGCGTAAGAAGCGCCACAAACATCAACACAAAAGCGGACAGGAACAGATCCTGCGACTTAAGCGCTGACAGCAGCAGCGGCCCGATGGTTTGCAGCCCCAAAACCACAGACACCAGAACCGAACCGGAGACCAGTGAAGGCAAAAGCGTGCCGATGTCGGCCACAAATGGGTTAAAAGCCACGCGAAGGGGATATTTGGTGAGCATACGCGGCTCGCTCATACCTTTGGCCCGCGCTGTTTCCACATAGGGTTTACCTAGTTCATCAAGCAGGTTCGCTCGCAGCCGCTGCATCATCGCCGCCGCGCCTGACGTGCCAATCACAAAGGTTGGAATGATCAAGTGGACCAGAACCGACTTCATCTTCTCAAAGCTCATCGGTTCACCTTCGAACTGCGGATCCATCAACCCACCAATCGGCAGGTTGAGATAGCGGTTGCCGTAATAAAACAGGATCAGCGCCAGCAAGAAGTTCGGCGTCGCGAGACCAAGATAGCCAATGAACGCAGAGGTATAGTCAATCCAGGTTTTGGATTTCGCCGCAGCCAGAACGCCAAGCGGCAGCGCCACAGCATAGATGAAAAGCACCGCAGCCAGATTGACCAGCACCGTCATCCAAAGCGCACCGCCGACCAGATCAGCCACCGGCTTGTCGAACTCAAAGGACCAGCCAAACTCGCCCTGCAAAAGCCCCGCAAAACCATGCGGCCCCTGCATGAACCCGGCCCAGATCAGATATTGCTTCCACAAAGGTTGATCGAGTGAGTACTCCTGCCGAAGGAACTCCGCCTTGGCGATCCCATTGGATTGCCCGGTCGCGCGCAGCTCGTTGATTTGATTGGACAGATAGTCCCCCGGCGGCAGGTTGATGATGACAAACACCAACACCGACACCACCAGAAGTGTCGCAAGCATGGTCAAAAACCGGAAAACCGCGAACCGCAGCAGAGCCATTCCTTGCTCCTATTCCGCAAAGAAGAATTCATCGGGGCGATGCACCCCGAAATGGGCACCGGGAGACCAAGCCCAAATGGCTTTCTCCGGCACATTGCGCAAGCGATTGGACACAACAACCGGTTGTGGCGCGCCGTTCAACAGGCCAATGGCAAAAACATTGTCAGCATGAATATCCACCATACGCTGCCAGATCACAGCGCGATCCACCGACGTATAGGCCTGTGTCCACTGATGCGCGAGATCGTTCAGTTCAATCGCGGCAGGAAGATCAGGGGCCTCACCAACTTCACCATGTGTCTGATGGTACTGCCCCCACTTCGGCCAAGAGAGGAACGCCTGATCCCACGGCGCAAGATAGCCCGGTGAGGTGTATGGCTGCGGCAGCCCGTTGTCCCAGCCAAACCACGTGGAGGCCATGGTTTCTCCGGCGTAGACCCGATTGCGCAAAATATCGCGTTCCAAGGGGCGCATGATCAGCTTCACGCCAATCTCCGCCCAATTGTCAGTGATAATCTGCAGCGCGTTTTCAACCTCTTGGCGCTCGCCTGCCGTCTCGATCACCACCCATACGGGGCGCCCATCGGGCAGCGTGCGATATCCTTCTTTGGTGCGCTTATCGAGGCCCATTTCATCCAGCAGAGCATTGGCTTGATCCAGATCACGAATGGCCCATGCATCGCGGTTTTTCTCTTTGAAGAAAGGACTCACCGGCAAAACCGTCATGCCACCCTGTTTGGCCAAGCCAAAGTAAAGGCCGCGGTTAATGATCTTGCGATTGATTGCCAGAGACAGCGCCCGACGGAAACGCACATCGCGCAGCGTCTCCCGCCAGCCCTCGTCGTTGTAGTTCAGATTGGGATAGATCGCGATCTGACTGGCCGTGCCGTTGCCCCACAACATGGTGCTGTAGTTGCCTTGCGCCTCACCCTTTTTCAGGATCGCCGTGTCTTTGAAGTCCAGCCCACGCGCCTGCAGATCCACTTCGCCCGCATTTGCCTTCGCAGCAACAAGACCCGGCGCAACCACCTGCATTTCAACAACATCGATGTAGGGCAATTGCACCCCATTGCTGTCGATCCGGTGGTAGAAGGGATTGCGGACAAACAGGAACCGGCTTTTGCCGTCTTTCGTCGCCAGGATCCAAGGCTGCAGCGTAGGCAGATCCGGATTGTCGAACTTATACATATTGTCCTGACGGTTGTGCAGCGCGGCCCAACTGCGCACACGCGCCTCATAAAGCCGCTCACTCAGCTCTTCTTCATCCGTGTAGTCCGCATGGAACGGCTTCATGAAATGCGCAGGGCGATAGATGAACGGCGGGCGCGCCTCGGCCAGCATCTGCAAAAACTGCGGGTTGGGTTTGCTCCACTCATAGATAACCGTATGTGCATCGGGGAAACTGACCTTTGGCAGCTCTCCTTCAACTCTCAGGAAATCGACGGGACCTGAAGGGGACAGCAACGGATTGTTGGCAACATCCTCCCACCAGTAGCGGAAGTCCTCAGATGTAAACGGATGACCGTCCGACCACTTGTGGCCGGGGCGTAGGCGCATGGTGAATTTCTTGCCGTCTTCATTGTCTAGACCCGCAAGAATATCGGGGACCAATTCATACCGTTCGTTGTAGCCCACAAGCCGCGCATAGCCGTACACAACCATTTGCCGAACATCTTTGGAGCGCGTGACCATGGTGCGCAAAGTGCCACCCTGCTTGCCGAACTCCCGGTTGCGCAGAGACAGATCTACGGTCTTTGGCGCCTTTGGCACACGCTCTGCAACCGGCGGCAAATTTCCGGCAGAAACATCTGATTGCCAAAAGCCGCTTTCCTGTAGCTCCATCGCCGAGGCAGCGTGGACACCCAGCAAAGAACAGGCCGCAAAAAGGCCAGCTGTGATCAGTCGTTTAGGCATGGTAACGCACCTTGTGTCCTGGCTCGGTCTCTCGCAACGGCGGCGCATTCACACCGTCAAAGCGGAAAGCATCGGGCCAACTGGAAGGCGCGCCTGCCCCCTGTGCCACGATCTTGAGGTTGATGGGGCGCGCAATATCTGGCTCAGGCTGAGCCGCAATGAGCGCCTTGGTATAGGGATGTTGCGGATTATAGAAGAGCTGCTCTGGCGGACCTTGTTCGACCACAAGCCCTGCGCGCATTACCGCGACTTCATCCGCTATCCGCGCCACAACAGCAAGATCATGGCTGATGAAGAGGTAGCTGAGGTTGAGGCGGTCCCGAATGTCTTCAAGCAGGCGCAACACTTGCTCCTGAACAGAAACATCCAGTGCTGATGTCGGCTCATCACATACCAGAAACGTCGGCCCAAGCATCAATGCACGCGCGATGGAAAGTCGCTGGCGTTGCCCCCCGGAGAAGGCATGTGGAAAGCGCGTGAGCATGTTTTCATTCAGCCCGACCCAGCGCAGAATTTCCACGGCACGGTCAACACGCTCTGACGGAGATCCAATGTTGTGAATCTCCAGAGGTTCACAAAGCGCATCTTTCACCCGCATACGCGGATTAAGTGTGCTGTAGGGGTCCTGAAACACCATCTGAGCCTTGCGCTGAAACGCCAGACGCTCCGCGCGGTTCAGATCCTGAAGGTTGACCGGCTCAGCACCCGGCTCAGCGCGAAACAGGATCGAGGCGCCGCTATCCGCACGCTCCGCACCGAGCGCCATGCGCGCACATGTGGTTTTACCGGATCCGGATTCACCCACTACCGCCAGTGTTTTGCCGCGCTCGACCCCGAAGTCCACACCTCGGACGGCATTTACCACGGATTTGGCACCCCAAGGTGAGGAGGCCTTAAGCTCATAGGTTTTGTTCACGTCCCGCATCTCAAGGATGTAGTCGCGTTCCTCCTCATCTGGTCGATCTGCCGGCGTGGCCGGAATTTCCGGTGCCGCTGCCATCAAGTCTTTCGTGTAAGGGTGATGCGGATCGCGCAGGACAAGGGGGGCAGGCCCCGCCTCCATGACGCGGCCACGGTTCATCACCACCACATCGTCCGCCATATTGGCCACCACGCCAAGGTCATGGGTCACCAAAATCACCCCCATGCCGGTCTCAGCCTGAAGATCCTTGATCAACCCCAAAACCTGCGCCTGCGTTGTCACATCAAGCGCGGTTGTCGGCTCGTCCGCAATCAGCAGATCAGGCCGCCCAACCATCGCCATCGCAATCATAGCACGCTGGCGCATCCCACCTGAGAGCTCAAACGGATAGGAATTGTAGACGCGTTCAGGGTTTGGGAAGCCAACACGTTCAAACTTCTCAAGAACCAGTTTCTTGCGCTTGGCCGCGTCAAAATCATGATGCAACTTCAGCGCTTCAGACACCTGGTTGCCAATACGGTGGAGCGGGGACAGCGAGCGCATCGGCTCCTGAAAAATCATCGAAATCCGATTGCCGCGAATGCTGCGCATCTTGCGCTCGCTCAGATTGGTGATGTCGATCGGCGCATCTCCGCCACGTCCCGCAAACTCGATCTGACCACCGCGCAACTGGGCCGCCGCAGGCAAAATCCGCAACGCCGCGCGACAGCTCAAGGTCTTCCCCGACCCGCTTTCACCGACCAGCGCGAGGGTCTTTCCGGCGGCGACTGAAAAACTGACGTCATCCACCACAGGTTTGGCTTTTTCAAAGCCAATTGTAAGATTTCGCACAGTTAATAGTGCTGTCAAAGCAATAGTCCCCTGCCACGCTCTTTTTAATCCACCTTGCGGCGGCGTGTTCTGGTTCATCTGAACATGATTATTCTTGTCGGAGCAAGCATCTAGAAACAGCTTCTGTTCACGATCTGCCCAAATGGCGTTCAGCAAGCCACACAAGCGCAAAAGCAATGCGCCCGAAGAATTCTGCCCTTGCATTGTGCTGGACCGGATGCCACGAAGCGGTCATATTGCAATTTCGTGACCAGCCCATCGCGGAGGCCGCGTTATTGCCTCACTTTTGAATTCTAAAAAATAAGCGCAGCGCAGGCTGCGGAGACTTGGATGAAAACCAAAAACACCAGCTTCCTCACCTTTGCTGAACGCCGTTTTCGCCTGAGCGGCCGCGCATTGATCGAAAACGGACATCCCTATTTTGTTCCGACCGATGATCTGGAAGCAAAGGCAGAACAATGGCCACATGGTTTCCTGTCCATGTCGCACTATGACTACCTCGGCCTTATGCATCATCCGGAAACGACCGGTGCTGCCAAAGAGGCCATTGATGCGCAGGGTACGGGCGTGGGCGCCTCCCGTCTCGTAGGCGGTGAACGGCTCGCCCATCGTGCGCTTGAAAACGACATGGCCGAATTCCTCGGTGTCGGCGGCGTGCTTTCAGTGATCTCGGGCTACCTCACCAATGTCTCCGTGGTTGGCCTCCTGCTTGGCCCGCGCGATCTCGTGATTGTCGATGAGCTTGCCCACAACTCCATCATCATGGGCGCACGTGGCACAAAAGCACGCTTTGAGACCTATGCACACAACGATCTGGATGATCTGGAGCGCATTCTGCGCGAACACCGCGCGGATCACGGGCGTGTGCTGATTTGCACCGATGGGCTGTTCTCCATGGACGGTGACATCACCGACCTGCCCCGTCTGCTGGATATGAAAGACGCCTATGACGCGTGGCTTTTGCTGGATGAAGCCCATTCCTATGGCGTTCTCGGCGAAACCGGCCGCGGTCTTTGTGAACACTTCGGCGAAGATCCCAACCGAGTGGAAATCGCTATTGGAACACTGTCCAAAAGCTTCGCATCCTCGGGCGGTTTCATTGCTGCAAATGCCGACGTCATTGAGTGGATGCGCTTCTGCCTTCCAGGCTTTGTCTACTCCGTAGGTCTGCCTCCGGCGACGGTTGCCAGCGCACATGCAGCGCTGAACCTCCTTAAGCATGAGCCGAGCCGCGTTGCCAAGCTGCGCGCCAACTCGCGCCGTTTCCTCACCAAGGCGGCCGAAGCAGGCCTGGACACTGGCACCGCCATCGGTGAGGCCGTTGTTCCGATCCTGTTTGAAACGCCCGAAGATTGCGTCTTTGTCGCTGAAGCCCTGATGCAACAGGGCATCTATGCGCCGCCTGTCGTGCATGTGGGCGTGCCCAAAGACATGCCACGCATCCGGTTCTTCATCTCCGCCGCCCATAGCGAAGCCGATCTGGATCGCGTGATCGATGCGGTCGCGAAGGCTTCTGAGGCTGCCGCAGCTTTGCGGCAACGTATGAGCGCGGAATAATCCCATGTACCTGACTGCTCACACGGGCTTTCAGGGCACCTCCCTGACGCATCGCAACGGGTCAACCTTTGCGATGTTGTTGGCATTTTTTGCCGCCTTCTGCCTGACACTGCAGGCAACTGCGGCCAAGGCAAAGCCGCAACTCGCGCTCACCTCTTCTGAGCAAAGCGACGTCTTGCCATTGGCCAATCCAGACTTCCCGCATCCTGATGAACCCGGCCAGCTGTTCTTTTTGCAACGCAATATGAACGCCAACACCGTGGTCTACAGCGCGCGCTTTGACGACGCGGGCAGCCTGATTGACAAGTCACCCGTGTCTGTCTTTTGGCGCCGCTATGCCGATGAGGGGCAGACCATGGCGCTGCGCTGGTATGAGCGCGTGTTTGGCTTTGGCGTCCGCCTGAAATCGCACGCTTCCGCCACATCGCGCACTCTGGCCTTCAATGCACTGAAATCTCAAAAGCTGGAACTGCGCCAGATTGCACCTTTCAAAGCGGCCCTGTTTACAGAACAGGACGGCCGCGAATATCAGCTGATTTATGGCTATCTCGATGTTGACGAAAGTGGGCTCTTGCCCAAAGTCACCCGTCTGCGTCTTTATACAACCGACCCCCAAACGGGGCTCTATGTGACCCACACTATTGCCGTTTCCGGTGGAGCTTTCAACGAATGACAAAATCCCCTTCTTCTCCGATCCGCACAGTGATTGTTGGTGTTGGCAACTGTGCCAGCTCGCTGATCCAAGGTGTTTCCTACTGCCGCGCTCTTGGCGATGAAGCCGTTGGCGTGAGCTTCCCGGACCTGGCGGGCTATACACCTGCGGATGTTGAACTGGTCGCTGGCTTTGACGTGGACAGCCGCAAGGTTGGCAAAACGCTCGGCGAAGCGGCTTTTGCAGCTCCCAACTGCACCGAACAGTTTCACACCGATCTGGCGGAGCAGACCGGCCCGGTCCTGCGCGGCCCCGATCTTGATGGTGTGGCTGCTCACATGCTCGCTAACCCGGAAGATCGCAGCTTCCGTCTGTCCTCAGAGAACGCGCTCAGCAAAGAAGAGATCGTCGCCAAGCTGAACGAGCTTGAAGCGGAAATCATGATCATCTTCCTGCCCGTTGGCTCTCAGAAAGCGGTGGAGTTCTATGTAGAGTGCGCGCTTGCAGCAGGCGTGGCTGTTGTGAACGGCATCCCGGTCTTCATTGCGTCTCATCCGGTATGGGCCGACAAATTCCGCGCTGCAGGCATCCCGATCCTGGGCGATGACTTCAAAGCGCAGATGGGTGCAACCGTACTGCACCGTACGCTCGCCAATCTGGCAGAAATGCGCGGTGTTGAAATCGATCGCACCTATCAGCTCAACGTAGGCGGCAACACCGACTTCCTGAACATGAGCGAGAACGCTCGTCTGGCCAACAAGCGGGAAAGCAAGACCGAGGCGGTGCAATCCGCGATGGAAGAGCGCCTGCACGAAAATGACATCCGCATCGGCCCATCAGATTATGTGCCATGGCTGAACGACCGCAAAGTTGCCTACGTGCGCCTTGAAGGTCGCCTCTTTGGGGGCGCGCGAACCAACATCGAAGTGCGTCTCGATGTGGAAGATAGCCCGAATGCTGCGGCAGAAGCGCTGGTGGCGATCCGTCTGGCACGTATCGCGCGGGATCGCGGCCTTGCAGGCCCCATCACCGAGGCCAGCGCCTTCCTGTTCAAGCATCCGCCAGAGCAGATCGAAGACACCGACGCGCACGACGTCGTGTTGCGGTTCGTCAACGAGGCCAGCTGATGCGTGCCGCCTTCATTACAGGCGGCTCCAGCGGCATCGGGTTTGCCGCGGCGATGCAGCTTGCGGTGAAGGGGCACGACCTCGCTCTATTTGCGCGTGATGCCAGCCGATTGCTGGCCGCGCGCGACGCCCTGTTGCAAGCAGCGCCCAACATCAATGTGGAAACATATGCCGTCGACGTCGCCAATGAAGTCGCGCTGACAGAGGCGCTTTCCGATGCTGTCCTCGAGCTGGGTGCTCCCGAAATGGCCATCGCCAGCGCGGGTATCGCCCAGCCGGGGCTCTTTCACGCTCAAAGCGCAGACCTCCACCGCAGGCATATGGACGTGAACTATTTTGGCACGCTCACTTTTGTTCAAGCGCTGTCCAAACCGATGCAGGACGCGGGTGGCGGACACATCGGGCTAATCTCCTCCGGCGCGGCATTCTTTGGCATCTATGGCTATGGCGCCTATGCTCCATCCAAATTCGCCCTGCGCGGATTGGCGGAGATTTTGCATCTCGAACTGGCAGCTGCCAACATCACCACAACGGTGATCTATCCGCCTGACACCGATACGCCTCAGCTGACCGAAGAGAAACGCACCAAGCCCATGGCCACCCAGAAGATCACCGAAGGGGGAGGCCTCTGGCAGCCTGAAGACATCGCCGCACGTCTCATTGCGGGGATGAAGGCGGGCCACGCCGCAGTTGCTCCGGGCTTTCAGATGGCCGCGCTCAACCGCCTTGGCAGCCTGATTGCTCCGCTTCTGCGCTGGCACCAAAAACGTATCATTTCCCAGCACGGCAACCAATGACCACGCCCACTGTCCAAGACATTGCCATGGCCGCAGCGGTCATCATCGGCGCGGGATTTGTCATGCTGCTTTTGCTGGCATTGATCCCAAGTATCCGCCGCAAAAGCCTCGACCTTGTCGTCACACTGCTGAGTGCCACCCTCATCCTGATCTGTCTGCTCGCGCTCTTCCTTCTGGGACCGCAAGCTCTGATCGCTGGTTCGACACTCGCCGCTGCCCGGATCGGCTACGAGGTCGCCACGTTGCGTCTTGCAAAAGAAACTCACGTGATTCTGGCGGCTCTTGCTGCCGCTGGTCTCACTGTGATCAGCGCACTGTTTAACCCGGTGGCGATCGCTTGCGCCGGCCTGTGGTTCCTGCTGTTTGCCCGTCAATTGACAACCCGTCCAAGTTCGCCCAATGCCGCGGTCGACGTGCTGCTATTTCCCATGCTGCCCATGGCGCTGCTGGCATATGGCGCGGCACACCCGGAACTCACAGCGCTCATGTTGGCAGCCTACGTACTGGTTGAGATTTTTGACAGTTTCGCCCTCCTTATCGGCAGCCTTCTGGGGCGCACCAAAGCCTTCCCAATCCTCAGCCCCAACAAAACCATCGAGGGCCTTGCCGGTGGTGCAATGGCGCTTCTGATCGCACTTGTTGTGGCTGCGACGATCTGGGGCTTTTCCCCGCTAAAAGCCGCCGCCACCGCACTTTTCGTCGGCGCCCTCGCCGTGGCAGGAGACCTCACCGCCTCACGCCACAAGCGCATTGCCGGTGTGAAGGACTATCCCCGCGTCCTTGCTCGCCAAGGCGGACTTCTGGACAGTCTGGACAGCTGGATTGCCGCGAGCGCTGGCCTTGTGGCGGTTCACTTCCTCACCGCATTGTGGTGAGCGTCTTGCCAGCGGCGCGACACATGGTGACACTCCGCCCATGAGCCGATTGGGAACCTTCCTGCGCCTTCCGGTGCTGCGTGTGCTGGGCAAACCGCTTTTTTTGCGGCTTTTGCTTCTGTTGCTCGTGATCGAGGCGATCTTTCTTGCCGAAAGCTTCACCACATTGATGGAACACGCCCTACGTCTGGGTGGCGGCCCTGTGGATGTGGCACATCTTCTGGGCTTCAAGGTTCCAGAAATCCTCGACCTCGCGCTTGCCATGAGCCTGCTGATCGCCACGTATTTTGCCACGCAGGATGCCCGTAACCGGGGCGAGTTGATGATCCTAGCGACCGCCGGTGTGCATTGGGGTCGGGTGGTGAGTTTTGTGCTGATCTTCGGCCTCATCGGCGGCGCGCTCAGCTTTACCAACGCGGGCCTGATCCTGCCCAGCGCCAAATTTGGCGAGCGGTTGGCGCTGATTGAGCTGCAAAAAGACTTTGTCCTCACCCGTATTCAGGAGGGAGGCAACGAAACCACCCTGCAAACCCTGCGTGACACAACCTTTATTGCCACCCCGCCAAACACATCTTCTGAGCGCGCCGAAGAACGGGGCCATCTGTTTGTGTTTCAGCCCGATATCAACGGAGGTTGGCGTGCAGCAAATTCAGAAAACTGGCATGTCACCGACCCCGAAGTCTCCGACACCCATAAAATCCAGCTGCAACAGCTCAACGTGCTTGAAGGCCTCTACCCGTCACCAGATCTGACACCCAGGCCGCTCAACAGCTTCGCCACCAAATCCGCGGATTTTGCATTCTCCATGTCCGATGCGCTGCCGGAAACCGACACCGAACGCAGCGCGGCTGAACGGCTTCTCAGCCTTTCAGACAGCGAAACCGGCCAGATCACCCGCCTGCTGTCGCGCGCGCTTATGGTACCCATGGCCGGACTGCTGGCCTTGGCGGCACTGGTGGCGGGAGGGGGCGGCCCACTGCGTTTTGCCGCCCTACCTCTGGCCGCGCTCATCATGATGAGCAGCGATGTCGCCAGCGGCGCGATCCTCTCTGGACTCGCATCCAGCCTGCCTACAACTCTGATCTGTGCCGCCGCCGCCCTGCTCTATCTGGGGCCACCGCTGGCCTATCTGATTTGGCAGGGAGAAGCCCTCATGAAACCGGAGGTGCGCCGATGATTGGGCACCGGCACACAGGGCTTGCGGTACGCGCCATGGTGCGCGGGGATCTCGCTGCCATCGGCTTCATGATGTTCACCCTGCTTGTGGTGGCCTTGGCCATTGATCTCGCGAAATGGCTTGGCTCTGTTCAGACGCAGGCCACAGCCACTGATGCCCCACTTTGGTCGGTCCTGTTTCCCTATATTGGCTATCGCAGCGTCGACATCATCACCCGTCTGCTCACCATGGCATGCCTTGCAGGCGGCTTTGTCGTAACACTGCTGCGCCACCAACGACAGGACGATGTGATCCTCGCAGCCTCCGGTGCTGGACCAAGTTTCCGGATTTCTGCGCTGTTGATTTCCGGCCTGCTGCTGGGTCTTGTTCAAATGGCCGGAGAAAACTGGCTGCGCCCAGAAGCGGTGTCTCAACAGGTGGCCGCCAATCTTGGCGACTATGGCAAGCGCTACCACAACAATGAGTTGGGCACACAATGGGTGGTCTCGGACGATCGCGCGCTGCAGGCCACGTTCACCCGGGGCAACGCCCCCCACCTGAGCGACGTGATGTTGTTTGAAGGACTGTCAGAGCCTGAACTCAGCCATGTTCTTCACGCCAACACCGCGCGCCCCAGCTTTCGCGAAGGTATATGGACCTTTGAGCAGGTCACTTACTGGGACGTCAAAAACGCCAACGCTCCCAACTTGGAACCGCGCCTTGATATGCCCTTTGAACTGAACCCCGAAACCGTCCGCTGGTTCGGGGTGGATGCCTACTATCTCCCCAACGCCTCCCTGCGCGCCATCGCTTCAGCACCGGAAAGCGCTGCTGCTTCTGATGCCGCAACCGCTCTTGCGGTGCGCAAAGTTGCGATTTTCCTGCCCGCGATCTTCGCCTTTCTTGGCGTAAGCTTGGCAGGTCAGGGCACGGTCGGGCGCCGCCTGTCCCCTTTCCTGCTTCTGGCACTGGCGGCCGTGGGCTATCTCTCCGTGGTTTCCGTCAAAGTCTTTTGGGCGCTCGGCATTCACGGTGTCTTGCCCCCTATGCTTGCCGCCTCTCTGCCCGCCACCTTCGCGCTTGGTCTCGCTGTCGTACTGCAGCTTCGGCTCGCCGGTTACTTACCCACAACCCGTTTCAAAAACTCCCCTAAGGTCGCGTCATGAAAATTGTGCAGCTCACCCCCTACGCGATGGATCGACCCGGCGGAGTGCAATCCCACGTGCGCGACCTTTCCGCTTGGTTGCGCAGCCAAGGCCATGAGGTGCGCATTGTCGCCCCACCGGGCCAACCAAATCACGCGGAAGAAGGCCTGATGACAGTTGGCACCGCCCGGCCCTGCGCAATCCATGGCACCGCCTTTGAGGTCAGTCGCGCCACGCGCCTCCAACGCGCACAGGCTGTTGCAGAGCTGCGGGGCTGGGGCGCGGAGGTCGTGCATATGCACACCCCTTGGACTCCGCTGCTACCATGGCAGATGTGGCGCAAACTGAAACTGCCCGCCATCGCCACGTTCCATGCAACCCTGCCAGAGAGCGCGCGCTTTGATCCTATGTCCTGGGCGCTGCGGCGTGTGGGACGTTATTTCAACCGACGTATCAGTCGCATCGTTGTGCCGTCCGAGGCACCTTACGCGCAATGGAAAGCCGACAAAGCAAATCCGCTGCCGTTGATCTTGCCACCTGCCATAGATCTCTCTTCTTGGCGCACTGCGGCAGAGGCAACAAAACCCTCTGAAACATTCCGGGTGGTATACATGGGCCGCCTTGAAGCACGCAAAGGTGTTTCCGTCTTGCTTCAGGCCTGGCGGGAACTGCAAAACCAACTGCCTAACGCTGAGTTGATCATCGCCGGCACCGGAGATGAAGAAGACAGGCTGCGCGCCTATGCACAAACGCACCACCTACACAACTTGTCGTTCCAACCTGCCCCCAAAAACGCCGAGGCCCGTGCCCTGATCGCCAGCGCAGACATCTTCGCGGCTCCTGCCTTACACGGAGAGAGCTTTGGACTTGTGTTGATTGAGGCCATGGCCGCTGGCGCGCTCCCTGTCGCCGCGAATAACGAAGGCTTCCGCACAGTTATGACCGGCCAGGGCAAAGATCTTCTGGTGCCACCCGGAGATGCCCAAGCGCTCGCTGATAAGATCAAGACACTGGCCACCAACGCCCCCCATCGCACGACGCTTCAGAGCTGGGCAGCAGATCACGCACATCGTTTTGACGTTGAGACTGTCGGGCAAGATTACATTACGCTCTTCCAAGACGCTCTGCAACAGCGCCGCTAACGCAACCTGAACTTGCCAAGCATTCCGGAGCATGACAGACCCATTCCCGTCCCTTCGGATAAGTCTTCTAAGACGTTTGGGACAACACAGGTTAAAAGACTTTGAGGCATATGAGAGAGACTATGGGCGATCTGGTTATTGCGGCAGATTTTGGCACCTCCGGCGTAAAAGTCGGTGTGGTGGACAGCTCCCTCACCGTGCTCGCACGGGTCACCGAAACCTATCCGCTGTCGTTGGCCTCAGGTGGTATGGCCGAGCAAACGCCTGAAGATTGGTGGGGCGCTCTGGCGCATGCGCTCGCCGCGCTTCGTCGCGACGTGCCCGATCTCTCCAAACGGGCGTCAGCGCTTATCTTCTCCTCCCAGCTTCTCGGCCTGATTTGTTGTGATGAGAATGGCACCCCGCTGCGCCCATGCCTCACATGGCTCGACAAACGCGCAGCCCCTTTGGGTCAAAAACTCATCGGTGGCTTCCCCGAGGTGCTCGGCTACAACATCCCGCGACTGGCCAAATGGCTGCGCATCGCCAATGGCGCTCCGGCCAAAAACGGCATGGACCCCACCGCAAAAATGCTCTGGGTCATGCAACAGGAGCCAGAGATCTACGCCCGCACCCGTTGGATGCTGGACGTAAAAGACTGGCTCATCCATCGTGCCACAGGCGAGTTCACCACCAGCCCCGAAAGCGCCAACCTGAGCTGGGTGATGGACACCAGACAGGGCCGTGAAGGCTGGTCCGATACGCTTTGCGCGCTCACGGGCATCGACCGCAGCAAGCTCGCCCCGATCACCCAAGCAGATGCCGTTGTGGGGCCGCTCACCGCGCAGGCTGCGGCAGAGCTCGGCTTGCCACCGGAGGTACAGGTGCTTGGCGGCACATCCGATGTGATGGCCTCAGCTCTTGGATCTGGCGAAGTTGCCGATGGCGCTCTGCATATCTCCATCGCTACCTCGGCCTGGATCGCAGGCTTCTTCCCCAACCGCCGCCTGAGCGTGCCGCATTCCTACGCCACAGTGTCAACCGGCCTCGACTTCCGCCCTCTGCTGATCGCCAGTCAAGAAAACGCAGGCTCCGCGCTTGATTGGGTCTGCGGCGTCACCGGCGGCGGCGCGGTTGATACCGGCTTTGATGACCTCGGAGCGCCACAAGCGGATGATCCTTTCTTCCTGCCTTGGCTCGCCGGCGAGCGCGTGCCGGTCGACAATGACAGCCTGCGCGGCACCTTCCACGGGCTCAGCCTGCACCACGACGGCGCCGCAATGCGCCGCGCCGCGATCGAGGGTGTTGCGCTGAACCTGCGGTGGGCCATGTCCAAGGTGCAGCGCGAAAAAGGTGTTCAAACTTCCGGGGCGCTGTCCATTGTGGGCGGTGTGGCCGCCAACCCGATTTTCGCCCAGACACTCGCCGACGCGCTAAACCGCGACATCCGTGTGTGCAGCGCACGCCACGCCGGCATGCTGGGCACGGCCACTCTGGCGGCGCCATTTATGAGCTGGGCACCTACGGTGACCGATGCCGCAGCCACACTCAAATTGCGCAGCTCAGCGTTTTACTCACCAAACCCGGATCGCGCAGACGCCCTGGCCGCGCGGGCTGAGAAACTGGACAAAATCCGCCGCCGCCTCATTCGCAGCTACACCTAAAGGACACACCATGATCGACGGGCTAATGAAATCGACAATCGACCCGCTATGGGAGGCAATGGCCACGCCTTTGGTGAAAGCCAAGCTGACGCCAAATCAGGTGACATTCATTGGCCTGCTGCTCGTGATTGCGGTCTCACTGGCTTACCTCTGGCACGGCTCACCCGTGGCCTACGGCCTCACTCTCATTCTGGCGTTTGTCTTTGACGCATTGGATGGCGCGGTTGCCCGCCGACGCGGCATGTCCACCAAAGCGGGGGGCTATTTTGACGCCATGGTGGACCGCTACCAAGAGCTTGTTGTGCTGGCCACTTTGGCCCACATGCACGACGCTTGGCCACTCGCTTTGGCTTGTTTCTCAGGCTCGGTGATCACCTCTTACGCAAAGGCGCGCACAGCCATTGAAATTCCTGTCTCCAACACGGACTGGCCTGATTTCTTTGAGCGGATGGAGCGCGTGATCTACCTCTGCGCCATGCTCCTGATCGCAGGCGCGCTTGGCAACTGGGTGGTGCTCTGGGGGTTGGGTGGCTTTGCGCTACTGTCGCATTTCACCGCCCTGCAGCGCGCCCGTCGCGCCACGCAAATGCTACGCGCTCAGGACGCCGAGGATTCCGCCGAAACATAGGCACCAATCCGACTCACACGCCACGTCCGCCACATGTCAGGCGCAAAGGTCATGAGGTAGAGCAAGAACGAGGAAAGCAGCAAAAGCTCAAGCCCTGTGTAGACATAGTACACCTCGTAGCGCAGCCCCGCTGGGGCGTACCCCTTGCCCAGGAAGAAAACCAGGTAGCTTACGCCCAGCGCGATCGGCACCCAAACATAGGCGCGCCGCCAAGCGGCGTAGCGCGGGGCCAAAACGCGGCCTTCTGCACCCAGATGCGCATAGCTGCGCGACAGAAACTCGCCACAAACCACCACCAGGGCTTGGCTGAAGAAGAACAGATAGCTGCCCAACATGTGCTCATCGCGAAAATGCGGAAAGCGATACTGGCTCAGAACCACCAGCCCCACACAGGCCATCGCCTGCAAAACCAACAGCGCCCAGGTCAGCAGCGTGATGCGCCGCACCATCTTGGCATCAGACGCGCCTACCCGCAGCTCGCGCAGAGCAGGCAGACACAGCAGCACCACACCGACAAACAAGATCGGCGCACACAATAGCATCCAATCCGCGAACGGCTCGCCAATGCGCGGATCTCCTATGGATTCGCTGATGGTATAGGGGCGCTCGGCGGTCTTTTCAGGGTAGAACAGAGCGTATTGCCAACGCGCCGGGTAAATCTGTGCATTCACCACCAGCGTGACAAACCCGGTGCAGATCAGCGAGATCAACATCGCCAATCCTGTGCCGCGTGACGGAGTCCATTGCGTATTGGTCATCTGCCCAAAGCCTCTTTACGTGTGCGCATGCGCTCGTCCGACACGATGCGCCCCGCCTCCATTTTGATCAAGCGATCACATTTGCCAAATTGATGATCATCATGTGTCACCGCCAGCACCAACCGACCGGATGCCGACAGCTCCGGCATCAGCACATCATAGAAAAACGCGCGATTGGCCGGATCCTGATCCGCAGCAAACTCATCCAGCACAATGATCGGCCTTTGCTCTGCAAGGGCCACTGCCAGTGCGAGGCGGCGGCTCTGCCCTGCAGAGAGCGAAGTGTTGGAGAACTTATCCCCTAACAACTGAACCCGCTCTGCCAGCCCAAGCTGCGCAATCCGGCTTTCCAAGGCAGCCAACTCCGTTTCCGGCATGCCATAGGCATGTTCAAACAGATGGAACTGCGCAAAGACCGCAGAAAACAGCTCGCGATACATTGCGGTCGTGTCATCCGTCAGTGGCGCACCATTGAGCAGGATGTCTCCTGTTTCCGGATGGCGCATGCCCGTGATCAAAGACAGCAAAGTGGTTTTGCCCGAGCCATTGCCCCCGCAGATGAACACCGTCTCCCCGGGGTGAAACGTCAGATCAATCGGCCCAAGGTGAAACGGCGTCACATCCGCTCGCCCGATTTCACCGACATTGGCCTCCACACCGCGCAGCGCAATACTGTCAAACCGGTCCAATGGTTTGGACACCGCATGCAGCGCCTGGCTCTGCGCCTCAGCCAATTCGGCCTCGACCCCTTTGATCTTGTAGTAGCTCGCCTCCGCGCGGCTCAAAATCGGCAGAGTGTTGAAAACGAGTTCGGTCGGGCCATTGACCAAGAAGATGATGGTCAGCACCTGAAACATCACGATCGCATCGCCGCCAGAGAGCATCGGCAAAATGATCACCACAAAACACATGAGCAGCGCGACAGCCAGTTGCCCACCACCGGTGCTCGCAGCAAACAAGCGCTCTGAGCGCATCTTGTGAGCCACCTGCGCTGCGATCACGGCTTTGGTTTCACCCTCCAGCGCATCGCGGCGGCTGCCACGCAAGCGCAGTTCCTTCCAGCCGCTCAGCATATCCGTCACACGGTCGCAATACGCCGCAAAGGACTCTGAGGCCTTGATCGCCCAGCGCCTTGCAGGGCCATCCATCAGGGCAAAGCCGATGCCCCCCAAACCAATCGCCGCCACGGCCGCGACGCCAGCAATCCAGCTCACATAAAACAGATACGGGATGGCAAACAGCAAAACCAATGCTGCCCCAATGGCCTCCACCAGATGGATCACCGCCTGCGCAAGCTGGTTCACCTCTGCCGTCATCGCACCATAGACTTTGCCATGGCGGCGCGAGATCAGAAAATCGATGTTGGCACGCAGCAAAAGCGCGGAAAGCCGATTGCGCATCTGCGCTTCAATCCGGGTGATGAGGGTAAAGGCGCGGACCTTCTGAAAATAGCCCGATACCACCATCGCCGCGGCACAGATCAGTAGCATCGCGACCGACCATCCAGGTCCTTCGCTATAGCGCTGCGCGGTTTCATTGATCGCAAAGATCATCCCAGCGCGGCTCAATCCGGATATCAGCGTGAGAAAGACAATGGGATCGCGCATGCCAGCACCCGCATCCAATAGAAAGCTCACGACCTCAAGGCGACGGGCAAAGGCTCCATCAGGTTCCGCCGTCTGAGACGCGGTATTGGTCTTGGCTTTGATGCTCACACAGTTCACTTACGCCGGTCAATCCGGTCCCCTCGCCCGCTTTTCACCCGGAAAACGGCACCGACGCAATACCATCCCGATACTGCCTACAGACAACGTGGCATTTTAGGCGACGCCGAAGAACAGGCCTTGCCCGCTTCTTTGGTTGACCCAGCTGCCCTGCCCCTCAAGATAGCGCAAAGACTTTGGGGGAGCGGAACAATGGCAAAAGCCAAAAACATCCTATTCATCATGTTTGACCAGCTCCGTTGGGATTACCTCAGCTGCTACGGCCATCCACACCTGCAAACCCCGCACATAGACCGGCTGGCTTCCCAAGGAGTCCGCTTCACACGCGCCTATATCCAGTCTCCAATCTGCGGCAGCTCCCGCATGTCCACATACACAGGGCGCTACGTCCACAGCCACGGTGCAAGTTGGAACGGAATTCCACTGAAAGTTGGCGAAATGACCATGGGAGATCATCTGCGCAAGGCGGGCATGGATTGCTGGTTGGTGGGCAAAACCCACATGCGCGCAGACGCCGAAGGCATGGCGCGATTGGGCTTGGAACCTGACAGCCTGATTGGCGCCCGTGTTGCCGAATGCGGCTTTGATGTCTTTGAACGCGATGACGGAATGAAGCCCGAAGGTCCCGAAGGCAGCTATGACCCGGACGGCGCCAAGGCCTACAACACCTATCTGCAAGACAAAGGATACGAGAGCGACAACCCTTGGCATGACTTCGCAAACTCCGGTCTGGATGACGAGGGCAACGTCCTCTCTGGCTGGTTCCTAAAGAACTCTTCTGAGGCGGCGAATATCGCCGAAGAGGACAGCGAAACGCCTTATCTGACCACCCGCGGCATGGACTTCATCGCCCAAGCTGACGGCCCCTGGTGCTGCCATCTCAGCTACATCAAGCCCCATTGGCCCTATATTGTCCCGGAGCCCTACGCCTCCATGTTTGGCCCTGA
Organism: Shimia sp. R9_1; assembly: GCF_017743775.1. NCBI lineage: Bacteria > Pseudomonadati > Pseudomonadota > Alphaproteobacteria > Rhodobacterales > Roseobacteraceae > Shimia > Shimia sp. R9_1. The sequence continues at coordinate 481,938 of NZ_JAGHRN010000002.1, read as the reverse complement.
ACACGTCTTGCCTGTTGTCCGATCCGACAGCGAGCGGCAAAACGCCCACCCCGTTCTAAAAGCTTTCATGGACACCAAAATTGGAGAAACCTTCTCGCGCCAAGATGTCCGCGACGCCGTCATCCCTGCCTATATGGGCTTGATCAAACAGGCCGATGACCAGATGGGACGCCTCTTTGCGTGGCTGGAGGAAACCGGCCGGATGGAGGATACAATGATTGTGCTGACCTCCGACCACGGCGATTTCCTGGGCGATCACTGGATGGGAGAAAAGACTTTCTTTCAGGACGCTGCCACCAAGGTGCCTCTGATCATCTACGATCCCAGCCCGGAGGCAGATGTCACGCGCGGCACCGTATGTGATGCATTGGTGGAGTCCATTGACCTTGCCCCCACATTTGTCGACGTCACAGGCGAGCAACCCGCCTATCACATTCTGGAAGGCGAAAGCCTGCAGCCCATTATCCATGGGCAAAAGGAGACAACAGACCGCGCATTTGTAATTTGCGAATACGACTACTCCGCCAGCCCCATCGCCACGCGGCTTAACGCGTCGGTTCGGGACGCGGTGCTGTTCATGGTCGCCACAAATGAGTGGAAACTCGTCCATTGCGAGGGTGGTTACCCTCCGCTGCTGTTTGATCTGGTCAATGATCCCAATGAGCTCACCGATCTCGGACAAAGCGCGGAGCATGCCGAGGTCATCGCGATGATGTATGACCACCTCTTCTCTTGGACCCGCCGCCAATCCCAACGCACAACACGCTCAGCAGAACAGCTCAACGAGATGCGCACCAAATCTGGAGGCAAAGGTGTTGTGATCGGGATCTATGATGAAAACGACGCGCCGCTTGAGCTGACAGTGAAATATCGCGGTCTGAAGGCCAAACCCTATGAGGAATACTTGAAGGGCTAAAGCACCCTATCCCTGATCTGCGCACGGGAACCACAGGCGGAACACCGTGCCTTCGCCTATGGTGCTGTCCGCCTCGATAGTGCCATCGTACAGCTCCACCAGTTTGCGCGAGATCGACAGCCCCAACCCCGTGCCCTCCCCCTGTTTGGTGGTGAAAAACGGGTCAAAAATCCGGCTCAGATGCGCGTCTGTCATACCCACACCTGTGTCCGCCACCTCGATCAACACACCAGCCTGATCGTCTCGCGTGTCGTCCTTGGTAGAGATCCGCAATGATCCCCCCTCAGGCATCGCGTGAATGGCGTTGACGATCAGGTTGATCAACACCTGCTGCAGCTCTGTGCGATTGATCGCAACCGCCCCTTCGCTTTCCAGCTCCAACTGTAACGCGATGTCCCCGCTGTTCAGCAAATGCTGCACCAGCGGCACGGTATCCACCATCACTGCCGAGGGTTGATGAAGTTCGCTCCCCTGCGCGTATTCATCTGGCCTGGTGAACTGCAAAAGCTTGTTCACAATCAAAAAAATCGAATGCGTCTGTTCATCAATCAGTTTCAGCTCGGTCCGAATATCCTCAATCCGATCCCCAAGCTGCACGCGTATCACATCCAGATTCCCCTGGATCACCTGAATGGGATTGTTGATCTCATGCGCGATGCCCGCCGCGATTTCACCAACTGCCGCCAGTTTTTCGGACACAACCAGCTGCCGCGTCGTGGCTTCCAGCCGCCGGTTTGCTTCTGCCAAATCTTGCGTCCGTGCGGCCACGCGCCGGTTCAACTCCCGATCGCGCTCCTGAATTTGCTCCAGCAACGCATCCATCTGTGCCGCCACACGCGCAATCTCCTCATCGCTGTTTTCAACGCCAGTACGCGCCCCCAGATCACCGCCTTCAACCCGTGTGATCGTGCGCAACATCCGCTCCAGCGGCGCAAAGATCTGGCGGGCCCAGCGCAAAAAGATCGGGACGGAAATCAGCACAATCACCGCAAAAGCGACTGCAAAGGTCAGGATGGTTGAGAACTTTGCATCCCGAAACGGCTGATCCAGAAAGCCGACGTAGAGCATCCCGACGCGATTGCCAAAGCTATCCGTGACCGGCTCATAAGCTGAGATGTACCAATCGTTCACCACAAAGGCACGGTCGAGCCAGACCTCACCGCGATCCAAAACAGCCTCTCGTACCACGGCGGAAACACGGGTGCCCAAGGCACGCTCATCCTGAAAGAGGCGCACATTGGTGGAGATGCGCACATCATCCAAAAACAGCGTCGCAGTGCCCTGACTGCCTTCGGTCAAACTCGCGGTCGGATAGACCAGATCGTTGATCGTATCAATAAAAGGGAGATTGCGATTGAGCAGAACACCCCCAACCAAAGCACCGTGGCGCCCATCTTCTGACACCGGCGTGGCCGCATGCACCATCATGCCCCGTGTCTCCTCGACACGCTCTGTTGGTACCGCAGCCTGTGTCGGCACCAGTTTAATACGCGCGAGCTCAGCCAGATCGGAGGAGACCTTGGCCAGATCCTCTCCTGAAAAGACATCAATCTGCGCAGAGCCAAACCCGGCCAGCGCCTGAGACACAACAGGCCACCGCGCCAGATTTCTGTCATCCACCAAACGAGGAGAGGCGATCACAGAACCATCCGCGGCAAGGTAGTAAAGGAAATCCAGCCCAAGCTGGACCCGCTGCACCTGCAGAAGACGCGCGATGCCACTCTGATCGTCAGACCGGACATGATCCACAAAATCCGCCGAGGCCGCCAACGCCTGCATCCGCAGGTCACTGTTTTCAAGCAACTGAGACAGGTACTGATCCGCAATGGTCAGCTCGCCATTCACTTTGGCAATCAGCAGGTTATCAAACCGCGAAGACCAATTCACCGCCGTAATAATGAAGAACAACGGCATGATGACCAGCGTTGGCAAAAGCGCGATAGCCAACAGCCGCATCCGCACAGAAGCGGAGCGGCGTCGTGGCAGCCAGGCCCATGTTGACCTTGAGGCCGAAGATGACCTTTTGGCGCTTGTGTCAGTCATTCCACATCGCGCATTTGCGATCGATGGTTTTACGGGAAATCCCCAATCGTCTTGCGGCCTCCGCACGGTTACCGTCACAGGCTGCCAGCACCGTCAGAATATGCCGACGCTCTACCGCCGCGAGGCTGTCCACCGCCGCAACCTCTTCTTCGGCACCGTTGGCCGCAAACTCCGCCGGCCATTCGCCCACAATCAGTGATCGCTCAATCAGGTTACGCAATTCGCGCACATTCCCCGGCCAGTCATACCGCGCCAGGTTCAAAAGCACCCCCTCAGACAGGGTCAAGGGCGGCACACCAAGCGACTTTGAGATTTGCTGCAAGAACATCAAGGCCAGTTCTTTCAAATCCCCCTCGCGGTTTTGCAAAGGTGGCATCTGAATATTCAGCACATTGATGCGGTGATACAGGTCTTCTCTCAGGCGGCCATCTTTGACCGCCGCTTCAAGATCGGCATTGGTGGCAAAGAGAAACCGCAGGTCCAGCGGCACCTCCCGCGAGGAGCCCACAGGCCGGATTTTCTGATGTTCCACCACACGCAGCAACGCCGCCTGCACCGGAAGCGGCAGCTCCACGATCTCATCGAGGTAAAGCGTGCCGCCATTGGCGTTCATGAACACACCATCATGACGCACCGTGCGCCCGCCTGCGTCCTGCCGGATGTGACCAAAAAGCTCGTGCTCAATCATGTCACCGGCAATGGTTGCGCAATTGATTGGCACAAAAGGTTTGTCGGCGCGCGGCGACATCATGTGCAAGGCACGTGCGGCAACCTCTTTGCCCGTGCCGGTATCCCCCGTCAGCAAAACCGGTGTTGGCAAAGGTGCGGCACGGGCCATCGTGGAGCGTATGGTCTCAATCTGCGGCGAACTGCCGAGGAGGCGCGCGCGCACATGCTCGTTGCCCGCAGCAAGCTCATACTTCAGCAGGTAATTCTCCCGCCGCAGGTTCACACGATCCACACAGCGCGCCACCGCGTTCAAAATCTGGTTGGAGCGGAAAGGCTTCAAAACAAAGTCGACGGCCCCCGCGCGCATCGCTTCAATCGCGGTGTCCATATCTGCAAATGCGGTGATCAAAATGGTGTCAGCAAAGAACCCAAGCTTGCGCTGCTCGCTCAGCCACTCAAGCCCCGAGGTCCCGGGCATCACATTGTCCAGAATTACGATGTCAAAATGGTTCTGATCCAACAGGCGGCTGGCCACATCCGTATTGGCCGCCTGCTCTATGCGCCCGACCACAGGGTCGAGAATTTTGACGATGAAGTTGCGAATGCCCGGCTCGTCATCCACCACCAGCACCGAAGCTGTCGACAGGCCAATGCCAAATTCAGAAGGACGTTTCGTTTGCGCAGACGCACGGTCTATTTGGTTCATGTGGTCAATCCAACCTTACGGCTGTTCCACTGGCAACATCGCTGGCAGAAAACCCGATGGCGTGCAGCCCATAGTAGGCGCCCACGGAAATGGCAGCCACTGCTGCGCAGGCCAGGAAAAACACTCTCATATCTTTAGTCCTCAAAGTCGCTGTAAAGGCGCAGATAGGCGATCAAATCTGCGCGGTCTTCGGCGCGGGTGATGCGTTGAACCGGCATTTTGGTTCCCGCAATATACACGTCCGGCCCCAAATCAAAAAGCGCATCAATGGTTTGGCTTGTCCAAATCACATCAGATGTCAGCAAGGTGTCCGAGTAGCTGTAGTCAGAAACCGTGCCCGCTTCGCGTCCAAAGACATCCTTGAGCGTCGGCCCTGCCCGTCTGGCACTGTCTCCGGTCAGCGTATGGCAAATGGAGCATTTGCGCTGAAACTGGCGCTCCCCATTAGAGGCGCTGTCATTGCCGTTCAGAAACGCGCGACCTTCCGCCACCATCCGGGGGGTGTCATCCGGATCAGACAGCGGCCAGCTGAACATTGCCTCATCCAACCCACCCGCATGAATATTTTCCCCATCAGCAGAAAAAGCCAACGCCCAGATCGGCCCACGGTGGGTGGCCCTGATGTCATTGGCAATCGACCAATCTTCGGTGTTCAGCATCAGAATATAACCTTCGCCGTCGCCTACAGCGAGATGACGGCCATCCCGACTGCTGGTCATGGCCAATATCGGCCGCCGCTCAAGCGTGATGTCTTTGATCAGCTCAGCAGTATCAGGGGTGACAATTTTTGTGACACCGTCCACGGCGCCAAAAGCCAGCCAACCAAGATCTTCGCGCAAAACCAAAGTGTTCACGCCAAACCCATTGGTCAGGAAAAGTTGCCTCAAGTCGCCAGTTGCGGTGTCATAGAGCCGTATCTTACCGTCTGCGGAGGCGGAAAACAGGGCGGCACCGTCATGTGCAAAAGCAACGTCATTCACATTGCTGCCGACTTGAATAAGTCGCGACGCGTCTCCACTCAGCGGCCAGATGCCAACCGATCCATCCCAACTGGCGCTTGCGACACTGCGCCCATCAGGCGCCACCCGCAGCGCCATAACCTTGCCCTTATGCTGCCCCAGAAGCTGTGACGTTCCAGCGTCCAGATCCCAAAGCCGCACGGCAAAATCATCCCCGGCGGAAACCGCCAGAGTGTCGGTCACAAAAACCACCGCGTTTACCGCTGCCTCATGGCCTTCCAGCCACAGCGGCTCCTGCTCTCGCCAAAGGCCAAGAGAATTGTCAAAGCTTGCCGTCAGGATCTGACGACCGTCCGGAGAGACCGCGATGCCTTTGATAGGGCCTCCGTGGCCGGTCAGTTGAAAGAACTCCCCAGCCACCGCACCGGTGGCCCAACACAGGAAACCAAGAAACAGCGCGACAGCCCGCATGATTACTCCGCTGGTGTCGCTCGATCAGCGCCGGGTTTTGCCTGCGCTTTGGCAAGCTCCTCCTCATACCAGATTGAATGGTGCTCCTTCGCCCATTGCTCATCCACCTCGCCGGTCGCCATGGTCTCAATCGCGCCTTCCATGCCAACGGACCCAAGATAGATGTGCGCCACGATGATGGCGATAAAGACAAAGGCCACGATACCATGCCAGAGCTGGCTGAGTTGCATTTCTTCATAAGGAGAGAGCACTTCCGGCAATGCACCGCCCGTTACCAGTTGCGGCAGACCAGTCATGTTCAACACATTGAAGGTCTTGGCAAACATCGGCAGCTCAAACGGGAACAGCAGCGCGAGGCCAGATGCCGAGATCGAAACGCCCAACACAATCACCGACCAGAAAATGATCTTCTGCCCTGCGTTGAATTTTTTGGCAGGCGGATGCACGCCTTTGGAAAACAGCCCACCGCCTTTTGCCAGCCACTTGATGTCCGTGCGATCCGGAATGTTGTGATGCACCCACATGACAAAGACCATCGCCAGTCCCAGCATAAAGGCCCAGGCGATGTTGTTGTGCACCCATTTGCCGGCCAGTGCGATGGTGGCATAGGCTTCGTGCCCCATCCAGGGCAGGATAAACTTACGACCGGCGATCAGCACAAGGCCGGTGATCCCAAGGACAATGAAGGACACGCCCATCAGCCAATGAGCAAACCGTTCAATCGCCAGGAAGCGGATGATATTCCGCCCGGTCTTGGCCCCTTCGATCATGATCTTGCCGCGGATTAGCCAAAACAGCGCAATAACAGCCGTCATGCCGCCCAGCAGATAAAGCCCATAAGTGAGCAGCGGCCCCTCGCGGAAACTCAGCCAAGCCATGCCACTGTCTTGAATGAGCAATGTGCTGGTCGGCCCGCTGGCCTGTGTGGTGGTGTTGGCACTGCCATAGCGCAATGCACGAAACACTTCGGAGTCTGACGCCACGCCGCGCGTGCCCAGCTGGCCAATCAACGCTTCGACATTGCCCTGCCCGGTCGCATCACGCCGGAAACTGTCATCCAGTTTCTCACCACGCTGTCGCGCCATGATATCTTCCAGCGTCTGAGCGCCGCCCGTTGAACTGCGATCAGGTGCCGTATCCTGAGCCAAAGCTGGCCATGCCAACATGAACGAAAGAGCCATCCAGAGAAGCGCGCGCATCACATCCTCATATCATCTGAAACCATGGGGTCAGGGCTCTGCCCGTAACCGCGCATGAAAGAGTTCCTAGAAACATCAAACCGGCGGCAAGGAAACCCGCCGCCGGTGATTTTGACGGTATCAGCCGCCTTTTTGCTCATAGGCGGTGCCCCAGCCCCAAGCGCCGGTGCCAAAACCGCGCGCCACTACGCGTTCGCGGTAAATCGCGGAGACAACGTCCCCGTCACCCGCCAGAAGGGCTTTGGTTGAACACATCTCCGCGCAGATCGGCAGCTTGCCCTCTGCGATGCGGTTGCGGCCATATTTGGCGAATTCCGCAGTGGAGTGGTTCTCTTCCGGACCGCCTGCACAGAAGGTGCATTTGTCCATCTTGCCACGGCTGCCAAAGTTGCCTGCCTGGGGATATTGCGGCGCGCCAAACGGACACGCGTAGAAGCAATAGCCACAGCCAATGCACAGGTCTTTGGAGTGCAGCACCACACCTTCTTCGTTCTGATAGAAGCAATCCACCGGACAGACCGCCATACAAGGCGCATCTGAACAGTGCATGCATGCCACAGAAATCGAACGTTCACCCGGTGTGCCGTCGTTGATTGTCACAACGCGACGCCGGTTGATGCCCCAGGGCACCTCGTGCTCGTTCTTGCAGGCCGTCACGCAGGCGTTGCATTCGATGCAGCGTTCCGCGTCGCAGAGAAATTTCGCTCGTGCCATTTCTCTTCCTCCTTATGCTGCCCAGATTTTGCAGAGAGTCGCTTTGGTCTCCTGCATCTGGGTCACGCTGTCATAGCCATAGGTCTGCGCCGTGTTGGTGGCTTCGCCCAACACATATGGATCGGCCCCTGCCGGATACTTGCTCCGCAGGTCCTCCCCTTCGAAATGGCCCGCAAAGTGGAACGGCATGAAAACCACACCTTCGCCGACGCGTTCGGTCACCATGGCCATCACTTTGACCTTGGCTCCTTCGGCACCTTCGACCCACACCTGCGCCTGATCACGCACACCGAGATTGTTCGCATCACGCGGGTTGATCTCGACAAACATGTCCTGCTGCAGCTCGGCCAGCCACGGGTTGGAACGGGTTTCATCCCCGCCACCCTCGTATTCCACCAGACGACCAGAGGTCAGGATCAGCGGGTAGTCCTTGCTGAAGTCCTGTTTCTGGATCGAGGCGTACATGGTTGGCAGACGATAGAATTTCCGATCCTCATAGGTCGGATAATCCGCCACCAGGTCCCGACGGTTGGTGTAGAGCGGCTCGCGGTGCAGCGGGATCGGATCCGGGAAGGTCCAAACCACGGCACGCGCTTTCGCGTTCCCAAATGGCGCACATTCGTGCTTGATCGCCACCCGCTGGATGCCGCCTGATAGGTCGGTTTTCCAGTTGGTCTTGGGTCCGGCCACCGCATCAATGGCAGCGCGCTCTTCATCCGTCAGATCGCCATCCCAGCCCAGATCCATCAGCATCTGCATTGTGAATTCTGGGTAGCCATCCTGAATCTCGGAATCGAGGCTTGCCACACCTTCGGCCAGAAGGTTGTCACCGTCACGTTCCACACCAAAGCGGGCGCGGAAAGTCAAACCACCCTCAGAGACACGTTTGGACATGTCATAGAGGTTTGGCGTGCCCGGGTGCTTCATCTCTGGTGTGCCCCAGCATGGCCACGGCATACCGTAGTAGTCACCATCAGCCGGACCTCCATTCGCTTTCAGCGTGGTGCGGTCAAAGGTGTGCTGGTTTGCCATGTGCAGCTTGATACGCTCAGGCGACTGACCGGTGTAGCCAATCGTCCACAGACCTGCGTTGAACTCCCGGGTGATGCTTTCCACATTCGGGGTGTTCTCGTCTTCCATTTCGATGTTGCGGAAGAAACGGTCTGCCCAGCCAAACTTGTTGGCAAGGAGGCCCATGATCTCATGGTCCGGCTTGCTCTCAAACAGCGGATCAATGATCTGATCACGCCATTGCAAAGAGCGGTTGGACGCGGTCGCGGACCCGCGGGTCTCAAACTGCGTACAGGCCGGCAGAAGATACACGCCATCGGTGCGGTCTTGCATAACAGCAGAAGCGGTTGGGAACGGGTCGACAACGACCAGCATGTCCAGCTTCTCCATCGCTGTTTTCATTTCCTTACCGCGCGTCTGCGAGTTTGGCGCGTGGCCCCAAAGCACCATGGCCCGCACTTTGTCGGGGTTGTCCATGTTCTCTGGATCTTCCAGCACACCGTCGATCCAACGCGACACCGGAATACCGGTGAGATTCTGAAGCGACTTCTCTTTGCCGTCAGCACCTGTGGTGGTCGCAAACTGGCCTTTCAGCCAATCGCCATCTTCACCCCAGACACGGCCCCAGTGCGCCCATGCGCCTGCAGACAGGCCATAATAGCCCGGCAGCGTGTGGGACAGAACGCCAAGGTCCGTTGCCCCTTGCACGTTGTCGTGGCCGCGGAAGATGTTGGTGCCACCACCCTCTGTGCCCATGTTGCCCAGCGCCAACTGCAGCACACAATACGCACGCGTATTGTTATTGCCGTTGGTGTGCTGCGTGCCACCCATACACCAGATCACGGTGCCGGGACGGTTGTTGACCATCTGACGTGCGACACGGCGCAGCTGTTCACCCGGCGCGCCTGTGACGCGTTCAACTTCTTCCGGGTTCCACTTGGCCACTTCTTCCTTGATCTGGTCCATCCCCCAAACACGGGTGCGGATGAACTCTTTGTCTTCCCAACCGTTTTCGAAGATGTGCCACAGAATGCCCCAAACCAGCGCCACATCGGTGCCGGGACGGAAACGCACATATTCATCCGCATGGGCCGCCGTGCGTGTGAAGCGTGGATCACATACGATCAGCGGCGCGTTGTTGCGCTCTTTCGCGCGCAGCACGTGCAACAGCGAAACCGGGTGGGCTTCGGCCGGGTTGCCGCCAATGATGAAGATGGCTTTGGAGTTGTGGATGTCATTGTAGGAGTTGGTCATGGCGCCGTAGCCCCATGTGTTCGCAACACCTGCAACAGTGGTGGAGTGACAGATACGCGCCTGGTGATCCACGTTGTTGGTGCCCCAATAGGCAGCAAACTTACGGAACAGATAGGCCTGTTCGTTGTTGTGCTTGGCAGAGCCTAGCCAATAAACGCTGTCAGGGCCGCTTTCTTCGCGGATCTTCATCATGCCGTCGCCGATCTCGTTGATCGCCTGTTCCCAGCTGATGCGTTTCCACTCACCACCTTCTTTTTTCATCGGATACTTCAGACGGCGTTCGCCATGGGCGTGCTCGCGTACCGAAGCGCCTTTGGCGCAATGTGCACCGAGGTTGAACGGGCTGTCCCAACCTGGTTCCTGACCGACCCAAACGCCGCTCTGAACCTCTGCCACAACCGTACAGCCCACAGAGCAGTGGGTGCAGACGGATTTGACAGTTTCAACGGCGGTGTTTGCGGCGTCTTGGGCTTGCGCCTGAGTGACGGTGCCTCCTGTGGCACCAATTGCTGCCAGCCCGCCAATGGCGAGGCCGGATCCGCGCAGGAATGTGCGGCGGTCTACAGCTTTTTCAGCTGCAACAGACAGGATACTTGTCCGCTGGGGGCGTCGCGCAACCCCGTTGGTCTTTTTCCTAAGCATAGTTTCCTCCCTTGCTGTCCCTTAACGGGAACTTGCTAGGTAACTCTCTGATCCCGACCGGTGGGCGTCACGCAACCGGTGGTCGGGGGCGGGGATAACGTCCGATCAGAACCGGGCGCTGTCGAGGTAAGCGCGGGTGTGCGCAGTGTCCTGCATCTTGTTGCTGGACAGGTCAGCCGGTTGGGCTTCCGCCGTGTCAGGCGAAAGGGCCACCACTGCGGCTGCAGCTGGGGCTGCCGTCGTGGCGAGCTTCAGAAAATCGCGCCGGCTGGCGCCTTTTTCCTCTGGCTGGCTCATGGTCTGCTCCTTCTTCATGTCGGTTGGGGCCCGACGTTTCGTTTTGCGCTTACTCCGCCCCCATGCGGAACGCTTGTGTCTCAATCTCAAGGAAGGCTTTGCCCACAGTGCCGACAGGGGCGTAGAACACCGAGTTCTGAGCTCCCTCCAAATCTGTGAAGAAGTGCTCGGCCCACGGGGCGATGTGGGTGAAATAGAAATCCTTCTGACGTGTCAGCGGCGTCGGTTCGCCAAAACGCCCACGGATCATCCCCGCCATCATCTCAAGCAGGCTGGCGATATTGTCTTCCGGCTCATAAACATTGGGCGCGCGGGTGATACGCAGCCCCGCCATGTCAGCTCGCAGGGTGGCAAGCGGTTTTTCGTTGAGAAACCCGGTGAGGTAGTAGGAGGCAAAGGGCATCAATTCGCCACGCCCCAGACCAATGAACAGCGCATTGAACTCGCGCTCGACCGCTGGCTCTTTCATGGCCTTGGCAACACGCGCCAACGTGCTTATCGCCTGACCAAGAGCGCTGTCGTCACCGCCCAGACTGCTTGCGCGCTGCAAAAGCCCACTGTCCGGCGGATTCGCCAGAAGCGCCGCCAGAAAATCATATAGATCCGCCCGCAGCAGATCTTCCTCGGCAATCACGATGTCTTTGACGACTTCACTCATCCCTGTGTCATCTCCCCAGTCTGTTCTTGTGCGGCGAAAGCAAACCGCAAACGGCGGCGTACGGGCGATGCAGGCTCCGGCTCCTCGGTTTCGGCCATATCACCCGCAAACTCTGTGTCTTCGCCCTCAAACATTGTGGCGGCAGGGGCATCTTCCAAACCGCCGTCCTGTGCTTCTTCCGACTCAGAGAGCGTCACCGCAGACACATCTTCGCCCGCTTCATCGGCGGACTCAGCTTCGGCGACAGGCTCCGCCTCAGCGGCCTCTTTCTCCGCCGCCTGACGGGCCATTTCTTCCACATGTTTCAACATGCCTTTGCCCACCTGATAGGCGGTCTGCATGCCTTCGATCACCATGGCGCTGTCGGTGAAGTCCTCACCGTAATCGACCAGCTCATCCAGATTGGCCAAAACCGGATTGGTCAGCCAAAGTTTGCGCAGTGCGCGGCGACGAATGCGCTCCGGCACGGCTTTGGCAAGAAAGACCGAAAAATCGTCGCCCTGATCCAACTCATCAGGATCCGGCAATTCCAGTTCCGCCAGCACCTCTGCGTCTGTCTTTTCCTCAAGCGCTGCGTGCTCTTCTGCCAGCACCTGTTTCTCAACAGCCAATGCCTCCGCAGCAGCTTCCTCTGCAACGGCCGCCTTGCGGCGTGCCCAGAAATCTCCACCCCGGCTCAATTTGGCCTCCCCGTGCGCGGCGCGCGGTACACATCGCTCAGCTGCGAAATCCGCGCGTCCCCGCGGCCATCTTCCGTCAGGTCGGTGCGCTTCTTGTCCCGGCGCCGCTTCACAAAAACCTCTTCCTCGTGGTGAGCCTGAACAAAGTCGCGCAAGAAGGCGATCAACCCTTCAGGCATCGGCACAAGCTCCAGAAGCTCTTCGCCGCTGTCCGCGTAGTCCTGAAACTCGTAGGCAGAGGCCGTTGCCAGCAGAATATCGTAAGGATGATCTGCATCCGGATCCTCATTCTCCCGCATCACCACACCGATCGACGGCACGCGCGATGACAGCGTGGTCAGATACGCCTCCGTATCCGTGTGCCAAAGTTCCAGCGATACCGTGGCCGCATGAAACTCCACCGCATCTCCCTCCTCGCGCAGCACCTGCCAGTCGGCCTGCGCCGCTCCCGGCAAGACAGCAACAGCCTGCCACGCAAAAGGCACCCAACGGCTGGCCGAGGGTGTCCTGCGAATAACGATGCCCAGTGGCAATGAAACCGGCGCTTGGCGCATGCGGCTCTAGTTCTCCTCCCATGCCTACAAATTTTTTTGCAGGCACAGATATGATCCCCCCAACACCTCCGTTTGCCAAAGAAAAACGCACAAAGCCGACAATCCGCTCTCAAAACTGGACATTTTGATCCGAGAGACGCTGCGACATTCTGACGTTAGGTCAGATTGTCCACCTGAGGTCAAAACCAAGAGAATCACTAGGCTTTAGCCTTCCGATTCTCCTGAGCCTCTCGCGTATTTGCAGGGCTTTACGGCATCAAAGATTCATGCATTCCTAGGTGCGTTCGACCGCACCAATTGCCGCCGAACAGGGGAGGAAATCGTGTCCAAGACTTTGATTCTATGTAATTGTTCTGACAGCATGACTCTGGACGCAGAGCAATTGTCCGCAACCAGCGGTCTGAGCTGCTCTAAAGTCCACAACGGCCTTTGCACCAAAGACGCTTCTGCGGCCGCCGAACTTTTGAAGGCAACAGGCGGCGGTGAAAATGCGGTCATCGCCTGTCAGCAGGAACAGGATTTCTTTGTCGAACTGGCCGAAGATCTTGAGGTGGACAGCCCCCTTTGTGTGGACCTACGCGACCGCGCCGGCTGGTCCGAGAATGCAGATCAAGCCGCCCCCAAAATGGCCGCGCTTCTCGCCGATGCGCTGCGCCCGACGCCAGAAACCAAAACCTATGACATTATCTCTGACGGCCAGTGCCTGATCCTGGGCGCACCGGATGTGGCCATGGAGGCCGCGCAGCAGCTTTCAGAGTTCCTGAGCGTCACGGTGCTTGTTCCAAGCGGTGCCGAAGCCCCGATCGAGCGTGGATGCGATGTCATCGCCGGGCGCATCAAACGTGTCACCGGTGCGCTTGGACAGTTTGACGTTTACATCGACGCCCTGCAGCAATTGGAACCCGGCGGGCGTGGCCCGCTACAGTTTGGCGATGCCCGAAACGGCGCACAAACCACCTGCGACATCATCCTTGATCTGCGTGGTGAACCCGCGCTGGTTCCCGCTCCGGAAAAGCGTGAAGGCTACCTGAGAGCGGATCCAAACAGCTTGCCCGCCGTGCACGCCGCGATCCTCGAAGCCTCCCACCTTGTTGGGACATTTGAGAAACCTCTCTATCTGACGCTTGAGCCAAGCCTCTGTGCCCACTCACGCGCAGAGCAGACCGCTTGCACCAAATGTCTGGATGCCTGCCCTACGTCTGCGATCCATCCGTCCGGCGATCATGTGGATATCGATCCCAATATCTGCGCCGGATGCGGTGCCTGTGCCGCCCTTTGCCCCTCTGGCGCAATCACCTTCGATGACCCGCCCGTCAGCGCGCTCTTTGCACGCATCAACGCTCTGGCGGAGGCCTATCGCTCCGCGGGCGGCACCGCGCCGCGCCTTATGGTGCATGACCGCAGTTTCGGCGCAGAGATGATCGCCCTCGCCGCACGATTTGATCGCGGCCTGCCTGCGGATGTGATCCCGATGGATCTCGAACGTGTCAGCGGATTTGGACACGCCGAAATGCTCGCGAGCCTCGCCAGCGGTTTTGCCAGCGTGGACATTCTGGTGTCTCCCACCACAGATCGCAGCGCTTTGGACAGCGAGCTCGCGTTGGCGCAAGCCCTAAGCGGTGCAGAGAACACGCTTCGCCTTTTGGAGCCGCAAGAGCCTTCCGCGCTATGCGACATGCTCTATGACACCACGCCGCAAACCGCATTGGCAAACCCCATCCTGCCGCTTGGCAACCGCAGGCAGGTCACCCGTCTTGCGGTGAAAGCTCTACAGCCAAGTGTAGAAGCTCCCATCGCTCTGCCGGAGCAGGCACCATACGGTGCCGTACTTATGGATAAAGACGCCTGCACATTGTGCCTGTCCTGCGCATCGCTCTGCCCGGCGGGGGCGCTTGGGGACAACCCCGATAAGCCACAGCTGCGCTTTCAGGAAGACGCCTGCCTGCAATGCGGTCTCTGCGCCAATGTCTGCCCGGAAAATGCGATTTCGCTGGTGCCCCAGTTTGACACCTCAGATGCCGCGCTCACCCAACAGGTTGTGCATGAAGAAGAGCCCTTTGAATGCGTGGAATGCGGCACACCGTTTGGGGTGAAATCCACCATCGAGCGCATCATGGACAAACTCGCGGGCAAACACGCCATGTTCGCCACCTCAGATGCAGCGCGGATGATCCAGATGTGTGATGATTGCCGTGTGAACGCGCAGTTCCATCAGCCCAGCAATCCCTTTGCCGCAGCAGATCGCCCGCGCGTGCGCACATCTGAGGATTACTTCAGCAAGCGCCGGGATCACTGATGCGCAATCGGCTTGCCCAAATCTGCCGGGTCCACCGTCGCGGCATAGGCCAGGATGTTCTCCAGCTCTTCAAGGCTGAGAGTGACCGGGCTGATGGGCGACGGGCGGGTTTCGTCAAACGGTTCGGTCAAATCCGGGATCACCGTGAATGCCGGATGCGGGTTCAGCGCATAGAAGGCCGCGAAACGCTCCTCCCAATCCGCCAAGCTGCGCAGCACAGCAAAGCTGGGGGTGGAGCCAATGCCCGACATCCGGTTGGCGTCGCCCACCACATGACAGCGGCCACAGGCCGTGAGCGCCAGATCCGCCCCGCGCGTGGCGTCTCCGTCAAACACCGTCGCCTCAACCGCAGCCTCTGTGACAACCGGGGGCGCAAAAATCTCTGCGCCATCGCGTTTGTACGTCAGCACCGTGCGCTGGCCGACCTCTCCGGTCAGCCATTTGGCAAAGGTGGCCATATGAACGTCCTCTGCGTTGGAAACGGTCAGCCCATAGGTCACGCCATCTTTGGAAAAAACCGCGCGCTGACCATCTTCGACCAGCGCCGCAGCGCCCGCGCCAGCATCCTCCACAAGCGTGACCCGCACCCCGTGCTTAAGCATGAACCGCGGCATCATGAATTTGATCACACCGGTTTCGATAAGGTCCGGCGAGACGTAGAGCGTGGTGGTTTTCCCCTGCGCCAAAGCGGCACTAGCCATGGCAGCGATGCTAATCGCCATTGCCAAAACCCATCGTACCATCCGAGATATCACCATGTAGCAAACCTAGGCGCGGCTCACAGCCCGCGTCAACACGCGCGCCTAAGACGCGCGTTTTAGCAAAGGACACCGCAATGAGCGACGATTTCAACATGAGTATGCGCAAGTTCCTCAAGCAGGTTGGCGTGACAAGCCAGCAGGCCATCGAGGAAGCCATGCGCGCGGCGGGGGCTGAGGCCACCGCGGGAAAAACCTTCAATGCCAAAATGGTGCTCACCATCGACGGGCTGGAGATGGAGCATGTGGTGACCGGCGATATCAAAGGACGCGAATGAATGGCCAACCGCGACGACATTCTGAATATTCTCAAAGACTTCACTGATCCTGCCTCCGGCAGTGATCTGGTCGCCTCGGGCATGGTGCGCGCGCTTTCCGTCGACAACGGCGAGGTGCGGTTTGTGATGGAAATCGACCCAACTCGCGCACAGGCAATGCAGCCGATCAAGGCCGATATTGAAAGCCGCCTGAACGCGCTTGAAGGGGTTTCCAAAGTGGCCATTGTCATGACCGCACATGAGGCGAAATCCCCGCCACCCGATCTCAAACCCTCACGTCCCAGCCAGCCCCAAGGCCCGCAAAAAATTCCGGGTATCGACCGTATTCTTGCCGTCGCCTCGGGCAAGGGCGGCGTGGGCAAATCCACGGTTTCAGCGAATCTCGCCGCCGCTTTGGCCGCCGAAGGCCGGCGGGTTGGCCTGCTGGATGCAGATGTCTACGGCCCCTCACAGCCGCGTATGCTTGGCGTCTCTGGCCGTCCGGCCAGCCCGGATGGCAAAACCATTCTCCCCATGCGCAACCACGGCGTCACCATGATGTCGATCGGCCTCATGACCCGCGAAGAAGAGGCTGTGGTCTGGCGTGGCCCCATGTTGATGGGCGCGCTTCAGCAGATGCTCAATCAGGTGCAATGGGGGGCGCTTGACGTGTTGATCGTCGATCTGCCACCCGGCACCGGCGATGTGCAGATGACGCTCGCTCAAAAAGCAGAGCTCACCGGCGCGCTTGTGGTCTCCACCCCGCAGGACATCGCACTCTTGGATGCCCGCAAAGGCATCAACATGTTTGAAAAACTCGGCACGCCAATCGTGGGCATGATCGAAAACATGAGCACCCACATCTGCTCCAACTGCGGGCACGAGGAACATGTCTTTGGCCATGGCGGCGTCGCAGCGGAAGCTGAGAAGCTGAACGTGCCACTCTTGGCGGAAATTCCTCTGGCGATGGACATTCGGCTGGCCGCGGATGGAGGCGCACCAATTGTTGTCTCCAAGCCGGACTCGCCGCAAGCACAGGTCTTCCGCGAACTGGCGCGTCAACTGATTGCGGATGGCACCGCATGAGGGCGGCACCGCAATTCCCGCCGCTCTTTGAAGGCCTCGCGCTTTCGGGCGCGGCGGATCCCTTTGCCAAGGCGCAGACGCAGGCCATCATGGGCTGTGACGCAGGGTTGGTGGTCTACAATCTGGCCGCCGACCAGCTGCGCGCAGCGATTGTCTTTGCCCCCGAAGTCACCTTGAGCGAAGCCATGCCCGTGCTGATCAGCTGCGCCATCGGCTTTCAGAATGCGCTTGGTGCCTTAGCCCCGCCCGAGGTCGCCGTACACTTGGAATGGCCGGGCGGTATTTTGGTCAACGGTGCGCGCTGCGGTCAACTGCGCGTGGCGGCCTCGACAGAAGATGCCAACGCCATGCCCGACTGGATTGTGGTCGGCCTCGAACTGCCCCTGATCCCGGCGAACGCAGACACGCCGGGCGACACACCTGATCAAACCGCGCTCTATGAGGAAGGCTGTGTCGATATCCCACCCGAGGACCTGCTCAGCGCCTGGGTGCGCCACACGCTGGTCTGGGTCAACCGCATGGAAGAAGACGGCCTCAAACCGCTCAACAACGAGTGGCGTGGCCTTGCACATAACCTTGGAGAAGACGTGAGCTGGACGATCGGTGACACCCCAGAAACCGGCACCTTTGTCGGCACCGACGAACATTTCGGCGCCATGCTGCGCAGCGACGAAGACACTCGCCTGCTCCCGCTGACAACGCTTTTGGAAGGAAACACCTGATGCTGCTCGCACGCGCCATCCACTTTGATGAAAGCGACCAGAGGGTCTACCACAGCCCCGCCCGCACCGGCGAATGGGCCATCAGCGGCGGCTTTGAATTCTCCAATTGGTCAGACGCGGATCTCACCGGCAAGGCCCGTCAGGCCTTCACCAATGGCTGGCTGGGCGTCGAAACTTTCGGGCGCGTGACCTTCGTGGCCGTGACAGCCATCGAACCCGCCGAACTCGAAGCCCTGACAGATGCCCTTGCGCAGCATTTTGTCGAGATCTACGGCGCCCCCTCTCTGGAAGCTGCCCGACCTGTGGCTGCCGAAGAGCTCGCGCACATGGCGGACCTTTGCGCCGATCACAGCCCCAACACCCTGCTGACAGTGGTGCGCGAGCTGACCGAAGCTGGCGTGCGCGAACAATTCCGCTCCATCGCCCCGGCAGAGGCTGAACTGGAGCAGTTTGCGATACATTCCGTGCCGGATGAGGGGGCTTGATCAAAGCCCCCTAACATACTCAGCGTTTGGCATTGAAAACGAACAGCCGCCCGCCTTCCAGCACATACCCATCAATCAGGTCGCGTGCGCGGTCACTGACCAGCCAATCCTCAAGCTGAAGCGCCAGCTCCGCCTTCACATGGCCGTGCATCTCAGGGCTCACCGGCAGGTAAGCATATTGGTTAAACAGAGCAGGATCGCCCGCATAAAGCAGCGCGAGATCGCCTTTGTTGCCAAACTTCAACCAGCTGGCGCGATCCGTCATGATATAGGCATTCAGCCCCGAGGCTGTGTTCAGCGAAGCCCCCATGCCCGCACCGGCCTCTTTGTACCAGGATACGGCACGCGCCTCGGCATCGATACCGGCATCCGCCCAAAGCCCCAGCTCTTTCTTGTGGGTGCCGCTGTCATCCCCACGGCTCACAAACGCGGCGCCGTTTTGTGCAATCAGGCCAAGTGCATCCGTTGCCGAAGCCGCGCCGGCAATCCCGGCCGGATCAGCAGACGGGCCAACAAACACAAAATCATTGAACATGATTTCGCGGCGATGCACGCCGAACCCGCCTAGAACAAATTCCTCTTCCGCCGCTTTGGAATGCACCAAAATGGCATCCACGTCCCCG
Organism: Shimia sp. R9_1; assembly: GCF_017743775.1. NCBI lineage: Bacteria > Pseudomonadati > Pseudomonadota > Alphaproteobacteria > Rhodobacterales > Roseobacteraceae > Shimia > Shimia sp. R9_1. The sequence goes on along the minus strand of NZ_JAGHRN010000002.1, from coordinate 462,938 downwards.
GCTTCCCCAAGACGCAAAGCCTGCCCGGTCCCCACCACGAGCAGTTGCACTTCGATCCCGGTGTCTTTCTGAATTTCAGGCAGCAGCACCTCGGCCAAGCCGGAATTGTGGAAAGACGTTGTGACAGCCATTTTCAGGCTATCGGCTTGCGCGGACACGGTGCTCAATGCCCATAGTGTCAGCGCAAAAAGTGGTCCCATTTTCATTCGATAATGTCTCCTTGAAGGAAAGCGCGCGCTTCCTTGGATTTTGGGTCTTCAAAAAATAACTCTGCAGAAGTCGCTTCTAATATCTGGCCATGATGTATGAACCAGACGTCTTGCGCCAGTCTGCGGGCCTGTCCGATGTCATGTGTCGACATCACGATGCGTGTCCCCTCTTCATGAACACTGTGCAGCAAGGCCTCAAACTCGCGCGTCGCGCGCCCGTCAAGGTTGGCACAGGGTTCATCCAAGAACAGAATTTGCGGTTGCCGGATCAAAGCGCGGGCCAGCGCCAGCTTTTGCCGCTCGCCTCCTGACAGAACCGTCGCCTGTTTGTCTGCACTGTCCTGCAAACCAACACGGGCAATCCACTCCGCTGCTTGCTTCCGCGCGTCCTTTCGGGACACACCATGCACGGTCAAAGGATAAGCCACATTCTCAAGCGCACTGCGGCGCATCATGATTGGCGCCTGAAACAGAAACCCTTGCTGCCCACGTGCCTGCGGCTCTGGCACCTGCCACTTGAGCTGCCCCCCGGACGCCAATCGCTCCATGCCGTGCAAAAGTCGCAACAGCGTGGTTTTACCCGCACCATTTGGCCCCATCACAATGGTCAGCCCGGTCTCGGACACCTCGGCAGTGATCGGGCCAATCAGCACCTTGCCACGGCGGCGCACCACCGCATTCTCCACACTAAGGGGCAGGATCGTCTCTACCATCGTCCGCTCACCTCTGTGCGTGACAGGCTGTGGATGATCAGGTTCACCGCCACCGCCAAGCCGATCAGAATGAAGCCAAGCGCCAACGCCAGCGCGAAGTTGCCTTTGCCTGTCTCAAGGGAGATCGCCGTGGTCAGAACCCGTGTGGCATGGTCGATATTGCCACCCACAATCATGATCGCCCCCACTTCGCCAATGCCGCGGCCAAAGCCGGCAAGCGACGCCGTCAACAAGGCACGACGCCCGTCCCACAGCAAGGTCATAATGCGTTGACGCCGCGTGGTGTTCAGCGAAATCAACAGGTCATGATATTCCGCCCAGAGATCGCGGATCGCCTGATGTGAGATCGAGGCGATCAGCGGGGTCAGAATGACGACCTGTGCAATGATCATTGCGGTTGGTGTGAACAACAGTCCAAAGACGCCAAATGGGCCGGAGCGGGACAGCAGCAGATATACGATCAGCCCAACCACAACCGGCGGCAACCCCATCAATGCATTGAGTGTGGCAATCGCCAATCGGCGGAACCGGAAGCGCTGCACGGCCAGCCAGCATCCCAGCGGCAAGCCAATCAACGAAGACACCAAAACCGCACTCAGCGTGACCCGCAGAGAGCGCAAAGAGATCTCGATGAGATCCGTATCCAAGGTGAAAATCAGATGGGCTGCATGCAACAGCCCTGCCAGAATGTCGTTCATCCGCCCGGTCTGAGACCGCCTCCCTCACTCAACACAGCGCTAGGTACCGCCAATTCGGAATTTTGTGTTGATCTGAGCATTTTTACGGGTTGGCAAGTCCGAGCGAAAGTAAAATACCCGCCACCTGCGACCTTTAGGAAATTCGACCCAAAATGTCTCAATGCAGCGCAGGCATCCCGTCATTTTGTCCTAGTGTCCCCAACGGTCCTGCCTGCCAGCAAAACAATCGCCCTGATCTGCCCGCAAACACATCGCAGGGTTCCACTTCTGTAGCTCGTGGTGGAATGTCGTTGCCGCTCTGGCGAGGCTTCGCCGTTTGCGTCCCTAATTTGGGTGATCACCGCAACACGCCTACCGCTCTGCGCTGACAGAGCCTACCTTTTTGGCATGGTTCAAACCCGAGGAGAGGCCCATGACCCGACAAACCCAAGGACGCGGACAGCGATATGACAGCATTCTGGACACGGTTGGCGATACCCCCGTTGTGCGCCTCAATCGCATCGCACCAGACCATGTGAACATGTTCGTCAAGTTTGAAGCCGCAAATCCGGCGGGCTCCGTGAAAGACCGTCTGGCCCTCAATATCATTGAAGCCGCAGAGAAGGACGGTCGTCTGAAACCCGGGCAAACCGTTGTTGAGGCAACCTCCGGCAACACCGGCATTGGTCTCGCCATGGTCTGCGCCGCCAAAGGATATCCGTTGGTGATCACCATGTCCGAGGCTTTCTCGGTTGAGCGCCGCCGTCTGATGCGGTTCCTGGGCGCAAAAGTTGTGCTGACACCAAAGGCACAAAAAGGCTTTGGCATGTACACCAAAGCAAAAGAACTGGCAGATGCAAACGGCTGGTTCCTGGCCAGTCAGTTTGAAACTGCCGACAACGCCGACATGCACGAACACACCACCGCGCGCGAAATCCTCAATGATTTTGCCGGGGAGCAGCTTGATTATTGGGTCACGGGCTACGGCACCGGCGGCACGGTTGCCGGGGTGTCCCGCGTGCTGCGCCGCGAAAGCCCGCAGACCAAGATCATCCTGTCCGAGCCAACCAACGCCGCGCTGGTGGACTCAGGCTATGTGAACACCCGCAACGACGCCCATCAGGCCACCGAAAGCCACCCATCCTTTGAGCCGCATCCGATCCAGGGCTGGACCCCTGATTTCATTCCATGGGTGTTGCAGGAAGCGCTCGACAACAATGGCTTTGATCAGCTGATCAAAGTGTCAGGGCCGGATGGCATCAAATGGTCCCAGCGCCTCGCCGCTGAAGAGGGGATCTTCACAGGCATCTCCGCCGGCGCCACTTTGGCCGCAGCGATTGAGGCTGCCAAAGATGCCCCCGAAGGCGCAAACATTCTCGTCATGCTGCCCGACACCGGAGAGCGCTATCTGTCCACACCCCTCTTTGACGGCATTGCCGAGGAGATGAGTGAAGCGGAGATCGAAATCTCCAAATCCACGCCCAGCGCTGAAATCTAAGACCTCGCACATCGAACCGCACAAACAAAAAGGGCCGCTCCATCGGGGCGACCCTTTCCGTAATCAGTGATCGAAGCGATCAGCCGTTCACGCTGTCTTTCAGCGCTTTGGCGATGGTCATTTTCACAACCTTGTCGGCTTCTTTCTTGATCTGCTCGCCGGTCGCTGGGTTGCGAACCATACGCTCAGGACGCTCGCGGCAGTAGATTTTGCCAACACCCGGCAGAGTCACTGCGCCACCTGCGGAAACTTCGCGGGTGATCAACGCGCAAACGGCTTCCAGAGCTGCGCCTGCGGATTTCTTGTCAGAGCCCATGTCTTCGGCCAGAGCAGCAACGAGTTGGGTCTTGGTCATCGGTTTTGCCATTTCAGGTCTCCATTAGTCTGCCCGAATATTGGGCCTCATGGCGGGCATTTAACGGGATATGGTGGATGAACACAACAAATTGTGATGCCAAAAACCGTGTTTTTTATGGGTTTTCCACAGGTTTCCGTAGGGTCAAAGGAAGGCAGTCTCGTCAAATGACCGCAATTTCCGCGAATGCAACCGCTCAAGTGGCATTTCCCTCAAACGCTCCATTGCACGAATTCCAATCAGCAAATGGCGCGCCACCTGCGTCTTATAGAAGTCACTGGCCATTCCGGGAAGCTTCAATTCGCCGTGTAGAGGTTTGTCACTCACGCACAGTAATGTCCCATATGGCACGCGAAAGCGATACCCATTCGCAGCAATTGTGGCACTTTCCATGTCCAGGGCAATCGCACGGCTCTGGCTCAGACGCTGCACCGGCCCGGTATGCTCACGCAACTCCCAGTTGCGGTTGTCGATTGTCGCCACGGTGCCCGTCCGCATCACACGCTTCAGCTCATAACCGGACAGTTTGGTGACATTGGCCACCGCCTCTTCCAAAGAGGTCTGCACCTCCGCCAGCGCGGGAATGGGCACCCATACCGGCAGGTCGTCATCCAGCACGTGATCTTCACGCAGATAGGCATGCGCCAGCACAAAATCCCCAAGGCTCTGCGAATTGCGCAGACCCGCACAATGCCCCACCATGATCCAGGCGTGCGGACGCAAAACGGCGATATGGTCGGTGGCCGTCTTTGCATTTGACGGGCCAACCCCGATATTCACCAGTGTGATGCCAGAGCCATCCGCGCGCTTCAGGTGATAGGTCGGCATTTGCGGCTGCTTATCAACCGGCGCAATTGGGGTCTCCGCATCAGAGATCACCACATTTCCGGTGCTGACAAAGCTGGTGTAGCCGCTCTTTTCATCCGCCAGCATAGCGCGCGCATAGGCTTCAAACTCGGTCACATAGAACTGGTAGTTGGTGAACAACACATGGTTCTGAAAATGCTCCGGGTCCGTCGCCGTGTAATGGCTCAGACGCGCCAGCGAGTAATCCACGCGCTGCGCCGTAAACGGGGCCAGATGCCCAACGCCGTTTTCGTCGGGCCCGGCGGTGCCATTCACAATGTCATCATTGGTGGTCGACAAATCGGGCACATCAAAAATGTCGCGCAGGGTGAAATCCGCCGCCCCGTCCTGTGGCACGGTCATATCGGTCCGCGCCGCCACTGCGAAATGCACCGGAATGGGCGTGCTGGAAACCCCCACCATCACGCCCACTTTGTGATTGCTCAACAACAGCGCGATCTGCTGCTCCAGATAGTGCCGGAACAAATCCGGCCGCGTGATCGTCGCTGCATGCACACCGGGCTCCGCCACGTGGCCGAAACTCAGACGGCTGTCCACCTGCGCAAAGCTTGTCGTTGTGATGCGAATTTCCGGATAAAACGCACGAATGCGGTGCCCGTCCGGTCCTTTGCGCAGCGCGCGGCGGAACTGGTCGCACAGATATGTGGTCGCAATGGTATACAGCTCTTCCAACCGATCCACCGCCGCCTTGGCATCAGTGAAGGTTTCATGAGCTGGCACAGCGGGGGAATGTACAGGAATACTCTGTGGTGTCATTGCGCAGCCTTAATCACGTCGGTCATTTCAAATTTGGTCACATCCACCAGTCCGAGGTCAGAGATCCTGAGTTCCGGGATCACCACCAAAGCCAATAGCGAATGCTGCATATAAGCGTTGTTAAGCGTACAGCCGCAAGCCTCCATCGCCTCAACCATATTCTGCGCCTTGGCGGCCACTTCGACCGCCGGAGCATCTGACATCAAACCAGCGATGGGCAGCTCGACCAAGGCTATCTCTTCGCCATCTTTGAAAACGGTCACACCACCGCCAACTTCGCCCAGTCGGTTGGCTGCCTTCGCCATCATCTCGCGATCAGTTCCGACCACGATCATATGGTGGCTGTCATGCGCCACTGTCGAAGCCATCGCCATTTTCCCTTTGTAGCCAAAGCCAGACACAAAGCCGTTGGTCACGCCGCCGGTGCCAAGGTGGCGCTCCACCAAAGCGATCTGAGAGACATCCTGTGCCAGATCACATTCCACCACGCCGTCGACCACGGAAAGCTCCGCGGTCAGCGCCTTGGTTGGGGCTTGGTTCTCGATCACACCAATCACATTGGCCGTGACTTGGGACGCGCCATCGGGAGCGCTGACTACAAAGTCTTCCGCTCCGCGCGCACGGCCAAGGTTCACGGTCTGGCGCGCATGGGCGGGCCAATCATAGTGCGGGCAATCCACAAGCACTTCACCTGCCTTGGCCACGGTCACGCCCCGCGCGATCACATGCTCAATCGGCAGCGTCTTCAGATCGCTTGTCAGGATCACATCCGCCCGTCTTCCGGGTGCAATAGAGCCTAAATCACGTTCCAAGCCAAAGTGCATGGCGGTGTTGATCGTGGCCATCTGCAGCGCCACCACCGGATCACATCCACAGTCGATCGCATGGCGCACCACGCGGTTCATATGCCCGTCATTCACCAGGGTGCCGGAATGACAATCATCGGTGCACAGGATGAAGCTGCGTGGGTCCAAACCCTTCTCGGTCACCGCCGTAATCTGGGTCTCAACATCATACCAAGCGCTGCCGAGCCGCATCATAATGCGCATGCCCTGACGCACCCGCGCAATCGCATCCGCCTCACAGGTGCCTTCGTGATCATCCGCAGGTCCACCAGCCGCATAGGCATGGAAATCCTTGCCCAGATCGGGCGAGGCATAATGCCCGCCCACGGTCTTGCCCGCCTTCTGCGTTGCGGCGATCTCGGCCAGCATCTGCTGGCTGCCGTTGATCACACCCGGGAAGTTCATCATCTCCCCAAGCCCGATAATCCCCGGCCAGCTCATCGCCTCCGCCACATCATCGGGGCCAATCTCATAGCCGGTGGTCTCAAGCCCGGGCGCTGAAGGCGCACAGCTTGGCATCTGCGTGAAAATGTTGATGGGCTGCATCAGCGCCTCATCATGCATCATTTTCACGCCTTCAAGACCCAGCACATTGGCAATCTCATGTGGGTCGGTGAACATCGTTGTGGTGCCATGCCCAATCACCGCGCGGGCAAACTCCGCTGGCGTCAGCATCCCGCTTTCGATGTGCATATGCCCGTCACACAGACCGGGGATCATGAAGCGCCCTTCCGCCTCAATGATCTCTGTATCTGCGCCGATGCAATGGCTGGCATCCGGCCCGACATAGGCAATGCGTCCGGCAATGACCGCAATGTCATGATCCGGCAACACCTCGCGGGTGTGCACACTCACCCACTGGCCTTTGCGAATAACGAGATCTGCAGGGGAGCGCCCTGCGGCGACGGCGACAAGCTGTGGGGCCACATCAGCCCAGCTTTGAAATTGCATATGTTCCATGGCCCAAGGTGCCATGCGTGTTCAGCAGGTTCAAGCGGCTGTCGTTTGAAGCTTTTGTAAAAGATGTTTCTCGCAAATTTTGAAAGGCTCACGCGCACTTCACATGCGCTCAAGGTGCATTTGCGACGTCGCAAATGTCTTAGACCGGCAAATTTGTGCCATGCTGAGGTGACCTTAGGGAGAGAGACATCATGGCCATCACCAACATTCGACCCAACATGGAACATTGGCAGGCGCGCGTGGATCTCGCCGCCGCCTTCCGCTGGACGGCCCGCCTCAACATGCACGAAGGCGTCGCCAATCATTTCAGCCTCGCCATAAACGAGGACGGCACCCGCTTTCTCATGAACCCGAACCAGCGCCACTTCGCGCGGATCAACGCCAGTGATCTGATCGAAGTCGACGCCAATGACCCAGATGCGCTGACCGGCCCGGATGCGCCAGACCCCACCGCCTGGGGCCTGCACGGCGGCATCCACCGCGCCTGTCCACACGCGCGCTGTGTGATGCATGTGCATTCGATCTTCGCCACCGTCTTGGCAAGCTTGGCCGACTCCCGCCTACCCCCGATCGACCAGAACTGCGCCACTTTCTTCAACCGCTATGTAATTGATGATGGCTACGGCGGCCTGGCCTTTGAGGACGAAGGCGCCCGCTGCGCCGCGCTGCTGACCGACCCAAAACAGAAGGTCATGATCATGGGCAACCACGGTGTCCTGGTGATTGGCGACACGGTCGCAGACACCTTCAACAGGCTCTATTATTTCGAACGCGCCGCCGAAACCTACATCCGCGCGCTGCAAACCGGCCAGCCCTTGCGAGTGCTGTCAGACGAGATCGCCGAGAAAACCGCTCAGGAGCTGGAAGCCTACCCGGAGCAGGATGTGCGCCACCTGCAGGAACTCAAAGCCATTCTGGACGGGGAGGGCGATCCCTACGCCACCTGAACCTTGCCAAGATCAAAGGGAGCCAGCGCCATGCAACATGACTACGCCACTGATGATGAAGCCCAACGCTGGCACTACCGCCCGCCACAGCCGGTGCGCCTGAACCCGCTGTTTGAATGGCCACCCAAACCGCGCGCCATCCTGCAATGGTATCGCGGCGCATGGCTCATGCTCACGGCGCTCACGGTGCCCTTCCTGATCGCCGTGCTCATCTATGTAATGGTTCTGCCACCGCTCGCGGATATGGCAAAGTTCCATTGGTCTTGGGTGCTCACCGTCTGGCTCATGAATGTCGTCCCCCAAACCGTTGTCGCAGGCGGGCTGCATTGGTGGCTCTACATGCGCAAAGGCCAGGGCATGCGCAAAAAATTCGATAAGCGCGACCTCACCCGCAAAAACGGCACCTTCACCTTCAACAATCAGGTGCTCGACAACATCTGGTGGACATTGGGCAGCGCCATGACCGTCGCGACCGTGTATCAGTGTCTGATTTTCTGGGTCACGGCCAATGGATGGGTCCCAACCCTCAGCTTCGCCCAGGCCCCCGCGCTCTTTGTGCTCTGGCTCGCGCTCATCCCCATGTGGTCCGGCCTGCATTTTTATTGGGTCCACAGGCTGGAGCATCACCCCAAGCTCTACAAACACGTGCATGCGGTGCACCACCGCAATGTCAACGTCGGCCCATGGTCCGGCATTTCCAATCACTGGTATGAAAACAGTCTCTATTTCACCACATATTTTATTCACCTGATCATTCCATCAGCCCCCCTGCACCTGCTTTTTCACAGCTATTTTCAGCAAATCAGCCCGGTGTTTTCCCATTGCGGCTTTGAAAAGCTGATCGCCAAAGACGCCGAAGTCGCCAAATCCGGAGACTTCTTTCATCAGCTGCATCACCGCTATTTTGAGTGCAACTATGGCACGTCTGAGATCCCGTTTGATAAGTGGTTTGGCACCTTCCATGACGGCTCTGCCGAAGGCACCCGCCGCACACGTGCCCATAAGAAGCAGATGTACACGCGCTAATCAGCTGCTTTGGCGCAGCGCACGCGGCGTTGTGCCAAAGGTCTCTTTGAACGCCCGCGTCATCGCCGCCGGTGTCTGATAACCCGCGCGCAGAGCGATTTCAGCCACGCTCAGGTCTGTCTCTGCCACAAGCTTGCGCGCCAGATTGAGCCGCATACGCCGATATACCGCCGTCGGCGGTGCGCCCAATTCCGCACGCATCCGGCTCTCAAGAGTCTTCTGTGTGGCTCCAGCCCGCGCCGCCACCTGTCCGATGCTGAGCGGCGCTTCCAGATGCTCCTGCATGACCCCCAGCGCGCGGCTCACCAATCGCCCCGCCGGGCTGGCCCCCCCGCTGTGAGAGCGCGCGCTGTCGCGCGTCATGAACAGCTGCGCCACCTCCAGCGCCAAGGCCTGTCCATGCGCCTGCCCAATCAAATGCAACACCAGATCAAACGCCGCCATCGCCCCCGAACAGGTGATGCGATTGCCGTCGATCACAAACCGCTCGCGCACCACCTCAACATCCGGAAACCGCTCCGCAAAGGGCGTCAGCTCCTCCCAATGGATCGTGGCACGCCGCCCTTCCAGCAACCCGGCCTCCGCCAGCAGCCAACTGCCCGTGTCCATGGCCGTGATGATCGGAAAGCGTTTGTCCGCCGCCCGCAAGGCCGCCTGCGTGGCCCATCCACCGAGATCGCGAAAACCGTAAGAGGGCATCACAATCAACATATCCCCAGCGGCCTCTGCGATACGCCCATGCGGCGCGACGGACAGGCCAGAGGAACTCTCAACCGGCGCCCCTTCCAGAGAGAAAAACTGCCACAGGAACAGCGCTTTACCGGAAAGCATATTGGCCGCACGCATAGGCTCAATCGCATTGGCGAGGCAGTGATTGGAAAACCCATCAAACAGCAGAACCCCGACCTTCTGCGCTGCGGCGTGATGATTTTCCCAAATTCGCATGATTTAGGGATATTTCTGCATACTACTCTCCGTCAAGCCAAAGGACGATTTCTGCGAAACAGGATTGGAGCGTGGCACATGCAATTTGGCCTGACCGAAGAACAGGAGATGATTGTCTCCACCGTCCGCAGCTTTGTGGAAAACGAGATCTACCCCCATGAGGCAGAGGTTGAACGCACAGGCCAGGTGCCACATGAGCTCGGCGAGGAGATCAAACAGAAGTGCATCGACCTTGGCTTTTACGCCTGCAACTTCCCCGAGGAGGTCGGCGGCGCCGGACTGTCTCATCTGGATTTCACTCTGGTTGAGCGCGAACTGGGGCGCGGCTCCATGGCGCTCACCCATTTCTTTGGCCGCCCGCAAAACATCCTGATGGCCTGCAACAGCGAGCAGCGCGAGCGCTACCTTCTGCCCGCTGTACGCGGCGAAAAAATGGACGCTTTGGCCATGACAGAGCCTGATGCGGGCTCCGATGTGCGCGGCATGAAGTGTCAGGCCCAGCGCGACGGAGGGGATTGGGTCATCAACGGCTCCAAACACTTCATCTCCGGCGCCGAACATGCGGATTTCTTCATCGTCTTCATCGCAACCGGTGTCGATGACACCCCCAAAGGCCCCAAAAAGCGCATCACCACCTTCCTCGTGGATCGCGGCACACCCGGCTTTGAAGTGCGCGAGGGCTACAATTCCGTCAGCCACAAGGGCTACAAAAACTACATCCTCTCCTTTGATGACTGCCGCCTGCCCAATGCGCAGGTGCTCGGCGAGGTCGATGGCGGTTTCGCCGTGATGAACGAATGGCTCTACGCCACCCGTCTCACCGTCGCCGCCTTCTCCGTGGGCCGCGCGCGCCGCTGTTTTGACTACGCCTTAAATTATGCGGCTGAGCGCAAACAATTCGGCCAGCCCATCGGTAAATTCCAGGGCGTCAGCTTTCAGATCGCCGATATGATCACCGAAATTGACGCTGCCGACTGGCTCACCCTCGCGGCCGCCTGGCGTCTGGACAACAACCTGCCCTCCAACCGCGAAATCGCCTCCGCCAAACTCTACGCATCCGAGGCGCTTGCCCGTGTCACCGATACCACCCTGCAGATCTTTGGCGGCATGGGTCTGATGGACGACTTCCCGATCGAGCGTTTCTGGCGCGACGCACGTGTGGAGCGCATCTGGGATGGCACCAGCGAAATCCAGCGCCACATAATCAGCCGCGATCTTCTACGGCCGCTGGGTGCATGATGGAAAGCGTTGTGTTGCCTTCCCGTGTGCGGCACAACCTCGGAAAAGATCCGAGGGGAAAGCCACATGAAACCTGTCGTTACAATCACCTATTGCGTGGGCTGCAAATGGCTCCTGCGCGCCGGCTGGATGGCGCAGGAACTGTTGCAGACATTTGGCGAAACCCTCGGCGGCGTGACCATCGCACCAGCCGAGGTTCCGGGGACTTTCAAGATCACTGTGGACGGCACGCTCCTTTGGGATCGCAAACGCGAGGGTGGCTTTCCGGAAGCCAAAGAATTGAAACAACGCCTGCGCGACGTGATCGAACCGAACCGCGATCTCGGCCACTCGGATCGTTAGACGCAAATGGCGCAGCGGGGGCCAGCCCCCGCACCCCCGGGATATTTAGAGCAAGAGGAAAGGGGGCGACGCGCCGCCACCCCCTCCAGAAAGACCCTTGCGGGTTTCCCCTTGCACGGTCATCGGCTTCCCAGCCTGTACCGCCCCAAAAATCTGCGCAAAACTGGTTAACAAAACCTTACTTCCTCTTGCTGCAAATATCCCTGCCGGAGGCCAAGAGTCATTGCGAGAGGGCGACATCATGACCCGCGATCTCTCAAGGCTGATCCGTCCAAAGTCCATCGCTGTGGTTGGCGGCGGCGCGTGGTGCGCTGAGGTCATTCGTCAATGTGAGAAAATTGGCTTCTCCGGAGACATTTGGCCAGTCCATCCCAAAGCCGAATCTGTGTTGGGCCTGCCCGCCTACGCTGATATCGCCGCACTGCCGGCACCACCTGACGCCACCTTCATTGGCATCAATCGCCACGCCACCATCCAAGCGATTGCCGCGCTCTCAAAGTTGGGCGCAGGCGGCGCGGTCTGTTTTGCCTCAGGCTTTTCCGAGGCCGCGTCTGAGGACGCCACGGGAGCCAACCTTCAGGACGCGCTGATCATGGCCGCGGGCGATATGCCCATTCTTGGCCCCAACTGCTACGGGCTCATCAACGCGCTGGATGGGGCCGCGCTTTGGCCCGACCAACACGGTTGCCTCCCCGTCGACAAGGGCGTAGCCATCCTCACACAAAGCTCAAACATCGCCATTAATCTCACCAACCAACGCCGCGGTCTGCCCGTCGCCTATGTCGTCACCTGCGGAAACATGGCGCAGCTCAATCAGGCGGAAATTGCCACCGCCTTTCTGGATGACCCGCGCGTCACCGCGATTGGCCTCCATATCGAGGGGTTCACCGATCTGCGTGCCTGGGAGGCGTTTGCGCACAAAGCCTTTAAAAAAGGCGTCCCGGTCGTCGCCCTCAAAGTGGGGGCCAGCGACGAGGCGCAGGCCGCAACAGTCTCTCATACAGCTTCATTGGCAGGCAGCGACACAGGCGCAGGCGCCTTGCTCTCCCGCCTTGGCTTCGCCCGCGTCACAGAGCTTCCCGTGTTTCTCGAAACCCTCAAGCTCCTGCATATGGTTGGCGTGCCGAAAGGGCGCAACATCGCCTCGATCAGCTGTTCGGGCGGCGAGGCCAGCTTGATGGCCGACACCGCGCTTGGCACAAATCTGCGCTTCCCCCCGCTCACGCAAGACCAAATCCAAGAGCTGCGCGATGTGCTTGGCCCCATGGTCGCGCTCGCCAATCCATTGGACTACCACACCTACATCTGGCGCGACGAAGCGGCGATGACACGCGCCTGGGCTGCCATGATGACGCCCGACACCGCCATGACGTTCACCGTGGTCGACTACCCGCATAAAAACCGCATGGATTGGGATTGCGCAACCGCAGCAGCCATTGGCGCACGCAAACGCACAGGACGTCCCATCGCCGTGGTCGCAAGCCTGCCCGAACTCATTCCCCCTGATGTGGAAAAAGAACTGATTTCAGGTGAAGTCGTTCCTTTTTTTGGTCTACACGAAGCGCTCGCAGCAACAGATGCGGCGGCCAGCATCACCGCCCCAGACACTCTCCCTCTCGCACTGCCAGGCGCACCATCAAATGCCACCGTGCTCAGTGAATTGGAAGCAAAGCGCGCACTCGCCGAACATGGGCTGGATATCCCAGCGCACCAATCTGCCTACCACGAAGACATTGGCAATCTCGCCAAGCTTGCGGAAAACCTCTCGGCCCCTCTCGTGCTCAAAGGTCAGGGCATCGCCCACAAAACCGAAGCCGGAGCCGTCAAACTCAAGCTGACACCGGAAGATCTCGATACTGCGGCGGCTGCAATGCCAACCGATCACTTCCTGATCGAAGAGATGGTCGATGGCGGGGTGGCTGAGCTTTTGATTGGCATCACCCGTGATCCGGCACATGGTTTTGTGCTCACACTGGCAGCAGGCGGCGTGCTCACGGAACTGATGGAAGACAGCGTATCGCTTCTCGTTCCAGCAAACCGAGATCGCCTATATCAGTCTCTAATGCAGCTGAGATCTGCCAAATTGCTCACCGGATATCGCGGGGGTGATGCTGCGAACATAGACGCCATTCTCGATGTAACTGAGGCGCTCCAAGCCTATGTCCTTGCCAACGCTTCCACCTTGGAAGAGGTTGAAATCAACCCGCTGATCTGCACGCCCACACGTGCTGTGGCTGCAGATGCGCTGATACGAAAGGAAATGTCATGACCGACAGTCCCGTAAAAACCCGGCGCGACGGTGCCATCCTTGAGGTCACCTTGGACCGCCCCAAAGCCAACGCCATCGACCTCGTCACCAGCCGGATCATGGGTGAGGTCTTCCGCGACTTCCGCGATGATCCCGACCTGCGCGTGGCCATTCTCACCGGCGGTGGCGAGAAATTCTTTTGCCCCGGTTGGGATCTGAAAGCCGCCGCAGATGGCGACGCGGTGGATGGCGACTACGGCGTAGGCGGCTTTGGTGGCCTGCAGGAGCTACGCGATATGAACAAACCGGTGATTGCCGCCGTGAACGGTATTGCCTGCGGTGGCGGGTTGGAGCTCGCCCTGTCCGCCGACATCATCATCGCAGCCGACCACGCCTCTTTTGCACTGCCCGAAATCCGCTCCGGCACTGTCGCGGATGCGGCCTCTGTGAAGCTGCCCAAGCGCATCCCGTATCACATCGCCATGGAGCTCCTTCTGACTGGGCGCTGGTTTGATGCCGAAGAGGCTCACCGCTGGGGGCTCGTGAATGAAATTGTACCAGCAGCCACCCTGATGGACCGCGCATGGGAGCAGGCCCGCCTGCTCGCCTCCGGCCCACCGCTGGTCTATGCCGCGATCAAGGAGATCGTGCGCGACGCGGAGGATGCCAAATTCCAGGACGCGATGAACCGCATCACCCAGCGCCAGCTGCGCAGCGTTGATGTGCTTTACGACAGCGAAGATCAGCTCGAAGGCGCCCGTGCCTTCGCGGAAAAACGTGACCCTGTCTGGAAAGGCAAGTGAGCCGACCGGACATCCATGATCTCGCGCGGTTTCTGCCCCGTCAGGCAGAGACCCACACTCAGGCTCTGGCCGAGCTCACCGCCGGTCGCAAAGACACCCATTGGATCTGGTGGGAAATGCCGCAGCTGCGCATTTTGGGCCGTTCACAACGCGCCCACGACTACGGTCTGGCAGATCTCAGAGAGGCCACCGCCTACCTCAAACATCCGCTGTTGGGCCCCCGCCTCATCGAGATGTGCAACGCCCTGCTCCGGCACCGTACCACACCCATCGTCGACATATTGGGGCCGGTGGACGCGCTCAAGGTCCGCAGCACGGCGACGCTCTTTGCTTCCATCGACAATGCCGACCCGGCGTTTACCGAAGTGCTCACGATGTTCTACGGCGGGCAAAAATGCCCCGAAACCGAGGCTCATGTTCAGCGCTTTCGAAACAACGCTACATAACCCGTATCATCCTTATGTGCGCCGGTGGCATGCGCCCCGTAAAACCGTATCTCCGGCAAACGCAGGTCCACTATCTGCCCTGCAAGGGCGTCTAGTTTTTGCGCAAATCCCCATGTCTCAAAATGCACTCCATTGATCGACAACGCCAAAAGCCCACCTGCCCGCGTAACCCGCAACAGCTCATCCAGAGCGCCAGGTCCCACATGACCATTTGTAAAAGTGCCGGAGCTGACAACCCCATCATAATGACCGTCCGAAACCGGTAACCCGAGGGTCACATCCGCAGCAAATAGGGTGGAATAGACTCGCTTTTTCTGTGCGACCTCTAACATTTCAGGCGAAATATCGGTGCCATCAACCTGCGTCACCCCAAGCACTGCGAGCGCCTGGCCACATAACCCGGTTCCCGCACCAATATCCAAAACTGCCCCACCTCCGCCTGCATCGACAAACTGCTCCGCCACTTTTTTGGGCAATACATAATCAGACGCCTCTGCGAACCCGGCATCATAGGTTTCCGCCCATGCAGCATAGAGGCGTCGGGAATCCTCCGGCGTTTTAAGCGCATAGGCTGCGTCCAGATCAGGTTTCGATTTTGCACACATGCGTTATCTCACCCCATCATCATGTCTAAAATCAACCCCGCCCCCTTGCTCCTCCTGACAGGGAAAGGCACTGTGCCCTCATGAGCAAAACCCTCCTCTCCCTAGGCCACGGATATTCCGCCCAGGCACTGGCAAAGCGTTTGCTGCCCCAGGGTTGGACCATCCTTGGCACCCACCGCGATCCGGATCAGGCTGACAAGCTGCGCGCCCAAGGGGTCACGCCTCTGCATTGGCCGATCAATTTTGACGAGGCGCTGCAAAACATCACCCATGTTCTCAGCTCGATCCGTCCGGATGATGATGGCGATCCGGTGCTGCAGATTGGCCGCGATGCGCTTCAGGCAGCCTCGCAACGGCTGGAATGGGTTGGCTACCTCTCCACCACGGGGGTTTACGGCGATATGGACGGCGGCTGGGTGGACGAAGAGACCCCGCTTGATCCCGGGGGCATCCGCGGCCAGATGCGTGTAAAGGCCGAGGCCGAATGGTCCTACGTGCCAGACCTGCCATTGCATATTTTCCGCCTCGCAGGCATCTACGGCCCCGGCCGCGGCCCCTTTGCAAAACTCCGCCGGGGCACCGCGCGCCGGATCATCAAGAAAAATCAGGTGTTTTCCCGCGCCCATGTGGACGACATCGCACGGGTTCTTGAGGCATCGATGCTGGCCCCAAATCCGGGGCGCATCTACAACGTCTGTGACGACACCCCCGCCCCACCGCAGGACATACTCGCCTACGCCGCCGAATTGCTTGGCATGGATCCGCCCCCTGAAATCCCTTTTGAAGAAGCGGATATGAGCCCGATGGCGCGCAGCTTTTATTCAGACAGCAAACGCGTGCGCAACACGCGCATCAAAGAAGAGCTCGGCGTCGCGTTGAAATACCCCAACTACCGGGATGCGCTCAAAGCCATGCTGGAAGAAGAACAACGCTAGCACGCAACCTAAAGCGACAATCTCAGATCGTAGCCTGGGCCAAATCCCGGACCCGACGCTCTAAAATCTTCTCATTCGGAAAATATCCCGGGGTGGCCAACGCTTGCGGTGGCAGGGGCAGCGCCCCTATCCGCGTTCAGGAAGTAATTCAGGCCCGCTTGCTGTCGAGCGACGCCACACCCAGCACATCCAGCACCTTGGCCTCAATGTGCTCCGCATTCATCGCAGCGATGTCATACATCGTCTTTGGGCTCGCCTGATCGATGAAAATATCCGGCAGCACCATGGAGCGGTACTTCAGCCCCTCGTCAAACACGCCTTCCTCGGCCAAAAGCTGCGCCACATGGCTGCCAAAGCCACCCACTGCGCCCTCTTCGATGGTGATCAGCGCCTCATGATTGGCCGCCAGCTCCAGAATCAGCGCCTTATCAAGCGGCTTTGCAAACCGTGCATCCGCGATGGTTGGTGTGATGCCTTTGGCCGAAAGTGCCTCGGCGGCTTTCTTGGCCTCTTCCAGACGCGTGCCAAAGCACAGAAGCGCCACCCGGCTGCCCTCCTGCACCATCCGGCCCTTGCCGATCTCAAGAATCTCGCCGCGCTCCGGCACATCCACGCCCACGCCTTCGCCGCGCGGATAGCGGAAGGCAATCGGCCCCTCGTCATGCGCCGCAGCCGTGGCCACCATATGTTTCAGCTCCGCCTCATCCGCCGCAGCCATCACAACCATGCCCGGCAGATTGGCCATAAAGGCCACGTCAAAGCTGCCCGCATGCGTCGCCCCATCCGCGCCGACCAGCCCGGCACGGTCAATCGCAAATCGCACCGGAAGACGCTGGATTGCCACATCATGCACAACCTGGTCATAGCCACGCTGCAGGAAAGTCGAATACATCGCACAGAACGGTTTCATCCCGCCCGCCGCCAGAGCCGCGGAAAAAGTCACCCCGTGCTGCTCGGCAATCGCCACGTCAAAACAGCGGCTGGGATAGCGCTCGGCAAAAAGGTTCAGCCCGGTGCCATCCGGCATCGCGGCGGTCACCGCGCAAATCCTGCTGTCCTCTGCGGCCTCTTGCACCAGCGCTTCCCCAAAGACCGAGGTATAGCTCGGCGCATTGGACGGCGCTTTGAACTGTTTGCCGGTCACCACGTCAAATTTCGCCGTCGCATGGCCTTTGTCGCGTGCGGCCTCCGCCGGGGCATAGCCTTTGCCCTTCTTGGTGATCACATGCAGCATCACCGGCCCGGTCGCCCGCTGGCGCAAAGTCCGCAGGAGCGGCAGCAGCTGGCCCATGTCGTGGCCATCAATCGGCCCCACATAGCTGAAGCCGAGCTGTTCAAACAACGTGCCACCCACAGCCATGCCCTTCAGCATATCCTTGGCGCGTTTCGCCCCTTCGCGGAACGGCTCCGGCAACAGACTCACAGCCCCTTTGGCGGCGGATTTGAACTCCTGAAACGGCTCTCCCGCATAGAGGCGTGAAAGATATTCACTCATCGCCCCCACAGGCGGCGCAATCGACATGTCATTGTCGTTCAGCACAACAAACATCCGCTTGCCCAGATGGCCAGCGTTGTTCATCGCTTCATAAGCCATGCCCGCCGTGATCGAGCCATCGCCGATCACCGCAATCGCATCGCCAAGTCCGCCGTCACATTGCCCGCCCAGATCACGCGCCGTGGCAAAGCCCAGCGCGGCAGAAATAGATGTAGAGGAATGCGCCGCACCAAAGGGGTCATAGACACTCTCGCTGCGCTTGGTGAAACCCGACAGGCCGTCCTGCTGGCGCAGCGTGCGAATGCGGTCCCGCCGCCCCGTCAGGATCTTATGCGGATAACACTGGTGGCCCACGTCCCAGATGATCTTATCACGCGGTGTCTCAAACACCGAATGCAGCGCAACAGTCAGCTCCACAACACCAAGACCCGCACCTAGGTGCCCGCCGGTCTCACTGACCGCAGAGATGGTCTCCGCGCGCAGCTCATGGGCCAGCGCCGTCAACTCGCTGTCAGAAAACCGTTTCAGGTCTTCCGGATGGGTGACCTGATCCAGGAGTGGCGTCTGGGGTCTGGCTGACATGGGGCGTCCTCCGCTTAGCTGTCTCGCGAGATAACGAAGCGCGCCGCCTCCCGCAAGGCATCAGCATCCTTACCATAGGAGGAAAGCGCGTCACAGGCATCTGCCACAAGGTCGCGGGCGCGCGCTTTGGCGCCTTCCAGACCCAGAAGCGAGACAAAGGTCGCCTTACCGGCCTCCGCATCTTTGCCAACCGCCTTGCCAACTTTGGCCGCGTCGCCTTCCACATCCAGAATGTCATCGGCAATCTGGAACGCCAACCCAAGATCGGTGGCATAGCGCATCAGGGGCGCGGTCTCCGCCTGCGCCATCACCGCGCCTGCGGTGGCGGACCAGGCAATCAACGCACCGGTCTTACCGGCCTGCAATCGGGTGATCTCTTCAAGCGTCAAAGGCGCAGGTGCCGTTTCAGCCGCAATATCAAGCGCCTGCCCCAAAACCATCCCCTGCGCGCCTGCCGCTCGGGCCAGCGTCACGGTCAACTCTGCGCGCACCACCGCCTCCGGGTGGCATTCCTGCCGGCTCACACATTCAAACCCGAGCGTCTGCAGCGCGTCTCCCGCCAGAACAGCGGTACACTCATCCCATTTCACATGGGTGGTGGGCAGCCCCCGGCGCATGTCGTCATCGTCCATGCAGGGCAGATCATCATGCACAAGCGAATAGGCATGGATCGCCTCAATCGCCGTGGCAGGCCAGATCGCGTGCTCGGCAGCCACACCATGCAGGCGCGCGCTTTCCAGCACCAGAAACGCCCGCAGCCGCTTTCCGCCCGCGCTGGCATAGCGCATGGCCTCCACCACCGGCAAATCGCCCAAAGGCGCCATCACATGCTGCAAATGGGCCTCAACCTGCTGGGCGGCCTCTTTCAATCTGGTCTCAAACATGATCCGGCGAGTCCTTTATCAAAGGCGCAGCGGCCTCACATCCCCTCAACCGGGGTCAAACCGGCCGGATTTCCGTTGCCATCCAAGGTGATCGCCGCCACCTTTTCCTCAGCCTCTTTGAGCTTGGCCTCACAACGCGCCTTCAACGCCGCGCCACGCTCATAAAGGGCAATGGATTTCTCCAACTCCACGTCGCCGCGTTCCAGCTGGCCCACAACCTGCTCCAGCTCCCGCATGGCCGCTTCAAAGCTCATCTCTTCCACAGGCGTGTCACTCATCCGGCTCTCTCCATCAAAACGCTGACATGTGCGGCCACCGAGGCCGCAAGCGCGTTCAGATCATATCCCCCTTCCAAAGTCGAGACCACCCGACCTTCGGCATGTTGATCCACCACATCACAGAGCCGCTCTGTCAGCCAGGCAAAGTCGTCTTCCCGCCAATTAAGCTGCGCCAGAGGATCGTCGGCATGGGCATCAAAGCCTGCCGAAATGATCACCAGCTCGGGCTCAAACCGCGCCAGCGCGGGAAACACCTCCGCTTCATAAGTGGCGCGCATCAACCGTCCGTCGCTGTGTGGCGGCAGCGGCAGGTTCATCACATTGTTATGTCCGCCGGTCTCTTCCGGCATACCTGTGCCGGGCCAAAGCGGGTTCTGATGGCTGCCAACAAACAGGCTGCGGGACTCGTTCCACAACAGATCCTGCGTGCCATTGCCGTGGTGGACGTCAAAATCCACCACCGCAACACGGCTCAGCCCATGGCGCTCCAGCGCATGTTTCACCGCGATGGCCGCATTGCCAAACAGGCAAAACCCCATGGGTGTGGATGTCTCGGCATGATGCCCAGGGGGACGACAGGCCACAAAGGCATTACTCACCTCACCTGTAAGCACCGCATCCACCGCAGCAATACAGCCGCCAACCGCATGGCGCGCCGCTGCCAGCGACCCCGGCGACATATGCGTATCAGCGTCCAACGCTACAGTACCGTTTGCTGGGGCAGCCGCCGCAATGGCATCAAGATGTGTTTGGGGATGGCACAGCAGAATATCATCATCGCTGCAGGCAGGCGCGTCCCGACGATCCAGCGCCGCAAAACTCGGCCCCTTCAGCGCCGCCATGATGTGCTCAATCCGCGCCACCTGTTCCGGATGCCCGCTTGGCGTCACATGCCCCAATGAACTCTCGTGACCAAAAAGCGCTGTTGTCATCACTGCCCCCTTCCTCTTGCTCTAAATATCCCCGCCGGAGGCCTAAAATCTTATGCTCAAACGCCTCAATCTGGCGCCAGCATATAGCCCGCACCGCGCACCGTCTGCAGATAGCGAGGCTGCTTTGGATCTTCTTCAATCTTGCGCCGCAACCGGGTGATCTGCACATCCACCGCCCGCTCCTGCGCCTGACCTTTGTCGCGGCCAAGCTCTTCTACCAATGTGCTCCGGCTGATCGGCTCGCCCGGCGTTTTGGAGAAAATGCGCATCAATTGGCTTTCGGTGGCTGTCAGGCGCACGGGCTCCTCGCCCTGCCACATCTCCCCGCGATCAATGTCATAGCGGATGTCGCCCAGATGCAGCACCTTGGGCACCGTCGCCGCTTCATCGACCTCCGGCATGCGCCGCAAAATCGCGTTGATGCGCAGCAACAGCTCTTTGGGTTCAAACGGCTTGGCCAGATAATCATCCGCCCCTGCTTCCAGACCGGCGATCCGGTCTTCTGTCTCACCCTTCGCGGTCAACAGCAGCACAGGGGTTTCGGAGTCCTCGCGGATGCTACGCGTCAAGCTCACGCCATCTTCGCCCGGCATCATCACATCCAGCACAAGCAGATCAAAATCCAGCCCCGACAAAATGCGGCGCGCGTGATCTGCGTCCCGCGCGGCGGTCACCAGAAATCCGTGCCGCATCAAAAATTTACGCAGCAAGGTGCGGATGCGTTCATCGTCATCCACAATCAGCAAATGCGGGGCAATGTCATTCATGCTCTGGTTTCCTCATTGGCCCAATTATTGACCGGTCTCCCGCAACGACAAATACTGCCGACGCAGCTCGCCGTCCATCATCGACTCAAGCACACGGCGGAACCCCGCGACTGCCTCCGGTCCGGCATCGCGAAACGCGCTGCGCATGCGGGTGCGCTGAGAGTCCGACAGACGGTTCTCCAAGGCTACACCAGCCTCGGTTAAATAGAGGTTGCGCTCACGCCGGTCAGAGGTGCCCACCCGGCTTTCCACCAGCCCGTCCTCGATCAGGGTACGCAACACACGGTTGAGTGACTGTTTGGTCACTCCCAGCATCGCCAGCAGGTTGGTCACCGTGGTGCCCGGCGCGCGGTTGATGAAATGGATCGCCCGATGATGTGCCCGCCCGTAGGCCATGCTCTCCAGAATACGGTCCGGATCCGCGGTAAAACCACGATAGGCGAAATACATCGCCTCAATGCCCTGACGCAGCTGCTCGTCGGTGAGATAGAGCAAGCTTTCGCTGCGTATGCCCTCGCCCATGATACCTCCTGAGATCACAATTGACCGCTTTGCCCGTCACAATACGTCAGCTTTGTTGACACTCCAAGTCCTAACTGATAGCGAATCGCAGGATTTGCGCAACTTTATGACCGGATCGGCGATTTACGGCGCAACAAATGAAAACTGAGATGAGCTCTGAAAGGCGAAAGGAACGACCATGGCGGGTGCATATGACGATCGTGACGGCGTCATCTGGATGGATGGCGAATTTGTGGACTGGCGCGAGGCCAAGGTCCACGTCCTGAGCCACGCGCTGCATTACGCCAGCTCCGTGTTTGAGGGCGAGCGCGCCTACAACGGCAAAATCTTCAAAAGCCACGAACACAACCTGCGCCTGTTCAAAAGCGCTGAGGCGCTGGACATGCCGATGCCACTCTCCCTTGAGGAGCTGGAAGCGGCCAAGCTGGAAACCCTGAAGAAGTCCGGCCTGCAAGACGCCTATGTGCGCGTGGTTGTGTGGCGCGGCTCCGGTGACGACATGGGTGTCGCCTCTGCAGCCAACCCGGTGCGCGTGGCCATCGCGGTCTGGCCTTGGGGCGCTTACTACGGCGACGCCAAAATGCAGGGCGCCAAGCTCGACATCGCAGAGTGGAAACGCCCCAGCCCGGAAACCATTCCGGTACACGCCAAGGCCGCAGGTCTCTATATGATCTGCACCATCTCCAAGCACAAAGCCGAAGCCAAAGGCTGCTCTGACGCGCTCTTCATGGATTACCGCGGCTATGTGGCGGAGGCGACCGGCGCAAACATCTTCTTTGTGAAAGACGGCGAAGTGCACACACCGACGCCTGATTGCTTCCTCAACGGCATCACCCGTCAGACCGTGATCGGCATGCTGAAAGACAAAGGCATCAACGTGATCGAGCGTCACATCATGCCCGAAGAGCTGGCCGACTTTGAGCAGTGCTGGCTGACCGGCACCGCCGCCGAAGTGACCCCAGTGGGCCAGATTGGCGACTACACCTTTGAGGTGGGCGACATCACCCGCGACATCGCGGAATCCTACGAAAAGCTTGTTCGCTGCTGAGGCGAAACAATCTGCGAAATGATCAGGGGCCTGCGGGCCTCTGATTTGTTTTGGGCCTCTGCCTTGCCATCCCAGAGCCTCCGGTCCAGTGTTGCCGCACCTTACGTCAGCGTCGGACACCCCCATGAACCCTCTCAAAGGCATCGCCCTGAAAATCTGCGCCATCGCGCTGTTTTCCATCATGGCCGCGCTGATCAAAGCCACCGCCTCTGATGTCCCCGCTGGCCAAGCGGTGTTTTTCCGCTCCTTCTTTGCCCTCTTCGTGATTTTTGGCTGGCTGATCTACCGGGGCGAGATGCCTCAGGGCCTGCGCGTCAAAAACGGCATGGGCCATGTCTGGCGCGGGGTGATCGGCACCACCTCCATGGGGATGAACTTTGCTGCCCTTGGCCTTTTGCCGCTGCCCGAAGTCACCGCCATCGGCTTTGCCGCCCCGCTGCTCACAGTGATTTTTGCCGCCATGTTCCTGGGTGAAGAGGTCCGCGCTTTCCGACTGTCCGCGGTCGGTCTGGGCCTTGTGGGGGTGACCATCGTGCTCTGGCCCCGCATCACCATCTTTGACGAAAGCCAGGCCGCCACGCTGGCCACGTTGGGGGTCATGCTGGTGCTCGGCTCCGCCGCCTTCCGCGCGCTTGCCCAGATCCACATCCGCAAACTTGTGCAGACCGACCAGACCTCGGCGATTGTGTTTTACTTTTCGCTCACCGCGACCTGCCTGTCCCTGCTCACGCTGCCCTTTGGCTGGGTGATCCCCACATGGGAGCAGGCCATCATGCTTACGATTGCAGGCCTCATCGGCGGTTTTGCGCAAATCCTGCTCACCTCCTGCTACCGCTTTGCCCCCGCCTCCGTGGTGGCCCCGTTTGACTATGTTGCCATGCTGTTTGCTCTGCTCATCGGCTACGTCTGGTTTGCCGAAGTGCCTACACCGCAGATGCTGATTGGCGCGGCTGTGGTGATCCTTGCGGGCTTCCTGATCATCTGGCGGGAACGCCAGCTTGGCCTCAAGCGCGGCAAAGCACGCCCCGGCATCACACCGCAGGGATAACCAAGCCTATCGGCAAAACTGCCTTGGTAAGTTCCACGTCCAGTGGATCACCCAACGAACGGCCGCGGGCTCAGCTCCAGCTGTCTGGCAGCACGATGCCCAGCTCACTCGCCAAAACCGCCGCATAGCGGCGCATATTGGCGACACGCTCCTTTGCGATGGCTTTGCCTGCCTGGGTCAACATATCTTCCGGCAAACGGAACAGCTTCACCGGCCAATGATCCAGCGCAAAGGCGCCATCGTCCAAATCGCGCGATGTGGCAAATGGATCCTGCGGATCATAAAGCGGCGTGCCCAAGGCTCCGCTCACAGCAAAAGTGCGGGCAATCCCGATCATGCCCAGCGCATCCAGCCTGTCCGCATCCCGCAATATCCGGGCCTCTTTGGATTTGGGCGCAAGCCCGGCTGAAAAGCTATGCGCCGCAATCGCGTGCTGCGTGGCGGCAACCTGATGATTGTCAAACCCCAGTTCGCGCAGAACCGGCGCGGCGGCCGCAGCTGCCAAAGTGCTGGCCTTGGATCGGTTCGGGGCGTTTTTGGGCAGGTTCACCAGATCATGCAGATAAGCCGCACCCAGAAGGATTTTCAGATCCACTTCACCTTCGGAACGGGCCAGCCGCTGCGCGTTGGACCAAACACGATCCAGATGCGCCAGATCATGGCCGCTGTCCTGTGCCATGCGCTCTGCGGCGACGTCTCGCAGCGCCGTTCTCAGCTCCTGCAATTCCGTCCCGTCCAGCATCAGCCAATCTTACCCTGATTTTCTCCGACCTGACCACGATGGAGCAGCAGGTGATCCAGAATGACACAGGCCATCATCGCCTCGCCCACCGGCACCGCACGGATGCCCACACAGGGATCGTGCCGCCCTTTGGTGATCACTTCGGTCGGGCTGCCATCTTTGCGGATCGACTTGCGCGGGGTGAGGATAGAGCTTGTCGGCTTCACCGCAAAACGCACCACAACGTCCTGACCTGTGGAAATCCCACCCAGAATGCCGCCCGCATGGTTGGAGGAGAACACCGGCTGACCATCATTGCCCATAAAGATCTCGTCCGCATTTTCCGAACCTTTCAGCCCGGCGGCGGCCATGCCTTCACCGATCTCCACACCTTTGACGGCATTGATCGACATCATCGCTGCGGCCAGATCTGTGTCGAGCTTGCTGTAAATCGGCGCACCGATCCCGGCAGGCACATTGCGCGCCACCACCTCAATCACGCCGCCGACACTGTCGTGCTCCTTGCGCAGCGCCTGCAGATAATCTTCCCATTCCTGCGCCACATCGGCTGACTGCGGAATCCAGAAGTCATTGCGGTCAATCGCGTCCCACTGGAAATTCTCTCGGTCAATCTCAAGCACACCCATCTTGGTCATGTAGCCCTTGATCTCAAGATCGGGGGCCAGCGCCTTGATCGCTTCGCGCGCGATGCCACCAGCGGCCACGCGTGCTGCTGTCTCGCGCGCAGAGCTGCGCCCGCCGCCGCGGTAGTCGCGATTGCCGTATTTCAGATGATAGGTGATGTCGGCGTGGCCGGGGCGAAACGTCTGGCTGATCTCGCCATAATCGCGGCTGCGCTGATCGGTGTTCTCGATCATCAGCTGGATCGAGGTGCCTGTGGTCTTGCCCTCAAACACGCCCGACAGGATTTTCACCGCATCCGGCTCATTGCGCTGGGTGGTGTTCTTGTTCTGACCCGGGCGGCGCTTGTCCAGCCAATGCTGCAGCATCGCCTCATCCACAGGCACACCGGGAGGGCAGCCATCCACGGTCGCGCCCAGCGCAGGTCCATGGCTTTCGCCCCAGGTGGTGACGCGGAAAAGGTGTCCAAAGCTATTCATCGACATGCGCAGGCTCCTGTTTGTGGCACCTTTAAACAGAATGCGCGCTATGGGGAAGGAGACTCTCGCAACCCTATCCTAAAGAAAACACTGCACCTCGATCTGATACCCGTTCGGATCGGTGCAGAAAAAGCTGTAGATGCCAAAGCGCGCCATCTCTTCCGGTGCGCCCCGCAGGGCGACTTTGGCCGCTTTTAGGGTGGTATAGGCTCTATCCACGGCGGTGCGATCCTCCACCACAAGTGTGATCATGCTGCCTTCGGGCTGCACCACCCGATCCCCAAAAGCCTCGCACACACCAATGCGCGCACCGGGCGCTGTCTCAAAAATCATCGCGCTGCCCGCATCATGGGCAACCGGCAGCCCCAACGTGTCGCGATAGAACGTCACACAGGGCGCAAGCGCTTCGGCGTAAACCCAGGTGATCTGATACTGCACACCCTTCATTTCAGCCGCCCCACAATCCGCCCGATAAAGATCGCCACAAACATCGTGCCCACAATCGCCTGCAACCCGGTCAGCACCCGCGGCAGGCTCGCCGCTGGGGTCATCTCACCGTACCCCACCGTCGTCATCGTGATCATCGAGAAATAGACAAACGGCGCGCGCTCGCCCCCAACATCCCCCGGCAGGTTGAAAGACCCGGGATGCACCGCCTCGATCCGCCAGTAAATCACGCCCCACAACATCGCCATCAACAGATAGCCAAACACCCCGCTGGACAGCCGCTCATATTCGGAATGCACCGGCCCGATCAGCTGCCAGAAACTGGTGAGCATCGAGCCAAACAACAAAATCCCTGCCAGAATGGCCAGGCTGCCGTCCACTCTGACACCGGCAACCTCGTTTAGCACGATCAAAGCAATCCAGATCACCACCGGCACGCCCATAACAAAGCGCAAAACCGTGTTGCGCCCCGTGGCCCCGACAACGCCCAGAAACAACAGGCTCAGCCCCCAAAGCCCCGCAGTATCCGCCCAATGCACGCGGTCTTCAAACCCGTCCAGAAGGATCAGCGCCACCAGCAACGCCAGCAGGATCGACCATCGATGGGTCTCAACAAAGCCAGTCGGGGCCGGAATATGCGTCGTTTCACTCACCTGTCTGCCCTCAAATTCACGCCCCAAATGTCGGCGTTTCTTCACCCTAATCGCAACGTCCCGCGCAAGAAAAGCCGTTTGGCAAGCGCCACTGTGGGGTCCGCGCTCTCAAGCTCGTTACAACCCTGTGCCTCAGTCCTCTGCCAACTGTCTGGTTGCGACACAACCTCTGATGGGGTTACATCGAAAAAACCTACACACAATACAATAAGTTGAGACCGGCTGGATGGACTTTCGCGCAATAGGCATGGGGCTGCTGTTTGCCCTGATCTGGTCCTCAGCCTTCACCTCCGCCCGCATTATTGTCGCCGACGCGCCGCCGCTTGCGATTTCGTCTCTGCGGTTTGCACTGGCGGGCACAATCGGCGTGCTGATCGCCCGCGCGCTGGGGCAAAGTTGGAAGCTCACCCCCTCTCAATGGCGTGCAACCCTGATATTTGGCCTCTGCCAAAACGCGCTGTATCTGGGTCTGAATTTCACCGCCATGACCACGGTCGAAGCCTCGCTGGCCTCCATCATTGCCTCCACCATGCCGCTCATCGTGGCGCTGCTGGGGTGGTCGGTGCTGGGCGAGCGCCTGACACCTGTTGCCGCCATCGGGCTGATCGTCGGCTTTGGCGGCGTAATCCTGATCATGGCCGGCCGCCTGCAGCAGGGTGTGGATCTCTTTGGCGTGCTGCTCTGCGTCATCGCTGCGCTGGCCCTCGCGGTGGCCACGCTCACCGTGCGCAATGCCTCCGGTGGTGGCAATGTCCTGATGATCGTTGGCCTGCAGATGTTTGTCGGCTCCATAACGCTGTTTTTTTCATCGCTGATCTTTGAGACCTGGGCGTTCAACTGGAACCCCGTGATGATCACCGCCTTCGCCTACACCGTGCTTGTCCCCGGCCTGCTCGCCACCTGGATCTGGTTTGCGCTGGTGGGCCGCATCGGCGCCGTCAAAGCCTCTACCTTCCACTTTCTAAACCCGTTTTTCGGTGTCGCCATCGCCGCATTTGTGCTCGGTGAGCGGCTCCAGATGACCGACATCATCGGCGTGATCGTCATCTGCGCAGGCATCCTCGCGGTGCAACTCTCCAAACAGACGAAACAAATCCACACGACCACGTGATCACCTGTCAGACGGGTTTCACATGACAGAACAGCGCCACCTTGGCAAAAGGTGGCCATGGAATTTGTCTTTGCATATGCCGCAGGGCTGCTGACCCTGATCAACCCCTGTGTGGTGCCCGTGTTGCCGATTGTTCTGGCCACAGCCCTTCAAGCCTCCAAACATGGTCCCGCCGCGCTCGCCCTCGGGATGAGCATCAGCTTCGTGGTGCTGGGCATGCTCGTGACCACCTTTGGCTATGCCATCGGACTGACACCGGAAACCCTGTCTCAGGCCGGTGCGGTTCTGATGATCGTCTTCGGTGCCATCCTGCTGGTTCCGCGCTTCTCCATGGCGTTTTCCACCGCCACCGCCGGTGTCGCCGCCAAGGCAGACAGCGGCATGGACGCGGTGGACAATTCGACCCTGCGCGGCCAGTTCCTTGGTGGTCTGCTCTTGGGCGCGGTCTGGTCCCCCTGCATTGGCCCAACACTGGGCGGCGCCATTTCTCTGGCCAGCCAAGGGGAAAACCTTGGCTTTGCGGCACTGATCATGGTCGCTTTTGCCGCCGGTGTCTCCACGCTGATCTTGGGCCTTGGCTACGGCGCGCGCTCCACTATCGGCCGCCATCAGGCCACCATGCGCGCCATCGCCGCGAAATCCCGCCCGATCATGGGCGCCATCTTCCTTGCCACCGGCCTCGCGCTCTTCTTCAGCCTGCATCACGTGATCGAAGGCTGGCTGCTCAGCGTCATGCCGGCATGGCTCATCGACTTGTCTGTATCCGTTTAATCAAAGGAGTTTTCCATGCACCGCCGCACATTTCTGACCGCCGCAGCCGCGTCACTTCTGGCGCCTTTTGCCGCCCGCGCCGCCACCGACTACACCCCAGGCCTCGTGAAACAGCACCTCGCCAAAGGAGACATCGTCTTCCTTGATTTCTCCGCGACCTGGTGCGCCACATGCGCCACGCAAGAGCGCGTGGTCAACGAACTGATCGAAGAAAACCCGGCCTATGGCGAGACCATCACCTTCATCAAGGTCGACTGGGACACCTACCGCAAGGCGGAGCTGACCAAGAGCCTCAAGATCCCGCGCCGCTCCACATTGGTGGTGCTGAAAGGCGATCAGGAGCTGGGCCGCATCGTTGCAGGCACCTCCAAATCCCAGATCAAAGGCCTGCTGGACACCGCTCTCAGCGCCGCAAACGCCTGAGCTCACAAACGCCACGCCAGCCTCGGTCATCATGACGCTGGCGTGATCCCCCTTTTCATCACCTCCATATCTCCCATATTCCAAGGGAGAAAAGAGACACGCCGCTGCAAAGCTGCAGCGCGGGAAGGAGAGGCCAATGACCACCTACAAACGTGATATGGATGCCATTGCAGCCCTGAATGACGAACAATTCTGGGTCACACAGGAAAACGGGACAGAGCGCCCGGGCTCCGGCAAGCTTTTGTATAACAAAGAACCCGGCCTGTATGTGGATGTCGTGTCTGGCGAGCCGCTCTTTGTCAGCTCTGACAAATATGAAAGCGGCTGCGGCTGGCCCAGCTTCACCAAACCGGTGGAAGCGGCCTTTGTCACCGAACATCACGACGCCACCCACGGCATGATCCGCACCGAAGTGCGCTCCAAGCACGGCGACAGCCATCTGGGCCATGTGTTTCCTGACGGCCCCCGCGACCGTGGCGGGCTGCGCTACTGCATCAACTCCGCCTCTTTGCGTTTCGTGCATCGCGACGATATGGAGGCAGAGGGCTATGGCGCCTATCTCGACCAAGTAAAGGAGATCGACCAATGAGCGAACGCGCAGTACTGGCAGGCGGCTGCTTCTGGGGCATGGAAGACCTGATCCGCAAGATGGATGGGGTTCTGGCGACCCGCGTGGGCTACACCGGCGGCGATGTCCCCAATGCGACCTACAAGAACCACGGCACCCATGCCGAGGCCATCGAAATCACCTTTGATCCGGCCAAAACCTCTTTCCGCAAGCTTCTGGAGTTCTTCTTTCAGATCCATGATCCGACCACGGTGAACCGTCAGGGCAATGACATCGGCACCTCCTACCGCTCCGCCATCTTCTATGTGGATGACGCGCAGAAAGAGATGGCGATTGACACCATCAAGGACGTCGAAGCCTCCGGTCTCTGGCCAGGCAAAGTCGTCACCGAAGTCACCGCCGTCAGCGACTTCTGGGAAGCCGAAGAGTATCACCAGGACTATCTGGAGAAAAACAAAGGCGGCTACACCTGCCACTTCGCCCGCCCCGACTGGGTCCTGCCCAAACGCGCAGGGTAATCCTGAACGCCCCAGCCAATGCGCTGGAGCTTTTTGTTGAGAGCATAGTCGTAAAAATTCAAGTCATACGGGCGGCGAAGCCGACCAGCCCCCGACCCCCACCCAGGGTCGGGGGCCGGTCTAAGTGAGGCGCCACAGTTGTTGCAGGTTTTCTGGACGATGCTCTGAAATGAAATAATCTAATTCCAATTTATTTTTTGCAGAAAGAAATCTGGCTCAATTGGGATTCTTCTCTAAAACCACCGCCCCTGCGCGCTCAGATAGACCCGTGCGCTATCTCCAGCCGCAAAATCCGTCAGCCCACTGATCCGGTGCAGCGCCGCCCGCGCAGAACTTGCGCCCACCGCTTCCATCCACACGGCACCGACCTCGCTCGCAACCGGTGTCGCATTGGCGGCCAGATCATCCCCATCCAGCGTCGCTGTCACCACAGGTGGCGCGGCAAAACTGGCCGGATAGCTCCAGTCAGCGGCCAGCCGATGCACCGCGTCAAAATCCAGATCCAGCGTCTGCGTACAGATCATCGTCCCATCCGCCCATTTGGTGAAAGCCCCATTGGCACCGCTCCCCTGCTCGATCACCGCCCCCGTGGGCACGCCACCGCTTTCTGACACGCTGCCCACCAGCGACCCACTGTCCCAAAGCCGCTGCCACGCGCCCCAAACACCACCATCAAGCCGCCGCAGAAAAAGCGCCCCACCGCTCTGATCACACAACATCTGAAACCCGCCATCGGATTCTGATTTCGCCACAAAGACCGCATGCCGCCCGCTCAACCCTGTCGGCACATTGGCTGCCGTGCCAGCATTAACAGAGACTA
The DNA here is from genome assembly GCF_017743775.1 of Shimia sp. R9_1. Lineage (NCBI taxonomy): Bacteria > Pseudomonadati > Pseudomonadota > Alphaproteobacteria > Rhodobacterales > Roseobacteraceae > Shimia > Shimia sp. R9_1. Next base: position 431,813 of record NZ_JAGHRN010000002.1, on the reverse strand, counting down.
TTCCACCTGAAATCGCTGCATCCAGATCCGTCACCTCCGGTGCTGCGCTGCTTCCAAGCCCAAAGCCACCCACCGTCAGAAGCCGTCCCACAGTGGCATCCAGCGCATCCGCCTGCACCGCACTCCCACTCAAATGCCCCGTCGCCGCCGCAACCTTGAGCGCTGTCGTCCAATTGCTCCCATCCGGCGAGACTTTGATCGACCAATCGTTCTCCCCCGCCAGTCCCATCTCAGCATGGCCCGTCCAATTGGATTGAAACAACAGCGAAGCTGTGTCGCCAGCGGATGCCTTGTTCAGCTTCAGCTGATGCCCTGCCCCGTCATGCGAAAACAACGTCGCCTCTGCTGCTACCGACAGCCGGTTCACCGCATCCGGCGTTGCCCCCAGCCCCAGCTGGTCAAAGGACAGCCCGGCCCACTGCCCGCCACGATAGATCCGCAACGCCTGCTCCGCCTCGCCAAAGGCCCGCCAGCCCTCTTGCGGGGCCAGATACAGCCAGCCGCCATTGGCCCAGACCGCGAGCATCCCGTCCTGCCCTGCCCAATCCCCATTTGCGCCTGCCCCAAGCGCATAGCGCTCCCCTTCCACCGGATTGGCAGGCGGCTCCACCGCATCAAAAGCCTTCACCGACAGCCCGACCAACGCATCTAACTGCTCTATCGCCTCATTGTGGGTGACATGCTTCTGCGCCTGCGACGGCTGAATATAGGGCATATCGAGGTTCGGGGATCTCTGGAGCATCGCGCGGTCCTTCACAGGCAGTTATGGCCAAAACTGCCCAAACCCTGCGCAAAAGAGATCAACACTTCCTGACACCACCGCGCGCTGGTGTTCCAGACAAAGAAAAACCCCGCACACCTCCAGATGTACGGGGCACTCGTTTTTGAGGTCAGCTCACCTTACAGCGCGCCGTTAAACCGATCCCGTGCCGCGCGGCCATTGTCGCTGTTTTCAAAGCACACATGCAGGCTGTGATCCTCCAACACCACCTCATGGAACGCCAATGCGCCCGCGTGGCTTGCCAGATTCGCCTCGGTCGCCACAAGATGCTCAAACACGTTGCGGTCAATCACCGCCGCATCAATCCGGCCTGCCGCCACTTTGCTGACGTTGCTCGCATCCGTCGGCCCCGCATCCACAGTCAGCGCCCCCTCAGCCGCCATCGCATCAAACGTGGCCTCATTCACATAGCCCTGCACCACGCCAATCCTATAGGCTTTCAGATCGTCATGGCTGGCCCAGTCAAACCCGCCGTCGGTGCGATAGATAAATCCCACAGGGCTGGTGCCAAAAGACGCCGAATAGAGGCACCGGTCCCCGCCCGCATCCGCATCAGAGCCCGCGTCATAATATTCCGGATACACACCGACCCAGGCAGGGTCCTTCGCCGCCAGATTCACCGCACGGTTCCAGGGAAACACCTGCACGGTGGCCTCATCCCCCGCCGCTGCAAAGGCGCCAACCACCGCCTCAGTGCTCGCCCCGCTGCCATCCGCCATCACATAAGGCGGCCACTCCAATGTGGTCAGTTTCAAGGCTTCCGCGTGAACCGCAGGCGCCGCAAAAGCAGCAACCGCCAACGAGAATACCAATTTCGAAGCGCGCATCGGCGTTCCTTTCCTCTTGGGTCTAATCATTGGCGCCACCGAACCACGATTTTTCTAAGAGAAAGTTACCCGCATCAATCTCCCATAAGGTGATCCAAGAGCAGCGCACGCCGAAACGCACCGGCAATAAAAATCGCACATCTTCTGAGCGTTCCGGCCCTTCAATGCCCCCTCAACACCTCACCCCGCTTGCAGCTGCGCCAGCGCCCAGCGCGCCGCATCCGCAACGGTCTCATCTGCGTCCTGCGCCAGCGGAGCGATCACCGGACAAAACGCGGCATCCCCCGAATTGCCAATGGCGTAGAGCACATTGCGCACAAAGCGGTCCCGCCCGATCCGCTTGATGGGAGAGCCTGAGAAAAACGCCCGAAACTCCTGATCCTGCAACTGCACCAACTCTGCCAGTTTCGGTGCCACCAATTCGTCGCGCGCGTGGTATTTCATCTCCCGCGCATCCTGGGCAAATTTGTTCCACGGGCAGGCCGCCAAACAGTCGTCACATCCGTAAATCCGGTTGCCCAAAAGCGGGCGCAGCGCCTCATCCACCGGCCCGTGGGACTCAATGGTCAGATAAGAAATACAACGCCGCGCATCGATCTGATGCGGCGCGGGAAAGGCATTGGTCGGACACGCATCCAGACAGGCCCGGCAGGATCCACAATGATCAATTTCAGCCTTATCCGTCTCTAATGCGGCGGTTGTGAATACCGAGCCGATAAAGAACCACGAGCCCAGATCGCGGCTCACCAGATTGGTGTGCTTGCCCTGCCAGCCAAGTCCCGCCGCCTGCCCCAGCGGCTTCTCCGGCACCGGGGCCGTGTCCACAAAAACCTTCACTTCCGTCTCAGGCCCGGCTTCTGCAATCAGCCACCTTGCCAAGCGCTTCAGCCGCTTTTTGACCGTGTCGTGATAATCTTTGTTCTGCGCGTAAACCGAGATCGCCGCCCGGTCAGCCTGCCCATGCACGGCGGTCGGATCATGTTTGGGCGTATAGCTCTCCCCCAGCATGATCACAGAGCGCGCCTCAGGCCAGAGCACGCTGGGGTCACTGCGCCAATGGGTGCGCTCAGCCAGCCAGCCCATTTGCCCGTGATAGCCCTTGTCCAGAAACTTCGCGAGATCCGCGCCCACATGGCCCACCGCATCCGGGCGGCACACCCGCGCCAGATCAAAGCCCATTGCCTGCGCTTCGGCCTTCATCCGGTCTGTCAGCTCATGGGACATGTCAGCGCGGCTTTCTCATTCGCCAAATATCCTCGGGGGTGAGGCCGTCAGGCCGAGGGGGCAGACAGCCCCCTCCTCCCGGGTCTTAGAAATCCAGATCCGCATAATGCGCCGGGGGCGGGAAACCCGGCACCTGATCCGCCAGAATCGGCCGAAACGCCGGACGCGACTTGATGGTCGCATACCAGTCTTTCACCACAGCAGAGCGGTTCCAGTCCACGTCGGAAATATAGTCCAGCGCACTCAGATGCGCAGCGGCGGCAAAATCCGCCAGCGTCATCATATCCCCGGCCAGCCAACGGCGGTGATCAAGCAGCCAATGCATGTAGTCGAGGTGATATTTGATCGCCTTGGCCCCGGCTTTCACATTGGTGCTGTCAGGATAGCCTGTGCCCATCAGCTTGCGATTGACCCGCTCATAAAGCAGCTTGGACGTCACCTCGTGATGGAACTTGTCATCAAACCAAGCCACCAGACGCCGCACCTCATAGCGCCCATCCGCATCCTTGGGCATCAGCGCGGTCTCCGGATATTTCTCTTCCAGATACTCACAGATCGCCCCGCTCTCGGCCATCATCTTTCCGTCCATCTTCAGAACCGGCACTTTGGCCGCCGGATTGCGGCGCAGAAAATCCGGATCCTGCTCCCAGTAGCGCTCCTCGACCAGCTCCACCTCAAGCCGCTTTTCCCCCATGCAGAGGCGCACTTTTCGACAGAACGGAGACAGGGGAACGTGGAACAAACGGTTCATCAGCAAGGTCACAGTGCAATTGAATCTGATTTTGGGCTTTGATCCTCAATGCCCTGCGAAGGCGCATTTTTCAATCCGCAAAACACGCATCCCGCCCGTCTGCGCGTATGGTTGCCGCCCCATCCAGGATCGCGGCGGCCCGCTTGCGCAGCCCCGCCGTGGGCCTGCTGGCAGAGCGCCCCTTCGGATTGGGCAACACCGCTGCCAGCCGCGCCGCCTGCACCGCAGTCAGATCTTCAGGGCCAACACCAAAGTAATGCCGCGCGGCCGCTTCCACGCCAAAGACGCCTTCGTCAAACTCCGCCACATTGAGATAGATTTCAAGGATCCGCCGCTTGCTCCAGGCCATCTCAACCAGCGGCGTCATCAGGGTTTCCAGCGATTTGCGCAGCCAATTGCGCCCTTGCCAGAAATAGACGTTTTTGACGGTCTGCTGGCTCAGCGTGCTGGCCCCGCGTCCTGCGCCCTCTTCGATTGCGCTGCGGATCGCGCGCATGTCAAAGCCCCAGTGCAGGCAGAAATTCGCATCCTCAGCCGCCACCACAGACCGGCGCATCACCGGCGCAACCTCTTCAATCGGAACCCATTGCCGATCAATGCTACCCAGCCGCCGCTTCTCGCCAACCATGGTCCATGTAAAAGGCGGGTTCACCACCGCATAAAGCAGCACAGACAGCACCACAAAAGCGGTGCCCCAGATCGCCAAACGCCGCACCCAATAGCGCAGGCGTTTCCACTGCCGCTGCATCAGCCCTGCGTCTGACTTTTTGCTGCTTCTTTTCTTGCTCTTGGCCATGACCCTGCCACGTGTTTTACGCATAGGGAGTAGAGCTTCGGCCCCGCCCTGACAAGACAGTCACGCAAGGCTTTGCTAAGCGCCGCCTATGGCGAGCAGGCCCAGGCCCGAACTTCGCATCCCGCGCCATAGTTCTGACAGAAGGCCAGCGCCACATCCTCGGCGGCCATGCGCGAATGGCTCTCGCCAAAGCCCCATTGGTCGCGATCACCCTGCGCCATCGCTCCACAGCCGTTGAAAAAGGTCTTCACCGTGTCGCAGTTGTCGCCACAGATCGCCTGCACCCGCTCTCGCGCCATGTCCTCGGAATACTGGCTGTAGGCATAGCCCCGCGCGCCCTCCGGCCCGACCCCCACAGCGCCCCAACAGCGTGCAAAGCCACATTGCTGCGCCTCAACTGGGACTGTGCAGGCCAAACTTGCGATCATCAGCGACAGAACACCCCATGGCTTCATCATGCGTCACCTCCATCTTCAACGGTGGCGCGACATTCTGTGCACGCGGGACTTACTGGGCCACCTTAGGCCTCATGCGGTAAAGATTTGGTAAGGCGTATTCTCTCAACACACATGCCTGAGTAAGGCGTGCAGGCTTTGTCACGTCACGTCCTTTAGGTTGAACCCCAAAGTCCCATTTACCCGAAATTAGGACGAAATCCGTAGGCCTAAGCTAGCGTGAGGCAGAAAGTACTCTGCTGTCTCAATGAGAGATTTGTCGAAACGTCCTAAGTTTGGAATGCGCATTCATGAAGTTATCTGCCCCGAAGTTTGTTTCAAAGCTCAGCGCCAAGCTCACCGCTGTCATGACCATTTGCCTGTGTTCCACAGTCATTGTCGGCGCGACCCTGACCTATGAAATCTCTCAGCTGACCCGCTTCACCGAAGCGCTGTTTGAGAAAGAATACCAGATCGCCGCCTCCCTGCGCGAAGTCGAAACCCACCTTGTGACCATCAACCGCGACATGCTCACAGCGCTGGTCGACACCTCCGCAGAAACCCATGAGGCCGTTTTTGAGGATGCCAAGGCCAGCGAGGCGCTCATCAACACGCTCCTGACAGAGATCGAACAGCTCGCCCCCGCAAACGCCGAAGAAATCGCCAACCTGCGCAGCGCCGTGGGAAACTGGCGTCCCCTCTGGCTTGGCGTGTTCCAGATGGCGGCCAACGGCGGCCATGAATTTGCTTACGAGGCCTTCCGCACCCACGGGCCGACCCAGCTCAACGACATCCGCGAAGCTCTGAGCGCCATCCGCACCGCCTCCGACGCCTCCACCGCCGCCTTTGTCGCCGATGCCGCGGCCACAAAACAACGCGCCTTCCTGATCGCTGCTCTGATCATGATCGGCGCCATCGCCCTCAGCATGGGTGGCGGCTACGTCCTGCGCCGCTCCATCGTCTGCAGCATCATCGACCTCAACACCGCCATCGGCAAACTCGGCGCAGACCAGCTCACCGAGCAAACCCCGCACACCGGCCGCCGCGACGAAATCGGCGACATCGCCCGCACCGTAGAGCGGCTCCGCGTGCGGCTGCAGGACGGGGCTGAGGCGCAGGAACGCGAGGCCGAATCCCAGCGCGGCAACGCTCTGGTGGTGGATGTCCTCAGCAAGGCGCTCACCGATCTCGCCCAGGGCGATTTCCGCAACGACGTGAATATCTTCCTGCCCGAAGCCCACAAGAAACTGCGCTACAAGATCAACGACGCCCTCATCGGCCTCAATGATGTGGTGGTGCAGGTCGGCGAGGCGGCGGAAAACATCCAGACCGAGATCACCGAGATCAACACCGCCACGCAGGAGCTCGCTCACCGCACCGAACGTCAGGCCGCCACGCTGGAACAGACCACCACCGGCATCGATCAGGTCACCGACAGCGTGAAAGTCACCTCCCGCAACGTCGACACCGTGAAAGACGCCGCCATGGGCGCCCGCGCCGACGCCGAAGACAGCAGCCACATCGTGCGCGAAACCGTGCAGGCCATGGCCGAAATCGAACGCTCCTTTGCCGAGATCAGCCAGTTCATCGGCACCATCGAAGACATCGCCTTTCAGACCAACCTGCTCGCGCTCAACGCCGGGGTCGAAGCCGCCCGCGCAGGTGATGCGGGCAATGGGTTTGCGGTTGTGGCGTCTGAGGTCCGCGCGCTCGCTCTGCGCGCCGCGACTTCGGCGTCCGAGATCAAAGAGCAGGTCGAAACCAGCAGCCACCATGTGGAAAAAGGCGTCGAGCTTGTGGGCCGCACCGGCGCGTCACTGGGCGCGATTGTGGATCATGTCTCAGGCATCGCGGAAATGGTCGCCGACATTCACCAATCCGCCAAGGAACAGGCCGCCTCGCTGGGCGACATCAACGCCTCGGTCAATCAGCTCAACAACGTGACCCAGGAAAACGCCGCCATGGTCGAGGAAACCACAGCGGCCAGCAATCTGCTGAATACGAATGCCGTGCAACTCACCGAGCTGGTGGGGACATTTAAGACCCGTCCGGTGGAGGAGGAAAAGCCTGAAAGGATGTCGGCTTGAGCGGGGCCCAAACCTCGGAGCCAACACCCAAGTGAGCTAAATCAATTTCCAAATTGGCGCTCAAAATAGAAAGAAAATCTAAAGCTTACATTCAAAATAACAAACACGGGATTGTTAACTCAAATTGCTAAGCAGTGTACTCCCCCTCAAATATTATATGAAATCGCTTCAAAACCATCACAAGAGAAAAAAAGAAGTGAACATACACAAATACCGATGCGAATTTTTCAAAACTGTCAGGAAAATCGAAAGCTACAAACAACAAGAAAACAGAGGCGCAAACACAGGAGAGCAAGGTTAAATATGAAATATTCGCATTCAACAACGCGAACTTCTCAGCTCTCTTTTCGTAACGGTTAATCAAAATCGATTCTCCAATCGATTTATCTGAATCCCCCTTGGCATCTAAAAAAGCAATATGATCACGCTGCTTACTGTAGATACCATAGATCGCAATTTGCACGGTTATCAAGAGAGCTGAAAAAATTGAAAAGACCGTAAGGGCAAATCCATATGTATCAGCATCTAAATCGATGCCGAATACGACAACCGCTACGCCAGCGCCAATGGGCAATAGTAGAAAAGTAAAAATGTCTACAAGCGTAGCCCACCAAGATCCGCCAAGCGTCCCTAGTTGTCCTCTAACTATACAAGCTACGTTGATTTTTGGAGGTATCATGGATTCTCCAGCCTTAGAGCGATATCACCAATACTCTCTCGGAATACCGGTGTCATGGTCTCTATAATTGGAAATTCTCTTTCGTCGTACTCGATAAGATCAGATATCTCGACCGATCCAGCGCTACTATCGTAACCAATAAGGTTTACTTTTCGTCTCTTGTTACGCCCTAGATCCACCAAGGCAACGGCTTTTTCGAACTCAATTCCATCGTATATCAAAATATCATCTTTTTGACTCTGGTAAGAATTAAAGTAGCCAATATATCTACCCAGTGAACGCCCACGGCCAGCAGCGGCTATCGTCATCTTTAACTTTATTTCTTCAACATGATCCGCAATATACGCATCAAAAGGGTCAGCTTTCATTTTATTCCTGATCAACGTCAACTCTTTTACAGGAGCATCTCTCACGACCGGGTCATGTTCTCCCGACAGCATTACTTTCGAAGCTGTCATCTTTAATTCTTGCAATTCGTAGGCTCTATTAAACTCCCCTACAAGATGCCCCAACACAAGACCTGCACACGATCTGGTTTGATATGTTTGAAATGCGATGTACCCATTTTTCGAGTTAGGGGGGAAGTAGCACTGAAAGTAGATCGGAATCTCCTCCAGATCGTCTACGTCCCTCTCAACGACCTCCAACTCGTTTTCGCCTTCAGAAATTTCATCGGCGTCAGTTATTGCGCCCCGAGCAATATTACTAGCAATACCATAAATGCCGTATTGGATATTACCATGAAAGAAGTCCGATCCGTCCGGCAATAGCTCTGACCTGTAAGTCCTTTTCTTCAGAGAATTTCGGTAGAGAACATTTCGCCCCAAGCAGTGCTTGAGGTGGGCTTGCACCAGTGACCCATCTCCTTTGGTGGTGAACTTAACTCCACGATGATTCCCATCAAACAATCGAATTTTGTAGATCTTTATACCGATATCAGGCAAGTAAAATTCCTCTTTATGCTAGCGCGAAAACGCCCCAAATACCCGTCTTTTGGTGACACATACACCGCAGAGACACAACCATAAGATGTTGGCTCACTTACCTAAATTACCCTCTTGGTCACGCGTCCAAGACTTACACCCCCTCAAAAACAAAAAACCCCCGCCAGCCAGCGCCAGCGGGGGGCTTTTTTGTCTCTATCCCAGCCTTATTCCGCCGGAACCGCTGTTTCCTCAACCGTCAGAGGATGCGGGATGTGCACCAGCATTTCTTTCGGGCAGACCTGCAGGAAGTTGGCTTTTTCCACATCCCAGTGTTGCAGGATGTCACGCGCCTTGGCGCTGCCGGTCTCGGCCACATGGCGCTCGATCAGGCCTTTCAGCTGATCTTCCCAGTGCTGCACCGTCACCGGACAGGTCACCAGCGTCTCCATGTTCATGACGTCCTCGGCTTTGCCTTCCGGATCATAGAGATAGGCCATGCCGCCGGTCATGCCTGCGCCGAAGTTTGCGCCGATCTCGCCAAGGATCACCGCCACGCCACCGGTCATGTATTCACAGCCACAGGCGCCACAGCCTTCGACGACCACTTTTGCACCGGAGTTGCGCACCGCAAAGCGCTCGCCTGCGCGGCCCGCGGCAAACAGGTGCCCGTCGGTGGCGCCGTAAAGCACGGTGTTGCCGATGATGGTGTTCTCGGCTGCTGTCAGCGGGCTCGCCATGGGCGGGCGCACCACCACGGTGCCCCCCGACAGGCCCTTGCCCACATAGTCGTTGGCATCGCCGGAGACTTCAATCTTCAGGCCCGGTGCCGCAAAGGCGCCCAGAGACTGCCCCGCAGAGCCGGTGAGCTTCACGGTCAGGTGGTCTTCCTGCAACGTGTTGCGCATGCCGAAGTTGCGCACGATGTGGCTTGAGGTGCGTGTGCCCACCGTCCGGTGCGTGTTCTGCACCGCATAGGAGAGCTGCATCTTCTCGCCTTCCTGAAGGAAGCGCGCCGCATCCCGCACGATCTCCGCATCCAGCGTGTCAGGCACGTAGTTGCGGTCTTTGTCGCGGTTGTAGACGATGTCATGCGCGCCATCGACGGTGATCAAGAGCGGGTTGAGATCCAGATCATCCAGATGGGCAGAGCCACGGCTCACCTGCGCCAGCAGGTCGGCACGGCCAATCACCTCATCAAGGCTGCGCGCCCCGATGGAGGCGAGGATTTCCCGCACTTCCTGCGCGTAGAAGGTGATCAGGTTCACCACCTTGTCCGCAGAGCCGGTGTATTTCGCACGCAAGCTTTCATCCTGAGTACAAACTCCGACCGGGCAGGTGTTGGACTGGCACTGACGCACCATGATACAGCCCATCGCGATCAGCGCTGCGGTGCCGATACCGTATTCCTCAGCACCCATCATCGCCGCCATCACGATGTCACGCCCCGTGCGCAGGCCACCATCGGTCCGCAGCGTGACCCGCTCACGCAGGTTGTTCATCGCCAACACCTGATGCGCCTCAGTGAGCCCCATCTCCCACGGCAGACCCGCGTGTTTGATCGAGGTCGCGGGGCTTGCACCGGTCCCGCCATTGTGGCCCGAGATCAGGATGATATCGGCCTTCGCCTTCGCCACACCGGCCGCAATCGTGCCCACACCGGAGGAGGCCACCAGCTTCACCGTCACCTTACAGCGCGGATTGATCTGCTTGAGGTCATAGATCAGCTGCGCAAGGTCTTCGATGGAATAGATATCGTGGTGCGGCGGTGGGGAGATCAGCGTCACACCTTTGGTGGAGTGGCGCAGACGGGCGATCAGGTCGGTGACCTTCATCCCCGGCAGCTGGCCGCCTTCACCGGGCTTCGCACCCTGCGCCACTTTGATCTCCAGCTCTTCACACTGGTTGAGATACTCCGCGGTCACACCAAACCGGCCCGACGCCACCTGCTTGATCTTCGCAGAGGGGTTGTCGCCATTTGGTTCCGGCACGAAATGCGCCGGATCTTCGCCGCCCTCACCGGAGTCAGACTTCGCGCCAATCCGGTTCATCGCCACGTTCAGCGTCTTATGCGCCTCAGGGCTCAGCGCCCCCAGCGACATGCCCGGCGTCACAAAGCGCTTGCGGATCGCGGTGATGCTCTCCACTTCCTCAAGCGGCACAGGCTTGCCGATCGCCTTGATGTCCAGCAGATCGCGCAGATGGATCGGCGGGTTCGCCTGCATCTTCGCGGAATACTGCTTCCACAGCTGATAAGACGCCCGGTTACAGGCCGCCTGCATCATATGCATGGTCTGCGCGCCCCAGGCATGGGTCTCGCCAGATTTCCGCGCCTTGTAGAAGCCGCCAATCGGCAGCACATCCGTGCCCGACAGGAAGCCCTTGGCGTGCACTTCTTCGACCTTCTTCTGAATGCCGCTCACACCGATGCCGGAAATCCGGCTGGTCATGCCGGGGAAATATTCCGCACACATGGCACGGGACAGACCCACCGCCTCAAAGTTCAGACCACCGCGATAGGAGGAAATCACCGAGATCCCCATCTTCGCCATGATCTTGAGGAGACCCTGGTCAATCGCCTCGCGATAGCGCGCGACGTTCTCAGTCAGCGTGCCATCCGCCAGACCGCGCTCAATGCGATCCGCCAGCGTGTCTTCCGCCAAGTAAGCGTTCACCACCGTCGCACCTGCGCCGATCAGCACGGCAAAGTAATGCGGGTCGATACATTCCGCCGAACGCACGTTCAGCGAGCAGAAAGTCCGCAGACCTTTGCGGGTCAGATGGCTGTGCACCGCGCTGGTGGCGAGGATCATCGGCATCGCGACCTTGTCAGCACCCTGCGCCTCATCAGACAGCACAATGTGGCCCGCGCCGGAACGCACCGCATCCTCGGCCTCTGCGCGAATTCGCTCAAGACCCACCTGCAGCGCACGGGAATCCGCGCCCGCCGCAAAGGTACAGTCGATACGCACCACCGTGTCATCAAACGCCTCAAGCAACCGCGCGAACTGTGCATTGGCCACAAACGGGCTGTCCAGCACAGCGATTTCGGTCTGGCTGCCATCCTCATCCAGCACGTTCTTCAGATTGCCAAACCGGGTCTTCAGCGACATCACGCGGTATTCGCGCAGGCTGTCGATCGGCGGGTTGGTCACCTGAGAGAAGTTTTGGCGGAAGAAATGGCTCAGCGGACGGTACATGTTGGACAGAACCGCAGACGGGGTGTCATCGCCCATAGAGGCCAGCGCCTCTTTGCCATCCTCAGCCATCGGCGCAAGGATCTGCTCGATCTCTTCCATGGAGAAGCCCGCCGCGATCTGACGCGCACGCAGCTCTTCGCCAGTGAAGGTCGCGGTTTCCGTCACCGCATCCAGCTCACCTGCCAGATCACGGATCTTGCCAACCCATTCGCCATAAGGCTTGGCATTGGCCAGTTTGTCCTTGATCTCCGTGTCGTGGTAGAGCTTGCCCTCTTTCATATCCACAGCCAGAAGCTGGCCCGGACCAAGCGCGCCTTTTTCCACCACATTGGCTTCATCAATCGGCACCATGCCGGCCTCAGAGCCGGAAATCAGCAGGCCATCACCGGTCACGACATAGCGCATCGGGCGCAGGCCGTTACGGTCCAGACCGGCACAGACCCAGCGACCATCGGTCATCGCCAGCGCAGCAGGGCCATCCCATGGCTCCATCACAGAGTTGCAGTAGGAATACATGTCACGCCACGCCTGCGGCAGCTCCACCGCCTGCTTGGACCAGCTTTCCGGCACCAGCATGGTTTTTGCCATGGGCGCAGAGCGGCCCGCACGCACCAGAACTTCGAACACACCGTCCAGCGCAGCGGAGTCAGACGCCCCACCCGGCACAATTGGTTTGATGTCTTCGGCGTAGTCGCCAAAGCTGTCAGACGCCATGCGGATCTCATGGCTCTTCATCCAGTTCAGGTTGCCTTTCAGCGTGTTGATCTCACCATTGTGCGCCAGCATGCGGAACGGCTGGGCCAGCCACCATTGCGGGAAGGTGTTGGTGGAATAGCGCTGGTGATACAGCGCAAAGGCACTTTCAAAGCGCTCATCCATCAGGTCGGGGTAGAACACCGCAACCTGCTCCGCCAGCATCATGCCTTTGTAGATGATCGAGCGGCAGGACAGCGATGCAATGTAAAGCTCGCCAATATTGGCCGCCAGTGCCCCCTTCTCGATGCGGCGACGGATCACATAGAGCTCACGCTCAAAGGTGTCTTCATCTACACCTTTGGAGTTGGAGATCAGGATCTGCTCAATCTCCGGGCGGGTCGCGTTGGCTTTTTCACCAAGACAGCTCACATCCACCGGCACATGGCGCCAGCCATAGATGCGATAGCCCATCTTCAGAACTTCGGTTTCCACGATGGTCCGGCAGTGCTCCTGCGCGCCAAAATCCGTCCGTGGCAGGAAGACCTGCCCCACCGCGATCAGCTCATCTTTGTTGGGCTCATGCCCGGTGCGTTCGATCTGGTCATAAAAGAACGGCACAGGGATCTGCACGTGAATGCCCGCGCCATCGCCGGTCTTGCCGTCTGCGTCCACCGCACCACGGTGCCAGATCGCTTTCAGCGCGGTGATGCCCGCTTCCACAACCTGACGGCTTGGTTTGCCGTCAATGGAAACCACAAGACCCACACCACAGGAGGAGTGCTCTTCTTCTTCGGAATAGAGGCCGTTCTCCGCCATCCATTTGCGTTTGGCTTCTTCGGCTCTGACCCAGTTCTGATCAAATTTGGTCATTCGCTATCTCCATCATTTGCACCGGGTGTCCCGAAGTGGGGTGGCACGTGGCCTTTTCCGGCGAACTGCGCTGTCGGCTCCTCAAGCCAGTTTGGTCAGCGCATATGTCTTATTTACTATTGCCTGCTGTTTTCGGCACCGTCGCGATACAGTCGCAATACCGACGCGATACAGACAGTCGTTTTTTGCCCTTTTCCGAGCGCGTTAACGATTACTCAGCGGCCACAGCTTGTGTTGCGCCAAAGCGTTCGATGATCGCATCTGCGCAATCCCGTCCGTCTTTGATCGCCCAGACCACAAGGCTTGCACCGCGCACGATATCGCCCACCGCATAGACGCCATCCAGATCAGTGGCGCCGGTGGTGAACTGTGCTTTCACGGTGCCCCAGCGGGTCACTTCCAGCTCAGGCTGACCCCAGAGGGTTGGCAGGTCTTCCGGCTCAAAGCCCAGCGCCTTGATGACCAGATCCGCATCTTCCACGTAATCCGCACCTTCGATCACCTCAGGGCTTTGACGGCCCGATGCATCCGGCTGGCCGAGGCGCATCTTTTGCACCATCACACCCTCTACGCGGTCACCACCGGTGAAACCTTTCGGGGCGGACAGCCAGACAAATTCCACGCCTTCTTCTTCGGCGTTCTGTGTTTCCCGCTGGGAGCCAGGCATGTTGGCCTTGTCGCGGCGATAGAGACATTTCACGCTCTCAGCGCCTTGGCGGATCGCGGTGCGGACACAGTCCATCGCAGTGTCACCACCGCCGATCACCACAACCTTTTTGCCCTCTGCATTCAGCTCGCCGCTCTCGATCTCAGGCACGGTGTCGCCAAAGTTCAGACGGTTGGAGGCGGTGAGGTAGTCAATCGCTTTCACGATGCCCTCTACACCAGCGCCCGGGCCTTGCAAATCACGGCTTTTGTACACGCCAGTGGCGATGATCACAGCGTCATGCGCATCGCGGATATCTTGGAACGAAATGTCCTCACCCACGTTGCAGTTTAGCTTGAAGGTCACGCCGCCATCTTCCAGCAGCTTGTTGCGGCGCATGACCACGTCTTTTTCCAGTTTGAAGCCCGGAATGCCGTAGGTCAGCAGGCCGCCTGCGCGGTCATAGCGGTCATAGATGGTCACCTGAAACCCTGCGCGGCGCAGACGGTCTGCGGCGGCCAGACCGCCGGGGCCCGCGCCGATGATGCCCACGCTCTCGCCACGCTCTTCGCTTGGCGCCAGCGCTTCGACCCAGCCGTTTTCCCAAGCGGTGTCGGTGATGTATTTTTCGACAGACCCAATGGTCACAGTGCCATGGCCGGACTGCTCAATCACGCAGTTGCCTTCACACAGACGGTCCTGCGGGCAGATGCGGCCACAGATTTCCGGGAATGTGTTGGTGGCTTGGCTCACCGCATAGGCCTCTTTGAGGCGGCCCGTCGCCGTCAGGTTCAGCCAGTCCGGGATATTGTTGTGAAGCGGGCAATGGCTCTGACAGTAAGGCACACCACACTGGCTGCACCGACTCGCCTGCTCTTCCGCCTTTACCTTGGCGTACTCCGCATAGATCTCATTGAAATCTTCCTTGCGCACCGACGCATCACGCTTCTCCGGCATATCGCGCTCTACGGTCACAAATTTCAACATAGGTTGCTTAGCCACGTCCGCTGCCTCCAGATTTTTCCAGTCCCGGCTGTCTAAAGAATATTCAATCGGCATAAAAGTCAGCTTTACTGACCTATATTCTGCTTTTTTGATGTTTTTTGAGAAATCGGATCAAAAAAACTCAATCTTTAGGTCCGAACGGTGCTTAAATTCTATATTTCCCTTGAATCACTGGCCAATTATACCTGAGTCGTTCAACGCGAGGTCGCCCCTATTATGGCACTTTTTCACATATTTTTGGTGGCAATCATTCAAGGCCTCACCGAATTTCTCCCGGTTAGCTCCTCAGGGCACCTGATTCTCCTCTCAAAACTGACTCCTCTCCCGGATCAGGGACTCGCCATAGATGTCGCCGCGCACCTCGGAACTCTCGGTGCTGTCGTCATCTATTTCTGGGCGGATGTACGCGGCGCTGTGGCTGGCCTCCCGCGCCTTGCAATAGGCAAACGTGACACTCCCGGCGCGCGCCTCGCGTTTCTGCTGATCATCGCCACACTCCCTGTTATCGCTGCAGGGTTGCTGCTCAAACTCAGCGGTGTCGATGAAGCCATGCGCTCCGTCGCGGTGATTGGATGGGCCATGATCCTCTTCGGTCTGGTGCTCTGGTGGGCCGATCGCTTCGGAGCGCAGAATAAAACCGAAGCGGATTGGAACCTCAAAGACGCGTGGAAACTCGGCCTATGGCAAGCTATAGCGTTGATCCCCGGCACCTCGCGATCAGGTATTACCATCACAGGGGCACGTCAGATGGGCTATGCCCGCAAAGACGCCGCCAAGCTCGCCATGCTCATGTCGATCCCCACGATCCTCGCGAGTGGTGCCCTGCTTTCCCTCGACGTTGCAGCGCAGGCAGACATAACGATCCTTCGGGATGGCGCACTCGCAGCAATCTTCTCATTCTTCGCGGCTCTGCTCGCCCTGATCCTAATGATGCGATTACTCCGCACCGTCAGCTTCACACCCTATGTGATTTATCGGGTCATCCTTGGGATCTTGCTCCTCGGCTTTGCATATAGCTGACCAACAAGCACAAAAAAACGCCGCTGAAACAGCGGCGCTTTCAGAATTCTTTAAAGCGAGGACTTATGCCAGCGCTTTTACCCGAGATGCCAGACGGGACATCTTACGGGACGCGGTGTTCTTGTGATAAACACCTTTGCTCACGCCACGCATCAGTTCTGGCTGAGCTGCGCGCAGAGCAGCAGTTGCTGCCGCTTTGTCACCGGATTCGATCGCTTCTTCAACTTTGCGCAGGAAGGTGCGGATGCGGGAGCGACGTGCTTTGTTAACTTCGAGACGACGCTCGTTCTGACGGGCGCGCTTTTTTGCCTGAGGCGAATTTGCCATGATCTTGGACCTTTTTGGTTCGGTACGTTTGTAATGCGTGCCACGTCCGAACGGGCCTCTCTGTCAAAGAGAATCAGATCAAGCCTAAGCGGGCTGCACGCGCATGTATGGCGGAGCCTTATAAGGCTTTTGCAAAAACATGCAATGCCAAATCATCCAAAGACAAAGGAGACACAGGCACGCGTCGTCGCGCAGGTTCTACGGAGATTTGGCGAGAGAAAATTTGGTCGGAGTGAGAGGATTCGAACCTCCGACCCCTGCCTCCCGAAGACAGTGCTCTACCAGGCTGAGCTACACTCCGACCGTGCCGAGCGAGATAGTCGGTTCGATTTGCTTTGGCAAGGGCAACCACAGCCCTCTACGGATCGGTCTTGTCTGTTAGTTCCGGCCTTCGCATGGCCGAACTGACGCGCAGACTGCCGGGAGAAATGCCTCGTGAGCGGGTCCGCAGCACGGGTGTTTGTTCCGAATTTCCACCCATAGCTTCGCGCGCAATGATGAAAAGGCCGCTGGCTACGATAATTGCGGCGCCAAGCAGTGTTGCCACGTCAGGTGTCTCACCAAAAAACAAGGCGCCAAAGATCATCGCCCAAATGATCTGAGAATACTGCATGGGCGCAACCAGCGCCGCTTCGCCAATCGTATAGGCATAAACCAGAAGCAAGGTCGCGCAGAAGCCAAAGAGAGACACAAACGCCATACTGCCAAGGTCAATCAGTGGCATGGGCTCATATACAAACACGAGAACCACCGACATCACGGCAACACTGCCCAAAAGCGGATAGAGCATGAGAACGACGCGCCGCTCTTCACGTCCGATTTTGCGGACGATAACAGACTGAAGGGCCGCACTTAGCGCAGTGATGATCGCTGCGGCATGACCTGCATTTAGCTCCGTGGCACCAGGGCGCACGACAATCATCACGCCTCCAAGACCAATGACGACAGCGAGCATCCGCCAGAGCCCAACTTTCTCCTTTAGGATTGGAATCGACATCAATGTGATCAGCAGAGGTGAAGAGAACAAAATCGCGTAGACCTGCGCCAATGGCAGATTTGCGAAGGCGTAAAACCCGGCGGCAGGTGCAATAACAACGCACAAAGACCGCACAGCCACCCACCAAGGATGCACTGGGCGTAGATTTCCCTGCGTCGGGTCCCGCACCAACATCATTGTCACAAGTGGGAAAGAAAACAGGGAAGCAAAGAAAACGATCTGAAAGGGCGAATAGGTCGCGCCAAGATACTTTGCGACCACATCATGCGTAGAATAAAGCGCAAAGGCCAACAGGGCCAAAAGGGTCGCCTTGAGGTTCATCGGAAATCTTCACCAGGTTTGCTGTGAGGCCACTGTCGGCGTTTGAGCGCAACGCTTCAAATGAAAAAGCGGTGCGCGCAATAATCACCCTAGAAATAGCTGCGCACAAGGCTGCCTGCAATCAGGCTCCAGCCATCTGCAATCACAAAGAAGCTGAGCTTAAACGGCAATGACACGATTGCCGGTGGGACCATCATCATACCCATGGACATCAAGACTGCTGCAACCACGAGGTCGATGATGAGGAAGGGCAAGAAGATCAGGAAACCAATCTGAAAAGCGCGCGCGATCTCAGAGAGCATGAAGCTTGGCACCAAGACAGACAATGGCGCGTCCGGACCAGGGGCGACCTGTGCCGTATCAGGGCGCAATGCGGCGAGGTGCAAAAAGGTGTCTGGATCCAAGCGAGAGGACATAAACAGCCGGAAAGGTTCCGTGGTGCGCTGGAACGCTGTCTCTATATCAATCAACTCGTCCAGAAGCGGTTGCACGCCCGTCGTCCAAGCCTGCATGAACACTGGCTCCATCACGTAATACGTCAGGAACATGGCCAGTGAGACCATCATCATATTGGGTGGCGATTGCTGCAGCCCGATCGCCTGCCGCAGGATCGACAACACCGTCACAATGAACGGGAAACATGTCACCATGATCGCGATACCCGGCGCGAGGCTGAGTATCGTGATCAAAAGGAATAGCTGAATGCTGCGCGCCGTAAGCGATTCATCGTTCCCGATTGACAGCGATACATCCTGAGCGGATGCAGCGTCAGCCTGAAAGAGAACGAAGATTAGCAAGGCGGCGGCGATAGAAGCCGCCTTACGCATCAGAGACCGCTTTCAAATTCTGCGACTTCGGTCAGGCGAACGGCCAGCTGACCTTCTTGGCCGCCCTCAAGCTCTTCCAGCTCGCCACGGGCAATCAGCTTATCCCCAACGTAGAGCTCCACTGGATCATCCACGCGCTTGTCCAGCGGCAGAACGGAGTTTTCATTCATATTCAGCAAATCACCGATCAGCGGCCGCGCCTTGCCGACAGAGATTGTGATCTCAACCGGCACGGAGGTGAACGGGTTGGCGGAATCGGGTTTCATCATTGGATCAGCCATTCTGGGCCTCCTTGCGGGTTTCATGTGTGAACGCTTTCAGAGCTTCGGCAACGGTGTCCAAAACTTCGCTCATATCCAGCAGTCGTTCGCGTTCTGCGAATTCGAATCTGATTTGACCTTCCCCTAGGCTCTCGTCACGGACGACTTCGACGGGGAATTGCGGGGTTTCAGGCATGACGTCGATGACCGGCTGAAACGCATCCGGTGCAGCGGACAAAACAACAGGAGTTTCGCTGCTTTCGCGAACGATCTCATTGAGTTGTTCCACCGCCAGCGCCCCAATGGCTTGACGCGCCAGTTCCGGCAAGACGGTCATGATCGCTTTCTCGATGGTGGGCGCCATGTCGGCGACGATGGCTTCGCGCGCCTCATGATAAGTGAAAGACAAATCCTGAAGCTTGCGCTCAAGTTCCGCAGACATATTTGCGTGTTCTTCGGATTTCGCATTGATCGCGTCATCCCAACCCGCCTTGTAGCCTTGCTCAAAGCTTTCCAGCATCTCGTCTTCGTTGCCGACTGCTTCTTCAACAGGTGCGGGTTGCGGCTCAGCAATGCCACCAAAGTCTTCAAAAAGATGGGAGACCGACATTAGACACGCTCCTCACGATCGTCCAACCAATGGCGCAGGATTTCCACCGTTTCTTCTTTGCGATCACTGATCAAGGACCGCAGACGTTCGGCTGCATCAGATTGTGACATGCCATCGCCTCCCATTGGCATATCTCCTCCAAGCGCAGGCAAGCCGCCAACTTCGCCACCCATGTCACCAATCGCCATCGGCATCCCCATGTCTCCACCCATGTCACCCATCATCGGAGCCATCGCCGGGAAACCATCGTCTCCATCAAGGCCCGGCAACATCGGTGCCTCAGCCATTTCGTTCAGATCACCTGCCCCGGCGCCGCCGGCCAGCAGAGGACGAATGACGAACAGTCCAAGAACAAGCGCAACAATTGCGAGCACTGCTGTCTGGATGATGGACATCAAATCAAGCGTCATACCTTTGAACATCGAGGTTTCAGCAGAGGTCCCCATCGGCAATGCTGGCTGGAAGGTCATCGACTTCAGGGTGATGACATCGCCGCGCGCCTCGTCAAACCCGACTGCAGAGGCGACAAGCTCCCGCAATGCGCCCATTTCTTCTTCAGGGCGCGGGGTGACAATTGTCTCGCCTTCAGGAGTTTCTGTCGTCGTTCCGTTCACAAGCACCGCGACTGTCATACGGCGAATGGCACCTGGCTGACGCAAAATCTCGCGCTGCGTCTCAGACACCTCATAGTTGATTCGCTCTCTGGTCTCACGGTTCTGGTTGGAAGAGCCGGACTCATTCCCTGCCGCATCTCCGTCAGGCAAGTTGGAAGCAACCGTCACCTGACCACTGGCGTTCTGGGAATCGGTGCTGCGTTCCTCGGTATCCGTGCTGATGGCCACCCGGCCGTTTGGATCAAAGATTCGTTCAGTGATAGACTCAGTCTCCGTCACTGTTTCAATGCTCACTTCAACCACAGCATTGCCAGGACCGACACGCGCTTCAAGCAAGCGCTGAACAGCGAGACGTGTCTCTTCTTCGCGATTTTCACCCACTTTGGTTGTGGTTTCTTCGGCAACGCCGACCAGCCCGCCATTGCCATCAATGATTGCCACATCTTCAGGCGACAGGCCCGAAACGGCGGACGCCACCAAGAATCGCAGAGCTTGCGCATGTTTTGTGGGCAGATCGCCAGCAGCGGTCGTTATTGTCACCGACGCAGAGGGTTTAATTTGGCGTTGAAACGGGTTTGAGGAGGCGTTCGCAATATGTACGCGCGCCTGGCTGATAAGCGGGCTAACAACGATGGTACGCGCAAGCTCACCTTCTTTGGCACGCCAGTATGCCGCATCAAACATTTGCGAAGTTGTACCGAAGCCTGAAAGCGAATCGAGAAGCTCGTAGCCCTGCGTCGTATTTGCTGGCAGCCCCTCGCTCGCAAGCGTCATGCGCAGTTCGTCACGCGCGGAAGAAGCCACATAGATTGAGCCTCCCCGCACCTCGTACACGGCGCCGCGCTGTTCCAGCGCCCGCACCACTTCACCTGCTGCGCCACTCTCAAGGCCGCTATAAAGCAGAGCCATTCCAGGTTTTGTTGCCACCCGCCCCAGGGAAAGTACTGTCGCAAACACTGCGACGGTGGCCAACACGACGATCACTTTCCGCCGCAAGTCCAACCCAGTCCACATATTCAATAATTGTTGCACGTCTTTACTCCGTGATGCCGCACCTTCTGCACGACCTTGAACAACTGTTTCCACGATCAGGCTTAACAATCGGTTAGTTTCTGTGTGGTTGAACTTGCAGGGACAAAGAATTTGGAACCTGCGATGACTGACGAAACTGTCGACACAGAGGAGACGCCAAAAAAGGCGTCAAAACTCCCTTTAATTATTGGGCTTGTGCTTGCTTTGGCAGGCGGAGGCGGCGGCTTCTTTGCCGTCTATTCAGGCATGATATTGGGAAGCGATACTGCACCAGCGGCAGAAGAAGAATCGGTTGAGATGGATAAACCCGAAGCTCTCCCGGACATCACATATGTTGGTCTCGACCCATTTGTCGTTTCACTGACATCTGGTGGTTCTGCTGACTATTTGCGGTTTCGCGCGCAGCTAGAGGTTCCCAGCGCACACCAAGAAGAAGTCGAACGCGTTCTCCCACGGGTCGTTGATGTCCTTAATGGATATCTCCGCGCACTTAGCCCTGCCGACATCGAATCGCCCGATGCCTTGGTGAAGCTGCGCTCTCAGATGTTGCGCCGTGTCCAAATTGTAACTGGCCAAGAGCGGGTTTCTGACCTTTTGGTCATGGAATTCGTGCTGAATTAAGGAGTGCCGAGATGGATTTGATTGCAGATATCTTACTGGTCGCGGGTGCTCTTGGTGCAGGGCTCTATTGCTATGTGCTCGCACGCAGACTTGCGAAATTTAACGACCTTGAAACCGGTGTTGGCGGTGCGGTCGCTGTATTGTCCGCGCAAGTTGACGATATGACACGCACCCTCAAGGCAGCTCAGCAGACCGCTGGGAAATCGACAGAGCGGCTTGAAACGCTGACCGAGCGCGCAGAAGGCGTTTCGAAGCGTTTGGAACTCATGCTGGCGTCAATGCATGACTTGCAGGACAGCGCCGCAGCGGATGCGGCTAAAGCTGAGGCAAAAGCCGCGGAAGAAGCTCTGCGAAAAGAGCTTGAAGCAGCTGCCAAGCGCAAGGCTGAAGACGCAGAACAAGATGAGGATGACGAGCTGACGGATGAAGATCTCCTCGACCAAGAGTTCGAGATTGATTTCGAAGCCGAAGAAGAAGAACGCCTGCGTCGTCGCGAGAAAAAGAAAGCCAAACGCAAGGCGAAGCGAAAAGCTGCAAAAGAGGCGGCTACGCAAACCAAAAAGAAAGGTAAATCGGGCAAGACAAACGCAGATGAGGGCACAAAAGCTGCTCCGGTCTTCACCCGTCACGTTGCTTAAACGGAGCGAAAGCAATGAAAAAGGCTCAGAAAAACGCGCCAGCCAAAGCTGGCGCTGCCGACAAAACCCGCAAGCCAAAGGCCAAAGGCAAAGCGCCGCGTAAACAGGCCAAAGGCAGCCTGTTTATGATCGCGTCTTTCCTGGTTGCTTCTGCCACTTTGCGGGTGGGCGTAGGCGCAACAGAAGCGCTGGCACGCGAAGAGCCGCTCCTTGATTCGCCTCAAATGGCGATGGCGGAACCGCAAGCCTGTGAGCATCCAGAAGACATGCGCAAGCTGATGTCTGTGTTTGAAGAACGCGAGGCGCGCATCGCGAAGCAGGAAGCCGAGATCAAGAATCGCCTCCAGGCGCTTAATATCGCGGACGCCGAAGTTTCGCGCAAAATGGCAGCGCTTGAAGATGCTGAAAATCGCCTGCGCGACATGATTTCCATTGCCGAAACCGCCGCCGAAGACGATCTGACGCGCCTGACTCAGGTTTATGAAACCATGAAGCCCAAAAGCGTCGCTCTTCTCTTTGAAGAGATGGATCCACAGTTTGCAGCCGGCTTTATTGGCCGGATGAAGCCTGAGGCCGCTGCTGGAATCATGGCCGGCATGAAACCTGATGCCGCTTACACAATCAGCGTGATTTTGGCCGGACGGAACGCAAATTCGCCCACCGAATGAGACATTGTTAACCCGCTGCTGCGTATGGTCACCCAAGAAGGGTAAAAGGAGTTTGGACTCATGATCAGCATTATCGGCATCGCTGTCGTTTTCATCATGGTGTTAGGTGGCTACGTGCTTGCTGGCGGTAGCCTGGGACCAATCATGAAGGCGCTGCCCTTTGAGATGATCATCATCGGCGGCTCTGGTGTTGGTGCATTCTTGCTGTCCAACGACGGAGCGGCGGTAAAGCACACGCTGAAGGATCTCGGCAAAGTGTTTAAAGGGACCAAGTGGCAACCACAGGACTATCAAGATCTGCTCTGTCTGCTCTTTGAGCTCATACGACTTGCCCGCAAGAATCCCGTGGCGATCGAAGAGCATATTGAAAACCCAGAAGAATCTTCAATTTTCCAGAAGTACCCGAAAATCCAAGCGGATAAGGAATCCGTGAATCTGATCGCCGATACCCTGCGCTCTGCGTCGATGAACTATGATGATCCGCATCAGGTCGAAGAGGTGCTTGAGAAGCGGATCGAAGCAAATTTTCACCATTCCATGCATTCCTCGCATGCACTCCAGTCCTTGGCAGATGCGTTGCCAGCTCTCGGAATTGTTGCGGCGGTTCTTGGTGTTATTAAGACGATGGGCTCGATCGACCAGCCACCAGAAGTGCTTGGTAAGATGATCGGTGGCGCTCTTGTGGGAACATTTCTTGGCGTTTTCCTTGCTTATGGTTTGGTTGGCCCATTTGCGGCCAAAATCAAAGGGATCGTGGAAGAAGACGCACACTTCCACCAGCTGATCCGCGAAGTGCTTATCGCGAACCTGCACAACCACTCGCCAAACATCTGCATCGAAGTCGGTCGACAAAACACACCTGGGCACAACCGCCCACAGTTTGCTGAACTTGAAGAAGCACTCAAAGAAGTGAAGAAGGAAGCGGCGTGAGACCACTACTCCTGTCCATTCCGTTGGCCTTTGTGGCCGCGACCGTTCAGGCTCAAGATGTGCCCTTCATCTCCGGGGAGCATGAAGATTTCACACGGCTGGTGGCAACCTTGCCATCCAGCGATACCGAGTGGACGATCGACCGTAATGGAAACACCTATCGCATCAAGATTGACGGCGATGATCTGAACCTGATCACTGATGACGTGTTCGACCGCATTCCCCGGACACGTCTCGCCGACATCAAAGCCAATGACCGTACGGGCGAAGTTGAGCTCACCCTGGCGTGTGATTGCCGGGTGGTATCGATCCCTTACAACGAACGCCATGTGATTTTTGACATTCGCGAAGATCTGTCGACTGAACCAGAGGATGTTCCGCAGATCCCTCTGTCGTTTGGCGAAGCCGTGGAAACGGAAACACCGCAGCGGGTGTTCCGCTTCTCCGCTCTTGAAGCGGCCAAGCCGGTCCCCCTCGCGCCAGCTCCCGAAGAAGAGCCTGCACAATCTCCGGACTTTTCCGGCCTTCTGGCGCTTGAGAACTTTGTGAACCGCAGTGTCCAAGTCACCACGCTGCGGCAAGACCTGATCAAACAGGTTGATCGCGCCGCGACGCAAAACCTGCTGAAATCCCAAGTTCCGATGCCAAAACCAAAACCGGCGCCGAAACCAATGGAGCTGGCAGCAGGGCCGCAGTTCAAAACGCCAGAATCTGCCGGCCAAAATATGGATCACGTTCCGCCACAAGCCGCTGTCGGCCTAGATGGCCAGAATGTGAACATCGTCGCCTACAACGTAATTGACGAAGTGGGGCGGGATATTGCGGCCCTTCTGAGTGGTCAGGTTGGCGTTGGAACTTGTCTGCCGGACTCAGCGGTGAACATCGCTGACTGGAGCGGCGAAAAAACCTTCGTAGAAGAACTCGCAGATGTGCGCAGAAATCTGGTGGGCGAATTTGACCGCACCAATGAGAAAGCGCTGCAGCGTCTGGCAAAACTCTACGTTCATTACACGTTTGGCGCCGAGGCCCAGCAAGTTCTCAAGCTTCTGCCAAACACAGGCGAAACCCGCATTCTGCATGCCATGGCGCAGATCGTTGACGGTGATGCCCCCAAAGACAGTGACCACATGTTTGCCAAGCAAGGCCATTGTTCCGGTCACGTGGCCCTTTGGGCCGCTCTGTCCGGCGAACGTCTCACAGGGGAAAGCGCGATCAATGGCGCAATGGATGGTTTGAATGTGCTACCACGCCATCTGCGCGACTATTTCGGGCCACGCCTGAGCAATCAGCTTGTTGAGCAGGGCGATACGGAGGCTGCGACGCTTGTGCTGAATGGCATTGAGCGCACCAACCCAATGCCGGGAACAAGCTTTGATTTTGCGCAAGCCAATCTTGATGCCGAGCTGGGCAACACCCACGCCGCAGATGCCACTCTGGAAGACATCGCCACTCAGAACACAGATCTCGCAACCCTAGCGATTGTTGAGCTGATCGACTCGCATGTAAAACAGGCCCTGCCTCCGTCGAATGACACCATTTCACTTGTCGGCGCGCTTGCGGTGGAGCACAAATCTGGCGAGATGGGCCCTTCTTTGCGACGCGCCCATGCGCTCGCGCGGATGTTGGTGCATGAATTTGAACCGGCCTTTGAAATCGTTGCAGAGATCGAAGCGAAGGATGGTCCCGAACCTGCCGTTGAGGTGCGTAGTCGGCTGGCCAGCGCTGTAATCGAACACGCGCAGGACTTCGACATTGTCACCTTTGCGCTCGCGGAAGATCTGGCCGAACCTGGCAAGATTACCCCGGACACTGCGCTCGCCCTTGCTCAAAAGATGTTTGAAATGGGCTTTGTTGGGGAAACCAAACGTCTGCTGCAAGCCGCTCAGAACTCACATCAGAATGATGAAATGCGTTTGCTGAAAGCGCGCGTCGCTTTGGCCGATTCCCTACCCCGCCGTGCAGAAGCTGAATTGCTTGGCATGACTTCTCCAGACGCCGAACGTCTCCGAGCGCAAGCGCGATCTCTGGTCGGCGATCACGAAATGGCAGCACAGATGCTCTCTGATCTTGGCGAAAACCAAAGTGCCGAAGAGCAGAACTGGCTTGGTGGAAATCTCGATGCCTTGGCATCGTCCGAAAACGAGGTTTATCGCCAAACAAGCGATATGATGATGAAAACGGACACTGAGGAAACTCAGGTGGACGAGGCCACACAAGGCATATTGGCGCGCAACCGTGGGCTGCTTGATGACAGTGCTGAAAGCCGCAACGTGCTTGGCGATTTGTTGGATTGGCATAGTCTGACTGAGCCTTCCTCTTAACCACGCTTACCAAATGTAAAGAAACGACCGATAGCTTGGCCTCAAACTGGGGCAGAAAGCTATCGGTATGAAAAAACAGAACGTTTTCAAAGCATTGTTGTGCCGAGCGCGCGACTCGCTTTTGATAATCAGCGTCGGTGCGGCAAGCACGCTGATAAACCCTTTTTCGCAAGGGTCTCACGCAGCGCACGCCAGCACTGAAGAGGCTGAGACCTGCGACCGTGTCGCGCGAATCGTCTCGAATGAAACTGGCGTCCCACTTGACGTCCTTCGCGCCATCACCCGCACCGAAACCGGCCGCGCAAAAAACGGTGTTCTGACGCCGTGGCCTTGGACTGTGAACATGGAAGGCAAGGGTGTCTGGTTCAACTCACAGCGCGAAGCTCTGTCCTATGTTCAAAAGCACTTCGCAGCAGGCGCACGTAGCTTTGATGTGGGCTGCTTTCAGCTGAACTACCGGTGGCATGGCCAGCATTTTACCGACGTAACCCACATGTTCCAACCCATCGCCAACGCGCGCTATGCGGCGGATTTCTTGTCACGTCTCTATGCTGAGATGCAGAATTGGGATGATGCCGCCGCGGCCTATCATTCCCGTACGCCTAAGTACGCAGAGAAATACAAAGCGCGCTTCAAGCGTATCATGGCGAACCTGCCTGATCCCGGGTCAATGCCGCTCGCGCCGGCCAAGCAAACCGAGCCCTTGGTGCAGACCGCCGCTGTTGCAAGGAAAAACAATTTCCCGCTGCTTCAACGGGGCAGCAGCGCAGGCGCTATGGGATCGCTCTTTCCTGGCAGAACTGGCTCCGCTCGCCCCTTCCTCGGTAACGGAGGCTAATTCGTGAATCCGCAAACTCTAAAGACCCTCTTCAGCCCGACCATTTTGTTGGCCTTGGCACTGATGGCGATCATCGTGATGATGATTTTGCCAATGCCATCTTGGGTGCTGGATATCGGTCTGGCGGCGTCTTTTGCGCTCGCCATTTTGATTTTTACCGTCACGCTGTTTATTGAGCGCCCGTTGGATTTCTCCGCATTTCCAACAATCCTGCTTGCATCCCTGATGCTGCGCCTGTCGCTCAACGTGTCTTCAACCAAGTTGATCATTGGTCAGGGACACACGGGTACAGGTGCAGCGGGCGACGTGATTGAAGGCTTCGCCAACTTCGTTATGGGCGGTAGCGTCTTTCTGGGCCTTGTTGTCTTCTGTGTCCTGTTGATCGTGAACTTCATGGTCATCAACAAAGGCGCCACACGTATGGCCGAAGTCGGCGCGCGTTTTGCCTTGGACGGTATGCCGGGTAAGCAGCTTGCGATTGACAGCGACATGTCCGCTGGCGCGATCGACCACGCTGAAGCAAAGGCCCGCCGTGAACGTGAACAGCAAGAAACCACTTTCTTCGGCTCTCTGGATGGTGCCTCAAAATTCGTAAAGGGGGACGCGGTCGCCGGCCTTCTGATCACCCTTCTCAACCTCGTGATGGGCTTGATTATGGGCGTCGCGATCCACGGCATGCCAATCGGTCAAGCGTTTGAGACCTACGCGATCCTGACGGTTGGCGACGGACTGGTCACACAGATCCCAGCTGTGATCATCTCCATCGCCTCAGCGCTCTTGCTGGCGCGTGGTGGCACCACCGGTTCCACCGACCTGACACTAGTCAAACAGCTCGGCAACTATCCGCCCGCGTTGGCCACAGTGGCCGTCCTGATGGTGCTCTTTGCGCTGGTACCCGGCCTGCCCTTTGTGCCGTTTCTATTTGGCGGCGCGGTGCTTGGAGGGGCCGCCTATTATCTCTATAAGAACAAGGCCCAAGAAGAAGAAGCTCCCCTCGAAGAAGAAGCCCCTGTCCTGCCACGTGACAAGCCCATTGGCGATGTCTTGGATTTGGATGACATCCACGTCGAATTCGCCACGGATCTGGTCAACATGGTACTAGATCCCGGCGCAGGCCTGGACGCCCGTATCACCAATATGCGGACCCATGTGGCCTCAACCTTCGGGCTGATCCTGCCCGAGATCCGCCTCACCGATGAGCCCTCTCTGCCTAACGGCACTTACACCATCCGCATTCAGGGGGTAGAGCAGGTGCGCGACCGTCTGGAGCCGGAGAAAGTTCTGGCACTTGCTGGCGACACACCAGACGCCCTGCCACCGGGCGAAGATGTATCTGAGCCCGTTTACGGCGCGCCTGCCCGCTGGATCGACAGCAAAGCACAGGAAGCCGCGGCGCTCTCCGGCATCACCATTGTGACGCCCGGGGAGGTTCTGGCCACGCACTTGCTCGAAACGATCAAGACCAACTTCGGCCGTTTGCTGACCTTTAAAGCACTCCGCCGCATTCTGGACGAGATGGTCAACCTGTCCGACCCTGTACGTGCAGATGCCAACCGCCGGATGATGGACGAGTTTGTACCCGATAAAGTACCGCTCGATCTGTTGCATCGGATTTTGCGCATGCTGCTGGATGAGCAGGTCTCCATTCGCAACATGCCGCTGATCCTCGAAGCGATTGCCGAAGCGAGACATGTCACGGTTATGCCGGATGCCATCTGCGAGAATGTGCGTCAGCGTCTTGGTTTCCAACTGATATCTGATCTGAAACGCGACGATGGAACCATCCCGTTGGTGCAGCTGGCACCCGAGTGGGAAGATACCTTTGCGACATATCAAGTTGATGGTGACGCTGGCAGCATGGATGTGGCGCTTCCACCGGATGTGTTCAACGCTCTCGCCCAATCGATCGCTGATCGCATGAACGAGGCTGGCAACAGCGGTATTTTTGCAGCTCTGGTCACCTCAACGCGCCGCAGACGCTTTTTGCGAACAGTGTTGAGCGCCAAAGGCATTTCAAATCCCGTGCTGTCTTTTGAAGAAATCGGTTTGGATGCGCGTCCTTCTCTTGTCGGGGTCGTCGCCGCATGATGGAAAATGCGCTCGCGCTAATGAATTTGACGGAAACCATGCTCTGGCATGGTTTTCTCGTGTTTTTGCGGGTTGGCGCAGCGGTCTCTGTACTGCCGGCCTTTGGCGAAACCAGCGTCCCACCGCGGATCAAGCTTGGCGTAGCTCTGGCATTCACCGCCATCATTGCCCCGGCAGTACCAGTCTTTGAAACCGTACCCCCCAGCGTTGGTGAAATCGCGAGGTATACCGCCACCGAAGGTTTGATTGGTCTGTTGATGGGCATTTCGGTGCGTATGTTCGTCTTTGCCCTACAAACCGCAGGCACCATTGCAGGCCAATCCACCTCGCTGGCCCAATTGTTTGGCGGTGCTTCTGGTGAACCCTTGCCCGCCGTCGGCAACGTGCTGGCTCTTGGCGGCACCGCGCTTGCGGTGACCATGGGCCTCCACGTCTATGTCGCGCAATTTCTCATCGGATCTTACATTCTGTTTCCAGCGGGCGTTTTCCCCGCGCGCGAAATTATGACCGAATGGGGCGTTCCTCAGGTTTCGTCGGCTTTTGCAATGGCGTTCCGACTGGCTGCGCCTTTTGTGATCATTTCAGCGATCTACAACCTGATGCTCGGTGTTATCAACCGCGCCATGCCGCAGCTGATGGTGGCCTTTGTTGGTGCGCCACTCATCACGGCAGGCGGCCTGTTTCTTCTGTTTCTTGTCGCCCCAGCGCTCCTGGCGCTCTGGTGGGGGGCGCTCCAGGGTTTCATGATCAACCCGGTTGAGGGATTGAGATGAGCGGAGGCGGTCAGGACGACGACAGCGAAAAGTCCTTTGAGCCAACCCAGCAAAAGCTGGATCAGGCGCGAAAAAAGGGTGAAATCGCAAAATCTGCCGATGTATCGGTCGCCGCAGGATATCTGGGCATCACACTGGCTTTTCTGGCTGTGGGTGCAGGTACCATCAAGGCGGCTGGAAATGGTCTGATGGTTCTTCTGGATCAGGCAGAATCCATCGCACCGCTGGTTTTTGAAGGCAGTCCTTCCGCGCCTATTGGCGGCATCATGCTGGAAATGATCTGGGCCGTGGCACCATGGTTCGTGATCCCGATGATCGCTGTGATCCTCAGCATCATCGCTCAGAACGCCTTTATCTTCGCCCCTTCAAAAATTCAGCCCAAGCTTTCAAAGATCAGCCCAATTTCAAATGCCAAAAACAAATTCGGGCGCAATGGGCTTTTTGAATTTGCAAAAAGCTTTGCGAAGCTTGCGATCTACTCGATTTGCCTCGGTATCTTCTTGAACATACGGATGCCTGAAATGGCCTCCTCGATCCAACTCGATGCAATCATGGTCCCGGCCCTGCTTGGGCGGCTGATGCTCGAATTCTTGATGATCGTGATCATCGTCGCTGCCTCTATCGCAGCTGTAGATTATTTCTGGCAGCGTGCCGAGCACATCCGCAAAAACATGATGACCCGCAAAGAGATGACCGACGAGCAGAAGGAATCTGAAGGCGACCCACATATGAAACAACAGCGCCGCCAGAAAGGTCAGGAGATCGCGATGAACCAGATGCTGGCGGACGTGCCGGAAGCAGATGTGATCATCGTTAACCCGACACATTATGCCGTTGCGCTCAAATGGTCGCGCCTCCCCGGCGAAGCACCGGTCTGCGTTGCCAAGGGTGTCGATGAAATCGCCGCGCGCATCAGAGAAAAGGCGCAAGAAGCCGCCATTCCAATCCACCGGGATCCCCCGACTGCACGTGCGTTGCATGCGATTGTAGAGATCGGTCAGGAAATTCCGGTTGAGCAATATGCGGCGGTGGCTGCAGCCATACGCTTTGCAGATGCCATGCGTCAACGCGCGAAAGGACGGGTATGAGCGACGATTTGAAAGAGCTGAATGTGATCACTCAGGCCCGCTACCAAAAAGCACAGGCCGCAATGCAAGTCGTACAAGCAGAAGAAACAAAGCTGCGTGGCATGCTCAATGACCTCACCGAGCAAGAAAAAAGCGGGCGCGAAACGATGCGCCATGACAGCGCCTTGCGTATGACGGGTGGCGATCTGGCATGGAACAATTGGATTGGCCGCAACCGCAAAATCTTGAACCACCAGCTCGCCAATGTCTTGGTGCGCAAGGAAATGGCGTTTCGGGAACTGCAAAAGCACTTCGGCAAAGCAGATGTCATGCAGACTTTGCTTGAAGAGGCAGAAAGCAAACGCCGCCAAGCGCGGCAAACCGCGCTGATCGAAGCCGTGATGGAAACCAAGCTCAACTGCGGATAAAAAACGCGCCGGAGCAATTGCTCGGCGCGTTCTTTTTGTCGTCGTGAGAAGGGGGGAGATTCCCTTACCTCTTACGACACGTCCTGGCGGGTAATTTGCACGATCAAGACGTCAGAAATCTCGTCGCCATACACTTTTTGCGCCACCTCTACGAAGGTCTGACGAAGCGGCTCAAGCTTGCTTGAGTTTGTGAAAGCGCCATTAAATCCGCCAATATTTGCGTGATCAAACATCGCTTGCAACAACGCGCCTCGAATACGTGGCTCGGCCTGGAACACCCGCTCCGTGGCGCCGGAGTCAACTTCCAGCGTGAGTGTGATCAAGATCAGCGAGGTGACAGAACTATCGTTCACGACTGGGATGATGAACTGATCAACCAGTTCAACATATTCGCGCCCCTGTGGTGGGCCGTCAGCCTTCTCTTCCTTTTTCATTTCCTTTTTCATGTCGTGCTCGTCGGCGTGTTCGGCGCCGTCAGCCAACTCTGCGTCCATAGCCGGAGGTTCAGGCGCCGGGCGCAAGGCAAGCCCTGCACCCACTCCCGCGCCAACACCGACGAGCAACATGATGATTGGGAGAAGTTTTTTCATGGGAGACCTTGATCAGAATGGCAGCACAGCGTCGAGGACTTGCTGTCCAATGCGGGGTTGTTGCACGTCAGTGATCTGCCCACGGCCACCGTAAGAGACACGCGCCGACGCGATTTTGTCAAAAGTGATCTCGTTTTTACGAGAAATATCGGCTGGTCGCACATATCCAGAAACCAGAAGCTCCCGAAGCTCAAAGTTCACACGGAGTTCCTGCGTACCCTGGATGGCAAGCACCCCATTTGGCAGCACATCCACGATTGTTGCGGCGACGCGGAGCGTGAGTTTCTCGCTACGTTTCACAGAGCCATCTCCGCTACTGCTGCTTGTCGAAGTCAGATCCACCAAAGGATCCGTCGTCGCGCCGTCTGGCAGCCTGTCGTTGACACGCTGAGGAATGCCGATCAGCTGCGGAACACTCAAGCTTTCAGAGCCGCTGCGGTTACGCTCGGTTTCATTATCGATTTCAGCTTCTTCATCCACCTCAATGACAACAGTCAGAATGTCGCCACGTTGCGCGGCACGGCGGTCGCCAAGCAGGGACTGCTTATTGCCACTCCAAAGAGACGCACTGTCAGAGCGCCGGGATACGTTGGTTTGAGCCGGCAGCGGTGGATTCATCATCGCATAGTGCTCTTGATTATTCGTGGTCGGCGTAAAGCTAGGCGCTTTGCCGATGTGATCCATACGCGCGCACCCAGACATGGCCAGCGCTGAGATCACGAGAACTGCTGAAAAAAGACGCACCATTCTCTTCCTTTAGTTTGACACGTGGACGCTGCCGTCCGGCATTACAGTCCCGGTAACGGTTGACCGGGATCCAATATTCATGACGCGCAAAGCCTCTCCGGCACCTGCACGCGCCAAAGAGCGCCCTTCGGTTAGAATCTCGAGACCTCCCGAGTTGTACCTGAGCGTCACGATTTGGTTGCGCTCGACCAATGCCGGCGCACCAACATCGCCAAGTCGCACGGGGCGGCCGGGATAGATCGCTTTCCGTGCTTCGAGCCCGATGACGGCTTCCAGGTCAGAATGCACCCCGGCGACATCACCCTGTTTGAGACCAACAGCGTCGGCAGTGACGATGGTATTGGCTCGGATGGTTTGGGTCGCCACAACGATTTCAGCCGAAACCGGCGCCGCACAAACCAAAAGTAGAGCTGCAAGGATGCGTTTCATTTTATCTTACCTGCGCTGTGGCAGCCATCATCTGGTCGGCCGCGGTGATAACTTTGGCGTTCATTTCGTAGCCACGTTGCGCCTCAATCAGCTCGGTCACTTCGCGTACAGCATCCACGGAGCTGTCCTCAAGGAAGCCTTGGCGAATGGTCCCCAGACCATCTTGCCCCGGGTCGGACACGGCGGGAGCGCCAGACGCCTCGGTTTCAAGGAACAGGTTTCCACCAATCGCCTCGAGCCCTTTCGCATTTGAGAAGTTGGCCAGAGAGAACTGCCCTAAGAGTTCAGCGTCAGGGGAGTCGTTGAAATACGCGTAGACTTCACCATCACCGTTGATGGAAATGCTCCGCGCATCTTCGGGGATCGTGATCTGAGGCGCCACAGGGAAGCCATCGGATGTCACGATCAGACCGTCAGCACTGCGTTTCAGACCACCATCGCGGGTATACGCAGACTGTCCGGAAGGCAGTGCCACCTCAAAATAGCCTTTGCCTTCGATGGCCACGTCAAGGTCACCACCGGTGTTGGACAACGAGCCCTGTTCGAGCTGAACGGAAATCGCGGATGGGCGCACACCTAGACCGACCTGCACACCCGTCGGCAGAACAGACCCGTCAGAGGCGCTGATCGCACCAGCCCGCGATACTTGCTGGTAGTGCAAGTCGGCAAATTCAGCGCGACGTGCGTTGTAGCCAGTGGTCGACATGTTGGCGAGGTTGTTGGAAATGGTTTCGACACGCAGCTGCTGTGCGCTCATACCTGTGGCTGCAATCGTAAGGGCCCGCATGGCAAAATCCTCTGGTTACTTGACTAGTGTTTTTACCGCGTCGCGAATGCGGTTGTGTTCATTGTCGAGGAAGGTTTGACCCATCTCATAGGCGCGTTGCACCTCGATCATGCGCGAAATTTGGTTGATCGGATTGACGTTGGAACTTTCCAAGAAGCCCTGCAAAATACGCCCATCTTCGATGGGTTCGTATCCATCCGGCGCTTCAAACAGAGTGCCCGACTCACGTCTGAGATCGAGCGGATTCGTCGGTCGATAGAGACCAATTTGGCCAAGCGGTTGGCCATCAACACTCAACGTACCGTCTGAGGCCACATCAACGCCCTTGGCATCTGGTGGAATAAAGACCGGCGCACCGCCAGCATCCAGAACCAGGTTCCCGTCCATGGTAACCAAATCACCATTCTCATTTGGCGTGAACGCACCCGCACGAGTCAGTCGCTCCCCTTCAGGGGTCTGAATGAGGAAGAACCCTGTACCTTCGACCGCGAAATCAAAGCTGCCACCCGTCTTTTTCAGAGCGCCCTGCTCCAGCGACGTCGTCTGCACATTGGCAGCGGCCATCGAGATACTTTCAGTCCCTGGCGCAGACTTAATGAATTCCGAGAAGGTGATACCTTCTGCGCGATAGCCCGTTGTCGCCGCATTGGCGATGTTATTGGCCAATACAGTCATCTCTCGTTTCAGACCAGATTGACGGGTCAGGGTGGTGTAACCGGCGTTATCCATAGTCAGCCTCCGACAACAAGCGGGATAATGTTTGATTGAAAAAACGAAACGAGCGTCTGCACCATGAAACCCATGGTCGCCCAGAAAATGATGACGATGCACAGAACCTTGGGCACGAATGTCAGCGTCATTTCCTGAATGGATGTCAAAGCCTGAAACAAGCCAACTGCCACACCAGAGATCAGCGCCACAGCCAGGATCGGCGTGGAGATCAAAACTGCAACCCAAAGACCTTGGCGCAGCGTGTCAAAGAAGATGGCCTGCTCCAGCATCAGACGGGCATGCGCAGGATTTCTTGATAGGCTTCCACGACCTTATTACGCACGGTCACGGCAGTTTCGACGGCCAGCTCGGTCTGAGCCAACGCTTGGACCAGCGTGTGCGGGTCCGCTTTGCCGGTCATGGCCTGCATGGACACCTGCTCGCTTTCCTGCAAGGTCGCGGCGAAGTCTTTCACCAGACCAAATAGCGCATTGCCACCTTGAGCATTTTCTGCGGGGCCGGTTGCAGGCTTGGAGGCGGTGTATTTCTGTGCGGCGAGTACTGTACGGACATCCATTCTGGCTCTCCTTATTCACTTGTTATTTCCGTAAAAGTTCCATGAGCGACGAAGACATCTGTCGCGTCTGATCGAACATTTTGAGGTTGGCTTCATAGCTGCGCTGTGCCTCGCGCGCGTCCGCAATTTCGATGATCATATCGACGTTGGAACTCATGTAGTTCCCGGTGCCATCCGCCATCGGGTGGCTGGGGTCATAAATCTGCTGACCTTCCGAACGATCAAGCTGTACCGGACCAACCGAGACGCGCCCGTCGCGCGCAGCCGTATCAGCTTCGAATTGAACAGTTTTACGCTGATACCCGGGCGTATCAGCGTTTGCGATGTTCTCAGAGACGTGACGCAAGCGTGCGGCCTGTGCACGTAGACCAGAGGAGGTGACACTTAGGGCTGTACCGAAGTCGCTCATAGATCAGATACCTTGTGAGTTAACGCGAGATGGCTGTGCGCAGGACAGACATGGAGGATTTGTAAATCGCGACCGAACGATCATGCTGGCGCTTGATTTCCACCGCTTTCAGCATCTCTTCTTCGACAGAAACGCTGTTACCGTTGGGGGAAACTTCCGCAGTGGAGAGACCTGGAGCCATGTCAGAGGCCTCCAAGCTGCTGCCGTGATGACCAGCGCGGGTTGCACGCATTGTGCCGCTACCGCCATCATTCTGATAAATCTCTTGGAAAGGTTTGATATCGCGGGCTTGATAACCCGGGGTATCCGCATTCGCCATGTTCTGCGCAACGACGGTCTGTCGTGCGGCTGCATGTTTGCCCATGGCATGGGCGGCTTTGAAAACGTCCAACGATTTGAACATCGGGGCTTCTCCCTCGAACTGCTTAAAGCAAGGCTTAACCCTGATTCCTTTAGAAAGTGTTTCGTAGGAACTTTGGAGAATCCAATGGACACAAAAGGGCTAGAAAGCCTTGGCGCGGAACTTAAAAGAGTGCGCCCAATCAAGGACATAGGCCGTGTAAGCGCGGTTGAGGGCAATCTTCTGAGGGTGCGCGGCCTCAACAAAGTCGCGCGAATCGGAGATTTGCTTGAAGTTACACTTCAGGATGAGCGCAGGATTTCCGGTGAAGTCATACAGTTGCATAGCAACGATATGACAATGTTACCTGACGCGGCGCCGGATGGCGTTTCGATTGGAGATCGCGTCGCGTTGCGCGACCAGATCGGGATCGCGCCTTCGGATGCCTGGATCGGGCGGATCATTGATCCTTACGGAAACCCGATTGACGGAAAACCTCTGTTACGTGGACCGGAAATGCGGCCCCTAAAAAACCCGCCCCCACCTGCGGCGGCGCGACGGGCACTTGGCAGCCGACTTGAGACCGGGATGGCGGTCTTCAATACGATGCTGCCGATCGTGAAGGGCCAACGTATTGGCTTGTTTGCAGGATCTGGTGTCGGCAAATCGAGCCTCATGGGGCAATTCGCACGTTACATGACAGGTGACATCGCCGTTATTGCGCTGGTTGGAGAGCGGGGACGTGAACTTCGGGAATTCGTTGAGCATGTCTTGGGACCTGAAGGGCTTAAGCGCTCCATCGTCGTCGCCGCCACATCCGATCAATCGCCGCTCGTGCGTAGGCGTTGCGCTCTCGCCGCGATGAGTGTGGCAGAGCACTTCCGCGATCAGGGTAAGCATGTGATTTTCATGGCAGATTCGATTACCCGATTCGCAGAGGCTCACCGCGAGGTCGCCGTTGCCGCCGGAGAAATGCCCGCGCTGCGGGGATACCCGCCGTCGACCTCTCATATGATCATGTCACTGTGTGAACGCGCCGGTCCCGGGCTGGAAGGACAAGGGGATATTACCGGTGTGTTCAGTGTTCTGGTGGCCGGTTCCGATATGGATGAGCCGATTGCCGATATTTTGCGGGGGGTGCTGGATGGGCATGTGGTGCTGGACCGCAAGATCGCTGAGCGCGGCCGCTACCCAGCTGTAGACCTCCTGAGGTCAGTGTCACGGAGCTTGCCGCACTGTGCCACACAAACAGAAAATGCAGTGATTACAGAGGCCCGCAAACTTTTGGGCGCCTATGAACAATCTGCCACGATGATCCGCGCCGGGCTTTATTCCGCCGGATCTGATACGGCCTTGGACGTGGCGATCAACGCCTGGCCAGAGCTGGATTCCTACCTTGGAGATGGCCAGAGCGCGTCCATTGACAACGCCTTTGCCAAGCTCACATTGCTGCTGAGACGCGCAGGCGCACGCGGTGTCTGAACACAGAAAAGGCGCGCCTTAGAGCGCGCCTTTTTCAGCGATTTGGGACGTCGGTATCGCGTCTGTATTGCGTCGTTATCGCGGCGGTATCGCGTAAGTGCCTCGTCGGTCTTTCAGATCAGTAGGACAACAGTGTCAGAGCGATCTGTCCGGAGCTTGCAACAGAGACATTGTTGATCTCAGACATCAGCAAAAAGCGTTGTACAATCTGGTCACGTGCTTCCGTTGACACAAATTGGGAAATCTCGCCATCACCTGTGAGTTTCTCCAGACGGCTGCGGAAAGTGTTCAGTTGCGAGTCCAGATCTTGTGAGCCAAATTCACTTGGAAGCCCAAAAGCGGTTTCAAACACCCGGCGCAGTGGCGGGTTGCCCATCACTGTGAACCAATTGGTGTTGTCACTACTGCCTGAAAGCGCGATGTCGTCCAGCTCACGGACCGCGTTCATAGCAAAGCGCAAATTTTCATCCTGCTCGCCAACCGCACGCTCAAACTGACGCGCGACATATTGTTCACGCATATTTTCGGCAAAACCCGGAGTCTTATGCCAAGGCCCACCCAAATCACCAAAACCAAAGGCTTCGGCAAACTCACGATAGCGCGTGTCCGCCAGACGGTTGGCCAAAGCATCATTAGCCTGCGATCCTTCTTCGAGAATCGTCTTGATGAAGAACTTGCTGTTGATGTCCTCATCAAGGCCAAAGGCGCCCAGCGCCACAGTAAGAAGCTGACGGTCGTTGACAAGGTCTTCGGCGCTCTCGATCTTGCCGATGTTTTCGGCAAAGTAGTCGAGATCGCGTTTGACAATAAAGGAGTTCTCAAACGCTTCGGTCTGAGTCTCCATGGTCCGCTGCATGAAACCCCATGCAACCAGCCCCGTGCCTACGACTATCGGTTGATAGGTCATTGGCGTGCAACTGCCATAAGGCGTTCCTCACGGTCCAGTAGGGACCGCAGCGCTTTGAGACCCTGATAGTGGCGTCCACCTATCACCGCCTCAGTCGCCAAACCGATCTGACGACGGCTGTCGTGATCCGTGAACACTTGACTGAGATCCTCGATGTGGCGCAGTAAAGTGCGTTCCACCTCATCAGCATCGGCATCACCGGACAGTACAAGCTGCAAAGAGTAGCAAGCGCGGCGCACCGGGGTGTTGGCTTCTTCGGGGTGAATGGCATCCCGCAGGCGCAGGATGTTTGCGTTTGGGGTCATGATGGAGAGACGTGACCGGCGATCGCCGTTTTCAATCACTGCTCCATTGACCAGAACCCGCTCTTTCGGGCTCAATTTAAGAACAAGGCCGCTCATGCTGCTGCTCCACTTCGAAGACCGCGCAAGATGGCGGTGTTGACTTCAAGAAGGGGGCGTACGTTGGCGTCGCCCGCCAGCACCTTGGTGCTATGATGATCTGTAAATTCGGCAAGGTAGAAAATCTGGGCGCGCAGCTCTTTTGGCAATTCATTGTCTGAATCCGCCACCATGGTGGCGAGCAATGTCCAAAGCTGACGATTTTCGTGGATGGCTTCCACCAACGCCGGAAATCCGCGTTTTTTGCCCTTTTTGGCCGCTTCTTTCAGTTTGTGGGTGATGCGTGCGATCACATCGTATTCGAGTTTCCCCGCGGTTCTGGTTGGCGCAGAAGCTTGACTATATGCCTTTTTGGCAAGAACGTTTGGGGTCACGTCAGAATTCCCTGAATAGTAGTCGGTCGGGCGATTTAATGGAGGGAGTGAGGGCGCGTGGCGCGCCCCCACCTAGATCCATTAACGGAAGAGGGACAGCAGCTGCTGTGGGCCCTGGTTCGCGATAGACAGCGACTGGGTCGCCAGCTGCTGCTGAACCTGAAGCGCCTGCAGACGTGCAGAAGTTTCTTCCATATCCGCATCGACCAGAGAGCCGATACCAGATTTCACAGAGTCAGACAGGTTAGACACAAAGTCTTTCTGAATGCTGATACGGCTTTCAACAGTACCAAAGGCCGCAGATGCGTCGATGGTGGTGTTGATCAGGTTTTCAATCGATGCCAGGGACGCCTGCGCAGCAGAAGAGCTGGAGATGTCGATTGTGCTAAGCGCCGCAAGGTCACCCGCGCCTGCGTTCTGGTACTGACCAGAAATGTTCATCGATTCACCGGTGTTGTTGGTGATCGTGATCTGGTCAGAGTTGGCAGCTGTCGATGCATCGTATTCAACAGACAGTTCAGATGTGTCGTAGTCAGTCTGAGATTCGATCGCGTTTTTCAGACCAATGACAACTGCTTCGTTCGAGCTGGTTGCAGCCACGTCCTCAGCGGTCACCTGATAGGTAACTTTCTGATCACCCAAGTTCAGGGTAATGGTGTCGCCTGCCGCCACGGAGGAAGCGTCAATCTCGATGTCAGCTGTTCCGGCATCAGCAATGTTCGTCGCAAAGCCGTCATTCGCCGCAGTGATGCCGTCAGTGTTGGTGCCGAAGACGTTCTGGGCGGTGTAGCCGCCAGTGTCCAGATCCACACCGTTAACGGTGATCGCAGACGCGCTGACGTCGCCATTAGCACGGTCCAGAGAGGACAGAACGTCGGTGCTCGTAGTCGAACCGTCCACCAAGTTCAGGCCGTTGAACTGCGCAGCGCCAACAACAGAAGCGATCTGCTCGCGAAGCGACGTAATTTCGTTGGTCAGCTTGGTGCGGTCAACGTTGTCACCGGTTGCAGAAGCGATACGTGTTTTGATTTCGCCCAGCAGGTCGGTCACAGTTTCGGTAGCCTGACGAGCAACCGCAACTGTGGATTCACCCAGTGCAAGGCTTTCCTGCACGGATTTGAAGCCGTTGACGTCGGATTCCATGGTTTTGGAGATCGCCCAAACAGCGGCGTTCTGTTTGGCGTTGTCCACTTTTTTACCGGTGGAGATTTGACCCTGAGTCTCGGAAAGGCTTGCGTTCACGGATTTCAGGGTTTGCAGCGCAACCATTGCGCCGTTGTTTGTCAGAAGGCTGGTCATGGCTTTCCTATACCTAATATAAATGGCGCTTTTGCGCCGGGTTGTATTTTGCGCTCCTTCGCGGGAACGCTCCTGAACGTCATTCTGACATGTACCGCCGGGGCTTCCGGATCGGTGCCACTCTCTGTGGAGTGCGGGTTCAACATGGCGGGATAAGTGCTAACGCTTTCCTAAACACGAACCCCGCAATCACTGGCATTTTAACTAAACTTGCGAGAGGGCAATTTATGCTCTCTTTTCAACACGTTGACCGGCACTCATTTGAACGGCATGGCGCTGGCCTGTTGGGGTGTATGTTTCCAAAGATGTGCGCACCCGACGCATCGCGCCCATGCGCTCTGTGGTTGCGCGCAAACCCTTCTGAGTCGATTCCAGAAGTGCGTGGTTGCGGCGGAAAAGATCCTGCAGGGGCGCAAGGGATTCGGGGTCGATCGAGTCTTCTTCCTGCCGCTCTTCGAGCTCTTCAAACAGCGCTTCCTTGCGGCTGAGCAGACCTTCAAGTGCATCAAGCTTGCCTTCGATCAAGGCGGTGCGCTCATCCTCCAGCAGGGAGGTCAGAGAATCGATCAGATCATTGGTCACATCATCAGACATCGGCGCGCTCCTTTAGGGCGTTGAAGAAAGCTTCGGACAGGCCGATCCCGCCGGAAGCGACCATGGCGCGGGCCTGCTCCTGGCGGAGGAAGGAAGAGAACTGGTCTTCGCCAGCGCCACCGCCAAAGGATTCGCTGGTTTTGCCCAGACCGGCAGATTTCAGCATTTCAGAGAGAAAGGTGATTTCGAGCTCATTGGCAGCGCTGCGGAGCGCCTCCTCCTGAGCGGTGGGCAGAGGGCGGATCGGCTGAGCACTGGGCGCAACCGGGACCGCGACTGGGGCCGTTGTGTGGAGCATTTCTTGCCTCGCGGGTTGTGCATGTTTTTCCGTTGTGACCGAGGACGGTAAAGAAGTGGTAAGGAAAGCTGAGGTAGGGGTTTTGCGGTGGAAGAATTCCCGGAGGCCCTATGTTGAACCTGCCTTTACTCGCGCCGCAGCCTGCCCACACGGCAGCCGCAGCCCCCAAGAAAAGCGCTGATGCGCGACAGGAAAACAACGGTTTTTCTGATGTTTACGACGATATGAACAGTTCCGATGACCGGCCTTCTGACGATCTCCATGAATCGCGCGAGGCACGCTCGAACCAAGCTGAGGATGCGCCGGTAGAAGGCGAATCACAGGTCAAGCAGAGCAAATCAAACTCCGAGAAAGAAGCGCCTGAAGAGGCGGACTTTGCTGCGATCGAAACGGCAGAGCCAAGCGAGACGGAGCCGGAAGTTCAAATGCAGGGCGTCGAAAAGCGCGCGGCGGTGAACGCCTCTGAAAATGCTGCGATGATGCGAATGGCGCCCCCCGCAGAAGGCACCGCGGCCCCTGTCAAAGCTGAGGCACCAACTGCAGCCGCACAGGCCCAAGCCACCGCCACCGCCACAAAACCGCTCACCGATGAAACCAAAATTGCGACCACCGCAAAATCAAGTGAAACGGCGCAACTCTCTGAGTCCCAAGCAGCCAAACTGGCAGCCGAGACGCCTGAAGGACTTGACCCAATGCAAGTTCAGGTCCGCAACAAAGGCACCCAACCTTCGCAGGCTCAAGCTGCCAATGCCGCGCTTGCGGCTGCTCAAATGGCACTGCCGGAAGCTGCCTCTGAGACCGCTGCAACGCGCAACCCGGTCAAATCAGATGTGGAAGTCGAAGCGGACGCGGAGGCGCCGACCGCCAAACTGGACGCACCGAGCACACCAACGGTTTCCACCACTCAGCAAATGCAGGCACGTGCCATTATGGAACAGGTGCAGGCAGGGGCCCAATCGGTTTTGGCCAAGGGTGGTGAAGCCAACGTCGGGCACGCAGCAGAATCAGCACTGCCTGCCGCTCTGGAAGAAAACAGCATCAGCCCACGCGGAATCATGAGCGCGCAGGAAGCGGCCTCTCAGGCCCGTCTTGCCAACAGCGCCCCGAACCCGGCCTATGTGGTGCGCCAGCTCGCAGATGCAGTGAAGACCAGCGACAAAAATCTGATCGAACTGACAATGGATCCGCCGGAGCTAGGCAAAGTGCGCATGTCGATGGCGGAGACCGGCGGCGTGATGGCCGTGACTATCAGCGCGGACAGCCAAGCGACCACCGAATTGATGCGCCGTCATATGGACCTGCTGCGCAAAGACTTCATGGAGATGGGCTATCAGGATGTGTCTTTCTCCTTTGAACAAGGTGGCAGCGACGCTTCCGGCCAGCAGGCCCAAATGAACAACGAATTTGGTCAAGGTGGCGGCGGACAGGGCGAATCATCTCACGGTGGCTCTGCTCAAACTGACTCATCACCCGTTTTGGCCGCACAACAAACTTCGCAACTCTCAGCCGCAAGCAGCGGCGTTGACATTCGCATCTAGGAGAATCCTATGGACGCCGTAACCTCATCGACCAGCTCAGCCCCATCACGCGCCGCAACCGCGGCCAATGCAGTGGCTGCAAATCAGAACGAAACCGCGCTTTCTTCTGACTTTGAGACCTTTTTGCGCATGCTTTCGGTTCAAATGCAGAACCAGGATCCGCTGAACCCACAGGACTCTACCGAATTCGCCACGCAGCTGGCGCAATTCTCAACCGTGGAACAGCAAACCCTGACCAACACGCTGCTGACCAATCTCGGCTCGCAGTTGAACGCGATGGGGCTGAGCGGTCTGACCAATTGGGTTGGCATGGACGCCCGCGTGAACGCACCTGCGCATTTCTCAGGTGCGCCGATTGAGGTCGTGCCAAACGCCAATGCGCAGGCAGACAAAGCCTATTTGGTGGTGAAAAACGCCAATGGCGCAGAAGTTCAACGTTTCACCATTGATCCCAAGGCGGACACGCTGGAATGGGCCGGTGTAGACAACTCAGGCAAGCCATTTGCCAATGGCCTCTACAGCTTTGAAACAGAGAGCTACGCGAAAGACGAGTTGCTCGATACAGTCAGCGCTGACGTCTATGCACGGGTGACGGAAGCCCGCACAGGCACCGATGGAGTGGTTCTCATTGCTCCGGGCGGCGTTGAATTTGCATCTGACAAAGTCCTGTCCCTGCGCCAGCCAAGCTGAGGCTTGCCCCTGACACGGACGTGAATTAGCGTCGCGGCGCTCTGAAAAGGAACGCCGCGTTGCCTGTTTTTGCCCCCTCCCCCTCTGCATCTGTGATTGCGGCCTTCGCGCGGGCATTGCCAGATACGCCGCTCCCATCCTCTTGGGAGCCTCTGTTTGGTGGACGAACCAATATGGCATGGCGCGGGATCTGTGAGGGCGCGCCTGATGTGGTCCTGAAACTCTATCGGGGTGCCGCTCAGAACCCGCTTTTCCCGAATGACCCGGCAGCGGAAACACAGCTGTTGAAAATACTAGCGACACATCCGATGGCGCCGCACTTCTGTGCCTCGTTTGAATCGGAAGATGGTCAGTGCAATGTTTATGAGCATTTGCCCGGGCGCCTTTGGCAATCAGACACAAAAGCGGTTGCCGCGCTGATGCGCGATTTGCACCGCATCCCGCCCCCTACCGGTTTGCGGCAGGTGCCCGATGGCTCATCAGAGCTTCGCACCCAAATTGAGTCGATTCTATCGCGCTGCTCTGAACCACCTGATCTGCTGTCACAGCTGCCAGCCCGTGACATCGCCCCATGCGGACGATGCGCACTCTTGCACAGCGACATCGTGCCGGGAAATCTGATCGAAAATGACAAAGGCTTGCACCTGATAGATTGGCAGTGTCCGGCGATAGGTGATCCCTGCGAAGATATTGCCATATTTCTCTCCCCTGCGATGCAGATCCTGTATCGTGGAGAACCTCTCAATCAGGCTGAAATAGAGACGTTTTTTGCCGCCTATGATGACGCTGCGACCGCGACGCGTTACCAATCTTTGGTGCCGTTTTATCACGCCAGAATCGCTGCCTATTGCCTATGGCAGATGGAACACGGGCAACCGGAATATCGCGATGGCTTACAACTTGAAATGGCCGCGCTTCAGAGGTCTTTGAAGGCGTAGTAGAGATAAGCAGGATACATTAGCAGCCTGCGCGCGCGCCCAAGCGGGAAGCGTCGGGGCGTGGCGCGCATAATCCCCGGGTGTCGATGCGTTCCGGTTCCCAGAATCTCCTGAGCAAGGAGCAAACCAGCATAGCTCCCCATAGCGACGCCGTTTCCGTGAAAGGCGAAGGCAGCAAAAAGATCATCTGCCCCCGGGACTTTGCCGGCAAAAGGTGTTTGGGCGCGGCTGTAGCACACGAAGCCGCCCCAGAAATGTGGTGTTTCCACCTCTCTCCAGGCAGGAAAAAGCTGTGC
The DNA here is from genome assembly GCF_017743775.1 of Shimia sp. R9_1. NCBI lineage: Bacteria > Pseudomonadati > Pseudomonadota > Alphaproteobacteria > Rhodobacterales > Roseobacteraceae > Shimia > Shimia sp. R9_1. The sequence continues at coordinate 387,107 of NZ_JAGHRN010000002.1, read as the reverse complement.
GAATTCGCGCTTGATGCGGGTGCGAATGGCCTCATGTGCGGGTCTCGTCGTGGCCAGACCACCGCGCATTCCGAATAGAAACCGGCCATCCGGCATGAGCCTGAAGTAGTGCAGCAGATTTCGGCTGTCATAGGCCATCTGTGCAGAGGTCCAACTTTGCGCCTTTTGCTCAGCCAAGGTGAGCGGGCGGGTGACAAGGATACTCGATTGCGCGGGCAAAAAGCGCCCTGCAAGCCATGGCGGAATATGCTCGCTGGAGTAGCCATTTGTGGCGACCACAAATTTCTTTGTGATGATCTGTCCTCGCGGGGTGGCCAGATGCCAAAGCCCGTTTTTATACTCGGTCTCAGTGACAGGCGTGTCACCGTAGATCTTTGCGCCAGCCGCCTCTGCTGCGCCTGCGAGGCCACGAAGATATTTTCTTGGATTGAGTCCGAAGCCAATTGGCAGCGTGAGCGCACCATGAAAACTGGTGCCCAGCCCCTGCGCTGCCAGCTCTGACTGATGAGTCACCTGCGCTTTCAAGCCATATGTTTGCTCAAACGCAGCGGCTTCAGCAGGGAAAGTCTGCGAAACACGAGCATTGTGCGCAAGGAGCGTTTCACCTTCGGAATGTCGATCCACATCCCAACCAAATCGTGCCAGGAGCTGCTCGACATGCTCCACCGCCGCACGTTCAGTTTGGAGATAGTCCGACAGAGCGACCTGACCAAATCGCTTTTCAAGCGTCCTATGGGATGCTTTTGCACCACCCAAGCAGCAGAAGCCTCCGTTGCGGCCGGAGGCGCCCCAACCTACCTGTTTCGCATCCAGCACAGCGACGGACACACCCGCCTCTGCGAGGTGTAGCGCGGCGTTGAGGCCTGTCACACCTGCACCAACGATGGCGACGTCGGCACTGGCGGTTGCGCTGAGCGGGGTCCGTTCAGATATCGAGACTGTTTCAGCCCAAAAGCAGCTTTCTAGCGGTCCATCGCCATAGGCAAATGGATCGCAGATCCGGCTCATGCCGACTTGGCCGCGGCCGCCTCGTCCCGCCGTTGACGCACCACATTGCGCTTGTTGATCAAAGACGCTGTCACCACACCAATGGTGACCACCAGGATCATGACGGTTGAAAGCGCATTGATTTCCGGGCTGACACCCAAGCGCACAGAAGACCAGATTTTCATCGGCAACGTGGTGGCAGAAGGTCCGGAGGTGAACGACGCAATAACCAGATCATCAAGCGATAGGGTGAAGGCCAATAGCCAGCCGGAGATCACAGCAGGGGCGATGATCGGTAGGGTCACAAGGCGGAAAGCTTCCGCGGGCGTGCAGCCCAAATCCAAAGCAGCTTCCTCAAGAGATTGATCAAAGCTCACCAGACGGGAGCTGACCACCACAGAGACGTAGCACATCGAGAAAGTGGTATGCGCAAGCACAATGGTGAACACGCCGCGGTCCATGCCAAGGCTGATGAACAACAATAGAAGTGACAGGCCGGTGATGACTTCTGGCATCACCATGGGTGCGTAGATCATGCCGGAGAACAGCGTGCGCCCGCGAAAGCGCCCAGCGCGCACCATAACGATGGCCGCCATGGTGCCCAATACTGTGGCCAATGTGGAGCTGATGAAGGCAACCTTGAGAGTGACCCAGGCTGCATCCAGGAACGCCCGGTTGTTGATCAGTTCGCCGTACCATTTTGTGCTGAATCCAGCCCAAACAGTGACGAGTTTGCTTTCGTTGAAGCTAAAGATGATGAGGATCACCATCGGCAGGTAAAGGAACACAAAGCCGAGCGTTAGCGAGGTGACGTTGAACCAAGACATCTGTCTCATTTGCCTGCCTCCCGCTGCTTCTGCTCATTACGTTGGAAGAGCACGATGGGAATGATCAGGATGAGCAGCAGGACAACGGCCACGGCGCTGGCAACGGGCCAGTCGCGGTTGGAGAAGAACTCCTCCCACAGCACTTTGCCGATCATCAGCGTGCGCGAGCCACCCAGCAAAGAGGGGATCACAAACTCACCGATGGTGGGAATGAAAACTAGGAAACTGCCTGCGATGATGCCCTGTTTAGAGAGGGGCACGGTGATCAGCCAGAAGGCAGAGAAGCGCGAACAGCCAAGGTCTTCGGCGGCCTCCAAGAGGCTGATGTCGAGTTTTTCCAGAGCGGCATAGATCGGCAGGATCATGAAAGGCAGATAGGTGTAAACGATGCCGATGTAGACGGCGATATTGGTGTTCAGGATCACCAAAGGCTCGCTAATGACACCGATGCTCAACAGGAACTGGTTGAGGTAGCCTTCCTGGCTGAGAATGCCCATCCATGCATAGACACGGATCAGAAAGCTTGTCCAAAACGGCAGGATCACCATCATGAAAAGCATAGCGCGCCATTCTTCAGGCGCCCGCGCCATTCCATAGGCGATGGGATAACCAACCAGCAGCGTCAGGAAGGTGGAGATCAGCGCGATTTTCAAGCTGGAGAGATAGGCTTTCCAATAGAGATCATCTTCGGTCAGCCAGATGTAGTTTTCCCAGTCGAGTTCCGCGAAGAACTCTCTGATCGCGCCAAAGCCCGCCGAAATATCCAGCGTTGGCGTGTAAGGCGGGATCGCGATGGCTGTGTCAGAGAGGGAGATTTTGAAAACGATCAGGAACGGCACGATAAAGAGTGCCAGAAGCCAGACGTAAGGGATGGCGATCAGAAGACGACGCATCAGTTAGCGCTCCAGAAAAACGCCGGCTGTGGCGGTCCAGCTGAGCCAAACTTCGTCTTCCCAAGTGAAAGCGCGTCGGGAGATTCGGCGGTTGTTGGCAGCCTGGGCTTTGATGATCTGCCCCCCCGCGAGCTCCACGTGGTAGGTAGAAATGTTTCCAAGGTAGGCGATATCAAGCACTTTGCCCTGCACGGCATTGGCGGCCTCAACGGGCTTTTCAGCTGAAATAGAGACTTTTTCTGGCCTGATGGCGTAGTGCAGATCTTGCCCGGCCTGCGCCCCCACAAGCGGCGCACCAACGATTGCTGGCTGGGCTTCGGCCCAGTGCATTTGAAGGACATCTCCTTTCGGATCCGCCTTGCCCGTGATCAAATTCACCTCGCCAATAAAGTCGGCAACATAGGTGGAGTTCGGAGCCTCATAGATCACGTCAGGGGTGGCCACTTGAATGATTTTTCCGTGGTCCATCACCGCAACGCGGCTGGCAACAGTCATCGCCTCTTCCTGATCGTGGGTCACAATCACAAAGGTGGTGCCTGTTTTCTCCTGAATGTCCATCAGTTCAAACTGCGTTTCCTGACGCAGCTTTTTGTCGAGTGCGCCAAGTGGCTCATCAAGCAAGAGAAGTTTGGGCGCTTTGGCGAGGGACCGGGCCAGCGCCACGCGCTGTCTCTGGCCACCAGAGATTTGGTGCGGCTTGCGCCGCGCAAATTTGTCCAGACGTGTCAGGCGCAGCATCTCTTCGACGCGCGCGGCGATCTGGTCTTTGGGCATCCGGTCACGACGCAGGCCAAAGGCGATGTTTTCCCAAATGCTCAGATGCGGGAACAGCGCATATGACTGAAACATCATATTCACTGCGCGCTTGTTTGGCGGCACAGGTGCGATGTCTTGACCAGCCAGCAATATGCTGCCCTCGGTTGGCGTTTCAAAACCCGCAAGCATGCGCATCATCGTTGTTTTGCCACAGCCCGAAGGCCCAAGCAGGGCAAAAAATTCACGCTCAAAAATGTCGACATTCAGATTGTCGATCGCCGTGAAATCGCCAAACCGCTTGGTAACGTTTTGAAACTGGATAAGGGGTTTTGCTGTTGGGTCTTCCCAAGGGGCAAAGGCATCAAGCGCCATGGCGGTCTCCGAAGTGGCAGGAGGCGAACTCACGAATGCAGAAAGAGGCCCGCGCCACAAAGACGCGAGCCTGTGGTCACTTTGTTCTTAGGTGCCGGATTTGATCTTCGTCCAGAGACGGGTCACAACACGCTGCACTTTCGGAGGATACGGAGACACTGTGTAGAGGTTTCCGAGCGTTGCCTCATCCGGGTAGATCGCCGGATCACCAATCACATCTTCCGCCAAGAGCGGCTGTGAGGCGAGGTTGCCGTTTGCGTAGTAAACATAGTTGGAAGCATCTGCCATGTTCTGCGCTTCCATGATGAAGTTCAGGAACTTATGCGCCGCTTCCGGATTTGGCGCATCAGCTGGAATGGCCATTTGATCAAACCACATCAGCGCACCTTCAGTTGGTGCATTATAGGCGATTTCGACCCCGTTTTCCGCTTCCCATGCGCGATCACGCGCCTGCAGAATGTCCCCGGACCAGCCCATCGCTACGCAGATATCGCCATTGGCAAGCGCGTTGATGTATTCAGAGCTGTGGAATTTCTGAACGTAGGGTGCAATCGCGGTAAAGAGTGGCTCAACCTTGGCAATCACATCTTTGTCTTGGCTGGTGGGGTCTTCGCCCAGGTACGCCAGCGCCGCCGGGATCATCTCATCGGAAGCGTCCAGAATGTGAACGCCACATTCCGCGAGTTTCTCCATATTTTCTGGGTTGAAGATCAGATCGAGGGACCCAATCGGCGCATCCTCACCCAGCACCTCTTTGACTTTGCCGAGGTTCACGCCAATGCCCGTGGTGCCCCACATATAGTTAATGGAGTAGGCATTGTCTGGATCGTAGTTGGCTGTGCGCTGCTCAACCACATCCCACATGTTGCCGATATTGCTGAGCTGACCTTTGTCGAGCTTCTGAAACACGCCTGCCGCGATCTGACGCTGCAGGAAGGCACCGGTGGGCACGACGACATCGTAGCCGGAGTTGCCCGCGAGCATTTTGGTTTCGAGCACATCGTTGCTGTCAAACACATCATAGATCAGCTTGATGCCGGTTTCTGCTTCGAACTTTTCCAGCAGTGCTTCGTCGATATAGTCGGACCAGTTATAGACTCGAACTTCTTCGGCCGATGCCGCCGCCGCAGTCAGCGCGAGGGTCGCGGTGAGGGTAATGAGGGGTGTCTTCATGTTGATCTCCCGTTGGATGCCGAGTTCTGGGCCCGGTCACATTCTGCGAGATTAATTTGATCAAGTTTTTGCGCTATGGCAACATACTTGTGCAATTGAGCGTCACAGAGACGTGTTTGAAAGAGCCACTCAAGCGTGGTTTGCATAAATGAAAGGCAGGTCGGATTTGACACAAGCTGGTGAGCAGACAAAAGAAAGTGCGGCCCGTGTTCCGGTGCATCAGCAGGTCTATGCACAACTGCGTGAAGCCGTTCTTTTTGGAGAGCTTGCACCGGGTCAGGCCGTGACCATCCAAGGCCTCATTGAACGCACAGGCGCAGGTATGACACCAATCCGAGAAGCGATTCGACGCCTGACAAGCGAAGGGGCGCTGGAGTTTCGCGGGAACCGGCGTGTTGTGGTGCCTTTGCTGACAGTTGATGCCATTGATGACCTTATTTTCCTTCGAGAATCAGTGGAAACGCGGCTCGCAGAACAGGCTGTGGCCCATATTTCGGCACGCCAGATTGCACGTTTGGAACAGATCGATTCCCGGCTGGATGAGGCCATCACACGCGGTGATGTATCTGCCTATCTTCGCCGCAACTATGATTTCCACGCGCTGCTTTATGAGGCAGCCGAGGCGCCGATCCTGCTGGATGTGGCCAACAGTGTGTGGCTGCGATTTGGCCCTTCAATGCGCGTGGTATGCGGACGCATGGGGACGCAAAACCTGCCTGACAACCACAAAACCGCGCTTGAAGCGCTGCACAAAAAAGATGCAGCGGCGGTGGGAGAGGCCATCCGTCAGGACGTGACACAAGGGATGGAAGAGATCCGTGATGCCCTTCGAGAAGGCACCGGATTCGCCGAGATGATTGACTAATCAAAATTTGATCATATTTTTGAACGCAGACAATGAAAGCAGCTGAGGACACCCTCACCCTGCCCCAATTTTTCTCTGCGAGGATTGCCATGAATATGATCACCAATCATCTGCCGACGGCAGAGCTTCAGGCGTTGGACGCGGCGCACCACATGCATCCGTTTTCCACGCAGGCAGATTTTGACAGCACCGGTGCGCGGGTGATCACGCAGGCCAAAGGCGTGACATTAACCGACAGCGAAGGCGAGCAGATCCTGGACGCAATGGCCGGGCTTTGGTGTGTTAATATCGGCTATGGCCGCGAAGAGCTTGCGGAAGTCGCCGCGCGCCAAATGCGCGAACTGCCCTATTACAACACGTTCTTCAAAACCACTCATGTGCCGGTGATCGCCCTTTCAGCAAAGCTTGCAGAGCTTGCTCCGGGCGATCTCAATCATGTGTTTTATGCAGGCTCCGGCTCTGAGGCCAATGACACCAATATGCGACTTGTGCGGCATTATTGGTCTGCCAAAGGCAAGCCCAGCAAAACGGTCTTTATCAGCCGCAAAAACGCCTATCACGGCTCCACCATGGCCGGCGCAAGCCTCGGCGGTATGGTGCCAATGCATCAACAAGGCAGCCTGCCTATTCCGGATGTGCACCATATCAACCAACCAAACTGGTGGGCTGAGGGCGGTGACATGAGCCCTGAAGAGTTCGGCCTTCAGCGTGCCCAAGAGCTGGAAGAGGCGATTCTGGAACTTGGTGAGGATCGCGTAGCGGCGTTCATTGCAGAGCCAATCCAGGGGGCCGGGGGCGTGATTGTTCCGCCAGAGACCTATTGGCCTGAGATCCAGCGTATCTGCGACAAATATGAGATCCTGCTGATCGCGGATGAAGTGATCTGTGGCTTTGGGCGCACCGGAAACTGGTTTGGCAGCCAGACAGTGGGCATCAAACCCCACATCATGTCGATCGCCAAAGGCCTTTCCTCAGGTTATGCGCCAATCGGCGGCTCGATTGTCTGTGATGAGGTGGCAAATGTGGTGGGCGCGACCGAGTTCAACCACGGCTATACCTACTCCGGCCATCCGGTGGCCTGTGCTGTGGCGCTGGAAAATCTGCGCATTCTGGAAGAGGAAAACATCATCGGCCATGTCCGCGACGACGTGGCGCCGTACCTCAAAAAGAAATGGGAAGCGCTGACAGAGCATCCTTTGGTGGGTGAGGCCAAAATCGTCGGGATGATGGGGTCAATTGCGCTGACACCCAACAAGGAAACCCGCGCGCCGTTTGAAGCAGAAACAGGAACCGTGGGCTACAAATGCCGGGAGCACTGCTTTGCCAACAACCTCATCATGCGCCACGTCGGCGACCGGATGATCATCTCCCCGCCATTGGTGCTTCAGAAAGCAGATGTTGATGTTCTGATCGCACGCGCAACGCGCGCCTTGGATCAAACCTACGAGCAAATCAAAGCTGAGGGCCTCTACAAATAGTCGCCTATTAATTGATCAAATCGACATCCCCGGAAGCACTTTCCGGGGATTCTTTTTTGCCTCACACGCATCACTTCTCAACCCAAAGGGGAAATTCACGGATATTTTTTAGAATTATGGGTTTACCTCTGTCGGTTTTTGACGAAAATCATCTTTGTTGTGTCGCAAACCGACCTTGCCGGACGAGATTGACTGGCAAACTTTCCGATGTGGACTGCGGTGTTGCGCAATGAGACGCAGGTGTGGTTACACTTGAAACAGATGAGCAGAGACAATCTGCCGACTGAAAACACAGGGAGCCTATTTTGGCTGATAGTGCATCTAACGGCGCGTTTGTCGAATTCGACCGCGTGCAAAAGAGCTATGATGGTGAGACACTCGTCGTCAAAGATCTGAATTTGAGCCTGCCCAGAGGCGAATTTCTAACAATGTTGGGACCCTCAGGGTCAGGCAAGACCACCTGCCTGATGATGCTGGCCGGATTTGAGACAGCAACCCACGGCGACATCCGTCTGGGCGGCACCTCGATCAACAACATCCCGCCGCACAAACGCGGCATCGGGATGGTGTTCCAGAACTATGCGCTTTTCCCGCATATGACGATTGCGGAAAATCTGAGCTTCCCTCTGGAAGTGCGCAAGATGGGCAAAACCGAGCGCGAAGAGAAAATCATGCGCGCTTTGGATATGGTGGAGATGGGCGCCTTTGGCGGCCGCCGGCCCTCCCAGCTCTCCGGGGGCCAGCAACAGCGGGTCGCTCTGGCGCGCGCGCTGGTGTTTGAGCCTGAGCTGGTGCTGATGGACGAGCCGCTCGGCGCACTCGATAAGCAGCTGCGCGAAAAAATGCAGTTCGAGATCACCAACCTCGCCCACAACCTCGGCATCACCACCGTGTATGTGACCCACGACCAGACCGAGGCGCTCACCATGTCTGACCGCGTCGCGGTGTTTGACGATGGCCGCATTCAACAGCTGGATCCGCCTGACACCCTCTATGAGGCCCCTCAGAACAGCTTCGTGGCGCAGTTCATCGGCGAGAACAACACGCTGGAAGGCACCGTGAAGGAGCTCAACAACGGTCTGGCACTGATCCAACTGGACGATGGCGAGCTGATTGATGCGATGCCAGTGCATGAAAGCGTCAAACCCGGCGCCCGCACCCGTGTCTCCATCCGTCCGGAACGCGTGGAATACAACAAGGAACGCATTCAGGAAGGCGCCCACACGCTGAAAGCCGAGGTGAAGGAATTCATCTACATGGGCGACATCTTCCGCACACGTCTTTCGGTGGCGGGCAATGATGAGTTTGTCATCAAAACCCGGAACGCACCGGATGTGGAACGCCTGAAGCCAGGTCAGCAGATCGAGATCGGCTGGCTGCCTCAGGATTGTCGCGCGCTCGACGCCTGACAAAGGGACAAAAACCTCCGGCGCTCAATTGACCGGGGGATAAAAAGTCAAATCAAAGAAAACCAACAAGGAGAGAGTGTTCTATGAAACTCACCAAACTTGCAGCACTGGCGGCAACGACAGCACTTTGCGCCCCGGCAGCATTTGCCCAGGAAATGGCAAACGAAATGACCCTGGTGTCCTGGGGTGGCGCTTACCAGTCCAGCCAGATCAAAGCCTATGTAGAGCCCTATCTGGAAATGCACCCGGAAGTAAAAGTCACTTGGGATGAAAGCTCTGCCGAAGCCGTGGCCAAACTGCGCGCCATGAACGAAGCGGGCAATGTGACATGGGATCTGGTCGATGTAGTGGCATCTGACTCCATGCGTCTTTGCGACGAAGGTCTGGCGGTGGAGCTGGATCCGGCCACCGATCTGGCGGCCGCGCCTGATGGCACCTCTGCAGAAGATGACTTCGGTGATCTGCTGGTGTCTGAGTGCTTTGCCCCTCAGATCGTATACTCCACCACCTTCGGCTACCGCACCGATCTGGTCGGCGACACTGCGCCAACCTCGGTTTGCGACGTATTCGATCTGGCAGCTTACCCAGGCAAGCGCGCACTTCAGAAACGCCCAATCGACAACATGGAATGGGCTCTCTTCTGTGACGGTGTTGCCAAAGAAGACATCTATGACACACTGGGCACCGACGAAGGTGTAAGCCAGGCGCTGGCAAAGCTCGACACCATCAAAGATCAGGTTGTCTGGTGGACCGCAGGTGCGGAAACCCCACAGCTGCTGGCTGACGGTGAAGTTGTCATGGGCTCCACCTTTAACGGCCGTCTGTTCTCTGCCATTGCAGAGCAGAACCAGCCGATTGGCATGCTCTGGGACATGCAGTCCTTTGACCTTGACGGCTGGATTGTTCCAGAAGGTCTGCCTGCAGACCGCAAAGCACGTGTGATGGACTTCCTGAAGTTCGCAACAGACACACAGCGTCTGGCCGATCAGGCGAAATACATCTCCTACGGTCCAGCGCGCGCATCTTCTGCGCCACTCGTGGGCACCCACGCTGAACTGGGCATCGACATGGCACCACACATGCCAACCGATCCTGCCAACGCGACCAACGTGCACATCTATGACTACGAATGGTGGGCAGACAACCGCGATGATCTGAACGCAAAGTTCGAAGCGTGGCTGGCGAAGTAAGTCCAGCCTAAGCTGAGAAGATTTGGGAAGGGGCCTCAGCTGGCCCCCTCCTCCAAAACAAGAACAACCTAAAAATAGGTGTTCGTCTGCTCCTATCGCAGACTTGCAACGCACAAACGGCAATAGCCGACAGGGATACCATGAGCGATATGACCGATACCGCCGGCCCGGTTCTGGCCGCAGACGGGACGCCCCTCAAGCGCAGTCTCGCGCGGGCACTCCGGCGACAGAAAATGCGGGCACTGCTGCTGATCGCACCTTTGCTGATTTTTATTCTCGTGAGTTTCATCCTGCCCGTGGTGGATATGCTCTATCGCTCGGTCCAGAATGGTATCGTCTCCAACACGCTGCCGCGCACAGTCGAAGCCTTGGCCGACTGGGATGCCAGCACCGGAGAATTGCCGGATGAGGTGGTCTTTGCCGCGATGGCGGCGGATCTGAAAGACGCGGCAGAAGCAAAGATCCACACCAAGGTCGGCACACGTCTGAACTATGAAAACCCGGGTATGTCGTCCCTCTTCCGGAAGACCGGACGGAAAGCCAAGAAATTCGATATCGAAAATGGCGGCCCCTGGAAAGAAGAGCTGATCGACATCAACAAAGGCTGGGGTGAGCTCGACAACTGGCGCACCCTCCAGACCTATTCTCCAGCCATCACCTCTGGCTACTTCCTCAACGCGGTTGACATGCGTGTGGGTACTGACGGGCCAGAAATGCGCCCTGAGGATGAGCAGATCTATATGAAGCTCTTGGGCCGCACCCTGTGGATGTCTCTTGCGATCACATCCTGCTGTATCCTGCTGGCGTATCCAGTGGCGTGGATTCTGGCCAATCTGCCAGCACGTAAGGCAAACATGCTGATGATCCTTGTGCTGCTGCCGTTCTGGACCTCGCTACTGGTGCGGACATCGGCCTGGAAAATCCTGCTGCAACAACAAGGCGTGATCAATGACATCCTTGTCTATGTCGGGCTTGTCGCCGATGACAGCCGCCTCGTGATCATCAACAACCAGTTCGGCACAATCGTGGCCATGACACACATCCTGCTGCCGTTCATGATCCTGCCGATGTATTCGGTGATGCAGACCATCAACCCCTCCTATCTGCGCGCGGCCAAATCTCTGGGTGCAACCGATTGGACGGCCTTCTGGAGGGTCTATTTTCCGCAGACCGTACCGGGCATTGGCGCCGGATCGATCCTCGTGTTCATTCTGGCAATTGGCTACTACATCACGCCAGCTCTGGTGGGGGGGACAAAAGGTACCTTCATCTCCAACCAGATCGCCTTCCACATCTCAACGTCGCTCAACTGGGGTCTTGCCTCGGCACTTGGCGCAATCCTTCTGGCGGTCGTTCTCGTGCTCTATTGGGCCTATGACAAAATCGTCGGCATCGACAACGTGAAGCTGGGGTAACGGACATGAGCGCACTTCCACCATATGCAACCACCGGCCAACGTGTTTGGTACTATTCCTTCCGTGTCATCTGTGGCCTGATCTTCTTCTTCCTGATCGCTCCGATCATGGTGGTGATCCCGCTGAGCTTTAACGCGCAGGACTTCTTCACCTTCACCAAAGAAATGCTGAGCTTTGATCCGGAAGGATATTCGCTCAAGCACTACCGTGATTTCTTCGGGAATCCGGACTGGCAGGATGCTCTCTGGAACTCGGTGAAAATCGCGCCAGCGGCGACTTTGCTTTCCGTGTCTCTTGGTACCCTCGCAGCGATTGGCTTGAGCCAGCCGCATGTGCCCTTCCGCCGTGCGATTATGGCCACGTTGATCTCCCCGATGATCGTACCTCTGATCATTTCGGCCGCGGGTATGTACTTCTTCTATTCCCGCATGGGTCTGGCAGGCACTTACTGGGGCGTTGTCCTGGCTCACGCGGCGCTGGGTATTCCGTTTGTGATCATCACCGTGACGGCAACTCTGGTGGGCTTTGACCACTCTCTGACACGGGCTGCCGCCAGCATGGGTGCCAACCCGGTCACGACGTTCTATCGCATCCAGATGCCTCTGATTCTTCCGGGCGTGATCTCCGGTGCGCTGTTTGCCTTCATCACTTCTTTCGACGAGGTGGTGGTGGTGATCTTTGTGGGATCGGCCAAGCAACAGACCCTGCCATGGCAGATGTTCACCGGCCTTCGGGAACAGATCAGTCCAACCATTCTGGCCGTGGCAACCATTCTGGTGGCGATCTCTATCGCACTCCTAACCACGGTTGAGCTTCTGCGCCGCCGCTCAGAACGCCTGCGGGGCATGTCCCCAACCTAAGCGGGTAGCAGAAACAGAAAAAGGCGGTCTCTGGATACAGAGGCCGCCTTTTTTGTGGAAGGATGCAGACATTAGCGCAGTGTTTTGAGCAGCGTCAGAGAGGCATATCCATCAGGCTCAAGCCCAACAGAGCGCTGATATTGGCGCACAGCTTCAATGGTCAGAGGCCCGATTTTGCCATCTACCTTCTGGGTATCAAAACCCGCTTTGGTCAGTCGACGCTGCAGCTCTTTGCGCTCCTTGAAGGTAAGTGCGCGATCACCACGTGGCCATTTTCCTTGAATGGCCGGCCCACCTTCGATCCGGTCGCTCAGATGGCCAACACCGATCACATAAGCATCTGCCGCGTTGTAGCGCTCGATCACCGCAAAATTCTTAAAAATCAGAAAGGCCGCGCCCTGACCGCCCGCGGGCAACAAGAGCGACGCCGTACCGTGGTTTGGAACGGATCGGCCGTTGATCCCCACAACCCCCAAACGCGCCCATTCAGCAGGGGATTTCTTGATTTTGCGATTTGCGAGGGCGTAGTTGAAGCCACGCGGCAGTTTTACCTCGACACCCCAAGGCTGGCCAGACACCCACCCTGAACGCTTCAGATACGCCGCAGTGGATGCCAGTGCATCTGTCGGGTCTTCCGACCAAATATCGCGCTTGCCGTCTCCGGTGAAATCAACCGCGAAGGATTGATAGGAGGTGGGGATGAACTGTGTGTGCCCCATGGCACCGGCCCAGCTCCCGGTCATATTGCGCGCTGAAACATCCCCATTTTGCAGGATCTTCAACGCGGCTGTGAGCTGCTGCTCGAAGAACTTACCGCGGCGGCCATCGTAGGCAAGCGTAGCTAGGGCCTCAATAATGGGCGTGTTCCCACGATAGGTTCCGTAGTTGCTCTCCAATCCCCAAACCGCGACAACCACTTCCTTCTCAACGCCATAGTGCGCCTCGATGCGCTGGAGGGTCCTGCGATGTTTCTTGAGCGCAGCCTTGCCGTTTTTGATCCGGGTCTCAGAGACAGCGCTGTCGAGGTATTCCCAGATCGTTTTGGTGAACTCGCTTTGATTGCGATCTCTCTGGATCACATCGCTGTTGTATTGCACGCCACGAAAAGCCTGGTCAAAAACCGCAGCACTCACACCAGCGCTGATTGCACGACCACGGTAGCCATTGATCCAACGCTGAAATCCCTTGTTGCTGACAGCGACTGTTTGGGGAGCGGGTGCTGTCAGGGCAGGATCAAGAGGTCGCAGAACGGGGCGAAGCGATTGGGAAGGCGCATTGGCCGTCGCGCTCGTGGATATGGCTGCCGATAAAACGCCAACAACCCAATATTTGTTTTTCCACATGGCCCTGCTCCTCGCCTGTTTAGGAAAAGTCTACCGCGATCCGCCCCGTCACAAAAGAACAGACACAATCAAGCGCGAGGATTTGCCGACGTCTGATTTTCTTCCCTAAGGCGCTGCTTAAACTCCCGGAGCATCGGGATACGGCGGGGCCGAAACGAACGCTCAGTAACTGCTAGATCGGACATGCGGTCCAATCGGAACGCTCGAAAATCTTTCCTGAGATGGCAATAGGCCAACAGGCAGTGCGCGGTTTTCATGAAGACAATCGACAATGGGTCGGCCTGACGCGATGTCTGCGCGCCCTGTGCATCGGCATAGTCAAAGCCCACCGTGCGCTCTTCCCAGGCAGCTTGCCGCAAAACACTTGCGTCAATTCCGGGAGCCGGTGGCTTTTCAAAGCGCCTTGCCGTGAGAATCGCATGTTTCAAGCGGTGCGCCTGTGCCTCTGGCAGACGCGATTTAAGCTTGTTTAGAGCCGAATGTGCGGCTGACGCCAGGGCCGGGTCGCCAACTTCCATCACTTCATTCAATCCAACCACCAAGGCCTCTATTTCTTCAGGCACAAACCCCAAAGGCGGCAGTGTTGCGTCTTCGATCAAAGTGAAACCAAACCCCGCTTCGCCATCAATCACCGCTCCAAGCCCGCGCAAACTGTCGATGTCTCGGTAAATGGTGCGCTCTGACACGCCGGTTTCCCGCGCCAAAGCCTGCGCTGTGGCGGGAGGTGGAAGATCACGCAAAGCTTGCATGAGTTGAAACAAACGGTCGGTGCGGCTCATAAGTCTTGATAATGCATCCAACTGACAAAAATTGACAAGAGCCTCCGTTAGACAAAGCGCATCTTTTCTAAAGGAGTGAAGAAATGCACTTGATCATGTTCCCCGGCACCGAAACCCTGCCAAGCTTGTCGCCATTCTGTACCAAGGCCATCTGTCTGCTTCAGTTGGCCGGCGCAGACTGGCAGCCGGAGATCACGATGGATGTCTCCCCCATGCCGCTTGGCAAATTGCCGGTGCTGCGTCTGTCTGACCGTCTGATCCCCGACAGTGCCAAAATCGAGGCCTATCTGACCGCACAAGGCGCAGAGTTCTATCCGAACATGAGCGCACAGGAGCGGGGCACGGCCCATGCGCTGGTGCGTATGGTCGAGGACAGTCTGGTGCTGGGCATGGCCCATGACCGCTGGCTAGATGACACAGTTTGGCCGGACACCCGCGCGTTGCTGTTTTCAGAGGTGCCTGAAGACATGCGCGATGCGGTGGCAGAAGAGGCCCGCGCAGGCGTGCTCGCCGGGTTGACCGGACACGGCATTGCCCGCTTCTCCCCTACCGACCGGCAGGCCCGCTTTGACAAAGATTTGGATGCGTTAGAGACGCAGTTGGGCGCAAAACCCTATCTCTTTGGCACAGCGCCCTCTGGCGCGGATGCCGCCATTGTGCCGACTCTGGACATGATCCTGCAACTGCCCGCCGAAACCGACCTTCAGGCTGCGCTGAAGGCCAAACCCACGCTCACTGCTTATGTGGCGCGTGCGCGGGCTGCGCTTTATCCGCAGAGCATCCCAATGGCGGCCACACCAATCAGCTCCGCCGCCGAGTGACCTTGCGTTTGGTCTTGGCCGCCTTGTGCTTTGCCTTGGCGGCCTTGCGCCGCACCGGACCACCGCGTCGGTTCTTGCCGCCGCGCCCCGCCCGTTTCACCACTTCGCCATCCAGCGAAATCAGCTCCAGCGCGATGCCACCTGTCACCGGCGCCGCTTCTGTCAGACGCGCGGTCACGCGCCGACCAAGGCCAATCACAATGCCCGTGTCAGAGCCGGTCAGCGTATTGGTTTCCGCATCGAAGTGGAAATACTCCCGCCCAAGTTCCCGCATCGGGATAAGCCCGTCTGCGCCGGTTTCGTCCAGTTTCACAAACACCCCGAACCGCGCGATGCCGCTGATCCTTCCGGTGAACTCGTTGCCGATCCGCTCTGACATATAGGCCGCCAGATAGCGATCCGTGGTGTCGCGCTCTGCCAGCATGGACCGGCGCTCAGTGTCAGAGATATGGGTCGCCGTATTCTCAAGACGTTCGATGGTTTCCGGCGTCAGCCCGTCCTCTCCCCATCCGTGGGCCGTAATCAACGCGCGATGTACGATCAGATCCGCATAGCGGCGGATCGGAGAGGTGAAATGTGCGTAAGCTCTGAGCGCCAGACCGAAGTGGCCGAAATTCTGCGGCGCATAATAGGCTTGCGTCATCGAACGCAAAGTCGAGAGATTGATGAGTTCAGCTTGCTCTGTTCCCGCCGCGGCATCCAACAGCTGGTTGAGGTGGCGTGTTTGCAAGACTTGCCCTTTGGCAAGGGTCAGCCCGGAGGCCTGTGCCGTGTCGCGCAGCGCATTGAGTTTCTCCGGGCTTGGCTCTTCATGCACGCGGAACAGGAGTGGTGATTTTTTGGCAATCAGCGTTTCGGCGGCGCAGACGTTTGCGAGCACCATGAACTCTTCGATCAGCTTATGGGCATCAAAGCGGTCACGGAAGTTGACTGACAGCACATCACCTTTGTCTGACAGCTCAATTTTGCGCTCCGGCAGATCAAGAGCCAGCGGTTGGCGGGCTTCGCGCGCTTTGGTCAACGCTGCATAGGCCGCATAAAGCGGGGTAATCACGCTGTCCATAAGCGTGGCGCAACGCTCGTTGGGATGGCCATCCTGCGCCTGCTGCACCTCGCCATAGTTCAGCGAAGCAACCGAGCGGATCATGGCGCGACAGAAACGGTGTCCGATCTTTTTGCCATCAGCATCGATCTGTATGCGGAGTGCGATCACCGCCCGTGGCACCCCTTCATGCAAAGAGCAAAGATCACCGGACAGCCGATCCGGCAGCATGGGCACAACACGATCCGGGAAATACGAGGAATTGCCACGTTTTCGCGCTTCGCGATCAAGCGCTGTGTCGGCGGTGACGTATTGTGCCACATCGGCAATCGCGACCCAAAGCACGTGCCCACCCGCATTTTGGGGATCATCATCAACGTGTGCCCAGCAGGCGTCATCATGGTCTCTGGCATCCGCCGGATCGATGGTGACAAACGGCATGTCGCGCAGATCTTCGCGCACGCCGAGCGGTGCCGGTTTGGCATTGTCGGCCTCCGACACCACCTCATCTGGGAAGGTATCAGGAATTCCGTGCTGATGGATCGCAATCAGCGAGACGGACTTTGGGGCTGAAGGGTCTCCCAAACGACCAACAATGCGCGCGCGTGGCAATCCGAGGCGCCCGCGTGGGCCGGATTGCTCGGCTTCCACCAACTCTCCATCCTTTGCGCCTGCGCTCTGATCGCTGGCGACGGACCACTCTTTGCCGTCGCCCTTATCAATGGGGACAATGCGTCCTCCTTCGGCGGTTTTCCGGAAGACCCCCAGAACACGGCGCGGGTTGGTACCGATGCGGCGAATGAGACGGGCTTCGTATTGGTAGCCCTCGTCCGCGACCTCGGTGAGGCGGCCCAAAATGCGGTCACCTTGTCCCAGCGCAGGATCAGAGGCACGCGGGATCACCAAGATTGTTGGCGCCTCTCCTTCGCCATGCCACTCAAGCGGCCGCGCAAAGAGATCACCATCTTCATTGGGACCGGCAATTTGCAGAACCGAGACCGGAGGTAATTTGTCCGGATCGCGATAGGTCTTACGGCGCTTTTGTAGGTGTCCCTCGGCTTCAAGCTCCTTAAGCAGGCGCTTGAGATCGATACGCGCAGCCCCTTTGATGCCAAAGGCTTTGGCGATGTCACGTTTGGAAGTGAGGGTCGGGTTTTCGGAAATCCACTCAAGGACTTCCTCTCTGGAGGGCATAGGCATAGGGCTGCCCTATCACGGTGCAGTCAGTAGGTCTACGTGCAGAATAGGAAGGGGCCAGCTCCATCCTGTGCCTGCGGCCCAGTTCATCCCCGGGATACTTGACGAATGAGAAGCTTAGAGCCGCGCAAGATCCGCAACTGTGTCCACATCAGCAAGAGTGGCAACCTCTGCAATCTTCGCATCCGGCAGTGTGGCACGGCTGTCTGCCAGCGCGTGTTCGCTGGACCAACGCACATTGTGGAAGAGGGAAGGCGGCGGCAGCGCGGTGCGTTTCAGGCCAACCAACCAGAAACCGCCATCCGGCGCGGGACCAAAGACTGCTTCGTGATCGCCCAGCGCGCGGAAAGCTTCGCTGACCCGTGCGCGGGTGATGCCCGGGATATCGGCCCCAATGATGCAAACCGGGCCCGGCGGCATCCGATGAAATTGACGCACCATACGGGCACCAAGATCACCGCTACCCTGAGGAACCCTCGGGAGATGGCTTGGCCAAACGCGAGAGCTAAGCCCAGCGCGATCCGGAGCGACAGCAAGAAGCAGGTCCCAGCGCGGGTCTTCCAGACGTTTCAAAAGCGACGCGGACTGGTGGCGAAACCACCAGGCAGAGGCCGTCATACCTATGTCGCGCCCCAAACGTGTTTTGACACGACCGGGGCGTGGCTCCTTGAGCATCACAACAAGTCGTTGACGGCGAATTGGGTCGTTTTTAGCTGAAATAGTCACTTAGTATCCGGCTGTAGATCGCTTTGAGTTGATGGATTTGTGCCACCGGGACCTGCTCGTCGACTTGGTGCATGGTTTTGCCAACCAGACCAAATTCAACAACCGGGCAGTGATGCTGAACAAAGCGCGCGTCAGATGTGCCGCCAGATGTTGAGAGCTCGGGCGTGCGGCCCGTTTCAGCCTCCACAGCAGCTGCGACCAGATCAGAGAGCATCCCGGGAGGTGTGATGAAGCTTTCGCCAGAGACCTTAACCTGCAAATCGATCTGCACACCTGTTTCAGCGGCAAGCGCATCCACTTGGGTTTGCATCCAGTCTGTCAGCGAGGCACCGGAATGCGCGTCGTTAAACCGTATATTGAGCGTCGCACGACATTCGGCGGGGATCACATTGGTCGCGGGGTTTCCAGTGTCCATCGTGACAACGGCCAGTGTGGAGGCGTCGAAGTGATCTGTGCCCTCATCCAATGTGTGGCGCGACAGCTGGTCCATCAGTCGTGCCATGACCGGAACAGGGTTGTTGGCGCGATGAGGATAAGCCGAATGCCCCTGCGCCCCGGTGAACTTGAAAAACGCATTGAGAGATCCGCGGCGCCCGATCTTCATCATCTCGCCCATTTCGTTTGGGCAGGTTGGCTCTCCGACCAGGCAAACAGACATTTGCTCGTTCTGTTCGGCCATATAATCCAACAGCGCGGTGGTGCCATCCAGCGCATCCCCCTCCTCATCGCCGGTGATGGTCAACACAATGGCACCGTCTGGTGGTGTGTCAGAGACAAAATCGATCGCAGCCGCCGCAAAGGCCGCGACACCTGACTTCATATCAGTTGAGCCGCGCCCGTAAAGAATGCCGTCCTTTTCCTGGGCACCGAAAGGGTCCACACTCCATGCCGCAGCATCGCCCACCGGGACCACATCGGTGTGGCCATTAAAACCAAAGGTCTTGGCATGCCCCCTTTCGCCCCAGCGTGCAAAGAGGTTGCCAATTCCATTTCGGTCCACGCGCGTACAGGTGAAACCCGCGCCAGAAAGCAAATCCTCCAACAGTACCAGCGCGCCACCTTCTTCAGGTGTCACGGAGGGACAACGGATCAGATCTGCAGTCAGCTTGGCGGCATCTATGGAAGTCATGGGCGCATCCTCATTTTCGGTCATGGTCTTGTGGCACAGGAAGACAGGACCGGAAAGCCACATTTCCGCCACAAAGCGTGAGGCTTCAGCCCTAACCTCTTAACAAACCCCAAAGGTTCCGATTTACTGATTGTTAATAAAAATCGACCGAGGCAGGTCACCAGCAGTTGGCGAAAGCCGCCCCCATGGAAACGATCAGCAAAAAGCTGCGCCATGAGGTTTTATCATCACCCGGATCCTCCGGTGTGGTCTCTGATGCGTGATGTGCCTGTTGGAAGCAGGGAAGAGCAACATGCCCAGAGTACCAATCAACACCGGTGCCTCCGCGATCGACATGGCCGAAACCATTTTCGGCGATGATGTCACAATCGTTTCTGCATCCTACAGCGGACAAAGCACATCATCTGGCATTTATACCGACGGCGATTCCCTATCTCCGGAAGCCACACCAAGCGACTCCGGGGTGATCCTCTCAACAGGTCGAGCCACCAACTTTTCCAACAGATTTGGTGCTTTTAACCAGCGGACCAACCGCTCTTCAAACACCAATGGCGAAGACAACAACCCCGAATTCAACGCGATTGCGGGCACTTCAACCTTTGATGCGGCTTACTTGGATGTGTCCTTCACGGCCACTGAAGCCAGCCAGATGACAATGCAATTTGTATTTGCCTCCGAAGAATATCCGGAGTTCACCAACTCGATCTATCAGGATTTTGTGGCTGTCTCCGTCAACGGAACTTATGTGCCGCTGGCGATTGGCGATGGTGACGTAGACCCCCGAAACATCAACACGGGAAACAACGAAAGCCTCTTTGTCGACAACACTGGTAGCCAATTCAACACCGAGATGGACGGGTTTACCCAGACCATGACGTTGAAATTCAACATCACGGAAGGGTTGAACACCATTCGCATCGTCATCGCGGATGTTTCCGACAGCAGCTATGACAGCTCGCTACTGATCGCGGCGAACTCACTGCAAACTTCCTTGGTTGCCAATCTCGATGAGGTGAACCTGCCAATCGATGGCACACGCACAATCGATGTGCTTGCCAATGATGTGAACGACACCGGCAACTCTCTCACCATCACCCATATCTCCGGCCAGCCTGTTGCCGCGGGGGGGACCATCACCCTGCCCAGCGGACAGGAAGTGACGGTCAACGGCGATGGGACACTCACGCTTGTGGGTGATGACGACGAAGAAGTGGTCAATTTCTCCTATACGGTCGACGATAACAACGGCACCACGGATGTGGGCTTTGTCACCGTAAATCAGGCCCCCTGTTTCACCGCAGGCACGTTCATTCGCACCCCTTACGGCGAGGTCCCGGTGGAATGTCTGAACATCGGCGACTTGGTGGAGACCATGGACAATGGCGCGCAACCCATTCGTTGGGTCGGGCGGCGAGAGGTGCCAGCTGAGGGCAATCTGGCCCCCATCCACATCGCCGCTAACACTTTTGGCAAGCATCGCAGCCTCAAACTGTCCCCCCTGCATCGCGTTCTGATGCAGAACGCGTGGGCAGAACTGCTTTTTGGCGAAGAAGAGGTCTTAGTGGCTGCGCGGGATCTGGTCAACGATCAGTCTGTGCGGCGGGTGCCTGGTGGCACGGTTGAATATGTGCACCTGCTGTTTGACGAGCATCAGATTGTCTTCTCAGAAAATCTGCCAACTGAGAGTTTTTTGCCGGGTCCCCAGACTTCTGCCAGCTTTGAAGCGGAAATTGTGGATGAAATCTGCGCCATTTTTCCGGAAATCGACCGGGATTCCGGGGAGGGATATGGTCCGATGGCACGGCGGGGGCTGCGCAGCTATGAGGTTGCTGCAATGACGCATCTTGCTGCCATCGCAGCAGAATAATCGCGTGGCGCGTATGAACACGGCACAGGCATATTCTGACCCGCTCAGGAGTAGCACCACATGAGCTGGATCGGCTTACTGGACAAATCCCGAGCCCTCTTTTGCGCAAATGGGTTGGCCCATCTGGGCGTTGGCGCGGGGGCCGATACGGGTGTCGACGAGACACCGATGACGCGCGGAAGTGTTGTGCTTGAGATGCGTGCATCCCCATATGATCGTCCACAAACGCTGTTGGCTTTTCGGCCAGTTGACGGCCACGGGGTGCGTTTTTCTCTGCAGGCAGTGCCCGGTGGCGGCGTGGTATTGGTCATGAACCGTGCCGGCCGCACCTGTCACGGCGCAGTCAATCTGGACACCATTGGTCGGGCCGATGCCTTGCGGGTCACGTACTCCTGGGATCTGACAGCAGGATTGGGACGTCTGTCAGTCGAACAACCGGGCACGTTTCGCGTGGCACATCGCAGCATCAAGGCACCAATCGCGCTCAGCCCTGAAGACGTCAAGGCCTGCACAGTGCTCGCGGAAACCCGCACCCTTGCCAACGATGTGTGCTTTATCGCCTTCTCAAATCGCATCGAGCCCATAGGCCCTATGCCGAGCTTGTCTCCGGAGACGCCAGTGATGACAGACCGCGGCTATCAGCCGGTAGGCAGCCTGCAGCGCGGCGATGTTGTCCAAGCGTCCACCGGTGATCTGGTACCTGTTCTGTCCAATATCATGCGCACCGTCCCAGCAGCGGGCAATTTCGCTCCTATCAGACTGCGCGCGCCTTTTTTTGGTCTCGCCCAAGACATTGTGACAAGCCCCACCCAGAGGCTGGTGATTGGCGGAAGCCGGGTCGAGTACATGTTCGGGTCAGAATATGTGTTGGTGCCAGCAGGCCATCTCCTTCACGGAAATGCGGCGACCAGCGGTGGCTCCACCCCACTCACGACATACTGCCAATTGCTGCTGCCAGACCATGCCGCTGTTTTGGTGGCAGGAACCTATCTGGAGAGCTTCGACATTGGCCGGCTGCGTCGCAAGCGGGAAATTTTGAAAGCGAGTATGTTATCTGGCTATCCACGCGCGAAACTGCCTGAGCACTCTCGCACGGCCTATCCGGTACTTAGAGAGTTTGACGCGCTCACACTTGCCGCCCAACGGGCCGCATAAGTCAAAAGCCGAACTCAATGTTCGGTGCTTTCGCCTTCGCTTTCTTCGCCGTGAAAGAACGGAGTCATCTGCGCGACAACAACGGAGTTTTCATCCAATGCACGCTGCATCAACTCGCGCTCTTGCCCGTCAATTTCATGGCCTTGCGCTTCGCGCTCCTCAATGGTGCCATATCCGGTCACGTCAAGCGGGTTGAGGTCTGCCTGCTTCAGGATCGCCACCGTTTCACGCACAGCTTCCGCTTCGTCCACGCCGCTGGCATAGATCATAAGCGCGCCACCGGTCGCTTCTTCGGGCAGACCATCACCGTCTTTGCGCCCAACCTGAACCAACAAAGTGTAGACCTGTTGGCGTGTTTTCTTTTTCTTCTCTTGGGCCATCGCGATGCTTTCCTTTGTTTGTTCTACCTTGATCTCACTTTGTGACGCACACAGGTGGATCTTGGTCGGATAAATGGGCTGAGCGATCCTCGTTCAGTGCTCCCATACAGGCTTCGTCATCTGATGGATAGAAAGAAGGCGCTCAATCCCGAGAGCGCCTTCATTTGTTTCAGTCAGTGGCCGCCGCAAAATCAGTCGCGGAGCAGCTCGTTGATACCGGTCTTGGAGCGTGTTTTTTCGTCAACGCGCTTCACGATCACAGCGCAATAGAGGTTCACACCATTCTTGGACGGCATCGAGCCAGCAACAACCACGGAGTATGGCGGCACTTCGCCATACATCACTTCGCCGGTTTCGCGATCCACGATCTTGGTAGATTGGCCAATGAAGACACCCATGCCAAGGACAGAGCCTTCGCGCACGATGCAGCCTTCGACCACCTCTGAGCGTGCGCCGATAAAGCAGTTGTCTTCGATGATGGTTGGGCCAGCTTGCATGGGCTCCAGCACGCCACCGATACCCACACCACCGGAGAGGTGCACGTTTTTGCCGATCTGCGCGCAAGAACCAACGGTGGCCCAAGTGTCGACCATAGTGCCTTCATCAACATAGGCGCCAAGGTTCACGAAAGATGGCATCAACACCACGCCAGGTGCGATATAAGCGGATTTACGAACAACACAGTTAGGCACAGCACGGAAGCCTGCCTCTTTCCACTGGGTCTCGCCCCAGCCTTTGAATTTGCTGTCGACTTTGTCCCACCAGCCGGAACCCTGCGGGCCGCCACCCTGGATCTCCATATCTTTGATGCGGAAGCCAAGCAGCACAGCCTTTTTAGCCCACTGGTTCACATGCCAATCGCCGCTTTCGAGTTTCTCAGCAACACGCAGGCTGCCCCTGTCCAGCGCATTCAGCGTGTCTTCGATCGCCTCGCGGGTTTCGCCGGTGGTCGCAGAGGTGATGGTATCGCGCGCATCCCATGCGGCTTCGATGGCTTGTTCCAGTTGGGCATTGGACATGTCTTCAGGCTCCGGATGTCTTGAGTTCACGCTTATCTAACGAGATCGGACGCAGCCGTCACGTCCTCTTTGCGACCATTATTGCATCGGATCGGGCGCAATATTGGCTCCGCAGACCAGCACAGCGACTTTTTCACTGGGCTCCGGCACATAAGCGCCCGACATCAACGCCGCGAGAGCGGTTGCCCCCGCCGGTTCCACAAGTAGACGGCGCTCACGCCAAAGCGCATGTTGCGCGCGTGTGATCGCGTCATCTGGGACCAAAATGGACTCCGCTCCAGTGGATACTGCGAGGTCATAGCAAATTTGCCCAATGCGCTTGGCCCCCAGCGCGTTTGCGGCGACGCCTGACACCTCTACATCCACCGGAGACCCAGCGCCCAGCGCAACATTGAGCGCGCAGGACGTTTCCGGCTCGACAGCGACCACACGACGGCGACCGTCAAACCAAGTCATCGCCCCCGCAATCAAACCGCCACCGCCCACGGCGATCAGAACAGTGTCGGCATCCAACCCCTGCTCTTCCCATTCCAAAGCCAAAGTGCCCTGCCCTGCCACCGTCGCTGGCGCGTCATAGGCGTGTATTTGCATCGCGCCGGTTTCTGCCTCATAGGCCTTCGCCTGCTCAAAAGCGTCGGCATAGGCACCTGGCACAACCTGCAAATCTGCCCCCGCATCCTTGATGAGCGCGACCTTTGCCGGGCCCGCCATTTCCGGCACATAGATTCGAGCCTTGTGACCAAGCTGATGCGCGGCGTAAGCCACCGCCGCACCATGATTCCCACCAGAAGCTGCGACCAGACCTGCCGCAGGTACGTCACGAGATAGCAGGGTGTTAAATGCCCCGCGCGCCTTGAATGTGCCGGTGTGCTGCAGCTGCTCCAGCTTCATCTCGATGCTGTGACTCAGGCCAAACCCGCCATCCACTGTCATCACAGGTGTGCGCACAATATGTCCATCTATGCGCGCAGCAGCGGCTTTTATCTCGGCGTTCCAGTCCATTTTGCGTCCCTGTTACTGGCTTTGTTAACGTGAAACCTATAGGCCTGAGCTAAACGCGCAAGCAAGGACCAACACCATGCAGGATGAACGCCCCCACCCGCTGTCTGATGCCCATTCAGATCGTGAAACCGCGTCACATGTCCCGGACACTCCACAAACCCGTGCCCCTTCTTACAGATTGGCTTTTGCGGACACTGATTTCCTGTGTCGGGATGAGCTGCGCCCGGTGAGATTGCAGCTTGAGCTACTCAAGCCGGAACTGGCGCTCGACGAACACGGTATTGAAAGCACCGTGGTGCTGTTTGGCGGCGCGCGCATTCCTGAACCCGCCAAAAAGAAGACTGCACGCACGCAGACTTTGGCAGATTTGTCGTCCTTTTATGATGAGGCACGCAAGTTTGCTCAGATCGCGACCAAAGCCAGCGATGGCAAGAAGAACGTGATCGTCACGGGTGGCGGCCCCGGCGTGATGGAGGCGGGCAACCGTGGCGCAATGGAGGCCGGTGGGCGCTCAATTGGCCTCAACATCGTACTGCCTCACGAACAGGCGCCAAACGAATATGTATCCCCGGACCTGTGCTTCAACTTCCATTATTTTGCGATACGCAAGATGCACTTTCTGATGCGTGCACGGGCCATCTGTGTGTTCCCTGGCGGGTTTGGCACGCTTGATGAGCTGTTCGAAGCCCTGACGCTCATTCAGACAGGGCGGATGCAGCGCGTCCCGTTCCTGTTGTTCGGGCGTGCATTTTGGGAAAGCATCATCAATTGGGACGCTCTTTCAGACGCAGGCACTATCTCGGCTGATGATCTGGATCTCTTCCAGTTCGTGGAAACCGCTGAAGAGGCTGTTGAGGTGCTCGACAACTGGAAAGATTATTCCCGCCGCGCGGAGATTCCCGGCCGCTGAGCCCAACACACCCAGAAATTTCAGGCGCTCCGATATTTTCGGGGCGTCACAGTTCTGGCAACTGCTTATATGCCCGGTCTGGCCGCCTTAGTGAAACTGCTTTGGTAGAACGCCGATCTCTGTACCGTGAGGCAACTTGGTCACAACCTGCGCACCGGCCACATCCTTGATGGCATATCCATAGCCCGCGAGGCGAAACTTCCATTCACGCGCGCTCAAAGCCTGATCCCGCTCTCGCTTCAGAATATCCAAGACAGGCGCTTCAATCTCAGTGCTAAGAATTTGAGTAGGTGTCATCGTGCATTCCTTCCCGTTGTTTACAGAAAGGAAACTGAAGGCCGATCTCGACTGAATTGGCGCCTAACTGTGAAAAGTTTTAGGCCTTATTAACCTTTTGGGATTTGGCCTCTGCCAAAGATGGGAACAGATACTTCGGCAGCAACACCCCTGAAATCAACGCGCCAAGCCAGACAATCAATGTCGCTGCGAGCAGGTTGGCGACCCCGCCGATGGTAAAATCCGAAACAAGCAGTTCGGTGATGAGCAGGCCAGCGAAGGACACAACAAGTGAAATGCCACCCAAAAGCTCCGGCAGCTTCTTCTCCGCAATTTTGCGAACCACCGGCAGAAGCACGACCGACACCACCGTGAAAACCAATGTCACAATGATGGCGCCCAATATGCCAATGGAAAACCCTGGCAGCAGAACACTGGCAAGGATAAGGCCGACAGCGTTGGCGATCAGATGCGCAGCGGTGGAAAGCACAAATTTGGGCATAACAACTCTTCCGTGATGAAAACCACAATCAGATTACCCAAATTTGCAAAGCTTTCCAACCCGTTGCAGCGCCAAAGGCTTAGGGCTGTGAAAGCCCCGCCTCTTCCGCAATTTGCTTGCGCGATTTGCGCGCCCGCTCTGTTGCGGATTTCAACTGACCGCAAGCCGCCATGATATCTTCACCGCGGGTCTTGCGGATCGGGGAGGCATAGCCCGCCTGATAAATGATATTGGCAAACGCGCGGATGCGGTTGTTGGAGCTGCGTTTATAAGGCGCGCCAGGCCATTCGTTGAAGGGGATTAGGTTGATCTTGGCCGGAATGTTGTAGCGTTTGATATGGTCGATCAGACGGTGGGCGTCTTCGTCGGTATCGTTCACACCATCCAACATCACATACTCAAAGGTGATCCGCTCGGAGTTGGAGACTTTTGGATAATCGGCAAGGGCCTGCAACAACTCGTCAATGTTCCAACGCTTGTTGATCGGAACCAACACGTCACGGGTTTCGTTGGTCGTGGCATGGAAGGAAATCGCGAGCAGACAGCCAATCTCTTCAGCCGTGCGTGCAATCTCCGGAACAACGCCAGAGGTCGACAGCGTGATACGGCGACGAGACAGAGAAATCCCTTCCGGGTCCATCGCAATCTTCATCGCGTCACGCACATTATCGAAATTGTAGAGCGGCTCACCCATGCCCATCAGAACAATATTGGAGAGCAGGCGCGTCTCGTCTTTAGGCGCACCAGGCACCGGCCATTCTTCAAGATCATCACGCGCCATCATCAGCTGACCGATAATTTCCGCCGCCGTCAAATTGCGCACCAGTTTCTGTGTGCCTGTATGGCAGAAAGAGCAGGTTAGCGTGCACCCGACCTGAGAGGAGATACATAGCGTACCACGATCATCCTCTGGGATGTAGACCACCTCAACCTCATGCCCGCCAGCAATACGCACCAGATATTTCCGGGTCCCGTCCTCGCTCACCTGTTTGGTGATGACTTCAGGGATCGCAATTTCAAAAACCTCATCCAGCTCTGCCCGATAGGCTTTGGACAGGTTGGTCATCTCGTGAAAATCACGCACGCCCCATTGGTATATCCACTGCCAGATTTGCCCAACGCGCATCTTGGCCTGCTTCTCCTTGGTCCCATTGGCAATCAACACTTCGCGCATCTGATCACGGGTCAACCCAACGAGATTGATCTTGCCGCCCTCAGGCAGCTTACGGGGAATGGTCATCACGTCCTGCGTGATTGGCGCGGAGGTACTCATGGCTCAGGGACTCATCTGGGAATTCAAGCGGTGCAGATACACCATTTAGGGCGTTTTGCAAATATTGCCAGAAAACCTGGCTGACTCCAAAACCAACTGACAGACCGTGTCAGTTGGGCTGTGACACAAGGCGGATATCGAAACGGACCACATAGGAGACCAAAATGTCTGTTATTGAAATTGTGCGCTACCGCCTGAACGCCGACGTCAAACCGGAACAAGCCATAGCCGCATGGGAAAAATCGCAGAGCTTTGCAACGGCACAGGCAGGCTTTCTCCGCCGCCGTGTCGCAGTCACCGCGGAAGGTGATTGGATCGACGAGGTGGAATGGGAAACGCTTGCCGATGCGCATGCGGCTTCCGCAGCGTTCAACCCAGAAGCACATCCGGAACTGATGGACCTGATGGCGGTTCTGGATCAGAATTCCATGAGCATGTCCCACTACACCATCAAAGGCAGCACGTCATAAAATGCGCCGGACCGACCGCCTCTTTGATCTGATCCAACTCTTGCGCGATGGGCGCCTGCACAAGGCATCAAACCTCGCCGAGAAAATGGAGGTGTCGGTCCGCACGATCTATCGGGATATGGACACACTGGTTGCCTCAGGCATTCCAGTGGAGGGCGAACGCGGGGTGGGCTACATTCTGCGAGCGCCCGTATTCATGCCCCCTATGGCGCTGACACAGATCGAGCTTGAGGCATTACACCTTGGCGCCGCTCTGGTGCGGCAAACCGCTGATCCGGAATTGCAAGAAGCCGCCGAACATATGTTGAGCAAAGTGGATCGCGCCATGCCTAAGCCCACGTTCGGTGGGATTGACGGTTTTGACAAAGAGATCTTTGCAGCCCCTGAAGTGGCAGCAAGTTTTGCCCAAATGCCGATCCTTCGCCGCGCCATCCGCGAAAGGCAGGTACTGATGATCGACTATACCACACTGGATGGCCGCCAAAGCCGAAGACATATCAGACCTCTGCAGATGGAATATTGGGGTCGCGCCTGGACCTGCACTGCATGGTGCGAAACCCGTGAAGACTTCCGGGTCTTTCGGATCGATCACATCAACGAAGCTTTGCTGGCTGGGGAGAATTTTGACGAAGAACCAGACAAATCTCTTTTGGAATACCTCAAACGCTTTGAAGCACCCTAAGCGCGTTTTTTGACCTCAACTACGTGAGCCGCTTCGTGTTTGTCCAAACGGCGACGCCATTTATCCGATTTTGGACTGAGAGCCAGAAGTTCCGGAAACAGGACGGCCATTTCGTCCGCATCCACCGTATCAAATTCCGGCATATCGGCTCCAGCGTGGCGCATCTCCACCTGCATGCCATCCATGGTCAGGATTTGCGGTGTGTCACATAGCACGAGAAAATAGTCGGTCGTGGGCGCATGTGAAACATGCTCTGTTATCCCGTGCCAATCGACGAGATCCTTCACCGGAACCATCACCTCACGCGCAGCAAAGGCAGTTTCAAACTCAGTGCCCCGCATCCAGATCCGAGAATTTGGTGCAAGTAAACAATCGCGCGCTGGGACATTTCTCCCCAAAGCGCCAGCAGGCACTCGGATCGGGAGCTCAATTGCCTGCAACACTCCAACCCAGCGCACACGGATAAGCCCCAGATCTCGGCTGACCACTTCATCACCAGCGCGAAGCGTTTCGACCGCCACCTCTCCTTGTCGGGTTGCGATCTTTGTACTTCTCGCAACCAGGCTCACATCTTTGGAGCCCAGCTCTTGCACCTGAGACTGCCGGCCATTTGTGTATGCTGTTTCTGCCTGCGCCATTTTTGCTCTCCCATGGCCATTTGATCGACCGGTTGTTCCGATCGATCTCCCCCATGGTGACGTTGGATGCGTGTTAGGCCCTGGCAGGGGCTTTATTGATCTCAGTTACAGCGTTTCTCTGCGTCTTCGACGGCAGCGGTAAAACCGCGCAACGAAAACGTATCGGCGGTTTTGGTCCCGCGTGAAGAGCGCGCCGTCAGCGTCGCATCCGCGCCGCGTTTCATGGCCGCAACAATTTTGGCATCATCTCCGGAAGACGCAGGCCAAGCCCATTCGCCTTCTGTGATCATCACAAAACTCTGACCGTCAATGCTCACTTCAACGGTGGATCCACCAGCAAAGGGATATCCACCGGTAAACCCAACCTGCGCCGAGACGCTCTCGTGGGGCAAGAAAGACACCATCAGCAGAATGTCGCTGCGGCGTACGGCCACAACCTGTCCGCCGCGGGTGTTCACGCTCTCTTTGGCTGTGCTCACCGCCCAGCATTCACGTTTGTCACCGTCTTTGTGCTCAAAGACGCTCCAATCCGTGATGGCGTTGACCTGATTTTCGCTTGATGCCTGTGCCGAAACACTGCCACTCCAAAGCGTCGCCGCCATGGCCAGCGCCGTCATCCAACGTGATGTCATGCTCTTCTACAGCCTCCAAGCTGTGTGTTGCCTCTGGTTCCTGCCCGCTGGTTTTGCACCATTTGTGTTGGGCCGGAGATTATTATACGCGATAGAATAAGCTTAGCCCATGTTTGCCGCGAGACGAAAGACCCGTTGGCACAAATTTGCCCATGAAAGCGAGAGATTTATGACCAAAGCCGTGCCGATGACCGAACTCTGGCGAGGAGACATTCTTGAGAGTGTCCACAGCGGCCATGCCGTGGTCTGCAATGCCGACGGGGAGATTGTGCATGCATGGGGCGATCCGGATGCCATTGTGCTGCCTCGCAGCTCCTCAAAAATGATCCAGGCATTGCCTTTGGTGGAAAGCGGCGCAGCCGATGCCGCAGGTTTGACGGAGCAGCACCTGGCGCTGGCCTGCGCGTCCCATAACGCGTCTGCCATCCACAATGACATGGTGAATGCCTGGCTCGCGGCGCAAGGGTTTTCAGATGACGATCTGATTTGCGGACCTCAGGAACCGCGCGACATTGGTGTGCGTGATGAGTTGATCCGCTGCAATGACCCGGTTTGCCGCGTACACAACAACTGTTCCGGCAAACACTCGGGCTTTCTCACCCTGGCCAAACATCTCGGCGCGGAGAAAAACTACACAGATATAAACCATCCTGTGCAAAAAGCCGTTCTGGCAGCGCATGAAGAGCTGACACAGGAAACCAGCACAGGCTACGGCATTGATGGCTGCTCTGCTCCCAATCACGCCAGCACACTCAAAGGCATGGCCCGCGCTATGGCGTTCTTTGCAGCAGCTCGTGAAGGCGAAGGCACCCGCGAAACAGCCGCTGCACGCTTGAGGAATGCTATGGCCAAACATCCGGAGTATGTGGCTGGCGAGGGCCGCGCCTGTACCAATCTGATGCGCGCAATGAACCATAAAGTCGCGATCAAAACCGGTGCTGAGGCCTTCTTCATCGCCATATTGCCCGAACAGAAACTGGGTGTCGCACTGAAGATCATTGATGGCGGCACGCGCGCTTCTGAAAACGCGATTGCAGCGATTTTGGCGAAGCTCGGTGTTTTAGACCCTAACCATCCAGAAGCGGCAAAATATCTCGATGCTCCGATCAGAAATTGGGACGGTCTAAAAACCGGGATGATGCGCGCGACAGAAGTCATGCGCTGAGTTTCGCAACTCCAGCTTCACTCTGCAGAAAATACTCCTGCCGGAGGCATCGACATATGCCACCGGCGCTTCATTCAGTCTGGTTTGGCTACATCTCCATCGCTTCGGCCACTTCCACTGTGCCCATCCCGCCCTCCAGGATTGGGCAGCCCTTTGCGATTTCGCAGGCCGCGTCGATATCGGGCGCATTGACAAGCGTGTAGCCGGAGACCGGGTTGGCACCGCCATCATTCGCCACACCATCTGCGCTGACGGTTTTGGACATACCTGCCGGGTTGCCACCATCGACGAGATCAGCGCCTATCCCTTCCATCCACTTCATCCAGGCTGCCATGACTTTCTCGCCTTCCTCCGGCGTTTCCGGGCGCCCACCTCCGTGATAAATGAACATAAATTTTGGCATTTGAAGTCTCCTTTGTTGAAGGGTCTTGATCCAAATTTATTCGAGAAGCGCCCGCAGCCTATTGGTAGAACTGTTCCAGCCCCAACTGTGGCCACGCACAGCTTCTTCGTCCTGCAAGTTCTTGTGATCTATAATTAGCTTGGCGCCCCGCGCCGTCGCCTCAACGGTGAATGTGACATGACTTTCATGTCCACGTTGATCATTTTCGTCGTGCCAAGCCCAAGTAAACCCGACCGAATGTGGCGGATCGATACTTGTCACTTGGCCTGACATTTTCATCTGCCGACCAGCGTCACTGATTTTGACAGAATGCCACGGGCCAAGTCGCGTAAAATCTAAAGTGTGGTCGCCCAATGTCATGCCTTCCGGCCCCCACCAACGGCTCAGGTCAGCCGGATTTGTGATCGCAGCGTAGAGGCGCTCAGGCGAGACAGAGAACTCCCTTTCCAATCGCGCATCGCTCACGACGTTTCCTCCGCCAACAGGGCATCCAAACGCTCCAAGCCTGACTGCCAAAACGCTTTATGATCCATTGTCCATCCAGCAACGGCTTGCAGCGCTTCCGGTCGAACGCTGTAAAGACGTTTTGTGCCCTCTGCGCGCTGTGTCACCAGACCTGCGTTGCGCAGTACTTTAAGATGGCGAGATACTGCGGGACCGCTGATCGACGCATCTGCCACAAGATCACCGGCTGGAAGCTCCCCAACAGCCATAAGACGCTCCACCATGGCAAGGCGGGTTTCATCGGAAAGGGCTGCAAAGGTTGTGGTCAGGCGAGTCATAGCCTGATCTTGAGGGGATTCTCTATTTAACACAAATGTTAAATTCAAGCTTTGTCAGAGCACATCCCAGAGCAGTTTGAGCGCCAATGCGACGGAGGTTGCCACCAAAAGCGGGCGGATCAACCTCGCCCCTTTCGCCATGGCCACCTTGGCACCAAGCCGAGCGCCCAAAATTTGCATCGCGCCCATAGCTAAGCCAATAGCCCAAAGCGGGTTGGCAACGAGGATAAACCCGGCGAGCCCGCCAACATTGGAAGCGAAATTCAGAAGCTTGGTATGCGCGGTCGCTTTCAAGATGCCGTAGCCGCCCAGCGCAACGAAGGCGATCATATAGAAACTGCCCGCGCCCGGCCCCAAGATACCGTCATAGAAGGCAACAACCGGAACAGCCGTCAGGGAAAAGATGATGGGTTTGAGACGCGCTGTACGATCCATCTCGCCGGGATCTTTGCGAAGGGCAAAGAATAGCGCAATTCCGATCAGCAGAACCGGCAAGATCAGCCGAATCCAATCTGTTGGCAAAACGGATACAAGGAGTGCGCCGCCAAGCGATGCGATAAACGCCAACAGTGCAGGTCCAGCCTGAGCGCGCAGATCGACCAAGCCACTCTTTGCATAGGAATAGGCAGCGGTGCCTGATCCAAACATCCCTTGTATCTTGTTTGTTGCGAGTGCTTGCACGGGCGGCACACCGGCAATCATCAACGCCGGCACCGTGATCAATCCGCCGCCACCAGCTATCGCATCCACGAAGCCCGCAAAAAATCCTGCTGCCAGTAAGAGCAGCAGCCCCTCAACCCCAAATTCCAGCATGTATTAGAGGCCCGCGAACTCAGACTTGGCATAGCCTTGGATATACAGCAGCGCGGTGAGGTCCCCATGGTTGATGCGGATGTCACATTCTGCCGCGACTGAAGGCTTTGCGTGTAGCGCTACCCCTGCCCCAGCGAGCCCCAGCATGCCAAGGTCATTGGCACCATCACCCACAGCCATCACATCTTCATGCGCAAGCCCAAGTCGTTCGGTGATCTCTTTGAGCGCCTGCACCTTCGCTTCGCGCCCCAAGATAGGGCGCCCCACATCCCCGGTCAGTTTTTCATCTGCAACCAAGAGCGTGTTGGCGCGGTTTTCGTCAAAGCCAAGTTCGGATGCCACTTTGGCGGTAAAGGCTGTGAAACCGCCTGACACCAACGCTGCGTAGGCGCCTTCCGCTTTCATTGTCGCCAAAAGCGCTTTCCCCCCAGGCATGAAAGTGATGCGTTCCGCGAGCACCTTGGCGATCACCCCCTGATCTAAGCCTTTCAACAGGCCAACGCGCTCCGTCAATGCACCTTCAAAATCGAGTTCTCCGTTCATCGCCCTTGCGGTGATGTCTTTGACGCGATCCCCGACACCCGCTTCGTCAGCCAACTCATCGATGCACTCTTGCTCGATCATCGTGCTGTCCATGTCCGCCAGAAGCATCTTCTTGCGACGGCCTTCAGTCGGCTGAACAACGAGATCCACACCCATCTTTTGCAAATCAGCCCAAACCTCCCAAAGATTGTCGGGATTGTTAGGCAGAGCAAACTCCGCAGCCTCTTCAACTGCGAGCCAATGTACGGTGTCACCTCCCCACGCATTGCGCAAATTCTCCACAAGCGCCCCATCAAGACTTGGTAACGTCGGATTGGTCAAAAGCGTGGCAGTGAACATCGGGGGCCTCAACAGATTTGAAGTTAGCTTGGGCGCCATAGAGCACGGCGGCAAAGATGATTCCAGTCTCGGATATTTCTGACCGTAAGGTTTTATTCATCAGAATCTGCACCTGCCGCACCCACATCGTTCATGTGACCGAATGTTTCCGATAGTGGTCATTTGGCGTCGCTTTTGAATCACAAACTGTCGTCAACGCGGATTTTTCATGTTGTGAGATCCCGCCACTCCGCCTAAGTCGGTCCGTGGGACACCTCTCCCCAACGAGAGGCATTTATCTGGAAGGATAGCATTTATGGCTACTCAGCAACCGGCGGTTCGCCCGGCGAACCCGCGTTTCTCCTCTGGCCCCTGTGCCAAGCCCCCCACATTTGATGTCACCAAGCTCGCAGATGCCGCTCTCGGCCGCAGCCACCGTGCCGCCATCGGCAAGGACAAGCTGAAGGCCGCGATTGAAGGCACGCGCGAGATCCTGGGCATCCCCGCAGATTACCGTATTGGTATCGTGCCCGCCTCTGACACAGGCGCGGTTGAAATGGCGCTCTGGTCCCTTCTGGGCGCACGCAAAGTCGAAATGCTGGCATGGGAAAGCTTTGGCGCTGGCTGGGTCACCGATGTGGTGAAGCAGCTTAAGATCGACGCCGAGGTTAAGACCGCCGACTATGGTCAGATCGTGGATCTGGCGACCGTCGACACCAAGAAAAATGATGTCGTCTTCACTTGGAACGGCACCACCTCTGGTGTGCGCGTGCCAAATGCCGACTGGATTGCGGATGACCGCGAAGGGCTGACAATCTGTGATGCGACCTCCGCCGCATTTGCGATGGATCTGCCCTGGGACAAGCTGGATGTGACCACCTTCTCCTGGCAGAAAGTGCTGGGCGGCGAAGCGGCGCATGGCGTGATTGTCCTGAGCCCGCGCGCTGTGGAACGGCTGGAAAGCTACACACCGGCCTGGCCGCTGCCTAAGATCTTCCGTCTGACCAAAGGCGGCAAGCTGATCGAAGGCATTTTTACCGGCGCCACCATCAACACCCCCTCCATGCTGGCAGTCGAAGACTATCTCTTTGCGCTGGATTGGGCGCGGTCTGTGGGTGGCCTGAAAGGTCTCATCGCGCGCGCGGATGCCAACGCCAAAGCGGTTTTCGATTTCTGTGACGGAAACGACTGGATCACGAACCTCGCCGAAGACGAAACCACGCGTTCCAACACATCGGTATGCCTGAAGTTCTCAGACGACCGCATTCAGGACGGTGCAGCCTTTGCTAAGGCAGTCGCCAAACGTCTTGAGGCAGAAAACATCGCCTTGGACATCGGCGCCTATCGCGACGCACCTGCTGGCCTTCGCATCTGGTGTGGCGGCACGGTTGAGACCTCCGATCTGCAGGCCATGCTGCCATGGCTCACATGGGCCTTTGAGGCCGAAATCACAGCGCAAGCCTAAGAGGGGCGCCCCGAGGGCACACCCGACGTCGGGTGCGCAGTTGTTGCGCACCTTCCCTGACATAGATTTTCCAAAGGACGCTCAAAATGGCTCCCAAAGTACTCGTATCCGACAAGCTCAGCGAAACCGCCGTTCAAATTTTCCGCGACCGCGGCATCGACGTCGATTTCATGCCTGACCTTGGCAAAGACAAAGAGAAATTGGCCGAAGTGATTGGTCAATATGACGGGTTGGCGATCCGCTCCGCCACCAAGGTAACCCCGACAATCCTGAAGGCAGCCACAAACCTCAAAGTGGTCGGCCGCGCAGGCATTGGCACCGACAATGTGGACAAGGAAGCTGCTTCTAAAAAGGGTGTGATCGTGATGAACACGCCTTTCGGCAACATGATCACAACTGCAGAACATGCCATCGCGATGATGTTTGCTGTGGCGCGCCAAATCCCGGAAGCCAGCACATCGACCCATGCCGGGAAATGGGAAAAGTCCAAATTTATGGGGGTCGAACTGACCAACAAAACCCTCGGCGTGATCGGTGCCGGCAACATTGGTGGCATCGTATGTGATCGTGCCCGTGGTCTGAAGATGAAGGTTGTCGCATATGATCCATTTTTGTCCGCCGAGAAAGCCGGCAAGATGGGTGTGGAAAAAGTGGAGCTGGACGAATTGCTCGCCCGCGCTGATTTCATCACGCTGCACGTGCCATTCACGGAACAGACCGCCAATATCCTGAGCCGTGAGAACCTTGAGAAGACCAAAAAAGGCGTGCGGATCATCAACTGTGCTCGCGGTGGTCTGGTGGACGAAGAAGCACTGGCCGAGCTGCTGAAATCCGGCCATGTTGCTGGTGCGGCCTTTGACGTGTTCTCCGAAGAGCCCGCCAAAGAAAACGCACTCTTCAATCTGCCCAATGTGGTCTGCACCCCGCACCTTGGCGCAGCGACCACCGAGGCTCAGGAGAATGTCGCTCTGCAAGTGGCGGAGCAAATGTCCAACTACCTTCTGACCGGCGCTGTTGAAAATGCGCTCAACATGCCGTCGGTGACCGCGGAAGAAGCCAAGGTGATGGGACCCTGGATCAAATTGGCAGATCATCTTGGCGCCTTCTCGGGCCAGATGACAGACGAGCCAATTAAGGCCATCAACATCCTCTATGACGGCGTGGCCGCGGATATGAATCTTGCAGCTCTGAATTGCGCTGTGGTGGCTGGGATCATGAAAAAGGCCAACCCAGACGTGAACATGGTTTCCGCCCCTGTGGTCGCCAAAGAGCGTGGTATTCAGATTTCGACCACCAACCAGGACAAGTCCGGCACCTTTGATGGCTACATCAAAGTGACAGTGGTGACCGACAAGCGTGAACGCTCCATCGCAGGCACCGTCTTCTCGGATGGCAAGCCGCGTTTCATCCAGATCAAAGGCATCAATATCGATGCCGAGATCGGGGCCAACATGCTCTACACCACCAATGAGGATGTGCCTGGCATCATCGGTACGCTGGGTCAGACATTGGGCGACAATGGCGTGAACATCGCAAACTTTACATTGGGTCGTGCGGACGTCGGCGGCGAAGCGATTGCACTCCTTTATGTAGACGAACCGGTCCCCGCCGAAGCGCGTGCGAAACTGGCAGAAACCGATATGTTCCGCCAAGTCAAACCACTGGTCTTTGACGTCGCTTAAACTGTGGCGAAGCCAACAAAAGCGCCGCCTCGATTTGGCGGCGCTTTTTTGTTGTCTCTGAAAGATCCTCTGGGGTTGTGCTCAGAAGATCTCCAATCAACAGTGGGGGTGTTTACACATAGTCGGTTTAGGAGGTTTCCATGTTTCCCCAAATGCGTGACGCTGACCAGCACTCACCCACCGTTTCCGGCCCGATTGACCAGCTGTTTTTCCAAAGCCGCAACGTGATTGTTGCCGGAGAAATCAACGATGTTCTCGCCCGCCGCACAGTGACCCACCTGCTCTCGCTTGCTGAGGCCGGGGATGACCCGATCAACGTGTTTATTTCCTCTCCCGGTGGGCATGTGGAAAGCGGCGATATGGTGCATGATGTCATCCGCTTCATCCGACCCAAAGTACGCACAATCGGCACCGGCTGGGTGGCAAGTGCAGGTGCGTTGATTTTTGTCGGTGCACAGGCTGAAAATCGGTTTTGCCTGCCTAATACTCGTTTCTTGCTCCACCAACCGTCTGGCGGCATTGCCGGACAGGCATCCGACATGGAAATTCAAGCGCAACAAATTCGGATGATGCGTGCCCGCTTTGACACTATGTTTGCCGAAGCGACCAGCCATACTCCGGAACAAATAGCCAACGACACTCAACGAGATTTTTGGCTTACAGCGCGGGAAGCCGTCGACTACGGTCTTGTTGGGCAGATTATTCAAACAGCAGATGAACTCCGATGACAGATCCAGTTTACGCCATCGGCGACATTCACGGGCATCTCGAGAAGCTAGAAGACATACTTGCGCGCATTGAGGCAGACGGCGGTCCCGATGCGCGTATTGTCTTTCTAGGGGACCTTGTAGATCGCGGACCAAACAGTTGCGGTGTGGTCGATAGGCTTATGCACGCAAGAAATGAAGGCCGCCCTTGGACCGTTGTGAAGGGCAATCATGATCGCATGTTTGAATATTTCATGGGCGCACAACCAAAGCATGATCCCCGCCTGCGACCAGAACTCACATGGCTTCATCCGCGACTGGGTGGCGCCGAAACAGTGGCCAGCTATGGTGTAGATGCTCACGTCGATCGAGCTGTCGAGGACATTCATACTGACGCGCTCGCGCTTGTTCCCAAAGAGCACATAGAGTTCATATCGAGCCTGCCTTTGTTTCACCTCATGGACTCTATCCTCTTTGTACACGCAGGCATTCGACCTGGCATCGCGTTGGAAGATCAGTCAGAAGACGATTTATGCTGGATCAGAGACGATTTTCTTTCCGATCCCCGGCCGCATCCCTGGCTGGTGGTACACGGCCATACGGTTGTTGAAACCGTCGAACACAAAGGCAATCGCATCGACCTGGACACAGGAGCTGGCTACGGAAAGCCTATTTCAGTGGCCGTCTTTGAAGGCTCGGATGTCTGGACCTTGGAAGATTCCGGCAGGAAGGTCCTGAAGCCCGCATAACAAGCAGGCTGCTCCGCTCAAAACACCATCGATCCTCCGCGCCCTTTCTGCGCAAAGCCGGCTAGAGGCTTTGTTAAGATTTTCTTCTTACTCTTTTCGGATCAAGTGTATGTGTTTTGTTCTGGTGTTGTTATGTTTCTGCGTGTGTTGGCGCTGCTCTGCAGCCTATCTGGCATGGCTTCGGCCGATATCTACAAGGTGTATTTGGATGCGGATCGGACTTCCAACTACGCCTCTGCACGGTCAATCGAAATTGGTATTCTCGCCGCGTTTGACGAGGTAGATCGTGTTGTAAATGGGCGCGAGATTGAATTTGTGCCTCTTGATCACCGCGCCAATAGCAAACGCTCAAAGAGACATCTCCAGCAGTTTCTAGACGACCCTCAGGCAATCGCGGTCGTGGGAGGCCTGCACTCCCCGCCTTATCTCTCCTCCAAAGACTATGTGAATGAAAATGGCATACCATTGCTACTTCCCTGGTCGGCCGCTGCCCCACTCACACGTGCACAAACTTCCAAAAATAGCATCTTTCGCCTGTCTCTAGATGATGCGAAAGCGGCAAAAATCCTTGTTCCGCAGGCCGTGACACAGGACAAATGCCAGCATATCACCCTAATCTTGTGGCGGTCAGGATGGGGAGAATCCAATGAGCGCACCATGACCGCGGAGATGAAATCTCTCGGGTTTAATCGCTATAACATCCGATATTTCGAGGGTAACCTGGGTGAGGCTGATGCCTTGTCCCTTGCCAACGCATTGGATGTCGCAGGCAGTGATTGCGCCATTTATGTGGGCAATGCGAAAGATGCTTCTGTCATTTTCACCGCACTCCACAAAACAGATATGAAAACCAGAATGCTGAGTCATTGGGGCATTACCGGAGGAGACTTCGAAGAGGATATTCCGGTAGAAGTGCGCGACGGGTTGCAGCTCCGATTCATTCAGCCCTGCTTTAGTTTCGAAACACCGGCAGGATCTTCCGGTGCGCGCCTAAAGCAGATCGTCAAAACCTATGGTAAGGATTTTGATGACAGTGGCTATTTGCGAGCGCCAGCCGGGTTCTTTCACGGATATGATCTCGGTCTCCTGTTCATTGAAGCATTGCGCAACATCGAGGATGAAGCCGATATATCAACACAACGCGCGATGTTGATCAAAGCACTGACCAATATCGAAGGCCCGATCGACGGGTTGCTCCGCCGCTATGAGTTCCCCTTTTCGGAATATGCGGTTCAAAATCCAGAAGCGCATGAAGCACTCGAAGTAGGAGACTTCTGTATGGCGCGTTTCGACAACGAGGACCGTATTGTTACCGCCAAGTCTGACCACTTCTAAAAATGGCCAGCTCAATGCGCTACACGTTGTTCTTCAACATCTTCGTTGTGCTCGCCTCATTGGTATCAGGGGCCTTCACCAGCGCCGTGGTGCGTTTTTCGGTGTCAGAACAAACCCTGAGTTCCCAACAGGAATTTGCCAAAGTTGAAGGTGACGCACTTGCGGATCGGTTGCACACTCATATGGATCAGTTGGGCTTAGGTCTGGCTTTTCTCGCCACGCAACCAGCCATCGTAAATCGTGTCTTGGGAGATGTGCAAACGGACATCTATGCAGATGCAATCTTTGACCGCTATCTCGAAATTGCCCCCTTTGACGGCACTCTCTTGTACGATTTTCTCCCGGAAGAAATTCTCCGGCTAGACGCAAACAATATTCTAAACAAGCGCCTCTCAGATCATACCAATCTCTTGGCGCAGCGCGTTGTCGCAGCCGAACAAACACTGTTTGACGTCGTCTATTTTGAGAGCACGCCAACATTAATGGTAGCCGTGCCGGTACTGGCAAACGGGTTTGTCGAAGGCGTTCTAGTAGCTATTGACGCCGAATGGAGTCTTCCGGCTCAAATCATCCCGTCTGGGGTGGAAACCTTGACGCTGACGCGAACCCAGCAACATGATCCCGCAAATTGGTTGTTTGCAAGCAACCTGGAAGGCACCGGGCTAACCCTTCAAGTGCAGTGGGACGCAGCGGCACTGGATCAGGCACGAACGGCACTTTTGCGATCTCTCACATGGGCGATTTTCGGAATTCTGTTGGTGGCAGCTCCATGTATGTCACTGCTCGGCCATCGGCTGTTGGTTCGGCCTGTCAAAGCCCTAGAGAAAGCCAAAACCGAAATGGAGGAACTAGAACAGAAACATAGGGAACTGTCAGAAGTCGCCATCCGTTCCAATGATGCAGTGGTCATCACGGATAAAAACAGGCTGATCACCTGGGTCAACCCAGCGTTTGAAAACCTAACAGGCTATAAACTGGGAGAGGTTCTCGGAAAATCTCCGGGTGCGCTACTTCAGGGCGAACTGTCTGATCCAAAAGCCATTGCAACCATGTCTCGCAATCTAAACGCTGGAAAGGCGGTGACTGTCGAATTGATCAACCATGCAAAAGACGGGCGCCCCTATTGGGTGGAGGTCGCGATCAACCCGGTTTTTGATGAAAGCGGTACATTGGTGCGTCTGATTGCCGTAGAGCGAGACACAACACGCCAAAAGGAGCACGAAAAACGCCTCAATCAAGCAGCGCTTCAGGCCGAGGAAGCCAACAAAACCAAGAGCCGTTTTCTAGCCAATATGAGCCACGAAATCAGAACGCCGATGAATGGGATCATTGGTATGTCAGAAGCTTTGTTGGACGAAGACCTTTCCACCGAAGCGCGGGAATCGGTCAATGTTATCCGCTCTTCTGGCTTGGCTCTTGTCGGGATTATCAACGATATCTTGGACTTTTCAAAGTTGGAGGCAGGACAGTTTGAGACATCAAGTGAGCCTGTTTTGATTGACGATCTGGTCTATGAAGTTGTGGGTCTAGTCAAACAGGGGCTCGAAAAACCTGACGTGGCCTTTGAAGTGACATTAGATAAAGCCATGCCAAGAGTGATTTGGTCCGACGCCAAAAGACTGCGGCAAATCCTGCTGAATGTCGTTGGGAATGCGAACAAATTCACCCTAAGCGGACGTGTCCGAGTTTCCCTCCAAAGACGCGCCCACACACAAGACGACTCTTTCGAAATACATGTTTCCGACACCGGCGTCGGCATCGCCGAAGACAAGCTGGACCGGGTGTTTGAGGCATTTAAACAGGTGGACAATTCGGCAACGCGCACCTTTGATGGCAGCGGCTTGGGGCTCGCGATTACAAAGGGGCTGATTGATGTCATGGAGGGCCAAATCTCCGTGTCATCTGTTCTGGGTGAAGGAACCACCTTCTCGATTGTTTTGCCCCTGTGCACGACGGGCTGCGGACACGCCCCAATTAACAATCTGAATGGTAAACGCATTGCCATATTAACCCAAGACTCGCCAGAGTTGGCGCGGTTTTGGCAAGACCGATTGGCTTATGTTGGTGCAGAAGTTGTCCTACTGCGTATGAGCGAATTCAATCTTCCACTGATGAATCGGCATGTGATCCTGGTTGGTGGGTCGAAGCTCCCGAAATCGGCGCAGCAGAACGTGGAAAAGTCGAAGTGCCATGTATTTGAGATTGGCGATGGTGACCAAACGAGAGGTAAGTATCCATCACTGAGTCCGTTGATGACCAACTCCACTCTCATAGAACGCCTGTCTCCTGAAGAAGATGCGTTGAATACCCCACGAGATACGAAAACAGAATTACCCAATTGGCGGATCCTTGCTGCGGATGACAACAAGGTTAATCGGTTGGTATTGGAGAAGTTGTTCAAAAATCAGCCTGTTGAATTTCAATTCTGCGTAAACGGACAAGAGGCGGTAGATGCCTTCCAAGATGACCCGAGTTTCTCTGTCGTGCTCATGGACATATCCATGCCGATAATGGGCGGGTTGGAAGCAACACTGCGCATTCGTGAATACGAACTTGTGCACGACTTAGAACCCACCTCCATCATCGCGCTCACAGCCAATGCTAGCAAAGAAGATCGTGAGACCTATCTCACCCAAAAAATGAACGCAGTCCTTTCAAAGCCCTTCAAGAAAGAAGAACTGCTCGACCTGCTTTGGGAATTCGCAAAGCCAGAAATCGCTTCATATCAGTCAAACACGCGCGAACCAAAAAGCAGAGCCCGCTCATAGACAAATCGTGCCTTTGGGTTTGTGGTAAGTGTTACGGCAATTTTGAAGCTGAAAGATGGTGCCTCAAGAGGGACTCGAACCCCCGACCTTGTCCTTACGAAGGACCTGCTCTACCAGCTGAGCTATTGAGGCACTGCGCCCGTTCCTCTAACCGCTAACAGTTTAGCGCGCAAGGGTCCGCAATCAAACCCGAGATCATTTGTCTCTCCAAGAGCGGCTACCTAACGGGATCCAGCCCTTTTTAAGTGTTTCACAATCATTATCGGCTCCGGAGGGAGGCTCTCCTTGCCCAAGCGGTTAAAAACCGCTATCGCGCGAGCGTTATATGGACGAAGGGAAAAGACATGTCGGCTCCGAAGAAAGTTGTGCTGGCCTATTCCGGTGGCCTGGATACCTCAATCATCCTGAAATGGCTGCAAACCGAATATGGCTGTGAGGTGGTGACCTTCACCGCAGATTTGGGTCAAGGTGAAGAGCTTGAACCGGCCCGCCAAAAGGCGGAACTGCTGGGCATCAAACCAGAGAACATCTACATCGAAGATGTGCGCGAAGAGTTTGTACGAGATTTCGTTTTCCCAATGTTCCGCGCCAATGCGGTTTATGAAGGGCTCTATCTGTTGGGCACGTCGATTGCACGCCCGCTGATCTCCAAACGTCTGATCGAGATTGCGGAGGCAACGGGCGCAGATGCGGTGGCACATGGCGCAACCGGCAAAGGCAACGACCAGGTGCGCTTTGAGCTGGCCGCCTATGCGCTGAACCCCGACATCAAAGTAATTGCGCCTTGGCGTGAGTGGGATCTTTCTTCCCGAACCAAACTTATCGACTTTGCCGAACAGCATCAGATTCCCATCGCCAAAGACAAACGCGGCGAAGCGCCCTTCTCAGTGGACGCGAACCTTTTGCACACCTCTTCAGAAGGTAAAGTATTGGAAGATCCGGCCGTCGCGGCTCCGGACTATGTCTATCAGCGCACCGTCCATCCTGAGGACGCACCAAATGAGCCAGAATTCATCGAAATCGGCTTTGAAAAGGGTGATGCGGTCAGCATCAATGGCGAGACGATGAGCCCGGCAACCATTCTAACCAAGCTGAACGAATATGGTGGCAAACACGGCATTGGCCGTCTGGACCTCGTAGAAGGCCGCTTCGTGGGCATGAAATCCCGTGGCATCTATGAAACACCCGGTGGCACCGTACTTTTGGAAGCTCATCGCGGCATCGAGTCCATCACCATGGACCGTGGCGCGATGCATCTCAAAGATGAGTTGATGCCAAAGTACGCTGAACTGATCTACAACGGCTTCTGGTATTCTCCAGAGCGTGAGATGCTGCAGGCGGCGATCGACAAATCCCAAGAGCACGTCACAGGCACCGTGCGTATCAAGCTCTACAAAGGCAGCGCGACCACTGTAGGCCGTTGGTCCGACTATTCTCTTTATTCGGAAGAGCACGTAACCTTTGAAGATGACGCGGGTGCTTATGACCAAAAAGACGCGGCCGGCTTCATTCAGCTGCAAGCACTGCGCCTTAAGCTGATCGCCATGCGCAACAAGCGCAACGCGGATTAAACTTCCCGACTTTAAGAACTAAAACCCGCCCAATGGGCGGGTTTTTTGTTTCCGGCAGTTTGCTATCAAACCGACAGTTCAGTTGAATACAGAGGTAAAGCCGGTAGAGTCCATTTTGTGTACAGGATCCTGCTCTTCTTGGGGTTTGCAAGTCAGAGGGTAGGTCGCATTACTGTCACATCCAGTAATTGGATATCTTCCCGCGTCTGAGCAAGCGGAAATGAAGGTGACTAAACAGGTTATCAGGATCAAAGGGCGCATGGTGATCTCCATAAAAAGTGTAATTTTAGTTCGATCAGCTATTTATTCTTCGCGATCAGACAAAACATGGCACCAATAGCCAACAACTTGATAGTTTCGGACAGAACGCTGAACTCCAGAAGAACACGACAAATTTCTCTGAAGCCTCGCCACCTAACGTCGAGGTAACCAATCCAACGTAACTCTTGCAGCAACGCAATGTGGCTGCGATTAAAT
Source organism: Shimia sp. R9_1 (assembly GCF_017743775.1). Lineage (NCBI taxonomy): Bacteria > Pseudomonadati > Pseudomonadota > Alphaproteobacteria > Rhodobacterales > Roseobacteraceae > Shimia > Shimia sp. R9_1. The sequence continues at coordinate 342,261 of NZ_JAGHRN010000002.1, read as the reverse complement.
ACTCGCGAGAGACTTATTTTTGGAGGATACATGCTGGAAGAGATTGCGGCGCAAATGCGCGAAGGGTTAAAAGATCAAGCGTTTGATAACACGCTGAAATTTGATTGTGGAGATGCCGGAGTGCTCGTTCTGGCAGACGGGACAGCGTCTACCGATGATCGTGATACTGACTGTACCGTCAAAATCTCTGCGGACAATCTCTCTAAGCTTCTGGCTGGAGATCTCAAGCCGACCACAGCTTTGATGTTGGGCAAGCTCAAAGTGTCAGGTGACATGGGCGTCGCCATGAAGCTGGGACAGCTGCTAGCTTAAACACCTGCTTTAAATTCTCTTTTCACGGAGGCAGCATTCCCTGCCTCCGCGTTGAGTACGATCAGCGCTTTCGCGATTTCATCTCTTCGTAGATTGGCAAAGCCGCATCAAGCACCGGCTGGAGGTTAACAGGAACCTCTGGCAACGGGCCCTCTGCACCCGCAAATCCCGTGGAGCTCCAAACCGCGCCATACCAGTGTTTGGCCCAAACCCCATCGTCTTTATGCCCGCCTTTGGGCCAGCTGAGCATCGCCGGATCGTAGTCTAAGCCTATATCATCACATAGCTTTTTCAGCGCATCCTCGGGGTTTTCCCGTATGTCATGGCTGTCAACAATGACGACATCTTGGCCCCAGTCACGCACTTGTTGGAGAAGTTCTAATTGTTGAGGAAAACCAATATCCTGAAGTGTGGGGTTCTCTCGTTTGGCCGCATATGAGGCGATCACGCGTGCCGGATGGCGCAGCAAAAACACATTTTTTGCATCCCTCATCCACTCTCTGGGGACGCCATCAATCATATGCTGGGTCATATGTTTTTGATAATAAACGGGTTTACCATCTGGATTAGTGCTTGAGAGCGCTGAAGCCACCACTTGTGGATCCTGGTGTTGTGACCTCAGGATCTCTTCACGCATCGGATGTTCTAGGCCGGTTTTTTCAAGATAAGCCGCATAAAACGGCTCATCCACCACTGCACAATCCGAACGATTGCCAAAAGCATACATCATCGCCGTAGACAGATTTCGCGGCCCGCTCCACATGGCTATCTTCATCAAAATCATCCTCTGTATTGCGTCGGTATCTCAGCTGTATCGCAGAGGTGGATTTCTCGACCACTCAGTCGCCCTCACACAACCTATGCTAGCTTTGATACCGTTGATTTTTACTGACGCTAGCGCGCACCTGCATGAAGACCAAGAGCAAATGCTTCTGGTAACTGACAAGCTTGAATGCCATTCTGTCATATCGATGCAATTGCGCATCGCACAACCTTTTAGGGTCCCATTTTGACGTCAATCCACTCTCCGATATCCCCAAATTTAGCCGATCAAAAAACCTTGCTTGTACTGGGCAGCACCGGAAAACTTGCCCGAATGATGCGCTTTTCTCTCCAGCAGTCTCCTACCCTTCTCAATGATTGGAAGCCAATTTGGTGCGGGCGCGACTTGGCGGCAGATTTGGACTTGGTGGTTTCGTCTGAAACGCGCGCATTTCCCACTGCAAATGCTGTGCTGGCGCTTTGGGGGGTGGTACCCGGCAGCGGAGATCTCTCACAAAACACAAATCTTGCGAAACGCGCAAACGAGATCGCGTCACTATGTAGGGCGAAACATATCATCCATTGCTCCAGCAGCGCGGTTTACGGCCCCGGACAGGCGCTTTCTGAAATTTCGAAACCAGCACCTGTAAACGAATATGGGGCCGCGAAAGTTGCGATGGAAGAAGCCGCTCTGTCCATCCACCGCGACGCAAATTCACCGAGGAAATCGACTATCTTTAGGCTTTCCAATGTCGTGGGCGCTGACAGCCTGTTTGAGGCGTTAAACGCCGGCGACACCTTGAAGCTTGATCGCTTTCCAAATGGCATGAGTCCCTTGCGGAGCTATACAACACCAACACTTGTCTGGACCGCCATAGACGCTGTTTTAAACGCAAAGACTCCACCTCCTATCCTGAATGTGGCCACCTCAAAACCTGTGGCAATGCATGACCTGCTCCGGGCTGCAAATCATACTTTCGACTGGCAAAACGCACCGGAAAGCGCAGTTGCGGAGGTCTCACTTGACGTCAGCTTACTTCAACAGTTGACCGGATCAGACTTGCATGTGACAGCAGCGCAGATGATTGAAGAATGGCGTTCAACGCGTAAGGCTTTGGCATGATCGGAAGTGGTACGACTTTGGGCAGGCGCCTCATGGATTTGGCGTGGGTGCTTTTTCTGCTCGCGTTGCTATGGCCAGTCATGCTCGTCCTTTCTGTTCTCATCTTGATCCAAGACGGCCGTCCCGTGTTCTACATTTCAGAGCGGATGAAAACGACCACACAGGGGTTCCAACTGCTCAAGTTCCGCACGATGACAAATGTCTCTCGTGACAGCGGCGTATCTGGCGGCGACAAAGCGCACCGGATCACAAAAATTGGGCGCTTCCTGCGCAAATATCGACTGGATGAATTGCCGCAGCTGATCAATATCTTGCGCGGTGACATCAGTTTTGTTGGTCCTCGCCCGCCGCTGCGCCGCTATGTTGAGCGCTTTCCCGACCTCTACGCCGAGGTTCTAAAGGACCGGCCCGGAGTGACTGGCCTGGCAACGCTAATCTATCACCAAACGGAAGAACGCCTGTTGGCGAATTGCCAGACAGCTGAAGAAACCGAAGCTGTTTATGAGCGTCGATGCGTGCCGACAAAAGCAAAGCTGGATGTGCTTTATGCGAAGAAACGGACTCTTTGCAGCGATCAACGGCTCACCGTTGCAACAGTTTTTCGCAGAGTTTCACCGGTCTATCGCTCTCGGAAGCGTGGGTAGGATCGGCTCCGGCTGCTCCCATTCACCGCTTTTCACCTTGGTGTGACAACAGGTTTCATAGGATTGAGACTCACGAAGAGCCAGCGCAAGATTGGGGCAACAAGGAGTTGTCTGATGAAAAAACTGCAGAACCTGAAAACCGCAGCCCTATCCGCTCTGATTGTTCTGGGAACATTTGCTCACAGCGATCGCGCTTACGCCATGACCACGGAGAAACTGATCGTCGCCGGCGGATGCTTCTGGTGCGTGGAGAGCGACTTTGAAAGCGTCAAAGGTGTTCAGGAAGCGCGGTCCGGCTTTATTGGCGGCAACACAGCCAACCCAAGCTATAAACAGGTCACCAAAGGTGGGACAGGTCACTACGAGGCGGTAGAGATTACTTTCGATCCCTCCAAAGTTTCACGTGAAACGCTGCTAGATCTGTTCTTCCGCTCTGTTGATCCCACAGATGCCGGCGGTCAATTTTGCGACCGAGGCGACAGCTACCGCACCGCGATTTTTGTCGCCAATCAAAGCGAACAAAGCAAGGCTCAAGCCGCAAAAGTGAAAGCCCAGGCTCAGTTGGGGCGGACAATTGTGACGCCAATTTTGCAGGCCGGAACCTTCTATGAGGCAGAAGCCTATCATCAGGACTACTACAAAGGCAGCAAGATTGTATTGACCCGCTTTGGGCCGAAAAAGCAGAGCGAAGCCTATAAGCGCTATCGCAAAGCATGCGGCCGGGATGCGCGCGTAAAAGAACTTTGGGGAAGCGCTGCTCCATTTGTAGGCCACTAAGGCCCCTCAGGGTTTTGGCTCCATCGCGGTAGAGCTACGATACCCTCGAGGGTCATTTCTAGCCGAAATTAGGTGTGAGGCAGCGCTTAGAAACGCGCCTCGTCCACTTCTTTCAAATCAGGGATCACATCTGCGGTGCCCTGTCGGGTCACCATCAGAGCACCTGCCCGCATCGCGAGGGCGATCGCCTGCTCCATAGGCAGGCCACGGTCACGCGCAGCAAGTACATAACCCGTGAAGGTGTCTCCAGCCCCCGTGGTGTCGACCGGTGTCACAGGCATTGCAGGAAAATCGCGAGAATGCCCCTCATGCAGCCAGCGCGCACCTTTCGCACCAAGCGTAATGATCACGTCGGTGACACCCAGAGCATCCGGAGACTTACCAGTCGCTACTTCCAATTGCTCAGCCTCCACCTCATTTAAGATCAAGAAATCGAGGTGAGGAAGAACAGCCTCAACAGCCTCCGCCTCAAATGGCGCAGCAGCATAAGCGACATAGAGACCAAGCTCCCGCGCAATTGTTGCGGCCTCGGGCTGATCCTTGGTTTCATTCTGCATCAACAACGTGTCGCCTGTACTCGCCTCTGACAGCGCTGCAGAAATGGTTTCGGCTGGTATTTGATGATTGGCGCCTTGGAAAAGAACGATGCTGTTTTCACCGCCCGCATCCACATAGATATGAGCTTGGCCATTTGGTGTGTCCGGAAGCTTGCTGATGTGACGCGTATCCACGCCAAACTCCATCATGCGGTCGGCCGCCCAAAGCCCATCATGCCCAACCGCGCCAACATGCACTGTATGCGCACCTGCACGTGCGGCGGCAACGCTCATATTTGCGCCTTTGCCGCCAAGGCCCCGGGTCAACTTGGTCGCTGCAAGAGTTTCGCCTGGCCCTGGGAGATGGGGCACATGATAAAAGAAATCGGCGTTGATGGAGCCGAGGTTGTAAATCGTCATGAGGGTACGCCGTGTTTCTGTTTTCTTTGATCTAACGATCAAAAATTTGCACGCTTGTCTATTGGCAATGACCTTACCTGAGGTTTTGCGCTTTTCCATAGGGACCGAGGTTTGCTATCTGAGGAAAACCAAACCTTGGGGGTTCTGAGCAGTGAAGGGCGACAAGCCGGGCGTCACGCCGATGATGGCGCAATATCTGGACATCAAAGCGCAGTATCAGGATGCGCTGTTGTTTTACCGGATGGGTGATTTTTATGAGATGTTCTTTGACGACGCTGTGGCGGCGGCAGAGGCGCTTGATATTGCCCTGACCAAACGTGGCAAACATGAGGGCAATGAGATCCCCATGTGTGGCGTCCCGCATCACGCCGCAGAAGGGTATTTTCTGACTCTCATCCGCAAGGGCTTTCGTGTCGCCGTTTGTGAACAGCTTGAAAGCCCAGCAGAGGCAAAAAAGCGCGGCTACAAAGCGGTGGTGAAACGGGATGTGGTGCGGCTGGTGACGCCGGGCACATTGACCGAAGACAGCCTGCTGGATGCGCGACGACACAACTTTTTGGCAGCTTACGCCGTTGTCCGAGATGAGGCGGCACTGGCCTGGGCAGATATCTCCACAGGTGCGCTGCATGTGATGCCTTTGGCGCCGGTACGACTGGGGCCTGAACTCGCACGCTTGGCGCCAAGTGAGTTGTTGGTGGCAGAAGGCTCGGAAAGTGAGCTCGGACCGGTTGTCGATGATATGGGGGTGCCGCTGACATCTGTGTCACGCGGTAGTTTTGACTCTGTTTCAGCGGAAAAACGGGTTTCTGCGCTGTTTAAAGCGTCGTCTCTAGAAGCCTTTGGCACTTTTTCGCGGCCCGAGGCCGGAGCGCTTGGTGCGATCGTCGACTATCTGGAGCTGACCCAAAAAGGCAAATTACCGCTGTTACAACCGCCGGTGCGCGAGGCGACACAGGGTGTAATGCAAATTGATGCGGCGACACGGCGGAACTTGGAGCTAACAGCAAGCCTTTCTGGCGGACGGGCCGGATCCCTTCTCGCAACGATAGATCGGACAGTGACCGCCGGCGGCGCACGCCTTTTGGAGCAACGATTGTCCTCGCCCTCTCTGCGCTTGGCAGCCATTCGCGGGCGGCTGGAAGCGGTCAGCTATATGGCTGATCAACGCGGCGAGGCAGCGGATCTACGTGAAGCTTTGCGCAAGGTGCCAGATTTGGACCGCGCCCTCTCTCGGTTGGCGTTGGACCGAGGCGGCCCTCGGGATTTGGCGGCCATCCGGAACGGCCTCGGGCAAGCAAGTCTTTTGGCGGATCGGAATTTCTCCGGTGATTTGCCAGATGATTTGACTACAGCACGTCGGGCACTTTCCGGGCATGATGAGCTACTTGATCTTCTGGAAGACGCGCTGATCGCAGAGCCACCGCTTCTCGCACGCGACGGTGGCTTTATTGCACCCGGCTTTGACGCAGAGCTCGACGAAAGCCGTGAGTTGCGCGATCAGGGGCGTGGTGTGATTGCTGGCATGCAAGCACAGTATAGCGAGCAAACCGGCATCACCGCGCTGAAGATCAAGCACAACAATGTGCTGGGTTATTTCATCGAAACCACCGCGAAGCATGCGGATGCGATGATGTCTCCGCCCCTGTCTGAAACCTTTATACATCGTCAGACCACCGCCAATCAGGTGCGCTTTACCACCGTTGAGTTGAGCGAAATGGAAACCAAGATCCTGAACGCCGGAAACCGGGCGCTCGAGATCGAAAAGCGGCTCTATGACAGCTTAAAAGGCGCAATTTTAGATCGCTCCGCTGAGGTTGCGGCAGCTTCCAGAGGTCTTGCAGAATTTGATTTATCTGCTGCTTTGGCGGAACTGGCAGCCAATGAGAAATGGACCCGACCTGAGGTTAACGACAGTCGGGACTTTGCCATCGAAGGCGGGCGGCATCCGGTTGTGGAAGCAGCTTTGCGCAAAACCGGTGACCCGTTTGTTGCCAATGATTGTGACCTTTCAGGTGGCGATGCGGCGAACATCTGGCTTCTGACAGGCCCAAACATGGCCGGTAAATCGACCTTCCTACGCCAGAATGCACTCATTGCCCTACTTGCGCAGATGGGAAGCTTTGTGCCTGCAAACAGTGCGCGGATCGGATTGGTCAGCCAGCTTTTCAGTCGCGTGGGCGCGAGCGATGATCTGGCGCGAGGACGCTCCACATTTATGGTGGAGATGGTCGAAACCGCCGCCATCCTCAATCAAGCTGACGACCGCGCCTTGGTCATTTTGGATGAAATTGGACGCGGGACCGCCACCTATGACGGCTTGTCGATTGCCTGGGCAACACTCGAGCATCTGCACGATGTGAACAAATCCCGCGCGCTCTTTGCAACGCATTACCACGAGATGACACAGCTTGCCGGGAAGATGCCGGGCGTCGACAACGCGACAGTTGCGGTGCGTGAATGGGAAGGCGAAGTGATCTTCCTGCATGAGGTCACACAGGGGGCTGCAGATCGGTCTTACGGCGTTCAAGTGGCTCAGCTGGCGGGCTTGCCAGCTGCGGTGGTATCGCGTGCACGTGTGGTGCTGGATGCATTGGAAAAGGGTGAGCGGGAAGGTCAGGCACAGAAAGCATTGATTGATGATCTGCCGCTCTTTGCTGCGACGCCTGCCCCTGTGCCCTCTGCACCAGCGGGACCAACTCCCTTGCAAGAGAAGCTCGCAGATGTGCATCCAGACACATTGAGCCCGCGAGAGGCTTTGAACCTCATTTATGAATTGAAGAATCTGGCGGAGAACTAATTCTCACCATTACCCAAAGAAAAAGCCTCCGAGTGATCGGAGGCTTTTTAGTTCAATAACTCTGCGAGTTAGGCTGGAGTGGAGCTCACGCCAACCTGTGCTGGGCGCAGAAGGCGGTCGTGCAGCATGAATCCCTGAGCGGAAACTTGAATGATGTCACCCGCCTTGGTGCCCGGAACGGGCGCTTCAAACATAGCTTCATGTACGTTTGGATCAAATTTATCGCCCACTTCAGGGGAGATCACTTCAATGCCGTGCTTGGAGAAAGTTTTCAGCAGCTCGCGCATAGTGAGCTCAATACCTTCGATCAGCGCAGAAGAGGCCGCTTTCTGCTCCTCAGTGATCGATTCAACTGCGCGTTTCATGTTGTCAAAGACAGGCAGCATGTCACGGGCCAGCTTGGAGCCTCCGTATTGCTCCGCATCGCGACGCGCTTTGTCGCCACGTTTGCGGGCGTTCTCAGCATCTGCCAGCGCACGCATCCAGCGGTCTTTCAGTTCGTCACGCTCGGCACGCAGCTCATCCAGTTCCACCGCCTCATCTGCGAGCTCATCAAGGCTCTGAGCAAATTCTTCGGCTTCGGCTTCTGCGATGTCGTCCAGAAACTCGTTGTCTTTCGGCTCAGCCATTTTTCACCTCTAACCGCGGTCGGAGATCAATTTTCCAACCAGTTGCGCCGTGTAATCCACGATCGGCACAATACGTCCATAGTTTAGGCGCTTGGGTCCGATGACCCCGACAGCACCCACGATCTTTCGATCAGCGTTCATATAGGGAGACACCACCAAAGAGGAACCCGAAAGTGAAAAAAGTTTGTTCTCTGAGCCAATAAAAATGCGCACACCGTCGCCTTGTTCAGCAAGTTCCAGAAAATCGGCAATGTCGCGCTTACGTTCAAGGTCATCAAACAACGTGCGGATACGCTCCAGATCCTGCTCCTCGCCACCAGAACCAAGAAGATTCGCCCTCCCGCGGACGATGAGGCGTTCTTCCTGTCCGCCCTCACCGGCCCAAAGTGCCAAACCGCTTTCCACAAGGTCAGCAGCCAGCGTATCGATTTCCTGGCGCCGACGCGCGATCTCTTCCCGTACGGCTTTGCCTACCTCACTCAGCGTGCGCCCTTCAGCCACAGCATTGAGGAAATTCGCGGCCTCCCGCATGGAGCTGGGTGTTTGCCCCGGCGGCGGCGAGAAAAGGCGGTTCTCCACATGGCCATCCGCAAACACCAAGACCACCAGCGCACGATCATGCGCGAGGGAGACAAACTCGATGTGTTTGACCGGTGCCTCATGTTTAGGTGCCAGAACCAGCGAAGCACCCTGTGTGACGCCAGAAAGCGCCGTGCTGACGCGATCAAGCATGTTGCTCACATCCTTATCGCCTTCGCCCAACGTGGCATCGATCTTTTTGCGGTCTCCGTGATCCAAATCGCCAACTTCAAGGAGCCCATCCACAAACATACGAAGACCTTGCTGCGTCGGCACGCGGCCAGCCGAAACATGCGGACTGTCCAGAAGGCCAAGGTATTCCAGATCCTGCATCACATTGCGAATGGTCGCCGCACTGACTTTCTCCGAAAGAGACCGGGTGAGCGTGCGCGATCCCACCGGATCGCCTGTTTCAAGATAGCCTTCGACCACACGGCGAAACACCTCTCGGCTGCGATCGTTCATTTCTTCGAGGATTTTGGTGGTGTCTGCCATCTGCCCGTGCCTTCTGCTCTTCAATAAAATAGGCTCAAGCACAAAGGTCAATCGGCGTTGGTCAATCGGGGTTGCACCCGCCCTGCCCGCGCGGCTATGCCCAAAAGAAATCAAGAGAAGGAAATCCCCATGCGCCCCTCTGGACGTCAGCTCAATGAAATGCGTGCCGTGTCGATTGAGACCAATGTAACCAAACATGCGGAAGGCTCCTGCCTGATCAAAATGGGCGATACGCATGTGCTCTGCACCGCCTCTCTGGAAGCGCGCGTACCGCCGTTTATCAAAGGCTCCGGTCTGGGTTGGGTGACAGCGGAATACGGGATGCTGCCACGCTCTACCTCTTCCCGCATGCGGCGCGAAGCTGCGGCAGGCAAGCAAGGCGGCCGCACCGTAGAAATTCAGCGCCTGATCGGCCGTTCCCTGCGCGCAGGTGTGGACCGCGTGGCTTTGGGCGAGCGTCAAATCACCGTGGATTGTGACGTAATCCAAGCTGATGGCGGCACGCGCTGTGCTTCAATCACCGGCGGCTGGGTTGCCCTGCGTTTGGCAGTGAACAAGCTCATGAAAGCCGGCGACGTCACCACCGACCCGCTTATTTCTCCGGTCGCGGCAGTGTCTTGTGGCATCTACGCAGGTCAGCCAGTGCTTGATCTGGACTACCCAGAAGACAGCGAAGCAGGTGTGGATGGCAACTTCATCATGCTGGCCAACGGGCAGATGATTGAAACCCAAATGTCCGCCGAAGGTGCAACCTACTCCCGCGATCAGATGAACCAACTGCTTGATCTTGCAGAAAAAGGCGTGGCAGAACTCGTTGCCGCGCAAGAGGCAGCCGTGGCATGACACGCAAGTTCACGGACAAAACGCTGCTGATGGCGACGCACAACAAAGGTAAACTTGAGGAGATGATTCATCTCCTTGAGCCCTTTGGCGTTAAAGTTGTCGGTGCTGCAGAAATGGATCTGCCCGAACCTGAAGAGACCGAAGACACATTTGTCGGAAACGCCCGGATCAAAGCCCACGCTGCGGCAAAGGCGACCGGTCTGCCCGCCCTCTCAGACGACAGTGGCATCACGATTGACGCGCTCAACGGCGCGCCCGGCGTCTATACAGCAGACTGGGCCGAGACCGAAAATGGCCGTGACTTTGTGATGGCAATGACCCGAGCCCACAACGAACTTGAAGCGGTAAACGCGCCGCACCCAAGACTTGCGCAATTTCGCTCCACGCTGGTTCTGGCTTGGCCTGACGGACATGATGAGGTTTTTGAGGGTGTGGCTCCCGGGCATCTTGTATGGCCCATGCGCGGCAAAGACGGCTTCGGCTATGATCCGATGTTTGTGCCCGAAGGGCATGATGTCACCTTCGCGGAAATGGACCGCTGGGCCAAAAACAAGATCAGCCATCGCGGCCGTGCGGTGAAAGCCTTTGTGGCTGGTTGTTTTGGCTGAAGATTGGCAAAACGGGGGCTTTGGCCTGTATATACATTGGCCGTTTTGTAAGGCCAAATGCCCCTATTGCGATTTCAACAGCCATGTAAGCCGTGAAATCGACCAAAATCGCTGGTTAAACGCTTATCTCAGCGAACTGGACCGCGTCGCAGCTCAGACGCCGGGGCGTGTGCTTAACACTGTCTTCTTCGGCGGAGGCACCCCAAGCCTAATGGATCCAGATATCGTCGCAGCCATTCTGGAACGCGTGCGAAAACTCTGGCCCACATCGAACGACATGGAAATCACGCTTGAGGCGAATCCCGGGTCTGTCGAGGCAGGTCGGTTCGTGGCTTATCGCGCAGGCGGGGTAAATCGAATTTCCATGGGTATTCAGGCGCTAAATGACAGAGATCTACAGCGTTTGGGCCGTATTCACTCTGTATCAGAGGCCAAGAAAGCCTTTGAAATAGCGCGCAAAACCTTTGATCGGGTGAGTTTTGACCTGATCTATGCACGCCAGGATCAATCCTTGAATGATTGGCAGACCGAGTTGAAAGAAGCTCTGTCGATGGCGATAGATCATCTTTCGCTATATCAACTCACAATTGAACAAGGCACAGCCTTTGGCGATCGGTACAACCGCGGAAAGCTCCGCGGTTTGCCAGAGGATGACCTGGCTGCAGACATGTACGAAACAACGCAGGAGATCTGCGCTGAAGCAGGCATGTTGCCTTATGAAGTTTCCAACTATGCAGCCATAGGCTCTGAATCTCGGCACAATCAAATCTATTGGCGCTACGGCGATTACGCAGGAATTGGGCCAGGAGCGCATGCGCGGTTGACACTTAACGGGAAACGTCATGCGATAGAGACATGGAAAAATCCGAACAAGTGGCTGGAGACTGCGGAAGGCGGAAATGGAGAAAGTCTGGACGAGGTGATTTCCAGAGATGGCCAAGCCGCGGAATTCCTTCTCATGGGGCTTCGCCTGAGCGAGGGAATTGATTTGTCCCGCTACGAGGCGCTCTCGGGGCATGCTCTTGAAGGGCCCCGCGTGGATCACATGGTCGAAATTGGCATGATTGAAAAGACGGCGCGACATCTCCGTGTCTTGCCACAAGGGCGCATGGTGCTAAATTCTGTCCTGTCGGAACTTTTGGTGGACTAAATGCGCGCGATTTGGCTGATCTGCGGATTGATGTGTGTCGCGTTTGCATTGGTCGGCGTTGTGCTCCCCCTCTTGCCGACTGTTCCCTTTTTGTTGCTCGCAGCTTTCTGTTTCGCACGTTCATCGGAGAGGCTGCACAATTGGCTCCTCTGTCACAAACTCTTTGGTCCGATGATTGATGATTGGCATCGCAATGGTGCAATCAGACCAAGCGCAAAAAGGGCAGCAACGCTGTCCATAATGTTGGTGTTTGCAATTTCATTGGCTTTAGGCGTAAAAACCACCGTTTTGATCATCCAAGCGGTGGTTTTAAGCGCGGTACTTTTTTTCCTCTGGACGCGACCTAACGCGTAGAGGACAGAATCCGGCACAATTCATCTAGATCATCAAGTGTCTGATAATTAATGGTAATTTTCCCAGATTCCCCACCAGACGTATGATCGACGCTGACTTTCATTCCCAAATTCGCAGAAAGATCGCCTTCTAGCGCGACTGTATCGGCGTCCTTATGGGTCTTTGGTCGAGATTTTTTAATTTGCTCGACGAGAGAGCCTGTTTTTTTCGCGAGTTTTTCAGTCTGGCGAACAGAAAGACCATCCTTCACAACTTTCTTGGCGAGCTCTGAGGCATTTTCCGAGGTCACCAAGGCGCGCGCATGACCGGCCGAGAGTTCTCCCTCGCGCAACATCATCTGAACGTCATCCGGCAGATTGAGCAGGCGCATCAAGTTTGCGATGTGGCTTCGGCTTTTGCCGAGCGCTTCAGACACCTTCTCTTGCGTGTGACCGAACTTTTGCATCAGTTGACGATAGCCCATCGCCTCTTCAACCGGGTTCAAATCCGCACGTTGAATGTTCTCGATGATCGCAATCTCGAGAACTTCAGTGTCATCATACTCTCTGACGATAACCGGAAGCTCATGCAGCTTCGCCATCTGGGACGCGCGCCAACGGCGTTCGCCAGCGACAATCTCGTATCGATCTCCAGATTTCTTCCGAACGATAAGCGGCTGAATGACGCCCTTTTCGCGAATGGAATTCGCCAGATCGTCTAACTGTTCAGGTGTAAAATCACGGCGCGGCTGATCTGGATTTGGCTCAATCCGCTCGATTGGGACAACCATATCTGCCCGACGAGGTGTTTGCGCAACTTGCGCGCTCTTATCTTCGGTAACATCCGCCATCAATGCACTGAGGCCGCGGCCAAGGCCACGTGATTTCTTCTTCTCTGCCATACCGGCCTCCTTTAAGCGGCGACTTTATAGTTTTTGACCAATAGTTCCTTGGCCAGGGCTCGATATGCCTCTGCGCCCTTGGATGTTGGATCATACTCCAAAACAGGCTGCGCGTAAGAGGGCGCCTCAGAGACACGTACATTTCGAGGAATTTTTGTTTCGAATACCAAGTCACCAAGGTTATCGCGCGCATCCTGCTCCACCTGTTGAGACAGGTTATTGCGTGCATCGAACATGGTCAGAACGATACCCTCAATGCGCAGCCCTGAATTCGCCGTTTGTCGCACTTCACGCACGGTCAACATAAGTTGCGACAATCCCTCAAGTGCGAAAAATTCGCTTTGAAGCGGAATCAAGACCGAATGCGCCGCGATCATCGCATTGACTGTCAACAAGTTGAGGGACGGTGGACAATCAATCAATATGTAGTCCAGATCATAGGCATCCATGGCATGCTGGCGTAAGGCGTCATGCAACAAGAAGCTGCGCTTTTCATTGGTCATCAACTCAATGTCCGCCGAGCTCAGGTCAACGGTTGCCGGAACAATCCACATGGTTTCCGAGTCCGTCGTTTGAATCACGTCTTCAAGTTCGGCTTCGCCGGTCAACAGGTCATATGTTGTGTTCTGACGATCCTCAACTTCTACGCCCAATCCCGTTGAAGCGTTGCCCTGAGGATCGAGATCCACCAAAAGCACACGACATTTCTGCTCTGCGAGAGCAGCTGCAAGATTTATGGCTGTTGTGGTTTTGCCAACCCCACCTTTTTGGTTGGCAACAGCGATAATCTTGGGGCCCTTAGGGCGCGTTGGATCCGTCACGTTTCAGTTCTCCGACCTTCAGGATGACTGCTTGAGAGTCCGTAACACTCTTTACCACTTCGCAATCAAATGACCACGATTCCTGTACGGATTTAAGCTCTTTTTGCCAGCTTGCTCCCTTTGGAAACAGCCCAACGCCATCTGCCCGCAAATGTTGCTCTGCAAAGTCAAACAACAGCGGAAGATCCGCCAGCGCGCGTGCAGAAAGAACGTCGGCATTCTGCGGAGGCGCTTTCTCGATACGTTCTGTCAAAACAGCCGCTTTCACACCGGTCTCTCGCAAAACCGTCCGCAAAAAAGCACACTTACGTTGATCACTCTCAATCAACGTTACCTTCTGCGGCGCAGTTGGCTCTTCCGACATCAGCGCAATGACTAATCCAGGGAAACCACCTCCGCTGCCAATGTCCACCCAATGCGCCACACGATGAGGTGCGCTACGCATCACCTGAACCGAATCCAGGATATGACGTTCCCATAAGGCGTCGAGTGTGGACTTGGAAACGAGGTTAATTCTCGGGTTCCACTTAACCAGTAAGTCTGCCAAGATCTGCAGACGTTGAAATGTTTCACGTGAAACATCCAATGCGTCACGAATGTTCTCTGGGCAGTCCATCAGGCGGTTTTCGCTTTCTGGGCCTGGCGCAACTTAGCAAGAAGCAGCGTAAGAGCCGCAGGTGTCATGCCATCAATCCGCCCGGCCTGCCCCAAATTCTCAGGACGGACGGCATTCAACTTGGATTTCAACTCGTTGCTCAAACCTTCGATCACATCGAAGTCTAAATCAGACGGGATAATCTGCGTTTCATCTCTGCGCATTGCCTCGACATCCCGCTTTTGGCGCTCGATGTAATTTGCATAAAGCGCATCACGCTCAAGCTGAAGTTGGATATCTTCGTCTATCTCAGCAAAGCGAGGATCCAGCTCCACCACATCTCCGAAGCTCACTTCAGGGAAAGCGAGAACCTGGAATGCTGTGCGACGATTACCATCTTGGTTAACAGAAATGCCCGCAGCATTAATTTGTTTTGGCGTATAGCCAGTTTCTTCTAGGAGGGCTTTGCCGGACGTTAGCTTCTCCTGCTTGTTTAAGAACACCGACTTGCGCGTTTCACCAATGAGGCCAAGCTCCAAACCAATTGGCGTAAGCCTCTGGTCCGCATTGTCTGCACGCAAAGAAAGACGAAACTCTGCACGTGAGGTGAACATTCGATAAGGTTCTGTGACACCGCGCGTGATAAGATCATCAACCATGACGCCGATATAACTGTCCGACCGGCTGAAATGGTGGGGCTCTTTGCCTTGTGCCGCCAATGCCGCATTCAAGCCGGCAACGAGCCCTTGAGCCGCAGCTTCCTCATATCCAGTGGTCCCGTTGATTTGTCCCGCAAGATATAGACCTGGTACCCCCTTAACACCGAGCGCCGCATCCAGAGCTCGCGGATCGACATAGTCGTATTCAATCGCATACCCCGGCTGTAGAATTTCTGCATCTTCTAAACCATACATCGAACGCACATAGCTTTCCTGAACGTCCACAGGCAGCGACGTCGAAATACCGTTTGGGTACACCGTGTGATCGTCCAGACCTTCAGGTTCCAGAAAAACCTGATGCGAGGTCTTATCTGCAAAACGCACAATCTTATCTTCGATAGATGGGCAATACCGTGGCCCAACGCCTTCGATATGGCCACCATACATCGCCGAGCGATCTAGGTTTTCTCGGATAATTTCATGCGTTTTCTCATTCGTATGCGTGATGCCGCAGGAAATCTGTCGAGCGCTTGGCGCATTGTTCAAGAACGAGAAAACCACCGGATCATCATCACCCGGCTGGCTGTCGAGTAGATCCCATTTGATGGTTTTGCCATTCAGACGTGGAGGCGTGCCCGTCTTCAACCGGCCAAGCGGCAAGTCAAAACTGTCAATGCGCTCCGCAAGTTTGACAGACGGGTCGTCCCCCATTCTGCCGCCAGGGCGAGACACATCCCCGATGTGGATGACGCCCCGCAGGAAAGTCCCTGTGGTGAGTACAACAGAATTCGCAGAGATCTCTGATCCATCTGCGAGGACGACCCCGCGCACCGCCTGCCCTTCCATTCGGAAGTCAGTTGCCTCGCCCTCTACAATGGTCAAGTTGGGTGTGGCTTCGATTTCCGCCAACATTTCTTCGCGATAGATCTTTCGATCGGCCTGCGCGCGTGGGCCCTGTACAGCCGGGCCTTTACGACGATTGAGCAGTCGAAACTGAATACCAGCCTTATCCGCGATACGCCCCATAACTCCATCAAGCGCGTCGACTTCACGCACGAGATGGCCTTTTCCAAGACCACCAATGGCAGGGTTACAAGACATGACGCCAATGCCTGATTTCTTCAAGGTGACTAGAGCTGTTGAGGCACCCATACGCGCCGCCGCCGACGCAGCATCCGTTCCGGCGTGTCCTCCGCCCACAACAATGACGTCAAAATGTTTCACGTGAAACACTCCTCAGATTTGAATCACTTCCCGATACAAAAGCTCGAAAAGATTTCGTCCAGCAGGTTCTCTACATCGACATGGCCAACAATGGAATCAAGAGCACGAATCGCGGTTCGTAACTCTTCAGCACCAATATCATAGTGATCTGGTCCGAGAGCGAGAACAGCACGCGCTGCATCCAGCGCTTCTGATGCGCGTTTCATCGCGATCCGGTGCCTCTCGCGGATCGCCACTCCGGATCGGCCAGCCTGTTCAGAAAGCTTCTCTGTGATCTCTGAAACCAATTCGCTGACACCAAAACCGGTTTTGCCTGAAATAGCATTATTAGGATCAGACAAAGTATCTGCCTTGGCCGTTCTGATCACATCCTCAGGC
The DNA here is from genome assembly GCF_017743775.1 of Shimia sp. R9_1. Taxonomy (NCBI): domain Bacteria; kingdom Pseudomonadati; phylum Pseudomonadota; class Alphaproteobacteria; order Rhodobacterales; family Roseobacteraceae; genus Shimia; species Shimia sp. R9_1. The sequence goes on along the minus strand of NZ_JAGHRN010000002.1, from coordinate 325,675 downwards.
AGCGGTTCGAAATCCGGCGCTTCATCCTGAATTTGAAGGAATACACGGAGATCCGCAGCCTCTGCCCTATCACGCGCACGCTGAATACCAATCCCCTCCACGTGATCCTCAGTCTCACGAAGCCCGGCAGTATCCAGCAAAGTTACCGGCAATCCGTTTAACTCCATACGGACCTCGATCACGTCACGTGTTGTCCCGGCATATTCAGAGGTAATTGCCGCCTCGCGACCAGCAAGCGCGTTGAGCAGCGTGGACTTGCCAACATTTGGCGCGCCCAAGATGGCAACCTCGAAACCGGTTCGGATGCGTTCAGCCGTATCGACACCTGCGATCTCACGGTCGAGCTCATTTCGTACGCCAGACAGAAGGTCAGTGACTTCCGGCGTGACATCCACAGGGACTTCCTCGTCGGCAAAGTCGATGGTCGCTTCAATCAAAGCAGCGGCGCGGATCAAATCCGTGCGCCAGTTGCCTGCAAGATTCCCAAGATCACCTGATAAAACCCGCAAGGCCTGACGCCGCTGAGCCTCGGTCTCGGCATCAATCAGATCAGCAAGCCCTTCGACCTGGGCCAGATCCAGGCATCCGTTTTCCAAAGCACGACGGGTAAACTCCCCTGCTTCCGCGAGGCGAAGCCCATCCATCTCTGAAAGTTCACGAAGAACCGCATTCACCACGGCAGTTGAACCATGTAAATGCAGCTCCAGGACCTCTTCGCCGGTAAAGCTGTTCATATCCGGAAAGTAGAGTACCAAGGCCTGATCCAGACGACGGCCTTCACTGTCTTTCAGAATCTTCAAAGCAGCGTAGCGTGGTTTGGGTAGATCGCCGAAAAGCGCATTCCCCGCCTCTTCGACTCGGGAACCGGACACACGAACGACAGCGACCCCCGCTTTACCGGGGGCCGTTGCTAAGGCGAAAATTGTGTCTGGCACATAGGCCATGTCACATTCCTTAAGTGTTCATCGAGTCAAAGAACTCGCCATTGGTTTTGGTCTGCTTGAGTTTGCCAAGCAGGAACTCCACGGCATCCGTGGTGCCCATCGGGTTGAGGATACGGCGCAATACGAATGTCTTGGCCAGATCACCTTTGTCGACGAGCAGATCTTCTTTCCGCGTACCTGACTTGAGAATGTCGATCGCAGGGAATACACGTTTGTCCGCCACCTTACGATCAAGAACAATCTCAGAGTTACCCGTACCTTTGAATTCTTCAAAGATCACTTCGTCCATCCGCGAGCCGGTGTCGATCAGCGCAGTCGAGATGATGGTCAGTGAGCCACCCTCTTCGATGTTACGGGCAGCACCAAAGAAACGTTTGGGACGCTGGAGAGCGTTGGCGTCTACACCACCGGTCAGAACTTTACCGGAAGATGGCACCACGGTGTTGAAGGCACGACCAAGTCTTGTGATGGAGTCCAGAAGGATCACAACATCTCGTTTATGCTCTACAAGGCGCTTTGCCTTTTCGATCACCATTTCAGAAACAGCAACGTGGCGGGTGGCCGGTTCGTCAAAGGTAGAGGAAATCACCTCACCTTTCACCGACCGCTGCATGTCCGTCACCTCTTCCGGGCGTTCGTCGATCAGAAGAACGATCAGGTAACACTCTGGGTGGTTCGCTTCGATGCTGTGCGCGATGTTTTGCAACAGAACGGTTTTACCGGTGCGCGGCGGCGCAACAATCAGGGAACGCTGGCCCTTACCAATCGGCGCAACCAGATCGATAACCCGTGCAGAGCGATCTTTGATGGTGGGATCTTCGATCTCCATCTTCAGGCGCTCATCGGGATAAAGCGGCGTGAGGTTGTCAAACGCAATCTTGTGCTTGGCTTTCTCTGGCGCTTCAAAGTTGATCTGAGACACGCCAGTCAGCGCGAAATAGCGCTCGTTGTCGCCTGGCGCAGTCATAACGCCATTCACGGTGTCACCGGTGCGCAGAGAATGCTGGCGGATCATCTCCGGGCTGACATAGATATCATCCGGGCCCGGCAAATAGTTGGCTTCTGGAGAGCGCAGGAAGCCAAAACCATCCTGAAGCACCTCAAGCACACCATCACCGGAGATTTCCCAGCCATCATCCGCGCGTTCGCGCAGAATCTGGAACATCATCTCGCCCTTACGCATGGTGGAGGCGTTTTCGATCTCCAGCTCTTCGGCCATCGCCAAGAGCGCTTTAGGGCTTTTGGCTTTCAGATCGCCAAGAGCGAGCTTTTCTTGTGTCATGAAACAATCCTGTACTGCCCGAAACGGGGCAGATCATGTGCTCTATATAAGGGATACACTTAGCCCGGACGGGCCAGTTGTAGAATCAGATAGGGCTTTCGCTCTTCTGAGTCAATAAATTCAGAATTTCACCACAACCGAGACAACGATGATCACCATCAAAATTGTCGGTACTTCGTTCATCATTCGATACTGGCGCCCGGTTAGCGTGTTCTCGTTGCGATCAAATTTCTTTCGCATTTGCATGAGCCAGTGATCAAACCCTGTCATGGCAATCACAGCAAACGCTTTGGTGTAAGGCCAAACTGACGACCAATCGACAATACCGGGCGTAAACACCAGCGTGAGACCGGCAAGCCAAGCAGCAACGCTGGCTGGTGCCATGATATAGCGCTGAAGCTTGTATTCCATGATCTTAAGCGTTTCGTCGAGCTGATCCCCCTTCTCTGCCCGTTCCGCGTGATAAACAAATAACCGTGGGAGATAGAACAGCCCTGCCATCCAGCTGATCACAGCCATGATATGGAAAGCGAGGACATAGGGATAAATGTCTACGAGAAAGTAACCCATGCGGTTTCGATCCTTGGTACGAGCTCACCCTCTCTAAATAAATAAATATATTTAGAAAAGGATGATGATTTTGTTGGGAGCTCCAAACCTGTGGATTATGGCTTTTCCCCCGCAGTTTTACACAGGAGGATAGAATATCTAAGAAGACTCCCATATCTGGGGCTAAAGTGAAAAGAGTCTATGAGAGTCAAAGACTTGAGAGCAAGATGACGTGTGGATGATTGTGGATAAACGTGAGGATGAACTGGTATGTGGCTGATTCCTCCCCCAAGCAAAGTTTTCCTCATCCACGGTGCAGAAAAACGGGGGATTTCCGTGAAGTCCGGGTGAGTTTCCCCAGCTTGCAAAATCTCACAGAAATTTCCAGAAAGGACTCACCAGATGTTCCTTTCCTTCTCCACGGATTTATCCACATGGCTGCACCCCTGATCCTTGCTTCGGGTTCCGAGATACGGGCTCAGCTCCTACATAAAGCGAATCTTGGTTACGAAGTTGTTAAGCCACGTGTTGATGAAGAAATGATCCGCCGATCTTTGCAGGCGGAAGGCGCACCACCAAGAGATGTAGCGGATGCGCTCGCGGAGGAAAAAGCGCGTAAGGTGAGCCTGAAGCGGCCGGAGGCCATGGTACTTGGCTGTGATCAGGTGCTTGATTTTCAGGGCACGATCTTTTCCAAACCCGCGAGCATTGATGACGCGCGCAACCAGCTCCTGATGCTGCGCGGAAATCGGCATATGCTCTTGTCTGCCGCAGTGATCTATCAAAATGGCGAGCCACTATGGCGTTTTGTCGGTGTGGTACGCCTGTTCATGAGAAACTTTAGCGACGAATTTCTTGACGATTATCTGGCCCGCAATTTTGAGAGCATACGCCATTCGGTCGGCGGGTATAAACTCGAGGAAGAAGGCGTGCGGCTTTTTGAAAAAGTAGACGGAGACTTCTTTACCGTCCTTGGAATGCCACTTGTTGAAATACTCTCATATTTGACCTTGCGGGGAGAACTGCCACAATGACTTTGCCCTCGATCCCCCTTGCCGGAGTGATTGGCAATCCCATCGCCCATTCCAAATCTCCTCTGCTGCATGGTCATTGGCTGAAGACCTACGGTATCGCAGGACATTACGTGCCGCTCGAAGTGGACGCAGAGCATCTGGAGGCCGTCCTTAAGGCAATGCCGCAAATGGGGTTTGTGGGATGTAACGTCACCATCCCTCATAAAGAGCGTGTCGTTCAGTTTGTTGACCAGATCACGGACCGCGCGACGTTGATCGGTGCGGTGAACACGCTGATTTTCCGCCCGGATGGCAGCATCGTTGGCGACAACACCGATGGATACGGCTTTATCGAAAATCTGCGTCATGGCGCACCAGAGTGGCAGGCGGAGGCCGGTCCAGCGGTGGTCTTGGGCGCAGGTGGCGCCGCGCGGGCTGTGGTAGCCTCGCTTCTAGACGCAGGTGTGCCAGAAATTTTGCTGACCAACCGGACTCGCGTGCGGGCAGATCGGTTGCGGGAGGATTTTGGCGCGCGTGTCAAAGTCATCGAATGGGTCCAGGCCGGCAATATTCTTGAAGAAGCCGCCACGCTCGTAAACACAACCTCTCTTGGGATGGCTGGGAAATCGGAGCTTCGGATTCCCATGGACGGATTGCGCAGCCAAACTGTTGTCACGGATCTGGTTTATAATCCTCTGATCACAAATTTCCTGAAGACGGCTCAAGAGCGCGGATGTGTGACCGTTGATGGCCTTGGTATGTTGCTGCATCAAGCGGTTCCGGGATTTGAGCGTTGGTTTGGCCGCCGCCCTGTTGTGGATGGAGCCACGCGGCGGGTGGTTTTGGGATGACCAAACAGCTATTCAAGCTCGGCTTGACCGGCTCAATCGGCATGGGAAAATCGACGACAGCGAGGTTTTTTTCAGAATTGGGTTGCCCGGTTTGGGATGCGGATGCAGCGGTGCATCGGATCTACTCTGAGGGAGGGGCAGCTGTAGCCCCTATTTCAGCGGTACTACCAGACGTGATTGAAGATGGCGCGGTTTCGCGAGATCGGTTGAAAGAGCTGATCGCACAAGATGCGTCTGTGTTGGGCACCATCGAAAAGATCGTCCATCCTTTGGTTGCCCAGGATCGCGCGGATTTCATTAACGAAGCTGACGCTGAAATTCTTGTTTTTGATATCCCACTGCTTTTTGAAACAGGTGGAGATGCAGCGATGGATGCGGTTGTATGTGTCTCTGTTTCACCTGATTTGCAGAGAATTCGCGTGCTGGAACGCGGCACGATGAGCGAAGATCAGTTTGAACACATCCGGTCAAAACAGATGCCAAATGAAGAAAAAGTGGCATTGTCAGACTATGTGATCGAAACGGATACACTTGACCGTGCCCGGTCTCAGGTGGAGAAGATTGTGAATAGCATTAGAGGACAATTGGATCATGCGTGAAATCGTACTTGATACGGAAACCACAGGCTTTGATCCGTTTTCTGGTGACCGCATCGTCGAAATTGGTGCGTTGGAGCTCTATAATCACCTGCCAACCGGCGAGACATTTCATGTCTACATCAATCCTGAGCGAGCCATGCCGGATGAGGCGTTCAAGGTGCACGGGATTGGCCCAGATCTCCTGGATATTCCCCGTGACGCCGCGCCGGGAGAGGTAACACTGCGCGACAAACCTGTGTTCAACGCGTTTGGCCAAAAGTTTCTCGATTTCATCGGCAATGATAGCAAGCTTGTCATCCACAATGCCAAGTTCGACATGAAATTCTTAAATGCCGAATTGAGCTGGATGAACCTGCCGCAAATCCCGATGGAACGCGCTGTTGATACGTTGGAAATGGCGCGCAAGAAATTTCCGGGGTCTCCTGCCACGCTGGATGCTCTTTGCCGCAGATTTGGGATCGACAATTCCTCACGGACGCTGCACGGCGCGCTTCTTGACTCCGAAATTCTGGCAGAGGTGTATCTCGAGCTGATCGGGGGACGGCAACCAGATCTGGTTCTGGCGTCTGACAACACTTCAGAAAAGAAAAGCACGGCCATTCAAGATGATTGGCGGCCGAGCGCCCGTCCAACGCCATTGCCCTCCCGGCTTACGGAGGCCGAGGCAGAAGCGCATAGAGGTTTTGTAGAGAAAATGGGCGAAAATGCCCTCTGGACCAAACTCGGCTAGTTTGGTGAGGCGCTGCCAAAGGGCAGCGCCCAACTGATCAATTTGCGACAGGCTGTTCGCTCTGTTCTTGTGCACGACGCGCCAGTTCTGCGCGATAAAGTGCAACAAAATCAATTGTTTCAAGGTTCAGCGGCGGGAAGCCGCCGTCACGGGTCACGTCAGACACGATGCGACGCACGAACGGGAACAACATGCGTGGGCATTCGATCAGAAGGAACGGGTGCAACTGATCTTCAGGCACGCCTTCGATGTGGAAGACACCGGCGTAGTCCATTTCCAGGATGAACATTTCAGCACCGTCATCTTTGTTCTTGGCGGTGATGTTCAGCTTGATGGCGACTTCAAACTGGTTGTCTGCTGCGCGCTTTTTTGCGTCCAGATTGACCTGAACCTGAACATCAGGCTGCGGGTTCGCGCTGGAGCCCTTTTGCGCCAGAATGTTTTCGAACGACATATCGCGCACGAATTGAGTCAGAACATTCATCTTCAGCTGAGGTGCCTGCTGTGCCGCACCGTTTTCTGTTTCCGCCATTGGGATCTCCAAAAAAACACGTTTGGCCTGCTTTATCAGGTCAGACTTAGTGCCTCAATGCTTTGTCCAACCTGAGGGTGAATGTGTGGGCTTTTTGACCGTCTCATCCTGATTGGTCACAGGTTTCGCAGCGGGATCGATTTCGGAAAACTCCCCGTCAATGATGTCGGCCTGCGCGCTGTGGGGAGGGCGTTGTGGCGTGTTTGTGTGAAACTGAGCAGAGCCTGCGCTTCCCATCGTGAAACTTTGCACCCGAACGCGTTTGCGCGCGTAATGAAATACAGCGGAGCGAAATGGCGGCGTCAGCAAGGCAAAACCCAGCGCATCGGTAAAGAAACCAGGTGTCAGCAATAGGACGCCAGCGATCAGGATCATGGCCCCATGCGCCAAAGGCTCGGTAGGATCATTCAATTCGTTGAAAGATCTTTGTACATTTCCAATCGCGGCGAGCCCTTGAGAGCGCACGAGATGCGTGCCAAGCATCGCGGTCAAAAGCACTATTGCAAGCGTTGGCCACAAGCCAATCGCACCGCCAACGCTGATAAACAGGGCGATCTCAATCATCGGGACCGCAACAAAGGCCAACAACAGCCACATCTTCGCTTTACTCCAATGTCATCTCCGGTGAGGTGGACTTGACCCCGCCTGTAACTTACATAAGTGCGTGAGACAGTTGTTTCCATGCCCAACAAGAGGTTCAAATGAACTCCTCCCTACTTCAACTTCTGGTTCTTGCCGGTATTGCTGTGTTTCTCATCCTGCGCCTGCGCAATGTTTTGGGCACACGGGATGGCTTTGAGCCTCCTCGTCAGGAGACAACAGCGCCATCACGTCGTCGCGGGCCGGAGCTCGAAGTGATCGAAGGTGGCCCGGATCAGGACATTCTTGATCATGCAGAAGAGGGCAGCCCGCAGGCTGAAGCTCTTGCCAAAATGAAGTCCGCAGAACCGCAGTTTGGCGTGAATGACTTCCTCGGTGGCGCTCGAGGCGCCTATGAGATGATCCTAATGGCTTTCGAAAAAGGAGATCTTGCGTCGATCAAGGATTTCCTGGGCGAAGAGGTTTATGAGAGCTTTGCCTATGTGGTTCAGATGCGCGAGGACAAAGGCCTGACCGTTGAAAGCGAATTTATTGGTGTTCGTGAAATGGTGCTTCAGGATGCGACCTTTGATGATGCGACCAAGGAAGGCGAGATCTCTGTGCGCTTCATCGGGGAATTGACCCATGTTGTGCGCGACAATGGCGGCGATATCGTTGAAGGCAGCGACAGCCAGATCAAACGCCAGAAAGACGTTTGGACATTTGCCCGTGTCATGGGATCTGATGACCCGAACTGGCAGCTTGTTGCCACAGGCGAATGATTGGGATGTTTCGGGCGGCGTTGGCCGCAGCCCATGTGATGGCTGGTGTCATGGCCGGGAGCGCAGCGATGTCCGAAACAACCATGAAAATCCTATCATTTGAAGAGCTTGAAGGCTGGTCAGAGGATGATCACGAGGCTGCCCGCCAAGTGTTTTTGAACACATGTGCTGATCTGGATGAACCAGATTGGCAAACCGTCTGTGCCGCGGCCTCGGGCATTTCAGATGCGCGCAAGTTCTTTGAGCTGCTGTTTCGACCTGTCCTGATAGAGGAAGCAGATCGGGATGCGTTGTTTACCGGATATTTTGAGCCAGAACTCGACGGCGCGCGTCGACCAGGTGGACCATATCAATTTCCGATTTATCGCGTGCCGCCAGAGGTGCGGCGTGGCGGGCAATGGTTGACACGGCGAGAGATTGAAACCAGTGCAGCGATGGACGGCCGCGGGTTGGAAATTGCTTGGGTCGACGACCCAGTTGAGCTTTTCTTTCTACAAATTCAGGGATCTGGGCGGGTACGTTTGCCTGATGGTGGCTATATTCGCGTTGGCTATGGCGGTGCGAACGGGCATGAGTATCGCTCAGTTGGTGCAGAGCTTGTGCGGCGCGGGATCTACGGCGCGCATCAGGTGAGCGCGCAGGTCATCAAAAACTGGGTGAAGCGCAACCCTGCCGAAGGGGCGGAGCTGTTGCGGCACAACGACAGCTTTGTGTTTTTTCGGGAAGTCAGCCGTGTGCCAGCGCACAAGGGCCCGCTTGGCGCCATGAACCGATCCATTACCGAGATGCGCTCTGTTGCCGTTGATCCGGCTTTTACGCCGCTTGGCGCCCCAGTTTGGGTGGAGAAGGACGGCAAAGGCCCTCTGCGCCGTCTTATGATCGCACAGGACACCGGTTCTGCCATCAAAGGCGCACAGCGTGCTGATATTTTCTTTGGCACCGGAGACGCAGCGGGTCGCGCTGCTGGGACGTTGAAGGATCCTGGCCGGATGGTGGTTCTGCTGCCCATCCAACGCGCCTATGCAATGCTGCCGGAGTCCGTTCTGTGACACGCCGAAAACTGAGCGAAGACGAAGTTGCGCTTTGGCGCAAGGTGGCTGACACGACTGAACGACTGAACCCAGCAGCGAAGCCGCATGATCTGCCGCTGCCCAAGCCCAAACCGCAGAAGAAACCACGAGTGCGGGACGCGTCCCCTGCTCTACCCGCTTTTGAAGTTGGGTCACGCGCATCGAGTGATTTGCGCGGGCATGATCTGATGGGCTCTGTTTCAGATCGCGTGGCGCGACAGCCTGTGCAAATGGACAAGAAAGCCTTCGGCCGTATGAAACGCGGAAAGCTGGTCCCTGAAGGCAAAATCGACCTGCATGGAATGACCGCCGATCAGGCGCATGGGGCGTTGACCGGCTTCATCATGCGATCCCATGCCGAGGGAAAAAGACTGGTTCTGGTCATCACAGGCAAAGGCAAATCCAAACGTGATGACGGACCCATTCCGACGCGCCGTGGTGTGCTCAAACATCAGGTCCCGCAGTGGTTTGCCCTGCCCCCGATGAAAAGTTGCATTTTGCAGGTTGCTGAAGCGCACATCAAACACGGTGGCACCGGGGCGTACTATGTTTATCTACGGCGTCGGTAGGTTACGGCGCGCCCGTGTAAAGGGGATGACCATCGCGGCGCTTGCGAGTGCAAAACAAACGGCAAAGCTCTGGAGCTGGCTTTCATAGGCGACACCTGCATCAATCAGCCATCCGGACAAACCTGGTCCCAGCGCAGATCCCAGCACGCCAAAGGCGGCCACAGTGGCTTTGATCGCCCCAAGATGCGCTGTACCAAAGAACTGGGACCAGACCGATGCGGGCAATGTCGCCATGCCTCCCCCAGCTAACCCCATCAAAATAACGCCCATCGCGACCCAACTTACTGAGGGTGCCCATGCGTGGATCGTGAACGCGGCCACAAGCGGGAGTAGGTAAAATGGCATGAGACGCGCTGCGCCAAATCGGTCGATCAACCAGCCATAGATCAAGGTCGACGCCCCAAAAGAAATGGTGCCAAGCGGGAAGACAGCGACAAGAGAGAGATGGGACCAGCCTTTGATCTCTGCGAAATAGGCTTGCTGGAAGAAAAAAACCGTAGCGAATGCCGGGAACGCCATCATCGCAGGAATGGCAGACAGGAAAACCGGATGCCGAATGGCCTCCCAACGCGTCCAGTTGCGGCCTTGCATACCAAAGGTGGAACTTTCGGAAACGATGCTGTTGGGCTCCCGTTCTTGGCGCAAGAGCACGAAAATGACCGGCGCCAAAATCAGACAAAAACAAGCGGCTGCGATCCAGATCATTTGCCATTCCACGCGGGCTTTGAGCCAGACGACAGTGACAGGCATGATCGCCTCTGCCAGCATGAAGCCGATTGTTGCAAAGGCCAACGCACGGCCGCGAGATGCGGAAAACCACCGAGCCATGGCCACTGCTGAAATATGCGGCAGCATGCCCTGAGCGGTAAACCGCAGCGCGAGTATCACGATAGGCAATGCCCAGGCCCCTGTGAGTTGTGAAAGCGCAAAACACGCACATGCCAGCAGGATGAGCATCATCGGGCCCAGCAGGCGCACACGGATACGATCAGCCAATGTGCCAGCCCAAAGCATGACCAAAGCGGAAGTTCCTGTACCCAGCATATAGATGGCGCCCCAGTCTCCGTGAGACAGGTCAAAATTGGCGCGAATATCGGCCGCAAAGGTACCAATGAAGAAGGTCTGCCCAAAGCAGGACAGAAACATCAACGCGGCACCGGGCAAGAGAAAGCGCCCGTTTTGCCGCAGGAATGCCCGGGTCGAAATCATTGTATTGGCTCAATGTCGTTGGGGCTTTTGACGTGCAGTGCGCAAAAGAAAGCCCCGGAAAGAAAACTCTCCGGGACTATGGCTGGCTTCGCGTTGTTGAACCAGAAGAAATCAGAGCACGTAGCGGCTGACGTCCATGGATTTTGCCAATTCGCCCAAATTCGTCTCTACAAAGGCCGCATCGACGGTGATTTCCTCGCCGGAGCGATCCGGCGCAGAGAAGCTGAGTTCCTCAAAAACCCGTTCCATCACCGTGTAGAGGCGACGCGCGCCGATGTTTTCCACCGATTGGTTTACTTCCGCTGCGATCTTGGCAAGCGCTGCAATGCCATCGTCGGTGAAGGTTACAATGACCTCTTCGGTGCCCATCAAAGCAGTGTACTGACGTGTCAACGCGTTGTCGGTTTCCTTCAGGATGCGTACGAAATCTTCTTCGGTGAGCGCGCGCAATTCCACGCGAATAGGTAGACGGCCCTGAAGTTCCGGCAGCAAGTCCGAGGGCTTTGCGATGTGGAACGCACCCGAGGCAATAAAGAGGATATGGTCGGTTTTCACGGGTCCATGCTTGGTGGAAACCGTGGTGCCTTCAATCAAGGGGAGCAAGTCACGCTGAACCCCTTCGCGGGACACATCGCCGCCACGCGCTTCTTGGCGGGCGCAGACCTTGTCGATTTCGTCCAGGAACACGATGCCGTTTTGCTCAACAGCTTTCAGGGCGGCGGTGTTGACGGTTTCATCGTCCAGCAACTTGTCTGCTTCGTCAGAAATCAGCACCTCGTAGCTCTCGGCCACGGTCATGCGTTTTTTGACAGTGCGCCCGCCAAGCGCTTTGCCGAAGATATCGCCGAGGTTCATCATACCCATCTGACCGCCGGGCTGGCCGGGGATGTCGAACATGCCGCCCATCGGGTTGGAGGTGTCCGCCACTTCCAGCTCGATCTCCGTGTCGTCCAGCAAGCCATCTTTGAGCTTCTTGCGGAACATTTCGCGCGTCGCTTCGCGGGCATCAGTGCCTGCAATGGCTTCGATCACGCGGTCCTCGGCGGCAGCGTGGGCTTTCACTTTCACATCTTCTCGCATGTGTTCGCGGGTTTGGATGATCGCTGCGTCCACCAGATCACGCACGATTTGTTCGACGTCGCGTCCAACATAGCCCACTTCCGTGAATTTGGTGGCTTCCACTTTGATGAACGGTGCGCGGGCAAGCTTGGCAAGCCGGCGGCTGATTTCGGTTTTGCCAACACCGGTTGGGCCGATCATCAATATGTTTTTCGGGTATACCTCTTCGCGAATGTCATCAGACAGCTGTTTGCGGCGCCAACGATTGCGCAGCGCAACGGCGACGGCACGTTTGGCGTCTTTCTGACCGATGATGAAACGGTCAAGCTCAGATACGATTTCGCGGGGAGTGAGATCAGTCATAAAAGGTCCAATCAGTGAGACGGCGGGAGGCGGTGCAATGGCAGAATGCCCGAAAGCGGCGCCAGAAGTGCCGCGCGAATGCGGGCCCAGAATGCGCCGAGCACCACAAGGAAGATACCAAGGAGGAAAATCGTCATTGCCGCGCCCTCGCCCTCAAAAACTGTGCCGGCAAGAGCAACAGTGTAGCCAATGGCGGCAATCAGGAACGAGCGGCGGTCGATGATGATGGCGATGAAAGCGAAGAGCAACAATACTGCAAAGAGCGTTGTGTTCGCACCGGAGCTGTCTCGCTCCAAAAGGCTGAGCGCGATCGTGTTCACAAGTGCCGGTGCCGCGATAACATGCAGCCAGAATCCCTGCGCAGCGCGCCGGGTAACACGGTGTGGATCTGACATATCAAAGATCATGGCAACGGCAAAAACACCAGCTCCCACGGCCAGCGTGATGAGGGCAAATGGTCCGCCTGCAGACAGAAGGAACATATCAGAGAAGCTGGCCGGAGTGCCCGCTTGATTGGCACCGACCATCATCGCGACGCCAAATACACCAAGGGCAATCAACGCCATGGCGAAGGGAACGCGGAAACGTAGCCAGTAAAGAAACATCGCCACTGTGGTGAGCGCGAGCGGGAATGGCAGGCTGGAGAAGTCCTCCTGTGCCACCATGAAGGGTTGCGCGAAATAGGCCGTGATGCCGGAACCTGCGTTGATCGCCCAAAGACAGGAAAGCGCAATTGCTGGCGCCACCATGCGGCGACGGCGTATGAAATACTCTGACAAACCCCACAGAACGAGGGCTGAAATGCCTGCCGTGGTCACCAATTTGCTTTTGTAGTCTACGATTTCGACTGCCATGGAGAGGCCGTTCACCGCGGCCCACCCGCCTGCGAGGATCAGAAGGCCAATGACAATGAAAATCTCATTGAACCCCTTAAACAGTTCAAAGGGTTCATCACCGGGCGCAAGGTCTTCGCGCGCGCCACGTCGGCTGTCAGCCAGAGCCGCAAGCGAAGCCGCTTGAGACTCGTTTAAAAGGCCGGAGCCGACAGCGGCGCGTAGGTCATCTTTGGAAATCATGCGGGTTCAACGTCTCTTGTTACGCAAGCACTTTGGCAAACAACTCGTCTTTCATCATGTCGTCAAACCACTCGGGATAGCGACGGCCCGGCGCAGCAGCGGCATCAAGCGCGGCCATTTCATCTGCACTCAGGGTGATATTGGCCGCAGAGATCGCGGTTTCAAGTTGGCTAAGCTTTGATGCGCCGACAATCACGGTATGATCGCGTCGTTTATTCAAAATCCAAGCTTGTGCAATTTGAGCAGGAGTTACGCTATGCGCATCGACAGTGGAGTTCAGAGCGTCAATCGCTGCGGCTGCTTGATCCCTTGAAACTTGTAAGAAATCTCCTTCAGCCAGGCGTCCATCACTGTCTTCCAGCTTATCGAGGTCATACTTCCCGCTCAAAAGCCCGCCTGCGAGCGGTGACCATGCCATCAGGCCAATGCCCAGCTCTTCTCCCATGCGCAGAACATCCATCTCGATGTCGCGACCCACGGCGTTGTAAAGGTATTGCCCGGCCACAAACTGGCTCATGTTATTGTCGCGCTGGAATTGCACCGCTTGCGCAACCTTCCACGCGGGCCAGTTGGACACGCCGATATGGCGGACTTTGCCTGCGTCTATGACGTTTTGCAGTGTTGAAAGGGTTTCTTCCATCGGTGTGGTAAAGTCTGTCTTGTGTAAGACAAGCAGGTCGATCCAATCGGTATTTAGGCGTTTCAAACAGCCATCGACTGACGAGAGGATATGGACACGAGACAGCCCGGCGTTGTTGATCCGGTCATTCTGGCGAAAGCCCAGCTTGGTACAGATCACCGCTTCGTTGCGTTTGCCTTTGAGGGTTTGGCCGAGGATGTCTTCGGCTTCGCCATTGGAATAACCGTCCGCAGCATCAAAGAAGTTGATACCACCATCAAGTGCCACATCCACCATGCGCTGTGCGTCCTGAAGACCTACTTTGGCCACGCCGGGGATCCAGTCTGAACCATGTGTGAAGGTCATGGTTCCAAGCGCCAGGCGAGACACCACCAGCCCGGAATTTCCCATGCGTGTGTAGGTCATCTCAGTCATTTTTTGATGGTCTCCAATGTCAGGTTGCCATTGGTGTAGACGCAAATATCGCCGGCGATTGCCATGGCTTTGCGCGCCACTTCCTCAGCGTTCAGATCGGTGTCCATCAACGCGCGACCTGCGGCGAGCGCGAAGTTACCACCCGAGCCAATCGCGGTGACATCATGTTCCGGTTCCAGAACGTCCCCTGCCCCGGTGATGACAAAAATGTCTGTGCCATCGGAAACGATCAGCATCGCCTCAAGCTTTTGCAGGTATTTGTCTGTCCGCCAATCCTTGGCCAGTTCCACAGAGGCGCGCGCGAGTTGGCCCGGCGTTGCCTCGAGCTTGGCCTCAAGGCGCTCCAGAAGTGTGAAAGCGTCCGCAGTTGAGCCTGCGAAACCTGCCACGATTTCATGTCCACCCGGGGACAGACGGCGCACCTTGCGCGCGGTGCCCTTGATGACTGTCTGACCAAGCGAGACCTGACCGTCGCCGGCAATCACAACTTCGCCGCCTTTTTTCACACCGATGATCGTGGTGCCGTGCCAACCGGGGAATTGATCCTCTGACATGAAAAGCTCCTTTTGTCTGCGCTCTTATATGAGCCTGTCCGCTAAGAGGCACAAGTGTCAGCCCTAGGGTTAGGCGTTTGCAAAAGAAAAGGCGCCCCATGTGGAGCGCCTCCCCAAGAGCCTTTAGGCGTGTTGGATCAATTTCCAGTTCACTGCTTTCCTGTTGTGAGGTGGCATAACATTCCCTTTTGCGATTGGCGCTGTTGTCGATGGGGTGTCCATCGAACGCCAAACACCGCTTTCAGGACATTTTTCGCCGGTCTTAGCAATGGTGCCGATTGGTTTCTTCGAATTGTGGTAATTCATTTCACAGTCCTCATGTTCCGGACTCAGACTGAGCCGGATGTTAAAATAGGGAACCGCGACTTGATGGGTTGCTAGACCTGATGCACATCGCGATACCAGCTTCGACGAAGCCACACTATCGATAGAGTGAGTCCCACGGCTGCGTCAAGCGTTTGGGTTGTGGTTATCCACAATATATAGTGAACCTTGGGTTAAGTACTCCAAAATAAAGTATAAAAAACCCCGGGTATTCCGATGGAATACCCGGGGTTTTATCCAATTCGCGATGCGAATCAGGTCTAGCATTGTTGGTTAGACTCGATTTCGATTCATCAGTCAATTCTCTAAATTCACAAATTGTGAACCTACGTTGAAGACTGAATCAACGTTAAGCTAGACAGAATCTATCAGATGGAATCTTCAATCCAGCTTTGCAGCGCAGCTTTAGGAGCAGCGCCTGCGCGGTTGGAGATCACCTGACCGTCTTTGAAGATGAACAGCGCCGGAATACCGCGCACACCCAGAGCAGCAGCGGCGTTCGGGTTGCTGTCGACATCAACCTTGGCGATTTTCACCTTACCGTCCAGCTCAGCAGACAGCTCTTCGAGCGCTGGGCCGATTTGCTTACAAGGGCCGCACCACTCGGCCCAGAAATCTACGACGACGGGCACGTCGGCGTTTTTTACTTCTTCGTCAAAAGTGGCGTCGGTGACAGCGACGGTTGCCATTGGAGGTCTCCTGAAAGGGAATTGGATAAGTCTTGGTCTGGTGGAACCTAGGTTTGCGGCGGCAGGGCGTCAAGATATGCTGTGGCGCGCAGTGCATTTGTCACAAGATCGTGTGGCAATTCCATAAGCTCCGCTTTGGTTGTCCATAGGATGGCAGTCCGTATGGCTTTGCCGGGAAAAACCTGTTCCAAAGCATGGGCATAGGCTCCCATTTGCCGCAAAATCCCTTCGGGTGTGGCCTTGGGATTTTCGGGAACAACGGCGTTGGTTTTGAAGTCGACGACCCAAATATAATCGTCTTGAATGACAAGCCGATCGATGATCCCGTGTAAGCGATGCGATCCTAAAGCTGCCGTGATTGGTACCTCAGCCAGGGCTTCCTGCGCAAAGATCCAGGTCAGTTCCGGCGCAATAAGATTGGCTTGGGCCTCATTAAACAATTCTGAAAAGACTCCGTCTTCCATCTCAACAAGGTCATCCTGCAGCAGGTTCTCTGCGATTTCTTTCCAGCGCTCTTGTGGATGCATTGGCAAATGCTCCAGCAATACGTGCAACCACGTTCCCCGTTGCATGGCCGCTTCCTGATCAAGCCCCTGCTCACCCGCCAAGGCCTTGGCACCCCCGAGGTCCGATGGGCTCAGCGTGCCGGATTTTGGCAACGTTTCCGAGGCCGCGGTTTGCAAATACTCTGGAATATCGGGTTTGATTTCAGGCGCGGTTTCAGGCGGTTTGGTAACGGATCCTGTCCAATCTCCGTGATTGAGCCGCAGCCCCTCGCCGCCCCGAAACTTATAGGGCTCCGCGTCTGAGGCCACCATTGCGCTGCGCACAATATCATACCAACTGTTGCCATCTTTGCCGAGATCACCCGCAGCCGCGACGATCAGCCATTTTTCCGCCCGCGTCATGGCAACATAGAGCAATCGAAGCCTTTCCGCTGCCTGTGCCTCAGCCATTTCGGCACGTGCCTCCGAAAGAGCGTCAGGTGCCGCATCTGCGGACATATTCCACAAGGCTGTCTGCCCCACCGGCACAATCGGTGCATCGGTTTTGATCAGACGCTTGCCTGTGTCCGGCATAATCACAATTGGTGCCTCCAACCCTTTGGAGCCATGCACGGTCATCACGCGAATACGGTTAGAGGCGCTGTCCATCTGGCGTTTGATCTCCAGATCATCGGTCTCCATCCATTGAAGGAAACCGGTCAGGCTGGGCACCGAAGATTTTTCATAAGCGAGAGCTTGGCTCAGCAGCGCGTTGATGCCGTCTTCCGCCTCAGCACCCAGTCTGGCGAGCAATGCGTGCCGGCCCTTGTGCCGGGTCAGGATCCGTTCGATCAAATCATAAGGGCGCAAAAAGTCGGTCTGCCCGCGCATGTCATTCAGAATGGCCATGGTCTCGGGAAACTCTGTGCTGCGATCTCGTAGCGCAGTCCAAAGATAGGACCCCGGCTTTCGGCGATGCGCCAGATCAAACAGGTGCTGTTCAGACCAGCCAAACAGCGGTGAACGCAGGACCGTAGCAAGTGAAAGATCATCTTCCGGCGTTGCAAGGAAGGCCAAGAGCGCACCAAGATCGCGCACGGCCATTTCACCGCCCACCTTGAGGCGGTCGGCCCCTGCGATTGGCAGCCCTTGGAGTTTGCAGGCCCGGATAATCTCATGAAAGAGATCAGAGCGTCGCTGCACAAGGATCAGGAAATCACCAGGTTCAATGGCGCGCTGCGTGAATTTTCCGTCCGGCCTGCGTTTATCCGCAATCGTGTCCTGTTTGATCATGCGCGCGATTTGCGCTGCGACGCGTTCGGCAAGGATCACCGTATGGTGGGTATCTCCAAGGCGATCAACCGGATCAAACCACTCGTCTTTCTCTGCTTTTCCAACAGGTTCGACCACTGGCCACAGATCAACGCGACCGGGCATATCATCGTTGAACGCTATGTGACGATTGCCAGCGGGAAAACCCGCTTCCACATGATGCTCAAAGCAGGTGTCCACCAGATTGAGCACCGCTGGCGAAGAGCGGAAAGAATACTCAAGGCTTAGGCTTTGCAGTTTATTACCCGTCGGCTCCAAACGGGCGGCGAACTCTTCGCGCATGCGGTCAAACTCCGCGGGATCAGCGCCTTGAAAGCTGTAGATCGACTGCTTTTGGTCTCCCACCACAAATATCGTACGTGTGATATCGCTGCGCGCACCGGTGCCGGATGTGAATTCTTGGGCAAGCCGCTCGATCACTTGCCACTGCACAGGGCTCGTATCTTGGGCCTCATCCACGAGAATATGGTCAATGCCACCGTCCAGGCGATAGAGCACCCACTCAGCGACAGAGGGTTCGTTGAGCAAGTTGCGCGCGCGAAGGATCAGGTCATCAAAGTCCAGCCACCCGCGCTGCTGTTTGGCTTTGTCATAGCGCGCAAGGAAACGTGCGGCAAAAGCATGAAGCGCTGCACTGCGTTCTGTGGCCCGCAGCGCGACGCGGCGAGGACGCACATCTTCCACACGCAGCATCAAGGGCTGAAGTTGATCGATCAGATCAGGGTGCTTGGTGCGCAGGCCTTTCGTTGGAAAAGTGTCTAACTTGGCTGAAAATGGTGATTTTGCCGCCTTACCGTTGAGCAGAACGGTTTCCAATATTTCCAGCGCAGCAAGGTTTGGCGCGGAAATGGCGGCAAGCTTATCCGCAGCGCGGTTGTCGTTTGTCCCGCCAGTACGCAGCATAGCGATGACCCGCGTGATCAGCCCCATCTCTCCGCCAAGAAAAACCTCTGCGAGCAATTGCGCTTGATCGTATCCATCCGGCAATCCCAGCAAGGCACCGAGTTCAGAACTGGATTTTCCATTTCGCAGCCGGTCTGCGTGGCGCGTGATAGCTGCAGTAAGTTCTTCAAGGGCTGCACCGGTGAAATGCACCGCGACATCGCGAAGAAGCGGCGCATCCTCGCCCTCTGCCATGGCTTCGACGATATCTTCTCGAAGGAGCGCCGCCGCACGGTCTTCCATCTCGGAAAACAACGGAGACACACCGGCCTCCAACGGGAAACGGCGGAGCAGAGAGGCGCAGAAAGAGTGGATGGTCTGAATTTTCAAACCGCCCGGTGTCTCAATCGCGCGGGCAAACAGCGTGCGCGCTTGGCGCAGGTCTTCTGAATTGGCTTTGCCTGCCACTCCGAGCTCGGCCAACTCGGCAGCCAGCTCCTCATCGCTTTTCATGGCCCAGCTGCCAAGGCGCTTGAAAAGCCGGTTTTGCATCTCACTTGCAGCTGCCTTTGTATAGGTCAGGCACAAGATATGCTGGGGCAGGACCCCTTCGAGCAGGAGCCGGGCCACGCGGTCGGTCAGCACGCGGGTTTTGCCGGATCCGGCGTTGGCTGAGAGCCATGTGCTGGCATCGGGGCGCGCGGCAGCGATCTGGCGCAGGGTCGCATCGTTCGGGGCGTTCATGTCAACTCCTCCGGTGCAGGCTCATCCGTCGCGTCCCACTCACCAAACCGGGCGAGCTGATCATAAAGACCTTCGTCGTGCTCCGATTGCATCGCGCGGCGGGAGGTGAAACCTTTCCCGTCTTCAAGGTAGTGGCCGATGAGGGTCGAAAACTCTTCCCAAACCTTTTCCGTAGGCGTTTCCGCCAGCGGGGCCGGTTGGTCCTTGGGAGTGGTTCCCAGACCGATATAAATCGCATCAGCGACCTGCGCCGGATCAATGTCCTTAAATCCGTTCTGTTCCGCCATGGCTGCTTCCAAAAGCAGCTGTTTGTCAAAATAGGTTTGCTCATCCTTGGAAGGAGGCGCACCGGTTTTGTAGTCGTAAAGGATCAGATCGCCTTTCTCAGTGCGGTCGATCCTGTCAGCCTTGGCAGTGAGCGTGAAATCCAACTCGTCGATCCGTGCGCTCGTTTCCGCTTCAAAAGCCAGTGGAATGGCGCGTTCCCGGCGGCGTTCCTCGCCATGTACAATGTGATCTGAAACACGCGCGAGGCGGGCCAACCAAAGCGCGCGCGCTGTGGCCCATGGAACGTTTTGCGCCAAAACAGTCTCTGATACTTCCAAAATACGCGCGCGGGTCACAGGAATATCCTGATCACGACTTTCCTTGATCAGCGTTTCAAGAACCTCATGCACGACGATTCCGCGCAACAAGGCATCCGGTGTGCGCATCAGAGGATCAAGCGGGCGCAAGCGCAGCACGTGTTTGGCGTAAATCGCATATGGGTCGCGGATCAGACGTTTAATTTCTGTAACGGAGAGCTTTCGCGGACGCGCTGCAACCGGTGGAGTTGGTGAAGGACGTTTTGCGGCCGGCACAAGGGGCACGGTTTCTATGGCTCGAACGCGATCAAGCCAAACCTGTGCACGCCCGCGCATTTCTGCCAAAGCCTCCGGACCGTTTTGCTGCGGCAAGCCGCCCAGAAGGTTGATCAGACGATTGACCCAGCGCGAAGGCACAGTTTCGGCTTCGTCAGAACGGATCGCGCGGGTGATCCAGACCTCTGGCGCGCCAACGGCCTGTTGAAAATCATGCGCGGCAAGACCGATGCGGCGTTCTGGCAGCAGCAAGCCGGCATCATGGCGCATTTTCCGGTTGAGCCAAGGGTCAGGGCTGGGCGCTTCTGGCCAGCTGCCCTCGTTCAAACCACCAAGGATCACAAGATCCGCCCCTTGAACACGCGCTTCCAACGTGCCCCAGATCAGAATGTGCGGGTGACCAGCATCGCGATCGCGAACCTCTCCACGCGAAAGAAGCGCGCCGATGAGATCCGCATAATCAGTGGAAGATATCTCGCCAACAACAGGCGCATGGTCCTTGATATCGGCCAAAACCCGCACGGCCGCACGCCCAGCAGCTTCCTGCCAAAGCGCGCCACTTCCCGTTTCTTCATCCCCTTGGGGACCATGTGCGATCTTTTCCGAAAGCAAGAGATGGGCTTCAAGCAGGCTGGCCATATCAGAGGCCCCGCGGAGTTGATCGCAGAAGCACCCTGTGAGCCAGGTGATCCACTCTGACATATCGTCTTTCTGGGCCTGCGCCCAAGCGCTTAGCGTTTCGGCGTCAGGATAGGTGACGCCTTTTCGGCGCAGCCAAAGCTCTAGTTCTCTTGTGTAGCGCAGGTGTTTGCCACGATCTGCCCCGCTGTGCGTCAACGGGTGTTTCAGCAGCGTCAGCAGCATCTCAGAGGTAAGTTTCTGATGAAACAGAGCCATAACATGCCGCAGGAAACGGCCTGGAGGGGAGAGTTGAAGAGGTTGTCCGGCGCTGTCGTCGGGCACAATACCCCAACGATCCAACGCCGCAGTGACCTGACGTGTGAGCATTCGGTCGGGCGTGATCAACGCGCAGGTCTGCCCGTCGTCTGCGGCTTTGCGCATGCGAGCGGCGATGGTGAGGGCTTCTTCGCGCTGCGTCGTTGCCTCGGCCAAAGTGACGTCCTTGGTGGCGGGAAGCAGATCTCCAAGCGTTGGGCCTTCGCTAAGCCACTGGTCCGTGACTGGTGCGGGTCGCAGTGCGAGCGAAACCAGCCGATTGCGCGCAGGTGAGGGAGCCGGGCAAGGATCCCATGTTTGAACGGCTTTGATCGGCAGATCCAATGACGCCAGCAAGGCATGATACCGAAACTGCGGGTGATCTTCGCTTTCCAAAGCCGTGCTGAGATGCCCCCAGGTGGCCGCAGGCATGTCAAAGTCAAAACCGGGCAAAACAATCGCACCTTGCGGAAGTTGCGCAACGGCCCCCATCAAAAGCTGCATGGTGCCGCGAGACCCGGTGGAGCCCGCCAATATGATTGGATGGGTCGGGGGCGCAGTTTCCCAACGCGCGATAATGGCCTCGATGGCACGGCGTTGACGCGCTTCGGCACCCGGTGCGCTTTCGAGATCTTCCAGAAAATGTCGGGCAATCGCAAAGAATGACTGCGCGCGCGCCCAGTGACCGGACTGATCAGCCACATCCAATGTCTCAATGATATCCACAGCCACACCTTCTCCAGCCATCTCATCAAACAGAGAGGCCAGACTGTCGGCGAGGTCATAGACGGAGGCGCGCGCAGCCAAGTCGGGCTGTTGTTCCAGCAAGCGCGTGACCAGCTGGATCAGCTCAAAGCGTTGGCGGATGGGCGAGGATGCCTTGGGCAGGTCCGCGGATTCCGTGTTGGCAAAATCTCCAAGCAATTGAATGCGCGGCAAGAGCGTTGCCGGGCCATTGTCAAAAAGCGTCTGGATGCGCCGCGCCATACGGGCGGTGTTCACAATCACCTGAGCGCGGGCAATGTCCTGTGGCGGCTTGCCGTCAAACCGCGCGCGCAGTCCCTTCACAAAGGCCTCGGGAAAATCCACGCCGGGTGCGAGCGCAAAAATGCGCGGCGTCTCGCTTGGCTCAAACATCGTGGGCCTCCAACATGGTTTCGGCGAGCGCGATGCCTTCTGGTGAACCCACATCGCACCACGATCCCGGGTATGTGAGGCCGAACAAACGGTCGTTCTCCAGCATGCGGTCCCACAAAAGGTTGAGCGAAAAGGCCGTTTCGCTGATCTCGGACAACCCGTGCGTCTTCAGAATTTGCACCCCGGTGTAGATCTGCCCCGGTCCACGTGTGAGTTTTCCGTCAGCGTCCAACAAGAAATCACCAGAACGCACATGGCCAACAGCGTGTTTTTTGGGAACGCAAAGCAGCAATGCATCCATGCTCTCGGGTTTCCACGCGGATTTTAGCAATTCAAAGGGATTTGGACCGCGCCAAACCGCGTCTGTGTTGCTGGTGAAAACTGGGCCTTCGCCCAAAAGGGGCAGGGCATGCCGCAACCCACCGCCAGTTTCCAGAATGTCTGGGGACTCGACAGAAACCGCCACGTCTTTGTGCGCCAGATGGGCTTCAATCTGAATATGGTGATAGTGTGCATTCACCACAATTTTCTGAGGGGAAACGGCTTGTGCCAGGTCCAGTGTGTGGTCCAGCAGTGTTTTGCCCCCAACGGACAAAAGCGGTTTGGGGCGGTCTTTGGTCAGTGTGCCCATGCGCGTGCCAAAACCGGCGGCGAACAGCATTATGGCTTCGGGTGTGTGGCGCATTGGTCTTTCAAAGATTGGAGAAATTTTGGGGTTGGTTCAGGCAGAACAGATCTTAGGGCTTTGGCGATGTCCTGCAGGGCAGGGTGGGCCAGATTGCGGATCACATGGGCATGAACGCGCGGTATGAAATCCACGTAGTGCGGTTTCCCGGCTTGCTTACACAATCGGGCAAAGATGCCGAGAATGCGAAGATTTCGCTGCAAACCAAGCAGGTGGAAGCCGGCATCAAAGCTTTCAGGATCTGAATGAGCCTTGTGTTGGAAATAGGCCTTGGTCGCATGCTCGATATCTTCAGGCACATCCCGGCGCGCGTCCTGCAGCATCGAAACCAGATCATAAGCTGGATGGCCTATCAAAGCGTCCTGAAAATCCAACAGCCCAACACGTGCACTGCCGTCGCGATCTGGCAGCCAGAGAAGGTTCTCCGCATGAAAATCGCGCAAGACAAGTACGCTTGGTTCGGGAAGGTAAGTCTCCAACAGGTGCTGTAACGCCCCCACAAAACTTGCGAAGGCTTCATCGATCCCCTTGGCTGGTGTGTCGCAATACCAAGTGAAAGCGGGCTCAGTCATTTCCGCGAGCGTTTTGTGATCCATCACCGCCAGATCGGCGGGCGGAGCCAGCGCTTGCAGTTCAAGCAGCACATCCACAGCGGCCTGATAAAGCGAAAGCTGATCGGCTGTCCCATCCGCCATGACCTTTACAAAAAGGTCGTCGCCGAGGTCTTCCATCACAATCAAACCTGCGTCTTCTGACGCTTGCCAGATTTCCGGCGCGGAGAAACCATACGCCGTCAAAAACTGCGCGATCCGCAAGAAAGGGCGAATGTCTTCACTGTTTTCTTTGGGCGCATCCATCAATATGGCTTTTTGTCCAGATGGGCGTTGTAAACGTATGTAGCGACGTGCAGAGGCATCCCCGGCAAGCGGTGTCTTCGTAGCATCAGACCACTGGGTTTCTTGCAAGAATGCCGCGATTGCGGAGGTACGCGCGGTCATACAGACAGGCTTTCAAACAGATAGGACCAGCGTGGCGCGGTCGCTGACAGGGTCAGCTCACGCCTGTCTTCTTCTTCGGCGAGGGCAAAGGAAAGCGTTAGGGCGTTTTCAGGTTGCAACTCCGCCAGGCGGTCAGGCCACTCCACCAGACAAATAGCTTCTTCAAAAGCATCGGTAAGGCCAAGCTCAACCACCTCATCGGGGGCAGAGAGGCGATAGAGATCCGCGTGCCAGATTTCACTCTCAGGTCCGCCATAAACCTGCACCAGCGTGAATGTGGGGGAGGGCACATCTTCGACAATCGGCAAAAGAGATTGGATCAGGCTGCGGGCAAAATGCGTTTTGCCGGCACCTATCGGGCCTTCCAGAAGCACAACATCACCTGGCGTGAGTGTTTTGCCGATACGCATGGCCAATTGCTGCGTTGCGTCGGCAGAAGGAAGATCAAGGGAAAGCTGGAGGACAGTCATGCGGCCACAGTAAAAATCGTGGCCGTAGGCTGCAAGCGAGATCAGCCGTGAATGGGTGTCTCTTCCTGCGTTTCCACTCTGATGGGATCCGGCGTGCCAAAGGGCAAGATCTTGTCAAAGGAAACCAGCGTCATCCCACCTGCTATGGGCGTCAATGTCAGACGCACAGCGGTGAGCGTTTTCAGCGTGATGGTGGCATGCCAGTGCTCGCGAATGGAGGTGGATAGGATGCGGGTTTGAAGTTGGGACCATATGCCAGTTGGCAGGCAATCACTGCGCCAGTGGGCGAGGGCGTCTGTGAGAGTGTATTTGGCAAAACTGCTGTCGGGG
Organism: Shimia sp. R9_1; assembly: GCF_017743775.1. Taxonomy (NCBI): domain Bacteria; kingdom Pseudomonadati; phylum Pseudomonadota; class Alphaproteobacteria; order Rhodobacterales; family Roseobacteraceae; genus Shimia; species Shimia sp. R9_1. The sequence continues at coordinate 300,988 of NZ_JAGHRN010000002.1, read as the reverse complement.
TCGGATTTCCAGAGACGCCGGTAAGCTTCGTTGCAAAGTTGCAGCTGGCCGGTGGAGGAAAACAGAACAAGTGCCGTCCGTATTGTATCCATGACGCCGTGACACTGATCCAGTTCGGCGCGAAATCGTCGTGTGACGGTGATTTCCGCTGTAATGTCTTCCACCAGAAAGACCAAAGCGCCATCCGGATGTGGGCGGCCCGTGACGCGATAGGTCACGCCAGAAGGCAAGGTCCAGGTCTTGCTATAGCGGTCCCCAAGTGCCGCCTGCATGATGATTTCAACCTGCTCCGCCCAGCTTTTGTTGGTGCTGACGTTGGGCGCTACGTGCATTTCCCTGAGCTGGTCAAAGAAAGACTTCGCATCGCAGCGTTTGGATAGAAATTCCGCGCTGAGCCCGGTGAGCGACATAAGGGCAGGGTTAAAGAGGATCAGTCTGCGATCGCGATCAAAAATCGCCAGTCCGGTTGAGAGATGCGCAAAGGTTTTTGAGAAGATTTGCACAAAGCTGCGCTGTGCATCCAAAGCGGACACAACGGCATCTGCCTCGGTGGCATAATACATCACGTTGTTGCCCGCCTGCACCGCGGTCACGTCAAACCATCGGGTCGTGGCGCCGATTTTGTCGGTGACTTGCAGCCGTTTTGAGGGTTCCCCAACGACCAACTCGCGGACGTCAAAGACAGGTTCGTTTCTGGACTGATGGCCTAGCTGCCCAACCAGGTTCTTATATGACCCATTGCGCCAGACCACGTTTCCTTCGGTGTCTGATTTCCAGATCGGGTTAGGGGCTTGAAACATGGCCTGCATAATCGCGGTGCGGCGGGCCGCATCGGGCGCATCGTCTTGCGCGATCGTGATGCGGGCGACTTCGTCCCATTGATCTATGGTCACGATGGAGCCGTCTTCCGGATCCTGCGACCGTAAAATGGTAACGTCGCGATCCTGACTGGCGCCTTGAATTCTTGGGAAATCCGGAAAGAGCGGCGTCATCTTCTGGTGGAGCGCGGACCAGTCAAAAGTCTCAACCGGCGTCTCAGCACATATCTGAAGCGCTGCGGGATTGGCATCAACCAAACTTCCGGAGCGAAACAGAAAGCAGGCTTTGGTGGCGTTTGGTGCGATCTCTGTTGGCGGTCGGGTGTTTGGCGGCAGGCGTCGGGTCATCATCCAGACGCAGGTCACAAATAAGACCGAAACGGCCAAAACAAACAGAAGCTGAGTACTCGTTAACAACATGGAAGTCTCCATTAGCAACGTAGTGGAGAGGAAGGTCTTCGTTGAATTCGTTAAGAGTGTGCAAGAATCCGCTTGTTTTGCAAGATTTATCTGCTCAGGCCTATGTTTGATGCACCGGATTTTCGCCGCTTCCAACAAGATTGAGATTGAGGTTCGCCTCGATTTTTTGCCGCGGCCAAATGACCTCTACCACGGCGCCGCTGCGCGCCGTGGTAAAGCGGCCTTCCTCTATCACTTTGGAACCGTTTGCAAAACTGATCTCCGCACCGGATCTCTCCAGCAGCGTTTTTGCGATGAACAGGCCAAGCCCCATGCCCTCGTAGCCCGGACGCTTCTTGCGTTCCTTCTCTGGTTTGCGGTGCCGCATGAAAGGGTCGCCAATGCGGCCGATCAGATGGGGCGGGTAACCGGGCCCATCATCCAAGATGCGCAAATAGATCGACGTTTCGTCCCATTCTGTTTCAACCCAAACGTTCTCTCGGGCAAAGTCGACTGCGTTCTGAATGAGGTTTCTCAAGCCGTGGATGATCTCTGGCCGACGCAAAATTTCCGGGCCGTCCACGATCTCAAAATGATCAAATATGATCTCTTTGCCCCGATCCATATGAGGCTCGGCTGCCTCTTCGATGACTGTGGAAAGAGGTGCCTTGCGCAGGTGCAGATCGTCTTTGCCGGCACGGCCCATGGAGCGCAGGATGTCTCTGCATCGGTCGGTTTGCTCCCGGATCAGGGCGGCGTCTTCACGGAGATCCGGCCGGTCATCCAGCTCTTCAAACAGTTCCGCGCTCGCCAGTTTGATGGTGGCTAGGGGGGTCCCCAGCTCATGGGCGGCAGCGGCGACAACTCCTCCAAGATCGGTGAGCTTCTGCTCCCGTGCGAGCGCCATTTGAGTTGCCGCCAAGGCTTCGGCCATGGAGGACATCTCTGTCACTACCTGTCGCGAATAGAATGAGGAGAAGGAAATCGCGATCACGATGGCGGCCCAGTTGCCAAACAAGAACACGTCAGACACTTGTAGAATAAAGAAATTCTGGGTTCGTAGCGGCAGGTGAAACTCCAGCAGTGCAGTTACGATGATCACCGCCAGTGCGGCGAGCGTGACGGCGGAACGGAGCGACAGGACAGAGGCGGCGATGGTGACGGGGGCGACAACCAGAAAGGCGAAGGGGTTGTGCAGACCACCGGTCAGGAACAGCAAAAACCCGAGCTGCAGCACGTCAAACAACAGCATGTAGCGGTTCTCGGACTCGGTGAGCAACTTGTTCTCTGGAAAGACAAATATCGCGACAAGATTGCCGATCACCGAAATGCCCACCGCGAGGTAGCAAAGCCCGTATTCCAAAACCAGGCCAAAGCCGAATTGTGCCACAAGCAGCGCGACAATTTGCCCGGCAATCGCAATCCAGCGCAAAGCGATGAACGTACGCAGGCGAATCCAGTTGCTGCGTCGATTTGCGCTGAGCAGTTCGCCTGACAAATCCGTCATTTTCCGGCCTTTCCACTTGTGTCTTTGCCCGTACTTGATAGGTCTCTAGGCCATATCCCGCAACATGACTTGGTGAGGTGCGACATGGTTCGAATGGTGGCAGCTGTTGCTGTTTTTGTGGCGATCTTTGCGCTGGCCGCGATGTGGTTTGTTGGCCGCGGAGGTCATGGGTCAGATCAGTTTGCGCAGTGCCGTCAGGGGCAGGTCGCGGGCGGAGCCAGTGCGATTGGCGGGCCTTTTGAGCTGGTTGATGAAGATGGTCAGACGGTCACCGAGAAAGACGTTCTGACAGAGCCTGCGCTGATCTATTTCGGCTATACCTTCTGCCCGGATGTGTGCCCTCTGGACGCCACACGGAACGCGGAAGCCGCTGAAATCCTTGAGGAAGATGGGGATATCGTCACCCCGGTCTTCATCACCATCGACCCTGAGCGCGACACGCCGGAAGTGATGAAGGAATACACCGACTACATGCATCCGCGCATGATTGGCCTGTCCGGTTCCCCCGAGCAGGTGAAAGCCGCAAGCCAAGCCTATCGCACCTACTATAAAAAGCAGCCGGCAGAAGATGGGGATGAGGAGTATTACCTCGTGGATCACTCCACTTTCACCTACCTGACACTGCCAGGTCATGGGTTTGTGGAATACTTCCGTCGCGATGTTTCGGCAGCAGATATGGCCCAAAGAGTAGGCTGTTTCGTAGAAAACATGTAACGCAGGCCTCGGTTTGACCAAGATTGGCTGTGCCGTTACAAGTTAGAAAATTGGCATAGGAAACAGGCAAATGGCTGATAGCGCGCTGTCGGAGATCGGGCCGGACAAATCCCTCCTCCTCGTAGATGATGATGAACCGTTTCTGAAACGACTGGCAAAAGCCATGGAAAAACGGGGCTTTGAGGTGGAAACCGCCGGATCGGTTGCGGCGGGTCAAGCCATCGCGACGGCCCGTCCTCCAGCCTATGCTGTGGTTGATTTGCGCCTTGGGGACGGCAATGGATTGGACGTTGTTGAGGTCATCCGAGAGAAGCGGGAAGACAGCCGCGTGGTGGTGCTGACCGGCTACGGCGCGATTGCAACTGCTGTGGCTGCGGTGAAGATCGGGGCGACGGACTACCTCAGCAAACCGGCGGATGCGCAGGACGTGACCAATGCGCTTTTGAGCACCGGAGATGAGCTGCCGCCGCCACCGGAAAACCCGATGAGTGCGGATCGGGTGCGCTGGGAACACATCCAGCGGGTCTATGAATTGTGTGACCGCAATGTGAGTGAAACGGCGCGGCGGCTGAACATGCATCGCCGGACGTTGCAGCGGATTCTGGCTAAGCGCTCGCCGCGTTAATTTTGCTCTGAGTCGGCCAAAACGGCCTGTCTGTATCGCGGTGGTAACACGTCGGTATTGCGTCGGTGCGAATTTCGCCCGGCGCATTTAACTTTTTGCGCAACGGCTGCGCCGCCCGGATTTTTTGTAAAAAGCGCGTTTCAGCTGCGTTCGTTGGCAAAGGACGCCAGCAAGTGATCTATCGCCGCGCGCACATGGCGTGGCATGAGGCGGCGGTCTGCATAAACAATCCAGTGAGAGCGGCTCTGGTCCTCAAAACCTTCGAGGATGGGGGTGGCTTCGCCTGCGTCGATCAGCGGTTGCAGATTTCCAATGGGCGAATAGGCAATGCCAAAGCCACGCCGGACAGCATCCTGCATGAGTGGAATATTGTTGGTGCGCAGGCGGCCTGAGATTTTGACGGGCAGGGGGCTGCCGCTTTCCGGGTCGTGAAACAGCCAGGTGTCGTTGTTGGCAACAAGGCAGGAATGCTGGCGCAGATCCTGTGGCTTTTGCGGTGTGCCGTGGCGCGCGAGATATGCGGGGGCGGCGACGCAGGATAGCCGGTGGTTGACCAGTTTGCGTGCAATCAGCGAGCTGTTTGAGAGCACGCCGTAGCGCAGGGCAAAATCATAGCCATCCGCGATCAGATCCACATTGCGGTTGTTGAAATCTATCTCAAGCGTGATGCGCGGATTGGCTTGGGCAAAATCTAGAAGCCTTGGCGCCACCACCGTTTCGGCAAAGGGGCCAGCAGCAGACACACGGATCAGACCAGAAAGTGCGGCGACATCTCCTGCGATGCTCTGGTTGGCCTCCTGCAGGCCGGAGATGACGTTTTCGATCTGTGCGAGATATTCCGCCCCGCGTTCGGTGACCCGCACGGTGCGGGTGGTGCGCGCCAGAAGCTTTGTGCCGAGCCGGTCCTCCAGCGCCTGAACCCGGCGCGAGATATGAGAGGTGGACACATTGAGCCGCCGTGCTGCAGTGGTGAAGCTGCCGGTTTGCGCCACCGTGGCAAATTCTTCGATCCCGTCCCAGAGCGCCATCCCGCCATTCCTTATTGTTGCTCATGTGCAAAGATGTGTTGCCAGTTACGTCACTTGCGTCACCTATGCAATGATACCTAGATGCCTCCTCAGAAGGGGCGGCGCGGGCTGCCTCACATCATAGGCAGGAACATCTGATGACCAAAAAAATCCTCGTGGCACTGACATCCCATGACCAACTCGGCGATACTGGTGCAAAAACCGGCTTCTGGCTCGAAGAACTGGCCGCGCCTTACTATGAGTTCGTTGATGCAGGTTTTGAGGTCACGCTAGCGTCGCCCAAAGGGGGCTTGCCGCCGCTCGACCCAAAGAGCAATGAACCTGATTTCCAGACCGAGCACACTCACCGTTTTGAGGCGGATGCAGCGGCAAATTCCGCGCTGAACAGCACCGCAAAGTTGACAGATGTGGCGGCCGAGGATTTTGACGCGATCTTCTATCCCGGTGGCCACGGCCCAATGTGGGACCTGGTTGAGGATGCAGACTCCATCAAGCTGATCGAAGACTTCTTTGCAGCTAAAAAGCCGGTTGGCTCTGTCTGTCACGGCCCGATCGTTTTGGTGAACGCAAAGGATGCAGAGGGCGAATACATCGTCAAAGACCGCAAAGTGACCGGTTTTTCCAACACCGAAGAAGACGCCGTGGCGCTGACCAATGTTGTGCCGCAGCTGTTGGAAGACACGCTGATCGCCCGTGGCGGGATTTACTCCAAAGGTGAAGACTGGATGTCTTATGTGCAGAAAGACGGGCACCTGATCACCGGTCAGAACCCGAACTCCTCTGCCGCCGTGGCGCAGCAGGTGATTGAGGCGCTGTCTTAAGCCATTGAGCGCAGGAAAGGGGGGCGCTGCGGAAGCATAGGTTTGCCTGCGCAGCACCTCAGATCTGTTTCACGTGAAACGACGCGCCGGAGATCTTCTCTGGCGCGTTTGTTATGTCAGGTCGTAACGTTTGTGGATTTTGTCCACGGTGGTGCCATCGGCCAGCGCGACGTCGGATTTCCGCGCGTAGGTTTCAAAGCTGCGGCTTTGATAGTAGGCGAGGCCACCGGCGTTGTCGGCGCGGATTTCGGCGTTGATCCATTCATAGCCCAATTTGCGCGCAGCCGTCTTTGTGGCGTCAAACAGTTTGGAGCCGATGCCCATGCCGGTTTGGCCGGTTTTGACAAAAGTGCCGATGTCGCAGGCTTCCGGGGGCAGGGCGGCATAGGGGCCGATCCATTGAAAGCCCAAGAGCGTGCCGTTTTCGGCGAGGGCGACATGCCAGGTGGCGTCCTCCGGATTGGCCATCAGCCATTCGCCAAGCGCTTCTTTGGTCATGGTCTTGGTGATCGCGGTGGTGCCGCCCGCTGCGATGATTTCATTGAGCAGATCGGCGGTTTGACGCAGGTCGGCTTGTGTGCCGGGTTGAATGGAAATTTGTGTCATAAAATTAGATCCAAATAGAGACTAAATAAGCTGAAATAGGTTTAAATTTGCGCCAGTAATGCGGCGTGTCGGCGGGTAAAATCGGTGCGCACCTCTACGGGTGGGCGTAGGTCAATGGTGAGCCCGTCAATCACGTCCGGGTCGGGCACCCCAAAGAGTTTGTTGGCCTCAGCCACGGAAAAGCCTGCGATCTGCGTCGCTTCCATCCAGGCGGAGATCTTATCGGCTTTCTTGATCTGGGCCTTGAGGCGCTTGGGCGTTTCGGCGGGCAATCCAAAGCGGATGTGAATGGCGGCGGTCAGACGGTCATCAAGCTGGCCGTAGCCAGGGCCCACCGCGGCTTTCACCGGGGAAATCATATCGCCAATGACATATTCCGGCGCATCATGCAGAAGCGCGGTGAGCCGGGTCTTGGGCGTCGCGGATTTATACATGCGGCGATAGATGTCTTCGACCAGCAGGGAATGCTCGGCCACGGAATAGGCAAAATCCCCATGGGTTTGCCCGTTCCAGCGCGCGACAAAGGCGAGGCCATGGGCGATGTCTTCGATCTCTATGTCCACAGGTGTGGGGTCAAGCAGATCGAGCCTGCGCCCTGATAGCATCCGTTGCCAGGCTCGTGCCATGTGTTTGCGCTCCCAAGTGTTCGCAAAATACCTACGCCAGCCACAGGGCGCAGGGCAAGCGTGCGCGAAACGCAGGCATTAGGCTGTGCTCAGCCAGCGGTGCCGCTTACGGTCAGCAACACACTTGTGACCACGATGAGCGACGCCAAAATGAGGACGGTGGGCACCAGCCGCGCAAACCGCAACCGGGCCTTCTGAGAGGGGGTAATCATAATTTCTTCCTAAAATACCCTTTCTTTATAACAGTCTAACAGCTTGTGGAAAAGTCAGGGGAGTCTGACTTTTGCAGGTAGAGCATTGCCTAAAAATCAGGCAGCGCCACAAAACCGCCACATTCTTCGGGCAGTCTGAAAAGGTGTTGGGATCACATGCTGCCGCAAAACAACGTGATCACGCGTGTTTTGAAAAACCGGCGTATGACACCAACATGACTAGCGAGGGGGACACGTAACTTATCTACGTCCTCCCGCGTGTCCCTCTCTCCAACCCCAGCGCCTGTTGCTGATGCAATTGGCCGCGCGTGAAAGGAGAGCGCTATGTTTAAGAGACTTGTAGGATCCGCCCTGTTGTTTGGTATGGCCGCAGCCGCCCCACCCGCTTTTGCCCAAGGATGTGCAGATCGCGAGACATTGGTAGAGCGGTTGCAATCCAAATACTCCGAGGTCAGGACCGCCGGGGGCTTACACGGCTCGGCCTCAAACACCCAATCGGCGGCACTTGTGGAGGTCTGGTCCTCCGAAAAAACCGGAACATTCACCGTGATTTTGACGAATGCACAGGGGGTCTCCTGTGTGGTCGCTGCCGGGACCGACTGGTTCCAGCACGTGCCGATGCCCGAGCCGCCGGGCGTAAATGGCTAGCGCGTTTGGCGCAGAAAAACTGTATCGCCTGTGCCAACCGCGCGCAAAGCGCTGAAATATCGACGGATTGGCACTGGCCACACAGGCCGACAGGCTCAAATCTCTGCGCCGTTGTGCAACACCCATAGGGGTGCTATCTGGTCGCCAAGGAAACCCTGCATAGGAGCTGGGCGCCATGGCGACCGAATACACTGTAAAAGACATTTCGCTGGCCGATTTTGGCCGCAAGGAACTGGACATTGCCGAAACCGAAATGCCGGGCCTGATGGCGCTGCGCGAGGAATACGGCGAAGCGAAGCCACTGAGCGGTGCGCGCATCGTTGGCTCGCTGCACATGACCATTCAGACCGCTGTTCTGATTGAAACGCTGGTGGCGCTGGGTGCGGATGTGCGCTGGGCGAGCTGCAACATCTTCTCCACTCAGGATCACGCGGCGGCGGCGATTGCCAAAGCGGGCATTCCGGTGTTTGCGATCAAAGGCCAGAGCCTTGAGGAGCACTGGGACTATCTCGACAAGTCGTTCCTGTTTGAAGACGGCCCGAACATGATCCTCGATGATGGCGGCGACGCGACGCTCTACGTGCTGCTGGGTGCGAAAGCCGAAGCGGGCGAAGATCTCGGCGTGCCAACCTCTGAAGAAGAGGAAGTGATCCACAAGCAGATCGCCAAGCGTATGGCGGCAAGCCCCGGCTGGTTCACCAAGACCCGCGACGCGATCCAAGGCGTGTCTGAGGAAACCACCACCGGTGTGCACCGTCTCTATGATCTGGTGAAGCGCGGCGAGCTGCCTTTCCCGGCGATCAACGTGAACGACTCCGTCACCAAGTCGAAGTTCGACAACAAATACGGCTGTAAAGAGAGCCTCGTGGACGGCATCCGCCGCGCCACCGACACCATGATGGCTGGCAAAGTGGCGGTTGTCTGTGGTTATGGCGATGTGGGCAAAGGCTCCGCCGCCTCCCTGCGCGGCGCGGGTGCCCGTGTGAAAGTCACCGAAGTAGACCCGATCTGCGCCCTGCAGGCGGCGATGGACGGCTTTGAAGTGACCACGCTGGAAGACGAAGCGGGGACTGCGGATATCTTCATCACCACCACCGGCAACAAAGACGTGATCCGCATCGAGCACATGCGCGAGATGAAGGACATGGCGATTGTTGGCAACATCGGCCACTTCGACAATGAAATTCAGGTGGCCAACCTGAAGAACCACAAGTGGACCAACATCAAAGAACAGGTCGACATGATCGAGATGCCATCCGGCAGCCGCTTGATCCTGCTCTCTGAAGGCCGTTTGCTGAACCTCGGCAACGCCACCGGCCACCCATCCTTTGTGATGTCTGCATCTTTCACCAACCAGGTGCTGGCGCAGATCGAGCTCTTCACCAAAGGTGAGGAATACAAAAACGAAGTCTACATCCTGCCCAAGCATCTGGATGAGAAAGTGGCCGCGCTGCACCTCGCCAAAGTGGGCGCGAAGCTCTCCAAGCTCAGCAAAGAGCAGGCAGACTACATCGGTGTCGGCACCGAAGGCCCGTTCAAGCCAGAGCACTACCGCTATTAAGGTGGTTTAGAGCCTGAAACAAATAAACGGCGCTCCTGAGAAGGCGGGCCGTTTTTGTTGAGACCGACGCTGTTGTGCTTCAATAAGAGACGAAACAGCTTTTGCGAAGTGCCTGGCGCAAAGCAAGCGCAGGCAAATTTTTTGAAGGTTAAACTGTGAATAGAACTTCCGCTCCGAAACGTTTGGTCGCTGTTGTCGTAACGTTCAACCGGCTCGAGAAGTTGAAAGAAACGCTACACCGGCTGCTGGAAAGCCCAGTGGAGGAGCTTTCTTCGGTTGTGGTTGTCGACAACGCGTCCACTGACGGAACAGGTGATTGGTTGTCATTTCTTACAGATGATCGTCTCGATCTGATTTTGAGTGACACCAACACGGGTGGTGCTGGCGGGTTTGAAATGGGTATGCGCCACGCCATGGAGGCCCATCAACCTGACTGGTTGGTGGTAATGGATGACGACGGCAGACCAGAACCTGGAGCGCTGGCGGTCTTTCATGGTTTGCCGGATGGCAAGTGGGATGCGGTGGCGGCTGCGGTCTATTTCCCCAGTGGCGAAATTTGTGAGATGAACCGGCCCTCTCGCAATCCATTTTGGCATTGGAAAGAGTTTCTGCGCACGCTCGCGGGCGGTGGTCGTTCCGGCTTTCATATTCCCCCAAGCGCTTACGACGGAGAGGGGTTCCAGATTGACGTCACTTCTTTTGTTGGCTTTTTCGTTTCTGCAGAAATGGTTAGGCGGATCGGGTACCCAGATCCGGCGTTGTTCATCTACGGAGATGACGGTATTTATACGCTTGGCTTAAGTAAGTCTGGTGGGCGTATAGGGTTTGAGCCCTCTGTTCGTTTTGAGCATGATCTGACCAGCTTCAGTGATCAGGCGGCGCAATCCCAAGGCAAAGTTGTCCAACGCGGACGCCTGTCACCATTGTGGAAAGTCTATTACTATCACAGAAATCTGCTGATCATGTATCGATTGGCTGCAGGCGTGCTGTTTTGGCCGGCATTACTGGTGGTATTGCCGAAGTGGATCGCCAAATCTAGGCACTATGGTGAGGAAAAATCGACATTCCTACGGCTTCTTAAGCATTCAATCATTGATGCAATCGGAAAGCGCAGGCATGCAACCTTCGCTGAGATCAGAAAAATTGCCAAACCTGATAGTTAGACAAGCCACAAAGTTGACCGATCACACCTTTAGCGGTTGACGATCTCGCGATTGTACCTGTTCAGCATTAAAAACCCAAATGTTATCAAGGTCATTGATACCAGTAGCACGTATGTGATGCTCGCGTAGTCAGCTGAGTAAGTTGGGTAAAACCCTTTGCGCATTAGGCCAACAATATGGATCAATGGGTTGTACCAAAGCACATCTTGGGCAAGCTCTGGCATATCGTCGTAGAGGAAGAACGTTCCAGATGCTATGAAGAGTGGCCGGTTAATCACACTCCATATGATGTCCCATATTGGAAAGAATGCAGTTATCACTTGGTTTATTGCTCCAATACCTAAGCCCAGCAATAGGGACAGCAGTATGGCTATGCCTATCAAAGGTGGATAGGCGGTAGCTTGTGTTCGGTCCAGGAGCATTATCCCTGTCATCAGCAGGACTGTATTGAAAGCCCCTGTAAGGCCGTTCAAAAAGAAACGGGCGAGTATCGCGTCTACCCAAGTTACAGCGGGATAGCGCAGTAGGGGTCTGGAAAAATCGATAGCGTGCCTGCATGCTCTCGACAGTGTTATATAGAGTTCAAAGGGCATGTAACCGGTCGCGTAGAACAAAAAAAAGCTTGTTCCAAGCGGCGGGGAGGCGAATATCAATGAGAACCCAAGGCTCAGGAAAAGTACAGCTGCGAGTGGCTCAAGTACAGTCCAGAGATACCCGCCAGGTGTGCGGCCATATCGTGTAGACATTTCCCGTAGAATAAGCGCAAGGATGGTTCGAATGGTCGCGAAATTGCGATAAGCACTCCTAACAGGCCTAGCAGTTAACGCCACTTTGTGGGAATCAGGTGTTTCAACCATGGAGAAAGTCGTAAATCCGTTGTGGCTAGCGTAGCGCGCAGTATATTATGGGCGATAGGGCCGTGGATTGCAATTGACCCTCACGAGGCAAATTTAACCCTGTTGGCAGACAAAAGATTTCCTTGAAGATGTGACCTTTGTTATGTCTCCGAATGGTAACCAATAGAGCGACTTAGCTTTGACAGATAATGTAACTCCGATCAAACCGAACGAGGATGCGGCTAAGCCTAAGGCTAGTGAAACTGCAGAAGCAGAAAAAAAAGCGTCAACAGTATCGGTATCAGCACCTCAGAATCCTTCGCAAAACGCCGAAATTGCCGAATTACGCAAAAAGGCTAAGGCTGCAGAGGACAAGGTAAAGGAGCTAAATAAGAAATTAGCTAAACCCCAAATTGCTCCTCTGGCGCGGCCGGCTCGGATGAAAAGCCGCCATTGGGGGGTGCTGGCGAGTTTTGTGCTGTCAGTGATAACTCCGCTTGCAGCTGTGATCTTGTATTTGATGATTGTCGCAGGTGACCAGTATATTTCGAAGGCTGGTTTTACTGTTCGTAGCCAGGATGGTGCTAGCGCAACAGACCTTTTAGGAGGACTGGCACAGTTCACCGGCGCCGGAGGTGCAACTGCTTCGGACACTGCCATCTTGTATGAGTACATTCATAGCCAAGAAATGGTTGAAGCGGTTGATCGGGAGCTCGATATACTTGGGCACTATTCCCGAGAATGGCCTAGAGATTGGGTATTTGCGATTTGGCCGAGCGCTACGATCGAAGACCTTACCTGGTTTTGGCAGCGTATTGTAAGCGTTTCCTATGACAGCAGCACCGGACTGATTGAGGTACAAGTGACCGCGTTTGATCCGGAAACGGCGCAAGCGATATCTAAAGCGATTGTGGCAAACTCGCAAATGAGAGTGAATTCTCTCAACGAGCAAGCTAGAGATGATGCTATGCGCTATGCGCGTACCGATTTGGATGAGGCTTTAGAACAGCTGAAGGCCGCGCGTGAAGCAATGGTACAGTTCCGAACTAGAACACGTATCGTTGATCCAGAAGCCGACATTCAAGGCCGAATGGGGGTCATGAATAATCTGCAACAGCAGCTGGCAGAGGCGTTGGTTGAGTTCGATTTGTTGAGCGGATCAGTGGGTGTCAACGATCCAAGATTGAGGAATGCCGAGAGATTGATTGGCGTTATCCGGACAAGGATTGACCAAGAGCGAACCAGCTTCATTGCCGAAGAGATAGCAGAGACCGGGAATGGTGGCGAATCATATCCTGCTCTAATCTCGGAGTATGAACGACTAAGTGTCGACCGAGTATTCGCCGAAGAGATGTATCGCGTTGCGCAGACATCGTTTGAACTTGCACGTGACGAAGCCGCTCGACAAAGCCGTTATCTCGCGACCTACATCAACCCAACGAAAGCAGAGAGCTCTGAATACCCCAACCGATGGATCGTGTCTGCGATTGCCGGGATCGTTTTGCTAATGGGCTGGTCGATCATAGTACTGGTTTACTATTCGGTGCGAGATAGACGTTAAGGTTCGAAATGATCCGACTAGAAAACTTGAGCAAGAGCTTTTGGATCAAGGGTGAGCAAAAGACTGTTATCGACAATTTGTCGCTGACGATACCATCGGGAAAGTCTCTGGCTCTGCTTGGTAGAAATGGTGCGGGGAAGTCCACACTCCTTGAAATAATAGCAGGGACCTTACACGCGGATAGCGGAAGGGTTTTAAGCGACGGGACTATTTCTTGGCCGGTCGGACTTGCTGCTTCGTTTCACGGGGATTTAACGGGAGCGGAGAACGTTCGATTTATTGCCCGTATCTACGGAGTAGACACCGACGATTTGGTAGACTTTGTTGGGAGTTTTGCAGAGCTTGGCAATTCATACTTTATGCCGATGCGTACATACTCCAGCGGTATGAGGTCGCGATTAACCTTCGGAGCATCCATGGGAATTAAGTTTGATACCTACCTGGTGGATGAGGTTACTGCAGTTGGAGATCAAGCGTTCAAACGAAAAAGCCAGAGAGTTTTTATCGAACGTATGAAAACTTCGTCAGCCATCATGGTTAATCATTCCATGGGGGAAATCCGGCAGTTTTGCAATGCAGGGGTCGTTTTGGACAATGGACATGGGGAGTATTTTGATGATCTTGAAGAGGCTATCAAGGTACATCAAGAAATACTGAGGTAGTTCGTCGAGTATGTTGAGGTTCAGCTGTGAACTGGCAGTTGGCTGGTTTTTTGGCGGCGTCTGCCAGGTCAAGTTGGTCAGAAAATTTTCCTTCCAGATCTCTTTGCTAACAATCTTGGTCTGTGATGACCCAATGGGATGAACCTCTCTCCCACCAAACCATCGACGTTTTGGTGAACATAGGTCGAGAAAGGAACTTCAGATGGGCAACGAAGTTATCGAGACAGCTCAGAAGATCAAAACCTAAATCAAGCTTGCTAATGCATGCTGTCTCTTTGGGGAGTATCTCATGTCAGAATTACAGCAACCTGTTCATGCTTCCTGTTGTAAGTTAAATATTCATATCCAAGGTTTGTCTCACTCAAGAATTCTTGAAACGCCTGGAACTCTCCAACTTTCCAGCCATCATAGTTAAAGTACTCGTCAAAAACGATGACACTGCCCACAATCAATTGATCTTTTAGTTCGCGGAAAATCGTTTTTGTGGAGCTATAGAGATCGCAATCCACATGTAGGAAGGTAACCGGCTTTTTAGCTCTCTGATCTTCCGCAAGATACTTTGGCAGACTGTCGTCGAACCAGCCTTTATGTAGATGGACATTTTCGGCCACCTCGGGCAACTGATCTTGTCTGAAATGACCCGCCGCATATCCGTCCCGCCACGCTTCAGGCAAACCCTCGAAAGAATCAAAGCCATCCACCGTCCAGTTGGGACGCTTTTCTGCGATGTAGTTAATCGTTCGTCCGGTCAAAACACCAAACTCAAGCGCCAAACCGCCAGTTAACTTCGAATGGTCCAGTGCAATATCGATCACTTTAAATTTGTGATCAACCGATTGAACGTGAGACATGGCTTCACGAATATACTCAGCTGTCTGCTGAGTGGCCTGTCCTTGAAGGACATGGCGTAGGTCAGCTTTCTTGGCTTGAACATCTCTCCAAGAAGAAAGAAGGCCACCTGTTTGCTGCGCTATTTTTTCTTGTTGGGCGATAGAACTTAGTCTTGTCGTTTGCTGCTCTTTGAGCAGCGTGATCGCCTCTTTAACTTCTTTTTCTAGCGCGGCAACCTTGCAGGATACCTGGTCTAGATGTTGCGCCATATCAGTATCCGCGCCAATCCATTTTTCAGCGTGTTGGTCTATAGGGGCCATAGCAGCATCAAGCTTTTGAGTGATCTGCTCCAACGCTTTTGACTGATCTAGAACCAATCGTTCTGTCTGAACTCTTAGTTCAGTTTGCTTGGCAATGAGTTCCTCACGCATGTCCGAACAAGCAACTCTTCCAGCCTTCCTAAGGTAGCGCGCCAATAGTCTTTTCATTGTTCTTAGCTTTAAATTCCAATTTATTCTTATCCATTTTGCGCAGCGAAAGGCATCCCAGTTCTACTTAAATCACTGACACAAAAAAAGGTTTAGCAGCTTGTCCAGAATTTTGAAGCGACATAAATGACTTCGCCGTGTCCAGAGCTTCACGTATAGTTACGTCCATGTCGAGATATCGATAGGTTCCCAGCCGCCCAACAAAGGTCACGCCCGAAGTCGTCTCAGCAAGTGAGACATAGGCATTGAGCAGCTCTTTTTCTTTTACCTGCCGAATGGGATAATAGGGGATATCGGCAGGTTCTGCGGCGCGGGAGTACTCTCGATAACAAACAGAGCCTGCATGGCTCTCCCAAGGAGAGAAATGTTTGTGTTCGGTGATGCGGGTATATGGCACCTCCTCCTCACCATAGTTCATAACCGCGCACCCTTGAAAGTCTCCTTCAAAGGTAAACCGCTCAAAATCCAGAGTACGATACCCTAGTCGTCCTAGTTCATACTCGAAATAGCCATCGAGCGGACCCGAGTAAAATACATGGTCATAGTGTACCGACATCTCTCGAGTGAAAGTTGTAGAGAGCTTGACGTTAATGTTCTCGTGATCAAGGATTTTTTCAATCATTGAAGTATAGCCATTTTCTGGCATGCCCTGATACTTGTGAAAGAAGTAATTGTCATCGTAGTTGAAACGTACAGGAAGACGTTTCAAGATCGAGGCAGGCAATTCGCTAGGGGCCATCCCCCATTGCTTAATGGTATAGCCCTTGAAGAATGCTTCATAGAGATCCTTACCCACAAAGCGTAGCGCTTGCTCTTCAAAAGTTTCGGGTTTTTCAATGGACAAATCAGCCTGTTCTTCAGCGATGAAGGTCGCCGCTTCTTCTGGGTTCAGAGTTTTTCCGAAGAACTGGTTGATAGTGTGAAGATTGATTGGAAGCGAGAAAACGCCGCGTTCACCCGACGCATTCTTGGAAGTCGTCTTGACCCGGTTTTTATAGGGCATGAACCGCTCAAATCTGTTCACATAGTCCCAAACTTCTTCATCGTCTGTATGAAAAATATGAGGTCCATAAATGTGGACCATGACATCTGTTTTTTCGTCGCGTTTGGTATGGCAATTTCCGCCGATGTGGTCGCGGGAGTCGACGACATCGACTGCGTGACCCGCTTCAGCCAAACATCTGCCAATTACAGCACCAGAAAGTCCTGCACCCACCATTAGATATTTGCCTGACATTTGTAGGCCTCCTGCTCGTTCTTTATCGAGAGGAGTATCTGAATGCCTTTAGTTGCGCAACCGAACCTCGAAGCAGGTAAAATTCAGTGACTTGAATTCCATGGGTAACGATTTCATAGGTTGCGATCTCAGTTCCCAAGGGCGTACACGTAAGGGGAAATCAAGCCTCCGATAATGCGGTAGAGGGCAATGATATCCGGGAGATCAGGCCCAAGAGAACTCGCACGCGAAATGATCAACCTCGGAACACCGGAAACAGATTTCGAAAGATAAAAGTATAATGACTGAGCCAATTCACCGATGTTTTCACTGCAAAACCTAGTATTTCCGGATCCAGAACTTGGCTTCAACGAGCAACTATATTTCAGACACGTTTCTGGCGATAAAACAGACGCGACATTTAATGCGTATGCGGTCCCAAAAGATGCGTCCATCGCTTTTGACAGCTACTTCAATCTATTTGACTTAGCGCGATGGCAGCATGTTTGTGACTTACACAATTTTTCGGCTAGACTCGTTGGCCAGGGACAGTTTGTCGTTCAATTCAAGCTCGCAGCGAGCCATCAATCTGTGCCACTGGTTATCGCTGATTTTTCTGGAGATTTTTCTAAGGACAGAGAAATCCAAATTGAATTCAATCTTCCTAGCTCATGCGTGAAAGGCGGTGTGATTTACGCAGAATTCAAAGCTCTGTCCGAGAATGCGGAGATACGCCAACTTTCCTACCAAACAAGTACTCCTCCGCTAAGGTGGCCACAGATGGCCCTTGCGATTACCACGTTCTTGCGAGAGCAAGCTGTCACATCCACGATAGAGCGCTTGGAAAACTTCATAAGAAACTGGGAATTTGGCAGGCATTTGTCCCTACAGGTTGTGGACAATGGGAATAGTCTACATTCAGTTTGCGCAGAAAATTTGAGGATTTTCTCCAACCCCAATTATGGCGGTGCTGGTGGTTTTGCTCGCAATCTGATCGAGGCACGAAACGTAGATGCGAGCCATTGCTTGTTTATGGATGACGATGCAAGCTGCCATCCTGAAAGTATCGCTAGAGCGTATATGTTGTTAGCCTATGCGATCTCCGAACACACTGCTGTGGCGGGGGCTATGATTGATACAGCACACCCATGGAAGATGTGGGAAAATGGAGCCACGTTTGATGGAACGTGCTCGCCGTTGCACAACGGTGTGGACTTGCGCAAATCAGGCGAATTGCAACAGATGTTGGCGCTGTCTCTGCCCCGGAAAGACCAGGAAATTTATGGCGCTTGGTGGTTTTTTGCTTTCCCTATTAGCGTTGTTAAACACTACCCATTTCCTTTCTTTGTTCGTGGAGACGACGTAAATTTCTCACTCTCTAATCCGTTTGAAGTTCAGACTTTGTCCGGGGTTGCCTCACTTCAAGAAGACTTCGCGCAAAAAGAAAGTGCTTTTACACTCTATCTTGACATGCGCCATCCGCTGGTGACGCACATGTCTCTTCCAAGAATACAAAAGTCGGCTCTGAGTATGATCTGGATGGCTGTTCGTCCAATACTCCGCTCGATGCTTCGTCTCCAATATGCTGCCGCCGATATGCAACTTCTTGCATGGAGGGACGTAATGAAAGGCCCAGATTTTTTTGTCGCCAACCTCGATATGTCATCACGTCGCGCGCTGATCAGTTCGCTAGCTGCCTCTGAAAGATGGCAGAACACTCCGGTGAACAGCGCATGTTCAGCACCGAAACCCAAAAAACGTGCGCAGTTCTTTTGGCGAGCCATTGGAGCAGCAACATTAAATGGGCACATGCTCCCGCTCTGGAATAAGATGGCTCCCCATCTGCAGCTGAGCCTTTCTGAACGGGGTCGTTTGTCAAACCTGCTTGGAGCAGGGAATATTACCTATGCTACCCATGATGGCGCCGCTCATATGGCGCTTTCACATTCGAAAAAGAGGTTCTGGAGAACTTCCTTGGGTCTACTGATAACTTCCCTGAAGTTTTTATTAAGGTATAGGAGCATCCGAAAATCGTACGCAAATGCCTTTGCTGAAATGACGGCTGCAGAATTTTGGGAGGGTTGCCTAGGTTTACCCAAATGACAGGACGCGGAGATCAGTTTGTTCTTTCGGTTTTTGATTCAGGTCCTAAGATCCGTTTTCTCTCCCTTGCCTGTCGTCTTCATACACGAGCACAGCAAACATAAACGAAAGACTTTTCCATTGAATGGGTTGAACTTTCAACGGCAATCTCTCGAATTGGTTTCTGGGCACCAAGATTTTCTATAGACTGTGAGAAGCGTGATCCGTGATCAAAGAATGTAGGGGCGCTTCAATCAGACGTGCCCGCTCGTTCGGTGTCCTATCATCAGTTGGCCTTTGAAACCTGAGTGCGAATGACCCAAGGACTAACCGCGAACCAAAGATCCGATTGTTCCACTCAAATTGCCCTGCTTCTCTTGGACTATGGATCTCAACGAAAGTTCCACGAATGGCGTGGTCTCCCAAAACCCAGAAAAAGAACACTTACCCAGTCATTAGTAGGTTTGTTCTCTGTGGTGGAGCGTCGGCGGGGTAAATCAGCTTAAGCACGTTGGTATTTCCCTCTCATTTGTCGTCGGCAAGTAAGCGTTCCCAATACTCTGCACTCACATAGTGATCCTTTGTTGTTTCAAAGGATGTAAGGGCACTGGAAAGAGATCGCTTAATCCTTATGAGATCCCAAAGTGCCCTAATAGACTTTGATATCGTTTTGGTAAGAGACCTCTCTACGGTATATCCGACTCCAAAAATCGGATTGTAGTAAGTGAGGCGACGTTTCAAAAACTTGCATGTCTTGGGTTGCTTCTTGAGCAAGTCGACGAAGGCCTCACCCCGGCCATTGGCCAAGAATCCATTGAGAGTTAGCCGTCTCACGGCTCGCGCCAGTTTGGAATTGCTAATTTGGGCCTCTTCCAAATTTGAGATATCTACCTTTTTAAACGCTTCATTTTGCACAAGCGTACCAAGTTCAGCGTTGATTGCTATTGCATTGCTTGCAATGAAATCTGGGCCTTTCAAAAAGTCTGTCAGAGCTTTGTGCAGAACGTCAGCGTGTTCATATTTCGCATCCGCAATGAATGACGCTACTGCGCGAAGATAGTCCTTGCAGAATTGATTAACATTGTATTCATGGCCGTTTAATGTCGAAAAGATCCAACTGTTGCGATGGCCGTAATACCCGATTTTGGCGGAGTATTTTTCTTCCATTGGGCTGTGCCAAATATAAAAGCCTCCAGGAAAAACGACAGAGTAGCCTTTGCGGCGCAGTCGAAATGAATATTCTGCGTCGTCCAGTTTGATAAAAAACGGGTATGAAAATCCGACGTCCTCCAAGGCTTCAATAGGGAAGCATGCCCACCACCAAGGAGCATGTGTCGCAGTATCTTTAAGAAACGCGGCGTCGTAAGCATGACCATCACGGTTGCGACTTTTTGTTCGACTCAGCGCCAAGAACCCTTCTTGTAAAGAAGCCCCGCGTTCGTGCAAAAATCGCATGTCGTCATCTAGACGAACCATGCCGGAGCCGAGTACCGTTTTTTCGTTGGTGTATCGCAGATATGACACCAAATCCCGGAACATCGAAACTTGAAACTTGATGTCATCGTCCATCAAAACCATATGGGTGAAATCACCTTTGGATGTTTCGAGCATTCCTCGTGTGAAGCCGCCGGAGCCTCCTGTGTTTTTGTTTGGAATGATCGTGACTAAATCCGAGTTTTCAAATTTCAGGTTTTGTCCGTTGTCAACAATCGTAAAGTGATAATGACTATTGAAAATTTCAGGGTTGTCTTCGATTGCTCGAAGTATGTCTTGGATGTACTCCTCACGATTGTAAGTGCATATGACGCAGTTAATTTTCAACTGCTCGCGAACCGGCTCTTGGGCGGTTGTAAAAGACGCGCTGGAAAATGCAGAGTTATCCTCTAGTGCAGTCACCCGTAGAAAAACTTCGGAATCGAGATCCCAAAGATTAAGAGAAGTTCCAAGATCCAGGGTTTGTAGCTGGGGCAGGTCTATTTGTTTGGAAAAAACAATTTTTCCCTGTTCTGCCCTTGGACCTTCAGTGGACAACACTTCCACCTTGAATTTTCCACGCGCCTCTATCTCAAGCCCAAGCGTTTTTACGCCTGTGTGGTTGCGCAAAAATGAGCAATCGAGAGAGTTAAAGATAGTATTGCTCGTTAGCACTCGGCCCGAAGAGAGCTTGATGACATTTTCCTTAGCGTCGAGGCTTCCGTTGCTCCGAAAGAATAAGGTGCTAACTTTGTCGGCTGAGAACTCTGGATATTGGAGCTTTTTAAGAAGTTGCGGTTTCATCGGTATCCTGCGGAGAGTTTCATTGCGAATGTCAGCGAACAAGTAGGCGGCGGAGCCTGCGGGCTAGTGCTGAGCGGATGCGTTGGTAGGTTATTGGGCGCGGTGAAGTGCTGGAGCTTTGCGCTGGATAGGTTTCTTTGCCTCTTGAAAGTGCTTCAACTCCGGGTTGCCAATAGCTTGGGCCTAGGTCGGGGCGGATAAAGGTAAACGTGTCACCGATAATGCCATTGGAGAAAGACACATTCTTGAAAAGTTCGGCATCCAACCTGCTTGGAACAGTCATGAAATGCTCCAGTGCTTTCATGGATGTCCGTGGCAAGATGTTGATATATTTGTCATATTTTCCAAACAACTGAACGTACTCATCGAAGAATTTCAGACAGGCGTCTTGCATAGTTCGAACGAGGTTTCTTCCTTGCGAGTTGATGTGGTTGTCTTCGAACTCAAAGTTGAATTCGCCATCGGTGTTTCGAGAAACGCCCAAAACAGAGCCACTTTCTACATCTGAAATCAGGAGTTCCAAGATTGCCGTATAGTAATCTGGTGTAATCCAGCCTCTTGCCTGTGGCGGGAATAGGTAGTTTCTTGTGACTGCCTTTGAGAAATACGTTGGGTGCATATCACTGAACGACATCAGATAATATGCGTGTACAGGTTTCTTCCAATGCCCAGACAACAATTTCTGCACGCGTGCGCGATATCCGATGTCAAACAGAACCGTAGTCTTTGTGTCAGAAATCTGGACGTCGTAGTAGTCTAGAATTGTTTGCTTCTCGTTCTCAAAGCTTCTCAATGAGGTGTGACTAAAGCTCTGACAATCGATGAAAAACTTCTCGATGCTTTCTGGCGGATGATCAAGCTTTTTGTAACCCTTCTGAGCAAGCTGAGCCTTGATTCCTGCATCTATGGATAAGCCTAAGCGTGTCTCCAGCAACGTTCTGATGCTCGTTTGCGGATGTACGTAGAGGCGTTGGGGATTGAGGCTAACATCTTCTGGTTCGTTCATCTGTAGCGGGTAGCACAAAGAGCGAGAAGCCATCAGATAATTGGCTTGGATGTCGCTGCCACTTAGCCTTTTCAGTTTATCAAAGGCTTGCATTGGGAGTTTGCCATCGCGTGCCAAAAAATGGATTTCTTTAAATCCGTCGGCTTCGGCTTGCTGCATGATCCATTTGGTCAAGCCAAAGACCATTAATCCTACGCCATAATACCCGAGAACGTTTGCATTTCCAGCAAACAAAGAATCTCGTTTTTCATTATCGAAAATATTGATATCGAAGACGCTATTTATCGAAAGACCCAGCAGTAAGCGCGCACCCAATTCGAGTTCTCGAAGATGTTTGTACCATACTGCACGGTTTCCTTTGTGATCCAGAAAAACGTCGATAGCTTTTGGAAGATGGTAAGCAGAAAGTCCATTTTCCTCTGCTTTTAGAATGTCTGTGTGCTTGTTGTCGCCAAAGTGTACGACTTGCCTAGCTTCGCATTCCAAGTCTGCCAGCAAATGCCTGTAGAGGCGCCCACTATGCTTAGTGATCCGGAGATCGCTGCTCAGATAAAGTTTGTCAAAACCTGCAAATCCGCATCGCTCTAGTTGTTCGACGATAAAGTCTCTAGGCAGATACATATCTGACGTAATAACAACTTTTTTTCCGGTTGAGCGCGCGGCTTCAAAAAGTTTTGTACCAATCTGACGAGGCTGCAGAAGATCGCGTTCGACAGTGAGCTCAAGGTCTTTAAGCTCCTGAAGAGCATCTTCTGGAAATTGAGCGATTTTCGCAAGCTCGCTGTAGATCTCGTTTAGTGTCACCTCATCTTCGCTGCAGATTTCCCGAGCTTGTTTTTCCGCTGCTTTTCTTAGGGTTGAAAATTCGAGAAACGGTTTTTCTAATTTCTCCCGTGCAATTTCTTCCACCAAGTCGAACAGATCGGTTGGTTTGACAACAGGTCTACAAAGCAGGGTGTCAAAAATGTCGAAGCTGATCACCTTGACTTCAGGATTGCGCATAAAACCCGTCAACTGGTTGATGCGGTTTTGTGTTTTTTTGCTGACTTCAATCATGCCGTTAAAATCCTGAAATCACTTCGTCCAAGTCAGCGCGCTCAAAAACATCCAGTGCGGTTTTTCTGCTCGCGTTTCGGATTTTGATACCATGCTCTTCGCAAGCTGTTCGCGCTGCTCTGTAGGAGTGCTCAAGAACTTCGAGCTGCGGTTTGTTCCAAACTTCTCCGGGGCGTCTGTAGTCTTTGCTGAAGTGGTTCTTTTCTCCGCTATACACGTAAGCGCCATTTTCCATTTTTTTCGGCGTTTCATAGCTATGATCTATGCCAATGAGGTAGATTTCTTTGAAACCCATATGGGCTGCAAGTTGGATTTGGGTGTAAACAATCGTTGACCCCCAATAGACACAATGCTCTGCGTTGATGCTGAATCCAGGAAAGTCCTTACTCTCTAGTGGTTTTCGCGGGTCACAAATGTGGGGGAACCTGAAGTAAACCACCGAAGGGTCATCACCCATGTACTTGTAGGTGTACTCAGGCATCAATTTGATCGTCTGCTCGATACCAATTATCTCTCTTTGGTTCTGCTCCATGACAAGTCGATCCTCGAGAGAGTAAAAGGTAGGGCGCCAGTGCGTCTCGGGAAAAGCCAGATAAATTTTGTTGGATCCGAAGGTGTACTCCCAGCGCAGTGCGTCTAAATCAGTTGTTGTAAGACTTGGCCCATTTCCGACAACGAAACACCTTTCGCCGAAATGACGGTTCTTAAGGCTGAGTAGGGCGGGAGTATCTAGGCGGGAAGGCAAAGGGCCTTTCCCTTTGTGCCGTTGCGGAATTTGGTACTGACCCCAATCTGTAACGATGGGCGTATCGTGGTTTTTTTGAGGTGTTCTGATTTCTTGAGAGAGAGCCACTTCACCGCCAGTTTTCTTTTCTTCCAGCAGATTTTTGGATAGCAATCTTAGACGATTTACTGCGCCGCGTGCGTATCTTGCTACTGTTTTTGACATGTTTTGTCTCTAATGGTTTTGAGTGGAGGACTGTTAGTTACACGCATAGTGTACTTAGCGCGCTTACTTCTGAGTTTGTTTGACTGATCTTTAGTCTGAGATAGTGTGATTGTTAAGGTCCTGCGGAAGCACAGGTCTCGACACTTTTTAGTCAATTGAGACTTTAACTTGTGGCTCTGCTATTCCAGTGAACGATGTATTAGCAGAGTGTAGTTTACCTGCATTTGGCAGCCAGTCTTTTGCTGTGTCTAGTAGGTTTTGCTGCGCCGTAGATACAAAAAGAGTATCTAGCTTTGGCCCGCCAAAAGCTGGGCACGATGTGTGGCCTGTTGGAAATTCAATTGCCATAAGAAATTGACCATCCGGGCTATATCGCGCGACACGTGCGGAACCCCATTGAGCACTCCAAAGGCACCCTTCTGAATCAATTATCGCACCGTCAGGCTTGCGCTCTTGACTGTTCTTTGCGCCTTTTAGATCCAAAAAAATCTGCTTTTCATCTACTGGCCAGCCAGTGACCGGGTCAACGGAATGACGCCAGATTATACGCGTTTTTGTATCCGAGAAATAAGCGTAGTTTCTATCGCGATCAAAGCAAATAGAGTTAGGTGTGCTCATCTCAGTTTCTATCACGCGCAGTTTGTTCTCTTGATTATTTGGAAGCCATCGGTATAGCGCACCTTTGCCCGCTTCACCAGATTTGCTCATGGTGCCAATCCAGAAACCTCCCCATGGATCTGCTCGGCCGTCGTTTGAACGCGTTGTTTCGTCATCTGCTTCGATTGAGCAAAGTGGGGCTTGTTGGTTTGTCTCCAGATTGAACCGGAAGAGACCTGTTTCGCTTGCGATCAGAAGGTGTTCACGGTCGATCCAGCCTGCTGCACTTACGTTCTGGTCAAATTCCCAGCATAATTGCTCGTTTTTTGTGCGGGATAGCAAACGACAATTGACGATGTCGAACCAGAAGAGTTGCTTCCTCAAAGGATGCCAGAAAGTGCCCTCTCCCAAATAACATTGTCGGTCATCGTAAATCGAGACGCTCTCGGTCATGGAACACCTATCTCGGAAAGATATTGTCGAAGTCAGCTCGCTGGAAAACCTCAAGTTGGGTCTGTCTTGAAGCATTTACGATCAAAACTCCACGACTTTCGCAGACTTTTCGCGCTTTTCGATACGACACTTCCAGAACATCCAGATTGGGTGGATGCCATTTTTCCCCGGGTTGTCTATAGTCTGGATGGAAGTGGTTTTGTTCTCCTTCGCCCACGAACACTTTGCCATCTGATTTGGTTGGGAGTTCGTAGTTGTGGTCTATCCCAATTAGTATGATCTCGCGGCATCCCATATGTAGTGCCATCTGGATCTGACTATAGACTACGGTCGACCCCCAGCCAATGCCGCGACATAAATCAGTGCTAAACTCTGGAAAGTTCTGATCCTCTAAAGGGGTCTCATATGACTTGGGCTGAAGAGATGGGGCGAATATTGTATCTGCCGCGAAATATCCAGAATCTCTTGTATTTGAAGGGAACAGCTTGGTGCTATCCTGAAGATTGTATATTTCCGAAAAGTTATTCTTTAAAACCAGATGGTCTTCGACTGTGTAGTATGTTGGACGCCATTTGGTTTCGCCATAGGCAAGAAATATCTTATTGGATGCAAAGGTAATGTCATTTCCCAGCCGCTCCAGATCCTTGATGAGTAGGCTTGGCCCATTGCCGATAATTACTGCGCGTTGGCCTTTGTGCCGGCCTCGAAGCATACTCAACGCCAGCAAATTGGCTCGTTTGAGGTCCTCATTTGCTCGGTGATGATTGCTAAAGTAGCGTAGAGCTTTGTAGAGGCTTTGTAAGCGATGAGCGAGATCGTCAAAGAGGCGTTTCACAGTGGTAGGCTTCGTTTAGGCTGCGAGGTGTTTGAATAAATTTTCTAAGGTATTGGCATGGACATGTTCGATTGCCTGTACCGTACTATTTGCGTTGTGGCTTGATACTGCCACGTTCTCAAAGCTCAAGAGCGGACTGTTCTTAGGCAGAGGTTCCACCTCAAAAACGTCTAAGGCTGCAGCGCCCACTTTGCCGCTTTCCAGTGCTTCGATCAATGCAACTTCGTCGATCAGCCCTCCTCGAGCAACGTTACAAATGATGACGCCATCGCGAGCGCTGTTCAGGCTATTTGCGTTAATTAGGTGGTAGTTTTCATCAGTTTGATTGCAGCAAAGGCAGATGACATCAGCCTCTTCCAAGAGCGTTTGAAAGCTTACGATCTTCGTGCCGTCGGTAGCAGTTTGCATGAAAGGGTCATGCGCTATGAGGTGCATGCCGAGCCCGCGAGCCCTCTGGCCGACACCTCTCCCGATAGCTCCATATCCAACGACCCCCATCGTTTTTCCGGTCATTCCAGGATATCTTCCCTTGGGCCATCCACCTTCCCTTATCGTCCGGTCTGTGCGCGCGATCCGTCTCGTTGCGGCTAAAAGAAGACCAATGGCATACTCACTTACCGCGTCTTGAAATGCGCCAGGGGAATTACAAACTGGCACGCCAAGCGCTTCCGCAGCGCTCAAATCGATGCTGTCTACACCAGTACCCCATTTCGAGATCACTTTGAGGCGGGGCACAGAGGCCGTTAGAACCTTTGAAGTAATTTGGTCATCACCCGCAAGCCAACCGTCGATTTGACCTGCATACTCCAAACATTCAGCTTCTGACAGGAACTGGTTTACGCTGGGCCAAAGCGGTTCGAAGTTCTTGCTTCGAAGTAAGGTATCGAACCTTTCACGTTCGTTTAGCATCATGATGTTGGAAACGAGAATTTTCACTTTGGCATCCTCAAGCGTTTTTTGAACTAGAAAGAGCTTTCAATAGAGCCTCGGCGATATCGAGATCTTCTTGCGTTTTGATCACGTGCCCAGACACAGCGCCTACCGGGTAGAATTGAATCTTACCATTGTAGGTTCCTATATTCCCGCTTTCGACTGCATCAATATAAGACTGTGCGCGCCATCCGGTGATTGACCAAGTAACACGTTGGATTGGATGCAAGTCTTGTGAATTTGTTTTTTCGGAAAATGTGAAGTTGACCGGTTTGTCTTTGTAGGCGACTTCGATCTGATCTTCGATACAGGAGAGCATTACATCGGCATCCGACGCGATGAAGGTCTCGGCGAAGGATTTCACCTCTTCAGCGGTCAGTAGTGGAGCTATTGAGTGTACCTGGATGAGTAGGTCACACTCAACGTTTTTAAGAAAGTCATAAACGAACTCTTCTGAAGTGGCGACAGAATTTCCGAGCTGTTCGGGGCGTTGATAAAAGTTAATGCCATATTCATCTGCAAATTTAGCAAATTCAGTGTTTTCAGAGTTGATGTAGATCTCGTCAAAACACTGCGTAGATTTGCATTTTTCAATCGCGTGGGTGATTAATGGTTGTCCGGCTAGCGGTGCCAGATTCTTCTTCTTAAGGCGCTGACTGCCCATGCGAGCGGGTATCATTGCAACGGTCTTCATCGGTCGCTCCTCAGATTAGGAAGGGTATCTGGCAAACTACAAGCGAAGACTGCGCGAAATTGTTCAAACGCTTCGGGGTGAGTGCAGATGCTATGTTGGTTTTCGTCAAATGCAGGCTTTGTTGAATAGTCTTTATAGTGCCCGTACTTCATACCTGCTTCCTGAGCGATCAAAGCGCCAGCTATATCATCCCAGCCCTTTGCTTCGCGGCTTGCTACGAGGCACACGCTGCCCATTGCTACATAGCAAAGATGAAGAGCTTGGCTGCCAAAATTCCGGAGCTTGAAACTATTTAACAAGCTGGAGAGAGTTTCTGGGGCTTCATTTGTGAGGTTTGCAAGCAAACCTGAGGAAACGATCGCCAGACGTGCGCCGTGTTTCTTAGGTCTAATAAGTGCTCCATCACACCAAGATCCCGTACCCTTTATGGCAGAGTACATCGTGTTGTTTGGGACATCGTAGACAGCGGATAGGACAGGTTGGCCATCTCTAAGAAGTGCGACGGACACGCTAAAGGCGGGCAGCCCGGCAACAAAATTGACTGTCCCATCTAGTGGGTCAACCAGCCAAACTGGCGCCGCTCCCGCGTAGTTTGCGAATTCTTCTTCACCGAGTGCCACCGACCCGGAGAGAATGCGCTCCAACTCGATTGTCAAACGAGCCTGCATGTTTCTGTCGATAGTCGTGACTAGATCTAGCCCGTCGTCGCCCTTTTCCTCGGTCACCACGTCTTGACCAAACACTTCATCAACGAGCAAAGGTATCAATTTACATACAGAATCATGCAGTTCTTGGAGTGAAACGTCGGACCACAGGCTCAAAACTTGCGTGCCCCGATCAAATTGGCGTCCATGTTGGACATTCTCAAATACTGGGTCAGTGTGTGGATGAAGGCCATATGGATGTCTTCGACGACGCCATAGTTTTGTGCTTCAACGTGTGCGTTTACATCCGCCAGATCTTTCGACCGCCCACCTGAAAAACCGGTGAAAGAGATGGAACTCAGGCCAATGTCCTTTGCTACTTGAAGTGCGCGGACCACGTTTTCGCTATCTCCTGACGAAGATACAGTCCACAGAAGATCACCTGGCCTGGCCATTGACTGAAGTTGATACGCAAAGACTTCGTCGTAAGAAATGTCATTAGCCAGCGCCGAGTTCATTTCGGTGTGCGCTGAAAGTGACATAAATCGAGGCCTAAGATCAGTGTCAGTTCGTACGCACTTTAGAAAATCGCAAAGCGAGTGATTTGCAATGCCCGCCGAACCGCCATTGCCACAGATGAATACAAAATTACCGTTCTCTATCGTTCTGGTTAGTAGTGCTGCAACATCGTCTAGCTTGCTCAAGTCGCTCAGCTCAGCTGCTCTCGCGAGTGTTCTAAAGTAATCTTCGGCGAACTTCGCGCAGCTGCTATATGCGGAAGTAGGGAAATGCGGGGTCATAGGTGGTACTCTTTTGGGTTGAAGCGCCTAGGTTTCTGCAACGAAACGCAATATGCCTGACTTTTGGCTGCGCTGGAGGAGAATCTGAAGGTCACGCAGCCGGTTGTTGTCCGCGTCTTTGAAGAAGCCCGACCAGAAGGGGATATTTGAGTTTTCTTCGCTTTTGAAATGGGTGTCCAGAATCACAGCGTCTAATCTGCCTGGGGTCGAGCATTCCAGCACCGAAAGTCCAACTTTATTGCAGAGGCTTTGCAAACCGGAAATCGAGAAAACAGTTAACCGGTCGAGCGGAACAAAACTTGGGGAGTCCGCTCCAAGGATTTCGTACTCCAAGCCATCCGCGCATGAACTGGCAATAAACAGGACTGTTTGCTTTGGGCAACTCTTCTTTATGGCGTTGAGCAGCATTTCCGGGTTTGCGACCCTATCCAGTTCTACGGGCAAGAGAACTGCTTTTGGAGAACTCTGAGAAAGTGCCGCGCTGAGGTCAGTGAAATCGCAAGTGTCCGGAGACAAATCAATAAAGTCCCAGGTTCGGTTGTGGCTTAAGCGCTCGGTTGTTTCCTTCCAGCCTGCCATTTGACTGGAGAAACGGATGTCGACCACATGATCGAGAGAACGCTCAATTCTAGCTTCTGTAATGCTCACCCAATTGAGCAAAGAAATAAATTCGAACTCACGGTCTTTTTCAGGCGGACCGTCTTCTATGAGCTCGATACGCAGTTGATCTAGTTTCTCTTGTGTAGGCACGCGCTGCGCAAAAATTGAATTACACTTGGTGCAGCGTTGGAAGTCGAGGAGGGCCTTTGAAAAGCTTTTACAGTTTGTCGACTGCTCTCCGCAAGCGGGGCAGGCGCAACGTTTTGTCCATATGGTCTCGGAGTCTAGCAGGAGTTGAAGTAGCGACTGGTTGCGTTGCCATCTATATCTTGCTGGTTTATCTCCTCCAATCTTCTCAAAGTCAGGTAAGTGATCTAGAAAAACGGGTGATTGCATGACTTTATCCTGTGACTTCCGTCGCGGAGGTTCGCAGCGTTTGGCTCCATTCAGGGTCCGCTTGATAAATCGCTTCTACAAGCTGCATAACGTCTAATGCTTGTTGTGAGGTACCACACTTTATGGGTTTCCCGTGCACGACGGCATCGTAGAACTCTGCAACTTCTTTGTTCCAAGACAGGTCTTGGGTAAACCGGATTTCTTGCAGTTCTGGGTTCGGAGATGGGTTTCCGGAGCTATCTAAGCGATTGATAGCGATATTTAAGACTTCCGCTCCGTAGCTTCCAGACGCGGAGAGAATGCCGTCTACAGAGATAAAACCATTGCGAAGATATAGCTCTAGTCGGAAGGTGTGTTGCCATTGTGTCGCTGATGAATGCAATGATGCGACAACCCCTTGGGGGGTTTTCATCAATGCAAACGCATTGTCTTCTACAGGGACCTCCGTCCAAAATTTTCGCTGTACAAAGCTTTGTATGTCACAGAAATTACCTGCAAACATTTGGAATAAATCAAGCATGTGGATGCCTTGATCTATTAAGATACCGCCCCCAGATTGCTCCGGGTCGTTACGCCAGTTTTTTGCATAGTCCGGCCCACCTGCTTTACCATACACCCCGCGCATGAAGTATAGGTCTCCCATGGTGCCTGCGGAAAGGAGTTTTTGCGCTTCCTCAATCGCGTCATGCACTCTATGGTTGAAGCCAAATTTAAGAACTGAGCCGCCTGCTGCCCGCTCCGCGGTGATCATTTTTTGGACATCAGACGAGTTGCGACCAGGAGGTTTTTCGCAAAACACATGTTTGCCATGACTCAGTGCAGTGCAAACCAAGTCAGGTATAAATATGTTCGGTACGCTACAAACTACAACATCGGGTGCGAAATCATAGACATCTGAAGGTCTAGTGACCATAGGTACAGTGGCGCTTGGGTCTATTGCTGTATCGCAGGCAACAACGACGTCAAAGCCACCATGGCTTTCCATCGCTTTGTGGCGGATTTTTCCCATCTTCCCATAGCCGATAATCGCGGTTCGCAACTTCATATTGGTTCACTCGTTTTCGGCTCGATTTGGATTCTACTACAAGTTGATTTGACGCTGTGCATATCGACTTCTGACGAATTTTTCGGGACATTACTCAGAGCCTACGGCACGTGCAAGTTGGAACTTCCAAACTGTACATTGAAGGCTTGCAAAAATTCGGTGTTTTTGTTGTTAGACAGACACAAAGGACTGATGGAAATTTGGTGGGAAACGGCGATGCTTAGCCACATGGAAGTTAAGAATGCATTGGAGGTCGCACGAGGTGCCTCAGCTGATGCGAAACTGTCGGTCGAAATGCTGCCGGAAGATATAGAACAATGCTATGGTGTTTCTTTCGCTCAGGTTCCAAGGCCGTCAGCCTGGAAAATTGGTGGAGTTAATGCTTGGTCGCGTAAAGTATTCGAGAACGATGAGGCGTTTTTTGGCCCGTTGAGTTCGGAGGAAGTGTGTTCGGGGCGGGACAATATTTCAATTCAAGGGTTGAGAAACCCGCTCGCGGAACCGGAGATCATGCTTCAGCTGTCCAAAGACAATACGGGCGGTTGGCGCTTTTCACAGATGGGAATTGGGTTTGAGCTCCCGGCGACCGTTTTGCCGGAGGGGCTTAAACCGGAGCTGAGAGCCCAAGTTTGTGACCGGGCGGGAGCAGGGGCCCTCTGGATTTCTGGGGTCCAAGCATACAGTGAAGATTTGTTGGCCCAAAACTTTAAGGTAGAGACTTGGTTAGATAGCCGGCCCCTCGCTACCGACGCGCTTGCGCAAAATGTAATTGGTGGGCCATTAGGGGCTGCACGAGATTTCATAGCGCTAGCGGAACGCTACAATGCGCCGCTTAGCCACGGGCAGTGGATTGCTACCGGAGGACTTAGTCCCGCGGTTTCCGTGAACGGCAATAGCGTAATTCGTGTGAAAGCGCTGTGTTGGGACGTTTCACTTAAATTTTCGCCATAAGGTAAACTGGTTTGAGGATATGAGACGTGGCAATCATTGAGCTTGAAAGAGCCAGGGCGCCTTCTTAGCTAGCTCTAGTTTAAAGTCAAATTTGAACCGACAATTTCTTAGATTTTATTCTCTCGATTAGCAGTTGGTCTAAACGACTTATGAACCCGGTCGAATTGCCCCACCGAGAAACTAGACTCCTATTTCAAAGCATGCTCCAAGTAACACATTCGAAAAGGGACCATTTGAATGAAAATTGCTGTTGCGGGTTTGGGGTATGTTGGGCTGTCAAATGCGGTTTTGTTGGCTCAGAGCAATGAGGTTGTCGCTGTCGACGTGTCTGAGGCGCGGGTGCAGATGGTCAAAGAGCGCAAGTGCCCTATTGTGGATGCGGAGCTGGAAGAGTTTCTGACCTCGCGGGAGCTGAGCTTGACCGCAACCACCGATGCCGCGGCAGCTTACACAGATGCGGATTTTGTGATTGTCGCGACGCCGACGAATTATGATCCGAAGACCAACTATTTTGACACTTCCAGCGTTGAGGCCGTGATCAATCAGGTGATCGCTGTGAACACCTCTGCGACGATTGTGATCAAATCCACCATTCCGGTTGGCTATGTGACTGACATTCGGGCGCAGCTGGATACGGATCAGGTGATCTTCTCCCCTGAGTTTCTGCGTGAGGGCCGGGCGCTTTATGACAACCTGCATCCAAGCCGGATCATTGTGGGGGAGCAGTCGGAGCGGGCGCGGATCTTTGCGGATCTTCTGTTGGAAGGCGCGGTGCGCAAGGATGTGGAAGTGCGCTTCACCGATCCGCAGGAGGCAGAGGCGATCAAGCTTTTTGCCAACACGTACCTGGCGATGCGTGTAGCCTTCTTCAATGAGCTCGACAGCTATGCCATCGCTGGTGGCATGGACTCGCGCCAGATCATCGAGGGCATCAGCCTCGATCCGCGCATTGGGGATCACTACAACAACCCGTCTTTTGGCTATGGCGGCTATTGTCTGCCCAAGGACACAAAGCAGCTTCTGGCGAATTACAACCATGTGCCGCAAAACCTGATCCGCGCGATTGTGGACGCCAACCGCACGCGCAAAGATTATCTCTCCGATCAGATCCTGATGAAGGGGCCGCGGGTTGTGGGCATCTATCGTCTGGTGATGAAGGCGGGCTCGGACAATTTCCGCCAAAGCTCTGTGCAGGGCATCATGAAGCGTCTGAAAGCCAAGGGTGTTGAGGTGATTGTCTATGAGCCTGTGTTGGAGGAAGAGGACTTCTTCCGCTCGCGGGTGGTGCGTGACATTGATGCTTTCAAGGCGGAGGCGGATGTGATTGTGGCCAACCGTATGACAGACGATCTCCTGGATGTGGAATGCAAGGTCTTCACGCGGGATCTGTTTGGCGCGGATTGAGCGACGATGTTGAAATCCTAAGACGGCGCGCCCGTTCGATTGTTTTGAACGGGCAACATATGCCTTTGTTTTTGCCGAACTCTCTAAGATCTCTTCAGCTTTTTACCCTATGCTCTTGCCAACGCGGGCTGAGGCATCTTTTGTCTCGCGCTTCAAGTGTTTGGAGATGAGATGCAGATTGAACAGACCGCCCTTGAAGGTGTTTTAGTCCTGACCCCGGCGCGTTTTGGGGATGCCCGTGGCTTTTTCTCCGAAAGCTGGAACAAGCAGCGGCTTCTGGATCATGGCATTGATCTGGAGTTTGTGCAGGACAATCATTCCATGTCGGCCGAAGTCGGCACAGTGCGTGGGCTGCATTTTCAGTCTCCGCCACATGCGCAGGACAAGCTGGTGC
The DNA here is from genome assembly GCF_017743775.1 of Shimia sp. R9_1. Classification (NCBI taxonomy): domain Bacteria; kingdom Pseudomonadati; phylum Pseudomonadota; class Alphaproteobacteria; order Rhodobacterales; family Roseobacteraceae; genus Shimia; species Shimia sp. R9_1. The sequence goes on along the minus strand of NZ_JAGHRN010000002.1, from coordinate 267,553 downwards.
GGTGCGGGCAGGGGGCATTGCTGGACGTGGCCGTGGATGTGCGCAGGGGCTCGCCGACCTATGGAGCGCATGTTGCGATTGAGCTGACCGCAGCAAACGGCAGACAGCTTTTGGTGCCAAAAGGATTTCTGCACGGTTTCATCACCCGCGCGCCCATGACCGAAATCATCTACAAATGCACAGATTACTACGCACCCGAGTGTGATGGCGCTGTGCGTTGGGACAGCTGTGGTGTGGATTGGGAGCATGAGGGCGACGTGGTGCTGTCGGACAAAGACGCCATCGCGCCATCGCTGAGCGATTTTGACAGTCCTTTCACGTGGGAAGGGTGACAGCATGAAGATCTTGGTGACAGGGGGCGCTGGGTTCATTGGCTCGGCCGTGGTGCGTCAGGCGATTTCTGACGGGCATGAGGTGGTCAATCTCGATGCGCTGACATATGCGGCCTGTCTGGAGAATGTGGCTTCGGTTGCAAACCATCCGGGCTATCAATTTGAACATGTGGATATTCGCGACCGCGCAGCGCTCAACCAAGTGTTTGCAAGGCATCAACCGGATGCTGTGATGCATCTGGCGGCAGAGTCCCATGTGGATCGGTCCATTGATGGCCCCGGCGATTTCATTGAGACCAATATCACCGGCACATTCAACATGCTGGAGGCGGCGCGCCAGTATTGGATTGAGAAGGGCAAACCGGAGGGGTTTCGCTTCCACCACATCTCAACGGATGAGGTCTATGGCAGTCTGCCAGCGGATCCTGAGGTGCAGTTCACCGAGGACACCGCCTATGATCCACGCAGTCCCTATTCCGCCTCAAAAGCGGCCTCAGACCATCTGGTGCGGGCCTGGGCGGAGACCTACGGGCTGCCGGTTCTGCTGACCAATTGTTCCAACAACTACGGGCCGTATCACTTCCCGGAGAAGCTCATCCCCGTTGTGATCCTGAACGCCCTCGCAGGAAAGCCGCTGCCGATTTACGGCGACGGATCCAATGTGCGGGATTGGCTTTATGTGGAAGACCACGCGGATGCGTTGCTGACGGTGGTGAAACAGGGCGTTGTTGGGCGGACCTACAACATTGGTGGCGAGAACGAGCGCACCAACCTGCAACTGGTGCAGACGCTCTGTGCGATCCTTGATGAGCTGCGGCCGCGGGAGAGCGGGGCCTATGCCGATCTGATCACTTTTGTGACCGATCGCCCCGGCCATGATGCGCGCTATGCGATTGACCCGACCCGCATTCGCAAAGAGCTGGGCTGGCGTCCGTCGGTCACCGTGGAGGAAGGGCTGCGCAAGACCGTGGCCTGGTATCTGGACAATGAGGCCTGGTGGCAGCCGCTGCTCAATCGGCATCGCGTGGGAGAACGCATTGGCGAAGATGCGGACCGCAGTGCCAAAGATGCGGCTGATGCGTCATGAAGGCACTGGTTTTTGGCAAGTCCGGTCAGGTGGCGAGGGCGTTGATCGCCTGTGGTGAAGCCGAGGCTGATCTGACCATTGAAGCGGTGGATCGCAGCCAAGCCGATTTCATCCAGCCCGATGCCTGCGCCGCGCTGGTCAGGACGACAGATGCGGATGTTGTGATCAACGCGGTGGCATATACGGCGGTGGATCAGGCGGAGAGTGATGAGGCGGTTGCGACCGCAATAAACGGCACCACACCGGGGGCGATTGCTGCGGCTTGTGCCGATCGGGGTCTGCCGTTTGTGCATATCTCAACCGACTACGTCTTTGACGGCGCGGGTGAGGCGCCCTTTGCAACAGACCATCCCACCGCGCCATTGGGGGCCTATGGTCGCTCCAAATTGGCGGGCGAAGAGGCGGTGCGTGCAGCGGGTGGTACCCATGCGATCCTGCGCACCTCCTGGGTGTTTTCCGAGCACGGCAATAACTTTGTCAAAACCATGCTGCGGCTTGGGGCAGAGCGCGACGTCCTCACCATTGTGGCTGATCAGATCGGCGGGCCGACCAGGGCGGCCCATATCGCGCAGAGCTGTCTGACCGTTGCGCGCGCTATCACAGTGAGCCCCGGGCAAAGCGGCACCTATCACCTTTCGGGCGGACCGGATGTGAGCTGGGCATATTTTGCCCGAGAGATCTTTGCGCAGGCAGGTTTGAGCTGCGCGGTTGAAGACATTCCAAGCAGCGCCTACCCAACCCCGGCCGCGCGGCCCAAAAATTCTCGTCTGGACAACAGTCAGACGCTTGCCACCTTTGGCATCGAGCGTTCTGATTGGCGCATTGAGTTGGCGGACGTTTTGAAGAAATTGGACAGATAGATATGACACAGCGCAAAGGCATCATTCTGGCGGGCGGAACGGGGTCACGCCTGCATCCGGTCACCATGGCTGTCTCAAAACAGCTTTTGCCGATCTATGACAAACCGATGATCTACTATCCGGTTTCGGTGCTGATGCTGGCAGGCATTCGCGAGATCTGCATCATCACGACGCCGCAGGATCAGGAGCAGTTCAAGCGGCTCCTCGGGGATGGTAGTCAGTGGGGGATCTCGCTCACCTATGTGGTTCAGCCGTCACCGGATGGGCTGGCGCAGGCCTTTATTCTTGCAGAAGAGTTTCTGGATGGGGCGCCATCCACATTGGTGCTTGGCGACAATATCTTCTTTGGTCACGGCCTCCCTGAGGTGCTGGCAGCAGCGGATCAGCGCGTGGTTGGCGGCACAGTTTTTGGCTATCATGTGCAGGATCCGGAGCGTTATGGCGTGGTGTCTTTTGATGCGGAAGGGCAGGCGCGTGAGATCGTGGAGAAGCCGGCGGTGCCCCCTTCCAACTATGCGGTGACTGGGCTGTATTTCCTTGATCAGGAAGCGCCGGAGCGGGCGCGCAGTGTCAAACCTTCCCCGCGCGGGGAGCTTGAGATCACCGATCTGCTGCAGACCTATCTGACCGAGGGCAAACTCCATGTCGAGACCATGGGGCGGGGTTATGCCTGGCTTGATACCGGCACGCACGCTTCGCTGCTGGACGCGAGCAATTTTGTGCGCACGCTGGAAAACCGGCAAGGGCTGCAGACCGGCTGTCTGGAAGAGATCGCCTTTGATCGCGGCTGGATTTCGGTGGAGCAGCTTGCCGAGCGCGCCAAGCTTTTTGAGAAAAGCGCTTATGGCGCCTATCTGGCGAAGATTCTGGCGGAGACCTGAGCGTGGCCTAGGGGCGGCAGGCCGCCTCCCATTCTGTCAGAAACTGCATGATTTCCAGACTGTCTGAGAGCCGTGGACTGGGCCGGTCTGCGGCCTTTGCACCGTTGCGCAGCGCGCGCTCTACCATGCGGGTCTGATGATAGAAGGCATCCTGCTCAGAACGCACCACGATTTCGCGCGCAGGGCCGTCGTAGGGTTGCCAGATCATGCGGCTTTCGCCCGGTTCAGGCAGCCAGGGATTGGTAGCAAACCGCAGCGTGCCTTTGGTGGTCACGATCACAAACTCATGGGCGAGACCATGGCCATCCGTGCTGTGCAGATTGGCCAGAACACCATTGTCAAACCGCACAGAGACACTTGCATCCTGCAAGGTGGCGTCCTTGCCAAGGTTGCCAAAGCCCGTGAGTTGCCGCGCGGCAAAGGCCTCCTGCCCGCACATGGTTTGCACCACCAGATGCAGCAGTGAGGCCGGATAACAGCCAAGATTATAAAGCGTGCCACCTCCCGCCGGATTGACCACCTGCCAGATATCGGCGGCATAGAACCCCGACACAGACCGCAGCTCCCCCACAGTTGGATCGCGCAGCACGGTCACAAGCTGCTCCATCAGGGGATGGGCCAGATACATCAGACCTTCCAGAAAGAAGGTCTCCGCCTTGCGCACCGAGGCGGCAAGGGCGGTGGCGTCTTCCATGGTTGTGGTCAGGGATTTCTCACACAGCACGGGTTTGCCTGCGGCCATGGCGGCTTCGGTGGCGGCGCGGTGCAGATGGTTGGGCAGCGCGATATAGACCACATCCATATCCGCGTTGGCGAGCAGGGTTGCCTGATCGGTGGTGCTGGCCGGGATGTCATACTGCGCGGCAAGCGCATCCAGCGCCGTCTCGTTGCGGCCGCAGATCATGGCCACGGAAGAGCGCTCACTGGCGCGGATCGCGCCGAGCATGGCATGCGAAATAAATCCGGTTCCGATGATCCCCCATCGCAGCATGGTGTGTCCCCTGTTGGCTTGAGTGGCGGCCAGATGCCCTAAGACCTGAACCTAGAGAGCGGGCCCGCAAATGGCCAGCGCACCGGCTTGAAGGGGAAAGACCGGGCGGTTTTCCCTTTGCGCTTTGGGGCCTGAGAGCTAATTTGACGCTCAAGAGCGGCAGATAGGCCGCTTTCGTTTATAAAAATTGACTAAAATATAAGGGGAGTATCATGGGAAAACGCGACGATTTGATCGCCAAATATGCAGATGATCTGCAAAACAAATGCGGCATGACGCCGGATATGGATCTGCTGACGAAAGTCACGATTGGATGTGGTCCGGCGATCTACAATGATGACGCCTCAACGGTGGCGAGCTCTCAGCCGGAAGAGATCGAAATCGTGAAAAATAACTTTCTCATCAAGAAGTTGGGCCTTTCAGACGGGCCGGAGCTGATGCAGGCGATTGACGCGGTGTTTGAGACGTACGGCAAATCCGAGCGCAACAAATACCGTGCGGTTGTCTACTATATGCTGACCAAACATTTCGGCAAAGAAGCCCACTACGGCTAAAGAATACACCACTCACGAAAGGCGCGCGTTTTGGCGATCCGGTCCAGCGCGCGCCTTAAGTCTTTCCAAAACCCTGATGGATCCCCTCATATTGTCGGTACTTGATAATTGAACCGACGCGGGGGTCTGCGCTAGGCATAATGTGTCGGGCTAGGACGGCCGGACCCTAAGAGATAACAGACGCGTGTGGTGGTATGGGAGCACGCGGGGGGCATAGGGGGTCTGACCGAGTGGAAGCAGGCCCCCTATGTTTTATTGTCATTCTGTTTTTTGATACCTAAGCAAATAGGCTTGGCCCCATTTAGGCCCGCCTTTTTCGTTTCTAGCGACCTCAAAACAAAGTCAGCACCGCACCGATAATCCCGCAGCCGATGGTGGCGTAGCCGCCGTCGATCAGCATCAGGACACGCGGGCGTCCGGCGAAGCTGTAGTTGGTGATGATCCAGGGCGTTGCCAGAAACAGGCCAATACCCAGCCCGCCGATCAGTCCTGCGCCGGGGCTGGTGATGCCTGAGAGCGAAAAGATGTGGCGCATCATGCCCGCCACAATCAGTGTGCAGACAAAGGCGGCGATATAAGGGGCCGGATTGCTGGCGTTGAGGGGGCGGCCGTTGTCGCCCAGCTTGACCTCAGCGGCGGCCATCCAGGGTTTGGCCAGCACCATGTACCAGACCGACCCAAAGACATAAGACGCCACAGCGGCGACACATACGGCTAGAAATCCCATGGAACCCTCCCCGTTCACATTTGGACTGGGGAGAGTATGCCTGAAAACTCAGGGTTTGACACCGCCCAGATCACAGACGATGGCCCATTCCTCGGCGGTGACCGGCTGCACCGACAGGCGGGAGCTTTTCACAAGCGCCATCTCGGTGAGGCGCGGATCGTCCTTGATCATGGCAAGCGTCACCGGTTTGGGCACCGGGGCAATGGCCTTGATGTCCACGCATTCCCAGCGCTCGTCAACGGTGGTGCTGTCTTGATGGGCTGCGGCGCAGACCTCGATGATCCCGACCACGGATTTCTCTTTCTGAGAGTGATAGAAAAAGCCGCGGTCCCCCACGGCCATTTCCCGCATGAAATTGCGCGCCTGATAGTTGCGCACGCCGTCCCATTCTTCGCCAACCTCGCCTTTGGCGACCTGTTGCTCCCAGCTCCAGGTGGAGGGCTCCGATTTGAACAGCCAATAGCGCATCAGCCCAGAACCTTGTTCCAGGCGGTCAGCTCCACGCTCTCAAACAGGCCAGCAGCCTTGTATGGGTCCGCAGCGGCCCAGGCCTCGGCTTCGGCCATATCCGCGACGTTCAGGATGATCAGCGAGCCGCACATGTCGCCGGCCTCGTCCAGAAACGGGCCCGCCATCATGACAGTCTCGCCAGAGCTTTTCAGATAGGCCACGTGGTCGTCACGGTTGGCCTTGCGGATGTCCAATGCGCCAGCTTTGTCTTTGGCGATGAGGGCGATCAGCATGTTTATTCCTCCTTGGGTGGTCTTGAGAGCAACATTTCCATGGCGTCGCGGATTTGCAAGCCCCCATCGAGGATCGCAACCACCGCAGCGGTGATGGGCATGTCAGTGTTCAGGGTTTTGGCGCGCGCAAGTGCGGCCCGGGCGGTGGCGGCGCCTTCCACCGTCACCGACGCATCAAAGCTGTCGCCTCGACCGAGCGACAGACCAAAGCTGTAGTTGCGCGATTGTTCCGATGAACATGTTAGGGTGAGGTCACCAAAACCGGAAAGCCCGGCCAGCGTGTCGCCTTGGGCACCCAGCGCACGCGCCATCCTCACCATTTCCGCATAGCCACGGGTCATCAGCGCGGCGCGCGCACTGTCGCCAAGCCCCGCACCCATGGCGATGCCACAAGCGATGGCGATCACGTTTTTCAGCGCGCCGCCCAGCTCTGCACCGACGGTGTCAGTTGTGCGATAGATCCGCAAATTGGGCGATATCAGTCTCTGTTGAAGTGCCTTTCCGGTGTCTTCATCCGGGGTCGCCAGCGTCAGCGCTGTGGGCAGGCCGCGGGCTATATCGGCGGCAAAACTGGGGCCGGTGAGGATCGCAGGCGTGGCGTCCGGCAGCACATCGCGGATCAGCGCCACAGGGCCAAGTTCTGTGCCCAGCTCCACGCCTTTGCAGCAGGCCACAAGGGTGCGGCCGGAAAGCTCCGGATGGGCTTCCAGAACGCCGCGCAACCGCTGCATGGGCGCGGCCAGCAGAATGACATCTGACAGGGCGTGGGTAAAATCGGCGGTGATGGTCAGGGTTTCGGGCAGAGTCACACCGGGCAGGCGTGGGTTTTCCCCTGTGCTGCGCATCACCTCGACAGCCTTGGCGTCACGCGCCCAAAGGGTCACCTCGGTGCCACCTTTGGCAAAGGCCACGGCCAGTGCGGTGCCAAAGGCGCCTGCGCCCAGAACGGAGATCATGCTTTGGCCCCTTTCTTGCCGGAGCCAAGAAGCGCAGGCGCGGATTGGTCCAGTGGCCAACGGGGGCGCGCTACAAGCGACATGTCGTCCTGCTCCCCTGCGCGAAACCGCTCCAGCCCGGCATAAGCGATCATCGCCGCGTTATCGGTGCAAAGCGCCAGTGGCGGGGCGGTGAAAGTCACGCCAAGATCGGCACAAACAGTCTCTAATCTGGCCCGAATGGCGGTATTTGCCGCCACGCCACCGGCCACAGCCAGAAGCGGCTCAGAGGGGTTTTCCGCCAGATATGTCTCCAGCGCGCGGCGGGTCTTTTCCGCCAGCACATCCACCACAGCGGCCTGAAATCCGGCACAGAGGTCGGCGCGGTCCTGCACGGTCAGCCCGCCTTTTTCCGCGATGATGGCATCGCGCTGGCGCAACAAAGCTGTCTTCAGGCCGGAGAAAGACATGTCGCATCCGGGGCGATCCAGCAGCGGGCGGGGGAAGCGGAACCGCTTGGCGTCGCCTTTCTCTGCCTCCGCCTGCACCGAAGGCCCACCCGGCTGCGGCAGCCCAAGCAGACGCGCGGTTTTGTCAAAGGCTTCGCCGGGGGCGTCATCAATTGTGCCGCCAAGTCGGGAGAATTTTTCCGGGCCATGGGCGATTAGGAACTGGCAATGCCCGCCCGACACCAGCAGCATCAGATAGGGGAAGGCCACCTGATCGGTGAGGCGCGGGGTCAGGGCGTGACCGGCGAGATGGTTCACCCCAATGAGCGGGATGCCAAGGCTGGCCGACAGCCCTTTCGCGCACATCACACCGGAAATCACCCCGCCAATCAGACCGGGCCCCGCAGTGACGGCAACGGCGTCCAGATCCTTCAGCGTCACGCCGGAGGCTTCAAGCGCCTGCTGAATACAGATGTCTACCTTCTCGGCATGGGCGCGGGCGGCGATCTCGGGCACCACGCCGCCGTAAGGGGCGTGCAGATCGGTTTGCCCGTGCACGACGGAGGCGAGGATATCGGCCTCAGCGCCCGCAGGTTGGCGCAGGATCGCGGCAGCGGTGTCATCACAGCTGCTCTCAATGCCAAGAATGGTGAGCGTTTCAGTCATGGCGGCGGGTGTCCTTGCCGTTGCGCGTAGGTTCTGTGGCAGGTAACACCTCCCTATCGTTCAAACAATCCCGGTGGCCTGAATGCCGCAAACACCCGCTTCGATTTTGCTGACCCGGCCTTTGGCGGATGCGGAGCGGTTTGCGGCGGTGTTGCGTGCGCGCGGCGTGGTTGCGCCGATTGAGATTTCCCCGATTGTGGAGATTGTGCCCACCGGCGCAGAGGTCGATCTTTCAGATGTCACTGGCGTTGTGTTCACCTCCCGCAATGCGGTGGCAGTGGTGGATGGGAAGAACCTGCCCGCCTGGTGCGTTGGCAAGGCCACGGCAGAGATCGCAGCGGCCAGAGGTTGGCGTGCCATTGCAGCGGAAGGCGACGCGGATGCGCTTTATGCGCGAATTTCAGCCGATGCGCCCAAGGGGCCGCTTTTGCATCTGCGCGGGGTTTTGTCGCGGGGCGATTTGGCAGTTCGGCTGACCGCTCTGGGCATCGAGACGCGCGAAACGGCGGTGTACCGGCAGGTTCCTTCTGAGCTGTCAGAGGCCGCAAAATCGCGGCTCATGCAGGAAAAGCCTGTCTTGGTGCCGCTTTTTTCGCCAAATGCCGCAGAACAATTTGCGCATCAGTTGCAGGGACTTGGCCCGATCAAGGCCGCTTTGCATGTGGTGGCGATCAGTGGCGCGACACAAGATGCCTTGGGGGATTTGCCCTGTGAACAGGTTGTTTTGGCGGCCAAAAAAGAGGCGGGGGCCATGGCGGATGCGATCACGAGACTGTTGGACGCAGGGTGACGCATTGAGCGAGTCGCCACGCTCGCCTAGACTTGGTGCTGCATTTGCAAAAACGGATTCGAAAGGGTGACCGGTGGGGACCACGGACAAGTCGGACAAGCCGAACAAGGATCAGGTGGAGGCGGTGGAGGCCGCGGACACGATCGAAGATGCCGAAATAGTGGAGGAGGTTTCCGAGGAAACCGCAGCGGAGGCCTCTGAAAAGGCCACTGAAGAGGCCGCTGAGGAGACAACCCTGGAGGAGACAGCGGAGACCGCTGAGCAAATTTCAGACGAAGATCCTGAGGAGGTCGCCGAGGCAGCGGATGGGGCGGACGACATGGCCGCTGACGCAACAGAGGAAGAGGACGCCTCTGAAGATGCTTCGGATACTGATCTCTCTGAGGATGCGCTGGACAGTGCAGACGAGCCATCCGCGCAAGAGCCGGAGTTTGAGCGCGTGGTCTCTGAAAAGCCTGAGCCAGTAGCGCCAGCGCCTGCGCCACAGGACGTCCGTCGCGGCGGCTTTGTGCCGTTGGTGTTTGGCGGTGTCATCGCGGCTGTCATCGGATTTGGCGGGGCAATCTATTTTGGCGATCAGCTTGGTCTTGGCGGCGACACCAAGGCAACACTTGCCGAGCTCACTGCGCAGCTTGAGGCACAGAATGCCGCGCTGGCTGAGTTGCAGGGCGGTGTGAGCGCAAGCTCTGCGGCGGCAAGTGGAGCGCAAGGCGCAGCGGATGCGGCTGCAAGCGCGCTTGAGACGCTGCGCGCCGATGTGGGCAGCCTGTCTGAGGCGGTGGCCACTTTTGAAGCCCGTCTGATGGATATCGAAAAGCGCCCGCTGACCGAAGGGTTGGGCGCGGCGGCGGTGGCCGCCTATGAGCGCGAGGTGAAAGACCTCAAAGATCTGGTTGCGGCCCAGAAAGCGGAAGCGGCGGAGCTGAAAGACCGCGCGGATTTGTCGGCTAAGACGGCTTTGGCGCGCTCTTCTGTAACCCGCATCGTGGCCGCGCTTGAGAGCGGCGCGCCGTATCGGGCTGCGGTGGTTGATCTGCGGTCTGCCACCGGGCAGGAGGTTGCGCCGGTTCTGGAACAGTTTGCCGATGACGGGATCATCCCGCTCTCTGCGCTGATCGAGAGTTATCCGGATGCGGCACGCGCGGCCCTAGCCAAGGCGCGGGCGGATAAGGTGGATGATGCCCAAGGCAGCACCCTTGGCAATTTCTTCAAAACCCAGTTTGGCGCACGCTCTGTTGAGGCCCGCGAAGGCAGCGATACAGATGCGATCCTCAGCCGGGCCGAAGCGGCCCTGAAGGCGGGTGATCTGGCGACAGCGCTGGGCGAGATCGACACATTGGCCGAGGGGCCGAAATCCGTGATGGCAGAGTGGGTTGCGCAGGCGCAAACCCGGGCTGACGCCACGCAAGCTGCCGAAGATCTGGCACAAACCCTAAACAGTAACTGAAGGTCATTTCATGCTCTGGTCCCTGATCAAAATTATTGCGTTTGTTGCCATTGTCACCGGGCTGACCTTTGGCTCGATTTACCTGCTTGAAAGCGAAGGCGGCGTGATGCTGACCGTGGGCGGGGTGGAATACAGCCTCGGCCCGTTCCAGACCGCGCTGGCGCTGGCCGCTCTGGTGGCTACTGTCTGGGTGGGTATCAAGCTTCTGGGGTTCCTTGTGGCGGTGCTGAAATTCCTCAACGGGGATGAAACCGCGATCAGCCGCTATTTTGACCGCAATCGCGAGCAAAAGGGCTATCAGGCGTTGTCTGACAGCGTCATGGCGCTGGCCTCCGGTGAGGGGCGCATCGCGATGGACAAAGCGCGGCGCGCAGAACGGCTGTTGATGAAGCCGCAGTTGACCAATCTCATTGTGGCGCAGGCTGCTGAGATGCATGGCGATGTCAAAAAGGCCGAAGAGACCTACAAAAAGCTGCTCAATGACGAGAGCACGCGGTTTGTCGGTGTGCGCGGCCTGATGAAGCAGAAGCTGGCGGCGGGTGACACCGATGTGGCGCTGAAGCTGGCGGAAAACGCCTTTGCGCTGAAGCCGCGCCATGAAGAGGTGCAGGACACGCTGCTGCGGCTTCAGACCGAAAGCAAAGATTGGAAGGGCGCGCGTGGCACGCTGAACGCCAAGCTGCGTCACGGCAATCTGCCGCGTGACGTACACCGCCGGCGCGATGCGGTTCTGGCGCTGTCGGAAGCCAAGGATGTGATGGCCGAGGACACCACGATCGAGGCGCAGGAGCAGGCGATTGAGGCCAACCGTCTGTCACCGGATCTGATCCCTGCGGCGGTTCTGGCGGCGCGCGGCTATATTGAGAAAGGCAAAGCGCGCTATGCGACACGCCTGCTCAAGAAAGCCTGGGACACCCAGCCGCATCCGGATCTTGCCGCTGCTTTTGCCGAGATCGCCCCTGATGAAACACCTGAGGCGCGCATCAAGCGCTTTAGCGCGTTGATCAAGACCACGGCTGAGCACGACGAGAGCAAAATGCTCATGGCGGAGCTCTATATTGCGGCGGAAGATTTCCCGGCGGCACGCCGTGCGCTGGGCGATCTGGTTGAGAGCGCGGCCACGCAGCGGGTGCTGACCATCATGGCGGCCGTAGAACGTGGCGAAGGCTCAAGCGACGCCGTGGTGAAGGGGTTCCTTGCCAAGGCGCTGAGCGCGCCGCGTGGTCCGCAGTGGGTGTGCGACAACTGTGGTCATATCCATGCGGAGTGGGCACCAACCTGTGAGACCTGCCACAGCTTTGACACGCTGAGCTGGGTGGCTCCGCCGGAAGTCGAAGGCCAGAGCCAGGCCAGCGCAGCCATGCTGCCGCTGATCATCGGCGCGCTGGAGGATCACTCCGAGAAATCCTCCGTCGAAGATGCCGAAGAAGTCTCGGAAGAGGATGATCAGGTGGTGGAAGGCTCAGCAGTGGAAGCTGAGGTGTCCACATCGGAAGCGGAACGCAAATCCGCCTGATCCTTAATAAAACTTAGAAAATCGCCCGCCATGTTGCGGGCGATGTTTCATGTGAAACGTTGCGGGTGGTAGGGCGCGAGGTCCATGTTGGGCGTTTTGCCGGTGATCAGATCCGCCACCAGACGTCCGGTTTTTGCACCACCTGTGAGGCCGATGTGCTGATGGCCAAAGGCCGCAAACACACCGCTTGTGCCAATTTCTCCCAACATCGGCAGGCTGTCAGGCAGCGTCGGGCGGAAGCCGAGCCACTCCTCTTCGCTGTCAGCTTTCAGATCAGGGAACACCTCCGCCACCTTGCGGCGTAGCAGTTTGAGCGGGGCTTTGGACTTCTGCTCTGACAGGCCGCCAAACTCGACAATTCCGGCACAGCGCAGCCCTTGATCCATGGGCGTGGCGACAAATTTGGCGTCTGCGATCATCATCGGATTGTTGGGCTGCACCGACGGGTTGCGGTAGGTGACGTGGTAGCCGCGTTCGACCTCCAGCGGCACAGTGAGGCCCAGTTTGCGCGCCAGATCCTTGGACCAGATCCCCGAAGAAAGCACCGCGTGGTCACAGTCGATGCGGCCCTGATCGGTCAGAACGGCGGAGATATCGCCCCCTGAAAGATCAAAATCCCGCACCTCCGCCTGCACAAAGCGGCCGCCCATGCCGGTGAATGTCTCAACCAGCGCTTTCACGTAAGACGCGGGGTTGAGGATATAGCCATGGGCCTTGTTGACCGCGAGCAGGCCGATGTCTCCGCCCAGAATGGGCTCCATCTCCCGTATCGCCTGTCCTTCAACGAGGTCGGGCACAAAGCCCATCTCGGCGCGCATGTCCCAGACGTAGCTGTCGGCGTCAAATGCGGCGCGGTCTTTATAGGCAAAGAGATAATCGGTGTCTTTGATCCAGCGCTCCGCTGCGGTGCCCGCGGCCAGCGCCTTGTGTTGCTCGACGCTGTCGCCGATCAGATCTGTCAGAGCCTGAGTGATACGGCGCACATGGGTGTCGCTGGAATATCCCATGAACTTCAGCAACCAAGGCACCAGCCGGGGCAGGTGGCCCCATTGCATGAAGAGCGGGAAATCAGGGTTGAGCAGATAACCAGGGGCCTTTTTGGCCAGACCCGGCGTTGCATTGGGCAGAATCGCGCAGCTGGCCAGCAGGCAGGCATTGCCAAAAGAGGCACCCATGCCCGGCGCGCCCTTGTCAATCAGCGTCACTTCAGAGCCTGCGCGCCGCAGCCAAAGCGCCGTGGCCGCGCCATTGATGCCCGCGCCCACCACCACAACATGCTGTGTTGTCTTCGCCATGTTCCGCTCCTTGCAACTTCGCCGAGTGTTGCAGGGCAAAGAGCGGAATTTCAATAGCTTGCGCGTCTCAAGCGGTGATCAATCTCAAAGTTCGGCGATGATCTTTTTGAGCTGCTGAAGTTTGATCGGTTTGGCCATATGCGCGTCCATCCCGCTTTCCAGACAGGCCTCCCGATCCTCGGGAGCGGAATGGGCTGTCAGGCCGACAATCTGGCTGCGGGCCGCGCCGCCAAGCGCCTCAAGCGCGCGGATTTCGCGGGTTGCGTCCAGCCCGTTCATCACCGGCATACTCACATCCATCAGCACCAGATCGGGGCGGTGGGTGCGGAACCGGTTGATCGCCTGTTCCCCGTCATTGGCGGAGTAATGGCTGATCCCAAGCCTTGTGAGGAAGACCTCGATGAGTTTGCGGTTGGTTTTGTTGTCATCCACAATCAGGATGGTTTTGTCCTCAGGCAGCTCTGAAAGCTCCTGCGCGATGGGTTTGGGCGCGCCATTGGCGGCAAAGAAGGCCTTGGGGGCGGCGGCCTCTTCTGCGTCGATTTCATCCGGCACGAGGGCGGCCAGCAGTTTGGGTGTCAGAACAGGTTTCAGCAGTTCGGCATCGGCCTGCGGTGTTTTCACCTTGTCGGTCTTGAGCGCTTCGCTGATCGGTTTGACCACAATCAGACGAGCCTTCTTGCGGCCCTGCGCCGCCTTGAGCTCGGCAAAGAGCTTGGCCTGCTCCATATCGGGCAGGGAGGTTTCGGTGATGATCACCTCGTAAGGTTCCTTGGCCTCTGTGGCAGCGCGCAGGCTGCTGAGCGCGGCAGCGGCGGTCTCAAAGGTCTGCGCCTCCGCGCCCCATTGGTTCAGGATCTCCTTGGTCACAAACAGCGCTGTGGGTTCGGATTGCAGAACCAGAACCCTGAGGCCTTCCAGATCGACGCTGTCCTCGGAATGCAGCGGCGGCGGCGTGTCAGGCTTTTTGATCGGAATGGTGAATTTGAACGTGGTGCCTTTGCCCAGTTCAGAGGTGACCCAGATGCGCCCCCCCATGAGTTCGGTGAAGCCTTTGGCAATGGCAAGGCCCAGACCTGTGCCCTGATGGCGGCGGCTGTAGGAGCCATCCACCTGCGTGAACTGGTCAAACACGGTTTCAAGCTTGTCTTTCGGGATGCCGATGCCGGTGTCGCAGACATCCACCTGCATCACCTCGCGCCCGTCATCCTCTTTGAGCGTGGCGTTGATCAGCACATAGCCTTCTTCGGTGAACTTCAGCGCGTTGCCCACAAGATTGATGATGATCTGCTGCAGGCGCGAGTCGTCGCCCATCAGGGATTTGGGCAGCTCCGGCGCAACCCTTGTGATCAGATCAACGCCCGCCTGCGCGGCTTGAAAGGAGAGCATCTGCGCGGTGTTTTCGATCACGTCGCTGGGGCGGTAGGCCTCTTCGCGCAGGGTCATGTGATCGCTGTCGATCTTGGAGAAATCCAGAATGTCGTTGATGATCCGCAGCAGGGTGGAGCCGGAACTGTGGATCGATTCCAGCAGGTTTTGCTGATCCACCGACAGATCGGTGTCCGCCAGCAGCTCCGCCATGCCAAGTACCCCGTTCATCGGTGTGCGGATCTCGTGGCTCATGCGCGCAAGGAACTGGGATTTGGCCTTTTCGGCGGCTGTGGCCTGTTCCGCTGCGATTTGCAGCTCCTGGTTCTTGAGGTTCAGGTCGCGGCCCGACACCTCAAGCTTGGTCTGCGTGTCCTCCAGCGATTGCACCCAGGCGCGCAGGTTGCCCAGCATCAGGTTGAAACTGTTGGCGAGGCTTTCGACCTCGTCATTGGTGCGGATGACAATGGACTGATTGAGGTTGCCTTTGGCGGCGCGTTTTGTGGCGCTGTTCAGGCGCGCCAGCGGCTCGGTCAGACGGCGTGACACCCAAATGCTCAGCAAGACACCTGTGAGGGTGAAAAACACCCCGAAAAGCAGGTTCCGGCGCAGCACCAGGTTCACTTCGCGGCTGGCGGGTTCGCCATCCAGATCAAAACGGATCGTGCCGTAGTTCACATTGCCATAGATCACCGGTACCGCCACCTGAATGCGGTTGTCCTCGGAGATGATATTGGTTGTCTGGGTCTCGGTCGCCAGCGTGATCAGCGGATCTTCGACCCGGCTGAGAAAGAGCGCATTGGCATCCTCTTCGCCGTTCACCAGCAGATAGCTGTTTGGGTCAACAAACTTGAGGCTCAGGATGTCGGGCTGGCGCATCAGCTCCTGATAGATGATGTCGAGCTCCGCCGGACGTCCCTCAAAGAGGTAAGGTAGCGTCACTTCCTGAATCAGGATCCCCAGCGCGTCCGAGCGCTCCGAGAAACGCGTGCGCACCAGCTCCAGCTGGGTCAGGGTGTTGAGATAGATCAGCGTGGTCACAAAGGCACCGATCATGAGGCCGAAGTACAGCGTCATGCGACGGCCAAGGCCGTAGGTCATCGATTGCCATGTCTGGGAAAAATAGCTCAAAGGTCGTTTCTTCTCTGCGGACACGCTACTGTATCCCCGCCTTTTCGAGGTCGCTCAGTATTTTGTTGATCCTTTCAAACAGCCGATTGCGACCATCTGGAAAATCATCAAACGCGCTGGTGTTCTGCAGTTTTTTAAGCACGTTGCGACCTTCTTCTGACTCTTGCATGCCCAGCAACACAGAGCGTACGTCGGAGAGCGTGTCGGGGTTCAAACTCTCCCGATGCAACAACACCTGACGCGGAAACTTTGCGGAACTGGCGATGACGCGATACTCACCCGGACGCGCTGCGCGCAAGGCCTGAAACGCATCCAGATTGGTGGCCGCCGCGTCCACACGCTGGCTGGCGATCAGAAAAATGGTGTTTTTATCGTGTGAGGAGAACACAAAGTTCACTTCACCCTCTTCGGCAACCTGCGTCTGGTTCAGCTTTTCGCGCAGACGCAGGCCGTGTTGCACAATGATGTGGGCGGGCAGCAGAAAGCCGGCCGAGGATTCCGGTTCGCTGAAGGCAATGGTCTTGCCTTCGAGATCGTCCAGCGTGGTGATCCCGCTGTTCACATGAGCGATGATCACCGAAAAATAGGGGCCTGCGGTTTCCTGATGGCGGCGCAGAAACGGCTGTGCGCCGGACATCTTGGCCACTTTACCTGCCACAAGCGGACTGTCGATGAAGATGTCGACCTCGTTGCGTTTGATCGCATCCGCCATTTGATCGGCGCTGGACACCACCATCAGTCGCACACTGGTCACCCCGGTGCCGCGCATTTCTTCCTCAACATAAGCCGCGAAAGGCTCATATATCTTCATCTGCGCGCGGATACCCTGGTTCATCGTGCCAATGGTCAACGTCTCCGCCACCGACATATGCGGGGCGCAGTGAACACCGGTGACAGCCAATGTGACGAACAACCTGATAAGACGCAGCATTGCGATAAACCCCAATGACTTAGATAAGCCGACAGATGGAACGTCTTGACGACTATTTAACAGAGGTAAAAAAACTGTTGAAATTTGGGCGGTCTCCCAAATTCGTTAAAAATTTTTCGTAAGTTTGCGCAGAGCCTGTGCTGCTCTGGCTTCGGCCCACTGAAATCCGGCGGCGCGATTCTTGCTGGGTGCGTTGCATCCCCCTAGTTTGCAACGATTTTGCGCACCACACCACTGTTTTGCGGCGGGTGCTGCAGGGGCAGAGAGCAACCCTAAAATGAGGGCTATGCACCTAGGCGCGGTTTAATGCGCCTTGGTTGCGATCGATTTGATCGGGCGGTCGCGATAGAGAAGCGACTGCGTGTCGGCAAAAATATGCACTTTGGCCGGGTCTGCGGTCATGGACACCTGCTGGCCTTTGAGGTCGCGGTGAATGCCCTGAAGCTTGCCGATCACCGGATCCGCATCGCCTTGCGGCTGAAAATAGAGCAGTGTGACCTCTCCCAGAGCTTCGGTGATATTGACCGTGCCGGTGAAGATTGCGGGGCCGTCGGTGGTCACCAGATCTTCAGGGCGCACGCCGATGTTCACGGCACGCCCCATATCCTCAGCGCGCGATGGCACGGTCGATGTGGCGGTGCCACCTGCATCCAATGCCACGGTGGTTGTCTCACCCGTACCCGTGATTTTGCCGGGCAGCAGGTTCATGGCCGGAGAGCCGATGAACTGCGCGACAAACTCATTTTCTGGGCGCTCATAGAGCTCCAGCGGCGTGCCAACCTGTGCAATGCCGCCACCCGCAAGCACCACAATGCGCGAGGCAAGCGTCATCGCTTCCACCTGATCGTGGGTCACATAGACCATGGTGCTGTCCGGCATGCTTTCCTTAAGCTGCGCAATCTCGATGCGGGTGGCCACCCGCAGCGCGGCATCAAGGTTGGAGAGCGGCTCATCAAACAGATAGACCTTTGGATCGCGCACAATCGAACGGCCAATGGCGACACGCTGGCGTTGCCCGCCAGAAAGCTCTTTGGGCAGGCGGTCCAGCAGATTGTGCAGCTGCAGGGTTTTGGCGGCCTTCTCCACACGCTCGTTGATCTCCGCCGTGCTCATTTTCGCGATCTTGAGCGCAAAGGACATGTTTTCGCGAACCGTGAGATGCGGGTAGAGCGCGTAGGATTGGAACACCATGGCGATGCCGCGCTGGCTGGGCGGCACATCGTTGACCAATGTGCCGTCAATTTCCAGCGTGCCGCCGGTGATATGTTCGAGCCCCGCAATCATCCGCAGCAAGGTGGATTTGCCGCAGCCCGACGGGCCGACAAAGACGATCAATTCGCCTTTTTCGATCTCCAGATCGATGTTGCTCAATACATTCACCTGGCCATAGGACTTGGCCACATCTTTGAGAACCAGATCAGCCATGTCCGCTTTCCTCGCTGTTTTGCGCTGTATTAGAGCCTGATGTGACCGCAAAGACCGCCTGCCATCCGGGCAAGGTGACGCTGTTGCCATCGCGGCTGACGGTGAAAGGGGCTTTGGCCTCCACTTTCCATGCGCCGCTGGGCAATTCGAAGCTCTGGTCTTCGTCAGACAGGTTGAAGGCACAGATCGCGCGGGTGCCATTGTGGCTGCGTTCAAACCGGATGTGGGTGTCATCGGCGTGGATCAGGGTGAAGTCCCCCTTGGCCAGCGCAGGCACGGTTTTGCGGAAGGCGATCAGGCGGCGGTAGAAGTTCAGCATGGAGCCGGAGGCGTCTTCCTGCGCTTCAACGGACAGCGCCAGATGCTCAGAGGCGACCGGCAGCCAGGGCTTGCTGTCCGAAAACCCACCATTCTGATTGTCAGATTTCCACACCATGGGTGTGCGACAGCCGTCACGCCCTTTGAACTTCGGCCAGAAACGGATGCCATAGGGGTCTTGCAGATCGTCAAACGCCACATCGGCCTCCGGCAGGCCCAGCTCTTCGCCCTGATAGATGCAGGCAGAACCGCGCAGCGACATCAAAAGCGCCGCATAGGTGCGCTGGGCGGCATCTGACAGTGCCCAACGGGAACCATGACGTTCCACGTCGTGGTTGGAATAGGCCCAGCAGCCCCAGCTGTCCTGAGAGAAGCTTTCCGCCTTTGCCATCACTTCGGCGATGCGTGTGCCGGTGGGATGCACATGGCCAAGCAGGGCAAAATCATAGGCCATATGCAGCTTGTCCCCGCCGCCGGTGTATTCCGCCTGAATTTCACTGCCGCGATGGGAATCACCCACCTCACCCACGGTGGTGATGGTGTCATATTCATTCAGCAAAACCCGCAGATCGCGCAAGAAGCCGAGGTTTTCCGGCTGGTTTTTGTCGTGCAGGTGATCCTGATGGTTATAGGGGTTCACCGCTGGCGCGATGTTGTCGTTGCGCTGATCCTCGGGCAGGGGCGGGTTGTCGCGCAGCTCTGCGTCACAATAATAGAAGTTCACGGTGTCCAGGCGGAAACCATCCACCCCACGCTCCAGCCAGAAGCGGGCCACATCCAGCAGCTCCTGGCGCACTTCTGCGTTGTGGAAGTTGAGGTCCGGCTGCTCGGCCAAGAAATTGTGCAGATAATACTGCATCCGCGCGGTGTCCCACTGCCAGGCCGGGCCGCCAAAGATCGACAGCCAGTTGTTGGGCGGCGTGCCATCGGGCTTGGCGTCAGCCCAGACATACCAGTCAGCCTTGTCATTGGTACGATCCGCGCGGCTTTCCACAAACCATGGGTGCTGATCAGAGGTGTGGCTGAGCACGAGATCGATGATGATCTTGATGCCCAGCTCATGGGCTTTGGCGATCAGCGCGTCAAAATCCGCAAGCGTGCCAAACATCGGGTCGACATCGCGATAATCCGAAACGTCATAGCCAAAATCCAGCATCGGCGAGGTGAAGAACGGCGAGAGCCAGATGGCGTCCACACCAAGGCTGGCCACATGGGGCAGGCGCTGGATGATGCCAGCCAAATCACCAATACCGTCGCCGTTGCTGTCCTGATAGGAGCGCGGATAAATCTGATAGATCACCGCACCGCGCCACCAGTCTGGGTCTGTGATGAGAGCGGTGTCTTGGGTCATGTTCGGGTCCTGATATGTCATCGGGTCGTCCTAGGTCTTGGCGGCATTTCTGCCGTGTTAGGGTCTGTTTTGTTATTTCACGGAGCCGGCCAGCAGGCCGCGCACGAGGTAGCGTTGCATGGCGAAGAACACGCAGAGCGGCGCCACGATGGAGACAAAGGCCGCGGTGGCGAGGATCTCCCAATTGCCGCCACGTGTGCCCAGCAGCTCGACAATCTGATTGGTCATCACCGTGGTGTTGCCGGTGGCGTCGATCAGGAAGACTTTGGCGACCAGCAGGTCATTCCATGTCCAGAGGAACTGCAGGATCGCGAAAGAGGCCAGCGCAGGGAAAGACAGGGGCAGGATGATCTTGGTGAAGATCTGAAAATCTGTGGCGCCATCCACTTTGGCGTTCTCGATGATGTCTTTGGGCAGCCCCGCCATGTAGTTCCGCAAGAGGTAGATCGCGAGCGGCAGGCCAAAGCCCGTGTGGGCCAGCCAGACGCCAAGATAGCCTTTGCCGATGCCGATATTGAGATGCAGCTTCAGAAGCGGGATCAGCGCCAGCTGCAAGGGCACCACCAAGAGGCCCACCACCGTCGCAATCAGCAGCACGCGGCCGGGGAACTCCATCCATGCCAGCGCATAGGCGGCGAAGGCGGCGATCAGAATTGGGATGATTGTGGCCGGAATCGTGACTGTCAGCGTGTTGAAAAACGCTTTGGCCATGCTGTCATTGCTGTTGCCGGAAAAGAGCACCTGATCATAGTTCTCAAGCGTAAAGTCCGGCGGCAGGGTTGCTGTGATGAACACCCGCTGGCCACGTTTGCGCAGCTTCTCGGTAGAGGTGAAACGGTAGTTCCCCGCCGCGTCCATGGTGAAGGTCTTCTCATCTTTGGAAAACGTTGCTGTGTCGCCCACCGCAAAGGCGTCCACCGCTTTGGAGGATACGCCAAACCGCGTGATGGTGATGCCCGGCGCGGGGCCATCCTCAGCCTCGTCCAGCAGATTGCCCTCAACCACCCAGAGGTCGCCCTCCTGTGTTGCGGCCTCCGCCCCACCGGTGCGCAGCTGCACGACCTGCTCTGCCGAAAACAGGGATTTCCACCATCCCGAAGCAGAGATCTGATCTGCGGTGCGGAAGGAGGACACCAACAAACCAACGGTGGGGAAGAGCCACAGCGCCACAAGCAGCGCCACAGAGATATTCACTGCCCAGCTGAGACCGGATTTACGTCCTGCGATATTGTCCATGGTCTCTCTCCTCAGCGCAGTTCTTTGCGGGCCTGCACCACATTCCAGATCAGGATCGGGGAGACGAGCAGCATGATGATGATGGCGCTGGCAGAGCCCACGCCCCAGTCATTGGCGCGGAACAGCTTGTCATACATGTAGTTCGCCAAGACCTGTGTTTCCCACTGCCCGTTGGTCATGGCGAACACGATGTCAAAGACCTTGAGCACCACCAGCGTGATGGTGGTCCAGACCACGACAATTGTGGGCATGATCTGCGGGACCTTGATTTTGAAGAAGATCTGAAACGGGTTGGCCCCATCCAGAATGGCGGCCTCGATGGTTTCCTCCGGGATGCCACGCAGCGCGGCGGAGAGGATCACCATGGCAAAGCCGGTCTGGATCCAAATCAGCACCACCATCAGGAAGAAGTTGTTATAAAATGGCAGGGTTAGCCAGGTCTGCGGCGCGCCATATTCAAGCTCGGTGACAAAGACCGTCACTGCATTGCTGAGCGCGGTATAGGCAAACCAAAGGCCAAGAGCCGCGCCAAACACACGTAGGGCTTTGATCAGCACGGTGCCGGCGTTTTCAAACAGGGGGCGCAGCAGCAGATAGGCGACATAGGCCACGATTGCGGCAAAGCTCACCAGAAGCACCGCAGGCATCAGTTTCAGGATCAGAAAAGAGCCTATTCCGCCTTCAAACTGAAACCAGACCGCATTCAGGATGCCAATTTGCTCATTGCCCGCGGGGCGCGCATCATAGACCAGCTTGAAGATCACCGACGCACCCACAAAAGAGATCGCCATGGGCATAAAGATCAGGGATTTGGCGATGTTGCCCCATTTGATGCGGTCGGTCAGCTGCGCTGCCAACAGGCCAAAGGCGGTGGAGGCGGCAGGCACCACAATCAGCCACAGCATGTTGTTGCGCATCGCCTCCCAGAATTTGGGTTCGGCAAACATCTGGCTGTAATTGGCGAGGCCGACAAAGGCCTCATCCTGCGTGCGGTCCGTGAGAGACAGCCGCAGCGTCTCGATCACCGGATAGCCGAGGTACAGCCCCAGCGCGAGGATCGCAGGGCCGAGAAACAGCCATGGGCGGATCATGTTTGCGCGGTTGATATTGCGCCCCGCATTGGGGCCCACCGGCGGAAACAGGACTTTATCCAGAAAGAGATTGGACAGGTAGAAATAGCCAAGACAGCCACTCACACCAATCGCAATGGTCACAAGACCAAGCAGGGCCGGAGACATGGCGCACCCCTTTTTTGAACTGTGCCGCCCCGACTGTGGGGCGACACGGGTTTGGCGTCAGAGCGCGCTTATTTTAGCGCGTCCCAGCTGTCCTGAATCTCGGTCGCCACCGTGGCTGCGTCTTTGCCGCCGGTGAAATCGACCATGCCGGTCCAGAAGGAGCCTGCGCCCACGCCACCTGGCATCAGGTCAGAGCCGTCAAAGCGGAAGGTGGTCGCATTCACCAGAATATCCGCCTGACCGCGCAGCGCGTCGTTCAGGTAGGTCTCCGGATTCACGCTTTTCAGCGGTGTCAGGAAGCCCGATTGCGCGCCAAAGACTTCATGCGCCAGCGGCAGCTGGAAGAATTCCATCAACGCGGTGGTGGCATCAGACGGATCGGTGATCGCCATCAATGTGCCGCCGCCCAGAACCGGATTGCCGAGGTCTTTGCCCTCATAAGACGGGAAGTAGAAGAAATCGACATCTTCGCCAAACTCAATGCCTTCCGGGAAGAAGGCCGGCACAAACGAGGCCTGACGGTGCATGTAGCACTCTGCCGGGGCGGCAAACATGCCTTTCGGGCTGTCGCGGAAGTCGGTGGTGGCCACGGCACCCGCGCCGCCGGAGACCTTGGCGTCATCGCCCACAAACCAGCCGAACTCTTCAATGGCTGCCACCACGCGTTCGTCGTTGAACGGAATGTCGTTGGTGGTCCAGGCGTCATAAACATCGGCTGGCTGGGTGCGCAGCATGATGTCTTCCACCCAGTCGGTGGCAGGCCAGCCGGTTGCCGCGCCGGATCCCAGACCGATGCACCAAGGGGTTTCGCCATCCGCCACGATCTGCTCGGTCAGCGCGCGCAGCTCCTCCATGGTCTCGGGCACCTCATACTCGGCGTCCTCAAAGTTCTCCGGCACATACCAGACCAGCGACTTCACGTTCACATTGTAGAAGAAACCATAGTGCTGATCGGCGCCGTCTTTGTCCGCATAGGTGCCAAGATCCACCCAGCTCTGGCCTGCGCCGTAGTTCTCAACGGTCCAAGGTGCCATGCTTGCAGGCAGCGGAGAGAGCAGGCCACGCGCGGCCATGTCTGCTGCGAGACCCGGCTGTGGGAACACGGCGATATTGGGGGCGGAGCCTGCTTCGGCGTCGATCACGATCTGCTGCTCAAAGCTGTCAGAGCCGGTGTAGATCGCCTCAGCGCCGGTGGCTTCGGTGAAATAGGCCAGCACGGAGCGGAACACGTCGTCTTCCGGCTGCAGCCAGGGACCGGCCACGGTCACGGTCTGTCCGCTCAGATCCGGCGCGCTCTCGGCCCATGCGTTGTAGCTGTCCCAGCTGAATGCTCCCTCACCCGGCTTGAACTTCATGTGGCCGTGGCCGTCCGCCATTGCGGTGCCCGCCATCAGCGCCAGCGCGGCGGCGCTCGCATAGAGTTTCGGTGTCATGGATTTCCTCCCAGTTTCCATAATCTGTGGATAGATTACCAAAGCGCTTTGAATTTTGCAATGCGCTTGAAATTGCGGCGCTTGTGCCAAAGAAATATATGATTTATGACTGTTTTCAGGAGGGATTCTTTGATGTTGATGCTGTTGGGTACACCGATAAAGCATCAATTATCAAAGCGCTTTGAGGAATAAACGTCAAAAATCATGAACCTGAAAGAGCTCTCAGAGAAACTGGGTCTGTCGCAGACTACAGTGTCGCGAGCGTTAAACGGCTACCCCGAAGTGCGCGAATCAACGCGGCAAAAGGTGCTGGAAGCGGCGCGCGCCCATAACTATGCGCCCAACACCCGCGCCAAAACGCTGGCGACCGGGCGGGCGATGACCATCGGTCACGTGCTGCCGGTGTCCAAGAAGCATGAGATGGTGAACCCGATCTTTGCGGATTTCATCGCCGGGGCGGGGGAGATCTATTCTGACAACGGCTATGATCTGTTGCTATCGGTGGTGAATGACGAGGACGAAGAGGCCAGTTACCGCAAACTTATTTCACGTGGAGCAGTGGACGGGGTCATCGTACATGGCCCCAAGGTGAATGATCGCCGCATCGCGCTGTTGCAGGAACTGGGTGTGCCCTTTGTGGTGCATGGCCGCTCCACCGAGGTGGCAGAGCGCTACAGCTGGGTGGATGTGAACAACAAGCGGGCCTTTCAGCGGGCCACCGAATTTCTGCTGGATCTGGGACACCGTCGCATCGCCTTGCTGAACGGATTGGCGGATATGGATTTTGCCACCCGCCGCGGCGCGGGCTATGTGGCGGCGCTGGACGGGCGCGAGGTGCCTGTGCGCCAGGAGCTGATCTTTCACGACGAGATGACCGAGAACTACGGCTATGAAACCTGCCGCAAAGCGCTGGCGATGGAGAAGCCACCAACCGCCTTTGTGGTGTCCTCGATCATTCCGGCCATTGGCCTGCGCCGCGCGCTTTCCGAGGCGGGGCTGAAGATGGGCCGCGATGTCTCCGTGGTGATCCATGACGATGCGCTGAGTTACTTCGGCAACGAAGGCGATGTGCCGGCCTTCACCGCCGTGCGCTCTTCGGTGCGCGAAGCTGGGCGCAAGGTGGCTGGCACGCTGATTGATATGATTTCCAAACCCGGCAGCGAGCTGCGTCAGGAGATGCTCGAAGCAACCCTGACCGTTGGCCAATCCACCGGGCCAGCCCCGGCGGTGCGACAGGTTCTGGCACAGGAGGACTGAGATGATCACCCACAAGCGCTCCGACTTTCCCGAAGGGTTTCAATTTGGCGTGGCCACATCGAGCTATCAGATCGAGGGCCACAGCTTTGGCGGCGCGGGGCGCACGCATTGGGATGATTTTGCCGCCACACCCGGCAATGTGGTGCGGGCCGAAAATGGCGCGCTGGGCTGTGACCACTACAACCGTCTGGAAGAAGATCTCGATCTCATCGCCGGGTTGGGGGTGGACACCTATCGCTTTTCCACCAGCTGGGCGCGGGTGCTGCCCGATGGGCGTGGTACACCCAATCAGGAGGGGCTCGATTTTTATGACCGACTGGTGGACGGGCTTCTGGCGCGCGGCATCAATCCGGCGCTGACACTCTATCATTGGGAGCTGCCCTCCGCCCTTGCCGATCTGGGCGGCTGGCGCAATCGCGATATTGCGGGCTGGTTTGGCGACTATACCGACACGCTCATGCGCCGGATCGGGGATCGCGTTTGGTCGGTCGCGCCGATCAACGAGCCCTGGTGCGTGGGTTGGCTGAGCCACTTCATGGGAGCACATGCGCCGGGGCTGCGCGACATCCGCGCCACCGCACGCGCCATGCATCATGTGCTTCTGGCCCATGGCACGGCCATTCAGGTGATGCGCGGCCATGGCATGAAAAACCTCGGTGCGGTGTGCAATTTTGAATGGGCCACGCCGCTGGATGACAGTGCAGAGGCCGCCGCTGCCGCCGCGCGCTATGATGCGATTTACAACCGGTTCTTCCTCGGCGGACTGTTCAAAGGCGAATATCCCGCACTGGCGCTGGAGGGTTTGGAGCCGCATCTGCCGCAGGGCTGGCAGGATGATTTTGAGGTGATCACCACGCCCGTGGATTGGAGCGGGCTGAATTACTACACCCGTAAGCTCATCGGGCCGCAGGATGGCCCATGGCCGCGCTACAGCGAGCACACCGGCGATCTGCCTCTGACCTCAATGGGCTGGGAGATCTATCCCGACGGGCTGCGTGATTTCCTGATCCGCATGGCGCGCGAATACACCGGTGATCTGCCGATCTATGTGACCGAAAACGGCATGTCTGCGCCGGATCACCTCTCAGATCGTGGCGTGGTGGAGGATTCGCACCGCATGTCTTACCTCAATGGCCATCTTTCAGCGGTGCAGGACGCGCTGGCCGCAGATGTGCCGCTGAAGGGCTATTACATCTGGTCGCTGATGGACAATTACGAATGGGCGCTGGGCTATGAGAAGCGTTTCGGCCTGATCCATGTGGATTTTGTCAGCTTTGCGCGCACGCCAAAGGCGTCTTATCACGCTTTGGCACAGGCGCTGCGCAGCTAGTCTCGTGCCATAAGCTGATCCAGCTTTTCCCGGAAGGCCGAAACGGTGGCGCGGTCTGTCACGCGCTGCGTCTTGGCAAAGCCAAATTGATGCAAGTTTGCGGCCACCGGCATGTCTTTCGCGCAGGAGCTGTGAAAGGATGTGATGCCGGTCATTTCTGCGATTTCAGTCAAGTTAGAGACTGATACGCCGCTGCCTGCCATGATCTCGATCCGCCCGTCCGCCGCGCTGTGGAGGCGTGCAATCTGCGCCAACCCGTCAATTGCTTTGGGCGCCCCGCCGGAGGTCAGGATGCGGTTTATGCCCAGCGTGATGGCCTGCTCCATGGCCGCGATGGGATCCGGCAGCAGGTCGATCACCCGATGCAGCGTGACCTCCAGCCCGTCGGCGGCGCGCATCAGGGTGCTGAGCGTTTTCAGATCAAGCACGTCCCCTTGGCGTGCGCCGATAACCACCCCGGCCAGACCTGCCTCCTTCACCGCATGAATGCTGGCGCACATCGCCTGTGTTTCTGCTGCGTCATAACAGAAATCTCCGGCGCGGGGCCGGATCATCACATGGCTTGGCAAGTCGCTCTGCGCCGCCAGCGCTATCAGCCCGGGATCGGGTGTTAGGCCCCCCAGCTCCAGCGCGCTGCACAGCTCGATCCGGTCCACCAAGCCAGCGCAGGCATCCAACCCGGCAGGGCTGTCGATGCAAACCTCAAATGTGAGCCTATTCCGCCGCATCTGGGGCTTTTGGCGCGGTGAGAGCTGCGGCAAGTGTGCCAGTGACGGCGTGGTTTTCATCCAGCAGGATCAGATCTTCGACAGGGCGGTTGAGCGGGCTTGCGAGCGCCTCCAACCCCATGCAGGCCGCAGGGGTGGTGATCGCCATGCGCAGGGCCGCTTCCGGTGTCAGCCCGATTTTTGAAATCAGGCGCTGCACGCCCTCGGCCTGGGTGATATGCGCCCCAGCCAAGCCGCCCTGACGATTGATCAGGCGCCCATCGCGCAGCACAACCTCATGGCCATAAAGATCAAACCGATCCGGCCCGCCAACCGTGGCCATGGAATCCGAGACCAGCATCATACGGTCCGGCACCGGACGTGCGCGCAGGGCAAGTCCGACCATGCTGTCAGCCACGTGGAAGCCGTCACAGATGATCCCGGCGTAAAGCGATGAATTGATCACCGCGCCCACCACGCCGGGTTCCCGGCTCGTCATCGGGGACATGGCGTTATAGAGATGCGTCGCGCAGCTTGCGCCCGCCGCAATCGCCGCCTCAACCTGCGCCGCCGTGGCATCGGTGTGGCCCAGCGAGACAACAACGCCGATCCCCGCCAGCTCGGAAATCTGCTCAAGCGTTGCGGCCTCTGGCGCCAGCGTCATCATCACCGGAATGCCGATCTCGCGCAGATGGCGCACCACATTCATCGTGCGCGTATCAAGCGGGCGGATAAAGCTGCCCTCATGGGTGCCTTTGCGCGGCTCGGCAATATGCGGCCCTTCGATGTGCAACCCCGCAACGCCCGGCAGATCTTTGGCCGCGACAATGGCATTGGCAGCATTTTCAAGCACTTCGGGGCGGTCGGTGATCACCGTGGGTAGGATCGCGACCGTGCCGAAACGCCGGTGCGCGGCGGCGATGGTGGCGATGGCCTCGCGCGTGGGCGTAGCGTTTAACAACACGCCGCCGCCGCCGTTGACCTGCAAATCCACATAACCCGGTGTCAGCGTGCCGCACAGTGGCGTGGCGCCCGCCGGCGCCTTGGCGATCTCCGTCACAACGCCGTTTTCCACACGCAGGGCCATGCCCGTGCGTAGGTCTTTGCCGTCAAACAGGTGATCGGGGGCCAGCCATTGCGTGCTCATGATGTCACCTCAAGAAAATAGGGATCCAGCGCCAGCTCGATCTGTGCATCCACCAACCGCTGCGCCTGAGAGCCGCTGAGCATCTCGGCGCGGGCCAGCGTGGTCTCGTCAAAGGCCGCACGCAGCGTGGCGTCCGGCAATGCGGCGGGGAGATCGTCAAACAACGCGGTCACAGCGGCCACCGCTTTGGGCTGGGGCCAGTAATAACGGATACGATCTGCCAGCCCGAAATGGCGCTGCTGATAAAGCGCCTCCTCGGCCCCATGATAGTGCCCCTGCCAGTGTTTTGGCGTTTCCAACATCACGTCTTCCATTGCCGCCTGCAGCGCGCCTTTGGTGCCGCGCAGACTGTCCAGCGCGTAAAGCGCTTCGCGGTATGCGAAGGTCAGCGCCGGGCCGACCTTTTGGAACGCAAAGCCCAGCTCTGCAAGCCGGTGAAACACCTCCGGGTGCTGATAATCCGTCGAATGCGCCTCAAGGCAGACATTTGGCGCGTCTGCCAGAGCCGCAACAAAGCCCGGATCGCGCGTCAGCGGCATGTGATGCACCTCGGTCGGGCTGAATTCCACACCGGGCTGCACCACCAATCCGCCAATCGCGGGGGCCAGATCACCGAAGGTTTCGATATGCATCGCCAGCGTCTTTGCGGCGTCAGCGGCATTGGTGGGCGGAATGTCCCCGTCCTCATCCATGCGCGCGCCGCCGGGGGGGGGCACTTCGGTGCCAACCACAAAGAGCAGATCGTCACCCGCCTCTGCGCAGACCCGCGCCAGATCGGCAGAGCGGCTGGCGGTTTGATCGTCATTAAGCTGCGCCGCTTCGCCCGCGCAGCCTTCCGAGCAATCCAGATGGATTTTGCCAAAGCCGGCTTTCACATAGTCGCGCACCAATACGCGCGCCTTTTCCATCGCGGCCTCGGCTGGCATGGCGCGCCAGGCCTGCGGGCCGAGGTGGTCGCCGCCAAAGATGATGCGGTTGCGGTCCACACCTGCGCCGTCGGCAATGTCGTGCACATAGCGGATGAAGCCCTCCGGTGTGATCCCGGTATAGCCGCCATCCTGATTGACCTGATTGGAGGTGGCTTCAATCACCACCTGCTGATCCTTGCGCTCCGCCAACGCGAGCGAGGCCCGCAGCACATCCGGATGCGCAGAGCAGACCGAGGGGATGGCCACCGGCGCGCCGCCGCGGTTTTGGGCGATAATCTTGCGCAGCACATCAGTCATTTTGTGTCTCCTGCCAGGCCGCATAGGCTGCGCCGCGCGCGCCACTGGCGTCTCCGCCCTGGGCCAGTACCAGTTTTGCGGCGAGAAAATCGCCGATCTGCGCGTCTTGCGCGGCGGCTGTGATGTCTTCGATCACGCCGTCGATCCGGCTCAAGCCGCCGCCCAGCACAATCACGTCAGGATCCACTGTCAGAGTCAGCCCGTGGATCATCTCGGCCGCAAGGCTGGTCCAGACTTTCCAGACCCGCGCCATATCGCCCATGCGCCGCGCAGCGATCTCGGGTGGGGCAAGGTTTTGTCCGGTCAGATGCTCCGCCAGCAGGCTCAGGCCGGGGCCCGCAACATAGGTTTCAATACAGCCCTGACGGCCACAGCCACAGCGGTGGATCGGCAGCCGATACTGGCTCACGATATGCGCGGGCGCGGCGATATGGCCAAACTCGCCGCCGGTAAGGGTTGGCCCCTGCAATAGAGACTGTTTCACCACAATTCCGCCACCAATGCCTGTGCCGATGATCAGCGACATCACCGTGTCATGGCCCCGTCCTGCGCCAAAAATCGCTTCGGAAAGCCCCAGCGCACGGCAGTCATTCACATAGGTGATCGGGCGTCCTAGCGCGGTGTTCAGATGGGTAGGAAACGGGTGGTCCGTGGCGGGCAGATTGGCGGTCAGCGCAAGGCCGGTTTTGGGGTTGATCAACCCTGCCGCCCCAACGCCGACAGGCACGGCCATGCCTGCCTCCGCTTCGGCCCAGCGGGCCTGATCGACCACGGTGGCCACCAGATCTTTGTAAGACTTGGGCGTGGGGGCGCGATGGCGCGCGACCTCGCTCCAGTCTTCATCAAACAGGCGTACCTCACATTTGGTGCCACCCAGATCGATGCCGGCGACGGTCATGCGTCTGCTCCCTCGCCAACCCCGTGCAGGGTCACCCCGGCCACCACCCGGCTGAGCGTGCCTTGGCCTGTGAAGGGATCATCTACATTCAGGCCCAGCTCCGCCGCCCATTTGACCCCGTCAATCTGGGAGGCCGCGATGCACAGCGGTGCGGCCCAGGCGGTGCCAAAGGGCATGGGGATGTCGTTGTCGCCGCCGGGGCCAATCTCTGTCACCCGCGCGTCAGGGAACTGCGCACGCAACTCGGCCACAAGATCGGTATCATAGGCGCGGGTTGGCGATTGCGGGCTGGAGAAGACGGTGATCGCGGTCTCCCCGCGCACAAAGGACTTTGGCCCGTGGCGGAACCCAAGGCTGCTGTCCCACAGCGCAGGCGTCTGCCCGGCGGTCAGCTCCATCACCTTCAGAGCCGCTTCTCGTGCGGCGTAGGTCAGCGGGCCGGAGCCCACATAAACCGCGCGCTCCGGGCGCGGTGTGCCAAACTTTGGCAACAGCGCGTCGAGTTGATCGGCCAGCGCATCAAAGCGCGCAGGCACATCACAGGGCGCATCAAACAGGGCGAGCGCGGTCAGCAGCATGGTGGAAAAGCTGCTGGTCATGGCAAAGCCCGCGTCATGGGTCACTTCGGGCAGGTTGATCACCTTCAATGGTCCGGGCGCTGCGCGGGTCGCCAGCGCGCCGTCGGGGTTGCAGGTGATGTGCAAACGCGGCGCATCCGGCGCCAAAGCGTCCAGCGCATCCAGCGTGCCAAGGCTTTCCGTGGAATTGCCGGAGCGGCCAAAGCTCACCACCAGCGGGCGGTTGCCATTCAGAAAGGCGCGCGGGTTGGCCACCAGATCGGTGGAGGGCACAGAGCGGGTGCCCGGCACGGCGGCGGCGATGATGTCGCCGATATAGGCGCTGGTGCCTGCGCCGCAGAACCAGATTTCCTCCGCCGCCTGCTCCGCAATCCATGCGCGCAGACCAGCGACATCCAGCGCGGCCCCCCAGGCGCGCCAGACGGCGGGTTGTTGGTGAATTTCGCGCCAGGTGGCCCAGGTGTTCAGAGAGTCGGTCATGTGGTTTGGGTCACTTTCGAAAGCGTTTCCGGCGCATCGGGGTTCAACCCCAAAGCCAGCGCGGTTTCAAGGATCACGGGATAGATCAGCGCCAGCAGATAGGCGGCTGCGGCGGCAGGTGGCAGGGGCGCGTCGATCAATTCGCTCACCCGCAGCCGATGCACATCACAACCCACCGCGCCAAAGCGTGCCTCTGCCTGATCCAGACTGTCCTGAATGTCGGCCTGTCCGGTATCAAGGATCAGCACCATCAACGGGTTGGTCGCCAGTTGCAGCGGGCCATGCAGCACCTCGGAGGCGGAATAAGCCTCAGCATGCAGCGCGCAGCATTCCTTGAGCTTCAGCGCCACCTCATGGGCAGCCCCAAAGCCGGTGTCGCGGCCAATCACATAGACGTTGCGCGCGCGCAGAAAAGCCGCACGGATGCTGTTTGCGTTTGGCAATGCCGTGGGCGCATTTTTCAGCGCTGTTGCGGCGCTTGCTGCGTCATATTTAGGCTCTATTCCAGCCAAAAGCGCCATCCCTGCGGCGATCGAGCCCACCACGGTTTTGGTTGCTGGCACTGCGTTTTCCGGCCCGGCATCAATCGGCACGGTGACCTCGGAAACCTGCTCCACCGGGCTGTCAGACTGATTGGTCAGCGCCAGCACCTTGGCCCCCCGTGCCCGCGCACCTTTGGCGCTGCGCACAAGGTCTTCGCTCGCGCCGGATTGGCTCACCACCAATGCGGCGGTGTCCTCCAGCTGTACGCCCGCGCCAATCGAGAAGACCGACGGCGGCAGCGAGGTCACCGGCACGCCCAGCACCCGCATGAACTCATAGGAGAGAATATTGGCCGCCGCATCCGAGGAGCCGCGTGCAATCGTGTAGAACGCCCGCACATCGCCCATGTCGGGCAAGGTCACCTCTTGGGTGGCCGCGCGTGCAAATACGCTGAGGGCTTGGGCGCTTTCCTGCGCCATCCAGGCGCCAGGAACATCCGCTTTCATGGTCATGTCCGCAATCCAAATGTGTCAAACTCGGCCCAGGTCGGGGCCATATCAATCATGCTGCCGTTGATGCGCGCCTCATCCAGCGCCATGGCCACAAGCCCGGCCTCAAGCGCGTCCACCACGCCCACCGGCAGGCTGTCGCTGTCGCCTTTCAAAAAGGCCACGATGTCATCCACCATCATGTGATCCGCGCCGTAATGCGCAGAGGCGCGCGCGGCTTCCATCTGGGTGTAATCGTGATCGGCAATCACCGTGCCATCCCGCGCCGTGGCCCTGACAAAGCCGCGCATAAAATCGCCCTCAACCATGCCAAGCGCACCCATTACACAGAAGCGGCGGTGCTCATCGGGCACGTTGATATTGGTGTGAAAACTCATCGACGCGCCGCTTTCATAGTGCAGGATCGCGGTCTGGTGGTCGATGATATCCCCGTCGCTGTGAAACGGATCATCCACGCTTTGCCACACGCTTTTCTTGCGGTGCATGATCTCGTTTTCAGCGTTAGATGTGGGGGCGAACTCCGGCACAAAGGAGCGCCGGCCCCCAAAGCTCGCCACCCGGTTCGGGCGAGAGGCCGTCACCATGTTGTAAATGTCCAGATCGTGGCAGCATTTTTCCAGCATGAAGCCGCCAGACCAGCGCACCATCCGCCGCCAGTCCCGCATGAAAAACGCCCCGTGATACGGCGCGATATGTTCGCTTGCTTCGATCGAGGTGATTGGCCCGATCTGATCCAGCACCCGGCGCAGATCCACCATATGTTGCGAATAGCGCAGAACCAGCCCGACCATCACACTGTCTGTGCCATGTTCTGCCAAGAGAGCGGCCAACTCCATGGTCTCCTCTTTGGTGGTGACCACGGGCTTTTCGGTGAAAATCCGCACCCCGGCGGCCAGCCCCGCCTTGATATGCTCCAGATGGAAGCTGTTGGGCGAGCCGACAAAAAAGAGGTCTGGCGACGCCTCAGTGAGCATGGTCTCTACGTCGTCAAACC
Source organism: Shimia sp. R9_1 (assembly GCF_017743775.1). NCBI lineage: Bacteria > Pseudomonadati > Pseudomonadota > Alphaproteobacteria > Rhodobacterales > Roseobacteraceae > Shimia > Shimia sp. R9_1. Next base: position 234,240 of record NZ_JAGHRN010000002.1, on the reverse strand, counting down.
GCGGCACATCGGTGCCGATCATCTCCAGATGGGTGGGCTGGGGATCATAGAAGCCGACAAATTCGACCTCGGGCATGGCCTCTTTCAGGATGGAGAGCACATGCCCCGCCCGAAGCCCGATCCCTGCTGTCACAACACGCATGGCTTATCCTCAGGCCACCAGCGCAGGCGCGGATTTGCGGCGCAGCACCTGACCGTTGCTTTGGAACACATGGCAGTCCTCCGGCGCGACCGTGAGGTTCAGGATTTCCCCTTCACGCACCGGCGCGTCTCCGGGCAGCGAGGCGCAGAAGCGTGTGCCATTGCCAATGGTGCCATAGGTGATCGCCACACCGCCCAGACGTTCCAGCACATTCACCGTAATATCGAGACCATTCTGGCCCAAAGCCACATGTTCGGGGCGAATGCCGACCTCCACAGTGTCACCAACGCTGACGCCCTCGGTCTCCACCGGCAGCGACATCTTGTGGCCGCCTTCAAGCTCCACAGTCAGCGCGCCCGCGGTGTCGAGCACCTTGGCCGGTACAAAGTTCATGTTTGGCTGGCCAATGAAGCTTGCCACAAATTTTGTGGCCGGGTGGTGGTAGAGTTCCATCGGTGAGCCGAATTGCTCCACCTGCCCGCCGTTCAGCACCACAATCCGGTCCGCCATGGTCATCGCTTCGACCTGATCATGGGTCACATAGACCATGGTGGCGTCCAATTCGCGGTGCAGCTGGCTCAGCTCGACGCGCATATCCCCACGAAGTGCGGCGTCAAGGTTGGAGAGCGGCTCATCAAACAGGAACACTTTGGGTTCACGCACAATCGAACGGCCAATGGCCACGCGCTGGCGCTGACCACCGGAAAGCTGTCCTGGCTTGAGTTGCAGTTTTTCCGTGAGTTGCAAAACTTTGGCGGCACGCTGCACACGTGCATCCAATTCGGCTTTCGCCATCTTCTGCACACGCAGCGGGAAGGCGATGTTTTCATAAACACTCAGATGCGGATAAAGCGCGTAGGATTGAAACACCATCGAGATGCCGCGGTCCACTGGTGCGGCGTGGCTGACGTCGTTGCCGCCAATCACGATGGAGCCTGACGTGGCTTCTTCCAGCCCGGCAATGATGCGCAGCAAGGTGGATTTGCCGCAGCCCGATGGGCCGACAAAGACCACAAACTCCTTGTCCTCAATCGCGAGGCTGATGTCATGCAACACTTTGGCGGTGCCAAAAGACTTGTTGATTGCATTGAGGTTGAGCGTCGCCATGGCACTGTCCGTCTGTCTGAGAAGGGATTGATAGAGAGGAGGAATTTCACCCCGGGCGCACCGCTGAAGGCACGCCCGGAGCAGGGAGACCGCTTAGAGCGCGTCGTCGAGCTCTTCAGCGGCGATGGTGACAAGGTTGTCCACGGTGTCATCCTTCAGGATGATGCCCTGCACCATGTTGGTGAACACCGACTGCAGCGATTTGAAATCTTCCACAAGCGGCTCCGGACCACCGGTGGCGATGGAGGCTGTGAAGGTCGGCCAAATGCCATCCGCGTAGTAGAGATCTTCTTTGCCGAGCTTGGAATAATCCAGGATCGGGGTCAGACCCCAGCTGCTGTCCAGATCATACTGGCTGTCACCAGAGGTGATGCGCTTGGCCAGCTCCTGCGCCAGATCTTCGTGACCAGAGCCTTTGAACACCACGATGGAGTCGGTGATCAGGATCGAACCGGAGGTGCCGGAAGGGCCAGCAGGCACAGGCACAACCTTCTGGTTGATGTCTTCGTTGTGCTGGTTGTGACCCCATGGGCCGGACACATACATCGCGATCTGACCGTCGTTGAACAGGTCACGCAGCTGGTCACGTTCCCATGCGGTTGGGCCGTCCTGTGCCACATCCACGAGCTTGCCGTAGAATTCCAGCGTCTCGCGGGTCTCTTTGCTGTCGAGCATGTTTTCGCCCGACGCGCTGTCGATCACCGCACCACCGTTGGAATAAAGGTAGTTCAGGAACTGGTGCATGGTGTTGTCAAAGTCTTTGCCTGCAAGGCCCACGCCTGCCGCATCGGTGTTGTCCACCACGCCTTTGGCCAGATCATACATCGCGTCCCATGTCGCAGGCGCTTCACAGGCCTGACCGGAGGCTTCGATGATGTCACAGTTCAGATAGAGCGCCTTGGTCGAAAACGCATGCGGATAGCCCCAGGCGGTCCCTTCCACGGTCACAGTGTTCAGAACACCGGGCTGATAAGGTGTGCTCGGGTCGATTTCTGCCGGTACGATCAGATCATTCTTGGCCAGCTGGCGCAGGGTACGGCTGCCCATATAGGCGATGGAGGGCGGATCACCGGCTGCGGCGAGAGTCAGGGATTTGTCCTGGCATGTGCCCCATGGCACCGCTTCCAGGTTCACCTTTACGCCTTCGTAATCGGCTTCAAATTGATCGACCACCGCTTGGTCTGCGGCCCGGACTTCGCCGCCGCACATGATGAAATGAACTTCTTTGTCCGCCGCCATGGCCGTGCTTGCCACGCCGGACAAAAGGGCCGCGCCCAATGTCAGTTTTACGCTTTTCATAAATAGTCTCCCTTGTTTGATTATTCTTTCACGGCGCCAGCGGTGAGGCCGGCGACGAGATACTTTTGCAGGAACAGGAAGATGACCATGACGGGCAGAACACCCACCAAGGCAGCGGCCATCATCTCATTCCAGGTCACCGTCTGGTATCCGATGAATTCATAAAGACCGGCAGGCAGCGGCTGCAGCTCGCGGGTCTGGTTGAATGTGATTGCGAACAAAAATTGCTGTGCATAGGCGCCGATAAAGACCGCCACGCCCACCACGATCAGCCCGGGCACCGCCAGCGGCAGCACCACACGGCGCAGGGTGTAAAGACGGCTGGCGCCATCCACAAAAGCGGCTTCCTCCAGCTCGCGCGGAATTTTCTCCAGATAGGAGCGTAGCAGCCAGATGCCGGTCGGAATTAGGAAGGCGACGCCGGGAATGATCATCGCCCAATAGGTGTTGAGCAGCCCCATGGTGCGCAGCACGCGGTAAAGCGGAATGAGCAGCACCGCCCCGGTGAACATGTTCACGCCGAGAAAGATGCCAAGGCTGATGTTTTTGAAAGGAAACTCCAGCCGCGCATAGGCATAGGCCGCTGGCACCACAAAGACCATGGTGATCGCCGTCACCGCGCTGGCGATGAAAATCGAGTTGAAGATATAGCGGCCGAGCAGGGGCACGGTGACCCACATGTCGCTATAGGCCTGCAGGCTGAAATCATCGGACCAGAACTGATAGGGGCTACGGAACAGATGCTCCAGCGGCCGCAGGCTAGCCATGAACATCTCAAAAAACGGCAGCAGCATGAAGGTGAGGAAGACAGCAAGCGCGGCGTAGATGCCGACCAGTTGCAGCTTTGTGTAGCGATCCATCATGTCACTTCACCCCGTAGCGTTTGTTCACTTTGTTCAGGAAGAACAAGTAGATGAGAGAGAAAATACCGAGCAGCAGGACGATGATGACAGCACGCGCTGCGCCTTCGCCGAACTTGTAGTTGCCAATCGCCACCTTGTAGGTGTCCACGATCATCGTGGTGGTCGCGCCGCGTGGCCCGCCTTCGGTCAAAATCCAGATGATCTCAAAGCTGTTGAAGGTGAAAATCGCGGACAGCAGCGCCATGGAGACAATCACCGGCAGGATTTGCGGGATGGTGATGCGGCGGAAGCGATACCAGCGCCCGGCACCATCCACCCAGGCGGCCTCATAAAGGTCACGGCTCACGCCCTGCATTGCGGCAAGGAAGAACAGCGTCACCATCGGCGTGCCCACCCAGACGTCGGTCACAATGGCCGAGTAGAAAGCGGAGGTCTTGTAGGCGAGGAATTCAAACGGCCCATCGGTGATGCCGAGCTTCATCAAAGTGCCGGACAACACGCCGAAATAGCCGTTATAGAGCCACATCCAGCCGATGCAGCCAATCGCAATCGGGATCACCCAGGGCGGCATCACCAACACCCGGAAGAGCGCGCGGCCTGGAATGGCAGCATTCAGCAGCACAGCCCCGATCAGGCCCAGCACCAGCTTCAGCCCGACACTCAGGAACATCCAGTAGAACGTCCGCACAATCGTTTGGTGAAAGCGGCGGCTGTCGGCGAGATCCTGATAGTTCTCAAGGCCAACATAGCTTTCGCCGCCAAGTCCGGCCTCCATGAAAGAAAGACGGATGGTTTCCGCCAATGGCCAGGCCACGATCACGGCGATGAAGAGCATCGCGGGCCCAACCAGCAGCCAGCCAAAGAGCCCCTCTGGCAAAGTGCGGCTGCGCAGGCTGGCGCTGTCTTGTGGCGCCTGAGCGGAGAGTTCGGCCATCCATATCCCCCATGGTTTTCATCGGCTCTCACTGGGGCCGAATCAATTCATGACAAATATGTTAACCCAATCAAACCAAAATGCTACCAATACAATACCAAAAAATAGCTACCTTGAATAACGTATGAAAAACAGGCATTTCGTAAGGAGTTCAGCCTGCCTCATTGCGTATATTTTACAAATTGGTATTGTTTTTGAAACCACATGAGGGCCCGTGATGGAAACCGAGACATCTCTTTATGATCCCAGTGTCTGGCACCGCGCCGGGCGCGGGCCACGGTATCAGCAGCTCTATCGCCACATCGCCGCAGAGATCCGCAGTGGTGGCCTGCAACCCGGTGATCAGCTCCCGCCGGAGCGTGATCTGGCGGACACCGCAGACATCAGCCGCGTGACCGTGCGCAAGGCGGTGTCCTTGCTGGTTGAGGAGGGGCTGATTGAACAGCGGCGCGGCGCAGGCTCCTTTGTGGCGATCCCGTCGCCCCGTCTGGAGCAATCGCTGTCCTCACTTGTGTCATTCACCGAAACCATGCGTGCCCGCGGGATGCAGGCCACAAGCGAAGTGCTGTCGCGCGGGCTGTTTTCGCCCAACCCCGATGAAATGGTCACGCTGGGGCTGGCGGCGCATGAAAAAGTCGCGCGCATCAACCGTTTGCGCAGCGCTGGCGGCACGCCCATCGCGCTCGAATATTCCTCTCTGCCGCGTGACATTCTGCGCGACCCGGAGCAGATCGACACCTCGCTGTATACACTTCTGCGCAAAGACGGCAGCGCCCCAACGCGCGCCATTCAGCGGGTCACCGCGCTCAATCTGTCGCCGTCTGATGCCGATCTGATGAAGCTGCCTGAGGGCTGCGCGGTCTTGCAGATCGTGCGCACCGGCTACCTCGCCTCAGGCCGCCCTATCGAGCTGACGCGCGGACTGTACCGTTCAGACATTTATGACTTCGTTTCAGAGCTCAGGTTGGATTGATATGCAGTATGAAAGTCGCCTCTTTGGCAAGGAAATCCTCTGCACCTTCACACCGGATCGCGCATTGACGGCTCCGGTGTTTTGTTTTTCAGGCATGGCGCCGTTTGAGGTGGTGTCCGGTGGCACAGTGACCAAGGAGCTTGGCAGCTACACGGAAATCCAGCTGCCCGACCTGGCGGCCGATACGCCTTACGAACTGACCATCCGCTACGCCAAAGGTTTTCACCCCGCCAACCGCGCGTGGCTGCCTTTGGGCCCTTTTCTGCGAGTGGCTGGAGAGGCGATCCCTTTGCCCAAACCGCCTTCGGGATGCCGCCCGCAACCGCTGCCGGATCTTGGCCCGTTCCCCGGCCTGCCGTTGGTGCCGCAGCCGCAAAGCTGGGTGCCGTCCGGCGGCACGCTGGCGCTGGACGGCATCCAATGCACCCATCCCGCGCTGGAGGCGGTTGCCGCGCTGGCAAAGCGCAAAAACTGGCGCTTTCAAGGTAATATAGAGACTAGTATTGCGCTCGCAGACTTTGCCGAAGATGCCTATGAAATCGAGATCACACAGCAGGGCATTACCATCCGCGCCGGAGATTATGGCGGGGTGTTTTATGCGGGCATCACGCTTCTGACGCTCCTGCAGCAAGGGCCGCTGCCCTGTGGCACCCTCAAAGACGCCCCGCGTTTTGGCTGGCGTGGGCAACATCTTGACACCGCGCGCCACTATTATGCGCCGGAAACCATCTGTGAGCTGCTCGATCTGATGGCCCTGCTCAAGATGAACCGCTTTCACTGGCATTTTGCCGATGATGAGGCTTTCCGTCTGGAAATCGACAGTTTCCCCGAGCTCTGGCAGAAGACCGTCTTTTGTGGCGAAGGCCATCTGCTGCCGGGCCTGTTCTCCGGCGCGCTGATCTCCGGCGGCAGCTACTCCAAAGACACCGCCCGCGCGATCATCGTCCATGCCAAAGCGCTCAATATCGAGGTGATGCCGGAAATCGAGGTGCCTGCGCACGCCATCGCCCTCACCCATGTGTTCCCAGATCTACGCGATCCTGACGACACCGGCACGGAAACCAGTGTGCAGGGCTACAGAGGCAATGTGGTGAACCCGGCGCTGGAGCGTACATGGGAGGTGCTGGAGACGATCATGGCCGAGGTGGGCGCGCTCTTCCCCTTTGGTCATGTGCATTTGGGCTGTGATGAATTGCCGGAAGGCACTTGGATGGGCAGCCCGCTGGCCCGTGACCTGATGGCGCGCGAAGGGTTGGAGACCACCGATGATCTGCAAGGCTGGACCATCGCGCGGCTCGCCGCCAAAACCACCGCGCACGGCTTCCGCCCCTGCGCGTGGGAAGAGGCCGCAAAGGGCAACAACGGCGGCATCGGCAACGGCGCGCTTCTGTTCAGCTGGACAGGGCAGGGGCCCGGCCTCGCTGCTGCCCGCGCAGGCTATGACGTGGTGATGAGCCCGGCGCAGCATGTCTATCTCGATATGGCGCACACCGATGATCCGGACGACTGGGGCGCCAACTGGGCCGCCTATGTTTCGCTCGCGGACACCATCGCGTGGGAGCCTGTGCCAGAGCCCGAACTTGCGGTGCGTATCAAAGGGGTGCAGGGCACCTTCTGGTCAGAGTTCACCACTGAAGACGCGCAAATCTGGCCGATGCTCATGCCGCGCATGCTCGGCGTCAGCGCCAAGGCCTGGCAAACCGCCGATATCACGACTGAAGCGCTCACGCAGTTGGCCCATGTGTATCAATCGGGCCTTGGCCCGCAGGTCTGGTCACAGCAGGCGGAACAGCCGTGATCTGCGGATAAATCTGTGCAAGTGATTGTAAAAATTTAAGGATTTAGCAGGGCTCGATTTAACCTTTCTTAACCTTGATGCGTCGTACTGGTCCCCGGGATTATTTTGGGGAAGACCGATGGCATATGTAAAAGGCTATTGGCTGTTTGACACAATGACAGCTGGCAAACCTGCAAACGCGGCTTTGGAAGTGCAGATTTTTCCAGAGGAAAATCCGCCGCTTGGCCGGGGCAGCGTGGAATACCGCTCGGCGCTGGGCGTGGTGGACGGCGCGTTTTTTGAACATCACGGCGCAACCTATTTTGTGCCCGACGACCACACCGGCTTTCCGACCTTGGCCCGTGGCCGGGTGCTCAGCTTTGAAGAACCGTGGGAGCAGGAGGCCGCCGCTGGCTATCTTCATCCGCCGCAGGCCGAGCTGACCGAAACGCTGGTGCAATGGATGTGTGATTCCGAAACCTTCGCTTTTGCCGGAGAGTATGACTTTGACGTGGTGCCGGATTTCCGCATCGAAGGGGCGGATCGCGACCAGCTGGATGTCTCTTTGCTGACCGATGCCCGTGGCAAGCCGGTCAGCGTTCAGGATGTGGCCGTGCGCGCAGACCGTTACGGCAATGCGGTGCTGATTTTCCCCGGCGGAGAAGGCATCACCCTCACCGGCGTGAACCCTGCGCGCCTCAATGAGCCGACCTTGATCGCCATGGGTATCCCGAGCAGCGCACAGGTCGACGCGCTTCTGGCCTGAGCCTGAACGCACCTCTTTCTGAGAACTGGGCAATGCACCCAAAGCCGCGCGTGTGGATGTTATACATCACGCGGGCGGCTTTGCGCCGACGGCCCCGCTTCTGACTTGAGATACCTCTAACGCGATCATAGCGTCTGCGCAGCTACTTAGAGGTGATGAGATGCAGGGTTGGAAACTGTTCAAACATGCTTTTGGCATGGTCATTCGCAACTGGCGCGAGGCGCTGCGCATCTTTCTGATGCCGGCGCTGCTTGGGATTGTTGCCCTTGGCCTGATTGTCGGGCTGATGTTCGCCATTCTGCCCCAATCCACCTCTGAAGATTTTCCTGAAGCCGCCGCCATACTGGGTTTTCTGGGCATGTTTGTGGTTTCTGCGACGCTGGCAACCTGGTGCGTTGTGGCGTGGCACCGCTTTGTGATCCTTGAGGAGATGCCACAGGGGTGGATACCCACCTTCAACGGTGGCCAGATCCTGGCCTATTGGGGGCAAATCCTGAAGCTGTCTCTGGTGGCTGTGGTGGTCGGCGCTCCGGCGGTATTTATCGTGACGATGCTGCTGCGGACGGCGCCCAGCCTTGGGATTGTGTTTGGCATTGCCGCCTATATTTTTGCCGTGCTGGCCTTCATGCGTCTGTCCACAACACTCCCCGCAGCCGCCATTGGCAAACCAGTCACATTTGGCGAAGCGTTTGCCGCCACCGCGGGCTCCTGGGGATCGCTCTTTGTGCTGCTTCTGGCCTTGGTTGGCTGTCAGGTGGCGGCCCAGTCGGCTGTGCTTGCTCTGGGCGCGATCACGCCAATACTGGGTGTCCCGTTTTCCATAGCCACAACCGTCTTCCTGTCCCTGCTTAATGTCAGCATCCTGACAACGCTTTACGGGCACTACATCGAAGGCCGCAGCATCGACTGACCCTTGCCAAACGGGGCGGCTTAAGTCACTGAAGGCGCATGAGCGATTTTCGTACCTGTGCCCGCACTGCCGAAGCCGCCATGCGCAGCGTTTTCCCCGCCACGCCTCTGCAGCTGAATGCCCACCTGTCTGCCCGCTTTGACGCCAATATCTGGCTCAAGCGCGAAGACCTCACGCCCGTGCGCTCCTACAAGCTGCGCGGCGCGTTCAACGCCATGCGCAAGCGGCGTGTGAACACGCCTGATCAGCGGATTTTTGTCTGCGCCAGCGCGGGCAACCACGCTCAAGGTTTGGCCTTCATGTGCAAGCATTTTGACGTGCAGGGCGTGATCTTCATGCCGGTGACCACGCCGCAGCAAAAGATTTTCAAGACGCAGGTGTTTGGCAGCGACAATGTCGAGATCCGCCTTGTCGGGGATTATTTTGACGACACGCTGGCCGCGGCTCAGGCCTATTGCACCGAAGCAGGGGCTGCGTTCCTGTCACCCTTTGATGATGAAGACGTGATTGAGGGGCAGGCCACGGTTGCCGCCGAAATTGAATCCCAATTGGGCCGCGTGCCCGATCACATCATTTTGCCGGTGGGCGGGGGCGGCCTGTCGTCGGGCGTTTACAGCTATTTTGGCGATCAGACCCGCTACACGCTGGTGGAGCCTGAAGGCGGCATGAGCTTGGCGGCGGCTCTGGATGCCGGGCATCCCGTGACGCTGGCCAATCTTGACGGCTTTGTCGACGGCGCGGCGGTGGCCCGGATTGGCGACAAGACCTTTGCCCGGCTGGCGAGCCTCTCCCATAAAGATGTGCTGGCCGCGCCCGAAGACCGGATCTGCGCCACGATGATCGAAATGCTCAATGTGGAAGGCATTGTGCTGGAACCCGCAGGGGCGCTGGCGGTGGATGCGCTGACCGATGTGGCCGACGAAATCCGCGGCAAAACCGTGGTTTGTGTGACATCGGGCGGCAATTTTGATTTTGAGCGTCTGCCCGAAGTGAAGGAGCGGGCGCAGCGGTTCTCCGGTGTGAAGAAGTATTTCATTCTGCGCATGCCGCAGCGCCCCGGCGCGTTGCGCGACTTTCTGGAGACCCTCGGGCCGGAAGATGACATCGCGCGCTTTGAATATCTGAAGAAATCCGCGCGCAACTTCGGCTCGGTTCTGATTGGCATTGAAACCACAAGGTCTGAGAATTTCGACGCGCTGTTTGAGCGAATCAAGGCCGCTGGGATGACCTTCACCGACATCACCAATGATGAAACCCTGGCCCAATACGTGCTCTGACCCTCGGCTTTGGCGGATCTGTCGGCAGGTCTATGCCGATAGAGGCGTCACAAACCTGTGAGCGGGACAAAGCCAAAAGCGCTGCACCACATCAGTGGGCGCAGCGCTTTTTGGAGGAGGGACGTCTGAGTTTTTGCGCCAGAGGCGCAGGTTCAGGATGCGATTAGGCCGCAGCCAGAGTTTGAGCAAAGACGTTTTTGCTCTCGGAAAAGGCCGTGAGAATCGCCTCAAGATCGACGGAGTCTGCTTTCCCAGCCGCTGCAGCGGCCTCGCCAGCTTGGCAAAGTTGCGAAAACGCCCGAAAACCAAGGTTCAGCGCGCCACCTTTCAGGAAGTGCAGGTCAGCCTCAAGGTTGGCCAGATCCGGACCGTCCTGAAGACGACCGATGACTTCCTCAACTTCGTCGAGAAAGAGGTCCACAACTTCATCAAAGTCCTCTGCGCCGATCTCTTCACGCAGTTCGTCAACGCGTTCCCAGTCAATCATGGGCATTTCCTCATCAGTTCCTCACCTAACAATGACAAAAAAGTATTAACAATTCCTAACCCGTAAAATTTGAACTATCTCATTTTTACTTTTGACGGCATGTTAAGGCGCACGTTCCTAGATGTCTGTGTAACCAAATTCGAAATTTGTGCAAAGGCCCCAGAGTTTTGTCGAGCACCTCTGTTCAATCTGCTGAAGATGATGCGCCTGAAACCGGCGTGATCAAGCGTGTGTTGCTGGTGGATGACAGCCGTGTGCAAAGGCGCATTCTCAGCCTGTCTCTCAAGCGGGACGGTTATGATGTGATCGAGGCGGCCTCTGGCATGGAAGCTCTGGAGATTTGCCGCGAGGATCCGCCGGATCTGATCCTGTCGGATTGGATGATGCCGGGCATGACCGGGATCGAATTCTGCGTCGCCTTCCGCCAGCTGCAGACAGAAACCTACGGCTACTTCATCCTCTTGACCTCCAAGAGCGAAAAAACCGAGGTTGCACAGGGGTTTGACGCCGGTGCTGATGATTTCCTGACCAAACCGGTGAACGGCTATGAGCTGCGCGCCCGGATCTCTGCGGCGGAGCGTATCCTTCGCATGCAGCGCGAGCTGAAAGACAAGAACAAGGTCATCACCGACACGCTGGACGAGCTTCAGCGGCTTTATGACAGCCTTGATAATGACCTTCTGGCCGCCAAGAAACTCCAGCAATCTCTGGTGCCTGAACGCTATCGCACCTTTGACGGCGCTGCGGTGTCGCTGTTGCTGCAATCCTCCGGTCATGTGGGGGGCGATCTTGTTGGCCATTACAAGATCAGCGACACGCGTATTGGCCTCTATGCGATTGACGTCTCAGGCCATGGAATCAGCTCTGCTCTGATCACCGCCCGTCTCGCAGGGCATCTTTCCGCGACCTCGCCGGAGCATAATGTGGCGATGCAGGTGTTGCCCGACGGCACCCATCAACCGCTGCCGCCCGCAGAGGTGGTGGCGCGTCTTAACGAGATCATTCTCGATGAGATGGAGACCGAGCATTACTTCACCATGCTGCTGGCCGATGTGGACCTGAAAACCGGCAAGGTGATCATGGCGCAGGCGGGGCACCCGCACCCGCTGGTGCAGCGCGCCGACGGCACGATTGAGCAGGATGGCCCCGGCGGCCTTCCGGTTGGCCTCATCCCCGGCGCCGAGTTCTCGCAGTTTGACATTCAGCTTGCCCCCGGCGACCGCCTGTTCCTCCTGTCAGACGGGGTGACCGAATGTCCGGACACCGGCACTGGCATGCTGGGCGAAGAGGGGCTTGAGACGATGATGGCGGATCTCAAAGATCACGATCTCGAAAACACCCTTCAGGCGCTGGTCTGGAAGCTCGATGAGTTCTCCGGTGGCAAAGGCTTCCCGGACGATGTGTCCGGTATTCTTCTGGAATATCAAGGCGACTGAGCGCGCCAGCACGCCTGATGTGCGCCCTGCGATAGAGCGCACATTGGCCCGCGGCCGGATCGCTTAACGCAGAAACTGCGCCGTGAAATGGCGGTCGCCGTCATTGGCCAGCTGTGCCACCGCATCCTCAATATCCATCCACACCGCCGTATGCCCCGGCTCGCTTGGCGGGCCGATCCGCAGCGTTGGTGTCGCCACATAGATCGTGCAGAGCTTTTCCGCCCAGAGGTCATATTCCGGCATAAAGGTGAAACGGCGAAACGCGCCCAACCGGCGCGGCTTGGCAATCCGGTAGCCGGTCTCCTCAAAAACCTCACGATAGAGCGCGACCGTAGGGCTTTCACCGGGATCAATCCCGCCGCCGGGCAGCTGAAATTCATCATGCGGCGCGCTCTGATAGGTCACCAGCATCTGCTCTCCCTTGAGCAGAACCGCATAGGCCCCGGGACGCATCCGATACCGTTTGTCCGCGCGCGGCGGTGTGCCAAATCGTGGAATCATCCGTGAAACCCCTTTTTCCGGCCCTTGCTGGCCCTATATAGTCGCGGTATGGCAAGGGAAGGCCGATAAGGAAACCCCATGAAAGCTGCAAGTAAAATTGCCTGGGACGACACAGTGTTGCCGTTCCAGCTGGACAAATCTGATATTCGCGGACGTGTGGCGCGTCTGGATGGCGTGCTCTCGGGCGTGCTGAAACAACATGCCTATCCGGAAACGGTCGAGGCGCTGGTGGCCGAAATGGCCCTGCTGACCGCGCTGATCGGCCAGACCATCAGCCTGCGCTGGAAACTGTCGCTGCAGGTGCAGACCAACGGCCCGGTGCGCATGATCGCCACCGATTACTATGCACCCCAAAACGAGGGTGAGGTCGCCCGCATCCGCGCCTATGCCAGCTTTGATGAAGAGCGCCTGACCGAAGGCACTCCGTTTGAGCAGCTCGGCAATGGCTATTTCGCGGTTCTGATCGATCAGGGCGAAGGTATGAAGCCCTATCAGGGCATCTCCGGTCTGGTTGGCGGCTCTCTGCAGGCCTCCGCAGAAGCCTATTTTGCGCAGTCTGAACAGCTGGCCACGCGCTTCTCCCTGAAATTCGGCAAATCCATCGAGCCGGGCGTGGGCGAACACTGGCGCGCGGGCGGCATCATGTTGCAGCACATGCCAAAAGCCAGCCCCGAAGTCTCCGGCGAAGGTGGCAGCGGCGAAAGCGGCTATCTTCTGGCCAAGGATGTGGTCAACGAAGACGACGCAGAGAACTGGAACCGCGCCAATATCCTGCTGGATTCGGTCGAAGATCTGGAAATGATCGGCCCCTCCGTGCCACCAACCGACCTGTTGGTGCGCCTGTTCCATGAGGAAGAGCCGCGCGTCTATGCTGCGCAGTCGGTGAAATTCGGCTGCACATGCTCTGAGGAGCGCGTGCGACAGTCCCTGTCGATCTACTCCGCCCGTGACATCGAAAAGATGACCACACCGGAAGGCCGCGTCACCGCGGATTGCCAGTTCTGCGGCGCGCACTACGACATGGATCCGGCCAGCGTGGGCATGCCCCCCAAGGACCGCAGCAAAGACAGCGGTGCCGATGCCGCAGGCGTCTGATCCGCTCCACCACATCAAGGCCGCGCTGTCGCTGGACAGTGCGGCCTCCTCTGATTTTGATCTCAACCCCGATGTGATCTTGCCCAAGGGCCGCAAGCTGCGCCCCGCTGGCGTGCTGGTCCCGATCGAGATCAAATCCGGCATCCCCCATGTCATCCTCACCAAACGCGCCAGCCATCTGAAGCACCATCCGGGGCAGATTGCCTTTCCCGGGGGCAAGCAGGATGAGGCCGATGCGGATGTGATCGCTGCTGCGCTGCGCGAAGCCCGTGAAGAGATCGGTCTGCCTTCTGAAAACGTCGAGGTGCTCGGCACACTGCCCACCCATGAGACCGTGACAAGCTTCACGGTCACCCCGGTTTTGGGCTATGTTAGAGACGCTTTTGACGTGATCCCCGAGCCTGGCGAAGTCGATGAGGTCTTCTCCGTGCCACTCTCCCATGTCACCGATCCGGCGCGGTTTTCCGTGCAATACCGTCGCTGGCAGGGCAAGCGCCGCCATTATTTCACAGTCCCCTTTGGCCCCTATTACATCTGGGGCGCCACCGCGCGCATTCTGCGCGGTCTGGCCGAACGGGTAGAGCGCCTATGAAAGTCACCGGAGACTGGTTGACCGCGCCCGCCACACAGGCGGTTTGCGCCATGTTAGAGACTGATAATCATCAGGCACTCTTTGTGGGCGGCTGTGTGCGCAACGCGCTTTTGGGCGCGCCTGTCAATGACATCGACATCTCCACCGATGCCCGCCCTGAACAGGTCATGGCGCTGGCCAAATCGGCAGGGCTGAACGCCATCCCCACCGGGATTGAGCATGGTACCATCACCGTGGTCTCTGGCGGCATCCCACATGAAATCACCACCTTCCGGCGCGATGTGGAAACCGATGGCCGCCGCGCCGTGGTGGCTTTTTCCGAACATGTGGAGGATGACGCCCACCGCCGCGACTTCACCATGAACGCACTTTATGCCCGCTCTGATGGTACCGTGGTCGACCCGCTTGGGGGCATTGCCGATCTCAAGGCGCGCCGTCTGCGCTTTATCGACGTGGCCGAAGACCGCATTCGCGAAGATTACCTGCGCATCCTGCGCTACTTCCGCTTTCACGCCTATTACGGCGATCCGGCTGAGGGCATGGACACGGAGGCCTTGGCCGCCATTGCCGCCAATATCGAGGGCATTGCCAGTCTGTCCAAAGAGCGCATAGGCGCGGAGATGGTCAAACTCATGGGCGCGCCTGATCCTGCTCCGGCTGCGGCTGCCATGCGCAGCACCGGCGCGCTCACCGCCGTGCTCGAAGGGGCCGATGATCGTGCGCTTGCGCCGCTGGTGCATCTGGAAGGGCTTGCCGGTCTTGCGCCTGAACCCATGCGCCGCCTTGCGGCCTTGGGGGGGCAACAGGTGGCCGAAGCGTTGCGCCTTTCCAAGAAACGCGCGCGCCAGTTGGAAACCCTGCGCAACGGCGTGGAAAGCACCGACAGCCCCGGCGCGCTTGGCTATCTCCACGGCGTCGATCTTGCGCAGTCCATCGTGCTGTTGCGTGCCGCCCTGCTGGAGATGCCCCTGATGCCGGATGCGCTCTCTGAGGTGGCGCGCGGTGCGGCCGCGACCTTCCCGATCCGTCCCGCTGATCTGATGGAGCGCTTTCAGGGCGCCGCGCTTGGCCAACGGCTGAAACAGCTTGAGGCACGCTGGATCGAGTCGCAGTTCACGCTCACCGCAGCGGCATTGCTTGACACGCCGGAGTGATCGGCAACGGCCAACGCACCTTGTGCTTACACTTCGCCCGACCACAAATTTCGCACCTCCGCGATACAGCCGCCTTACCGACGCGATACCGACGTGCCAAAAAGCTGGTTAATGCCCGGTTGACTTTGACGCAACGGTAGCGCAGCATCACCTCACTCAACCATGAGAAGGAGTGCAAAATGTATCGCGGGATTTGGTTTTCATAACCACATCGGACCGCAGTGGCGGCCGATCGTGGCGTGTCACTTCATTTATGCACTTAACTTTCTGTTCTTTCAGGCTTTCTCATGTTCAAGTTTTTCGAGACCCTTGTTGACCCCTATTGCGACTACGACGAAGTAGATACGCCCCCCACCAAGCTGTGGCCCTTCATGCGCGACTATGCGCTGCCTTTCCGAAAAGTCTTTGTTTTTGCTACGATAATGTCCATCATCGTGGCGGCTGTGGAGGTCGGCCTGATCGCCTATATGGGCCGCGTGGTGGACCTTCTGACAGGTGATCCGTCGACGGTTTGGGCAGACCACGGCACCGAGTTCATCTTGGTGGTGCTGTTTGTGCTCTTCCTGCGCCCCGCGCTGCAGGCGCTGGATGTGCTACTGTTGAACAATACCGTGCTGCCAAACTTCGGGGCTTTGATCCGGTGGCGAGCCCATAAACATGTTTTGCGTCAGTCAGTTGGATGGTTTGAGAACGACTTTGCCGGGCGCATTGCCAACCGGATTATGCAGACCCCTCCGGCAGCGGGGGAAGCCGTGTTTCAGGTCTTTGACGCGATCACCTTCTCCATCGCCTATGTCATTGGCGCCGCAATCCTTTTGGCCGAGGCAGATCCCCGTCTGGTGCTGCCCATGCTGGGCTGGCTGGTGCTCTATGGCTTCTTGGTCAAATGGACCGTCAAACGCGTCGGCCCAGCCTCTCAGGCCGCCTCTGATGCGCGCTCCAAAGTCACCGGCCGCGTGGTGGACGCCTATACCAATATTCATTCGGTAAAGCTCTTTGCCCACAATCAGCGCGAGCTGGAATATGCCAAGGAAGCCATTGAATATTCAAGGGAAACTTTTCAGCATGAGATGCGGATTTTCACCATCATGGATGTTGCGCTGGTTCTGTTGAACGGGGTGCTGATCGTCAGCGTTGTGGGCTGGGCCATCTGGCTCTGGTCTATGGGGCAGGCTTCCGTTGGGGCGGTTGCTGCCGCCACCGCGCTCAGCCTGCGCCTGAATGCGATGACCGGCTGGATCATGTGGGCGCTGACCTCTTTCTTCCGTCAGCTCGGGGTTGTGGCTGAGGGTATGGAGACCATTGCCCAACCTATTGATCTGGTTGATCAAAAATCAGCTCCACAGCTTGATTTTGATCAGGGGAAAATCGAGCTGCAGGGTCTGTCGCACCACTACGGACGCGGCTCCGGCGGGTTGGATCAGATTTCCCTGACCATCGCGCCGGGTGAAAAAGTGGGTCTGATCGGCCGTTCCGGAGCAGGCAAATCGACTTTGGTGAAGCTGCTGCTGCGCTTCTATGATGTTGAAACCGGGCGCATTTTGATCGACGGGCAGGACATTTCCGCCGTCACGCAGGACAGTCTGCGCGATGCCATCGGCATGGTGCAACAAGACAGCTCGCTGCTGCACCGCTCTGTGCGAGACAACCTGCTCTACGGCCGGCCTGATGCCACAGAGGCGGATATGATTGCCGCCGCCCAAAAGGCCGAAGCCCATGATTTCATTCTGGATTTGGAGGATCCGGAAGGGCGTAAAGGCTATGACGCCCATGTTGGCGAGCGGGGCGTGAAGCTCTCCGGGGGTCAGCGTCAGCGTATCACACTGGCGCGGGTGATCCTGAAGGACGCGCCGATTCTGCTCTTGGACGAGGCAACCAGCGCTTTGGACAGCGAGGTTGAGGCGGCCATTCAATGCACGCTCTATGGCATGATGGCGGGCAAAACCGTGATCGCCATTGCGCACCGCCTGTCGACGATTGCCGAGATGGACCGAATTTTGGTTATGGATCAAGGCCGTATCGTGGAGCAGGGTAGTCATGCAGAGCTGCTTGCGCAGAATGGTCTTTATGCCGGTTTCTGGGCGCGGCAATCCGGTGGCTTCCTCAATGCTGATGAGGCTGCAGAGTAGCGTTTGACCTTGTGCCTGTCCCTCGTTAGGGGACAGGCATGAGCCAGATCGACATCCAGCGACTGGGCCTGCACGGTGATGGCATCGCCGACGGCCCGATTTTTGCCCCGCTCACCCTTCCCGGCGAAACTGTCGAAGGGGAGCTTGAGGGCAACCGTCTGAAAAACATACGGGTTTTGACCCCTTCTGATCAGCGGGTGAAGGCACCTTGCCGGCATTTCAAAAGCTGCGGCGGCTGCCAGTTGCAGCATGCAGCGGATGGCTTTGTGGCAGATTGGAAGGTTGATGTGGTGCGTCAGGCGCTTGCCGCGCAGGGCTTGGAAACCGATTTGCGCCCCATCGTGACCTCCCCCGCGCGGTCCCGCCGCCGCGCGGTGATTTCTGCCCGTCGCACCAAAAAGGGTGCACTCGTCGGCTTTCATGCCCGCGCCTCGGATGTGATTGCCGACATCAGCGATTGCCAGCTTCTGCATCCGGATCTGATGCCCGCTTTGGACATTGTGGGCGCTTTGTCCCAAATTGCCGGGTCGCGCAAAGGCGAGCTCAGCGCCACGGTCACCCTGTCAGATGCCGGGTTTGATCTGTCTGTGAAAGGCGGCAAGCCTCTCGATGGCGCGCTCTTGGCGCGTATGGCGCAGGAGGTGGAGCGCCACAAGCTGGCACGGCTCACATGGGATGGCGAGGTCATCGCAACACGGCTTGCGCCTTACCAAACCTTTGGAAAAGCGAAGGTTGTTCCGCCGCCCGGCGCGTTTTTGCAGGCGACCAAAGAGGGCGAGGAGGCTTTGCTGGCCTCTGTGCGATCTGCGATCACGCAGGGCGACTCAGGTGTCGATCTCTTTGCTGGAAGCGGCACCTTCACCCTGCCGCTGGCAGAGAGCTACATGATGCACGGCATTGAAGGTGAAAAATCCATGGTCAAAGCCATGGATGCCGGATGGCGCATGGCCACAGGGCTGAAAAAAGTGACGGCCGAGACCCGCGACCTGTTCCGCAATCCGCTGATTGCCGAGGACCTGCGCTATGACTTTGCGGTCATTGACCCCCCGCGCGCAGGCGCCGAGGCGCAAGTGGCGGAGCTCGCCAAATCTCAGGTCTCTGAAATCGCTTATGTTTCCTGCAATCCCGTGACCTTTGCACGGGATGCGGCGGTGCTGGTGCAGGCGGGATATACGCTTGAGTGGGTGCAGACAGTCGATCAATTCCGCTGGTCTTCGCACGTGGAATTGGCTTCAAGATTTGTTCGGAAATAGAGGGTATCACGCAGGCGTGAGCGGCACATGGCCGGCGGGTCTGCTAAGAAACGCTCAGAGGCAGTGAAGACATATAAAGAGGAAACTGTTGATGCGTTGGATCTCCGCATTGATGATTGCCGTTCTGGCATTCGGATTGGCAGGCTGCGCCGAGAAATTCACCACATACAATGGCCCCGAGGTCACCCGTGTGCTGGTTTATAAAGAAAGCCGCCGGATGTATCTGATGCACCATGATCAGGTGCTGCAGGCCTATGACGTGGGCCTTGGGTTTTCTCCTGCCGGCCACAAGCAGATCGAAGGTGACGGCCGCACGCCGGAGGGCGATTATTACATCGACCGCCGCAATCCCAACAGCCGCTTCTATCTGTCGCTTGGAATCTCTTATCCCAACGCCGCCGACCGCGCCTATGCGGCCTCGATCGGCGAATCCCCCGGTGGAGACATCTTTATCCACGGTCGGCCGCAACTGTTTCAGAACGGCGTTGAGGACTGGACTGCGGGCTGTATCGCGGTCTCAGACGAAGAGATGCGCGACATTTACGCGATGGTCAGAAACGGAACCCCGATCTCAATTTATCGTTGAGAACGGGTTTGTGTCGCTGGCTTCTGGTGTGCTGGTGGTCTCTGCAACATCAATAAAGGACGCTGAGTTTGGTTGACCCATCACAAGGGTCCACCAGATCTTGCCATTGTCTTCCTGGAACCAGGCAAAGCCCATGTCGCGCGCGTTGCGGTCGAGGATCACAGAACGCGTGTCATCCTGTTCCATCCAGGCGGCGAGGGTCTCAACCTCGGTTTCGTAGGTCTCGCTGATGGTTTCGCCGGTCAGAACACCGGTGTAGCCCACGCGCGCCACACGATCGAGTGGCGAGGAGCCGTCAGAGCCAAAGTGCCAAGGGCGGTTCTGCAAGGCCATATCCCGCGCATGGGTCGCGGCGGCGGCATTCAGTTGGGCGTTGAGTTCCACGGCTGGTGCGCCAGAGGCCTGACGAAGCGCATTTACAGAGTCCAGTACGCGAAACTGAACACGGGCGGTGTTGCCCGAGGAAATCTTATATTGCTTGGCGCTGCCACCGCCTCCGGTTCCGCAAGCGGCCAATCCAACAGCTGCAGCCAGCAAAAGTGCAATAACGCGCATCGTGTCTCTGTCCCACCTAATTGATTGGGGCACTCCTACCCGCACATCGTGGCCATGAAAACCCACATAGGCGTGACATTGCTACCCTGACAATTGATTGATTTGCGACTGCGGCATTAGAGCCATATGATCTCACCGATCCGTGAGGTTGGTTTCTGGAGAAAAATAATGACTGTAGATCGGTCGGATAAGTTTGGACGGCGTACGTTTCTGGCAGGTAGCGCCGCCTTTTTGAGCACGCCGGCTTTGGCACAAACCGAAGCTGAAACCACTGAGGTGGAACGCGACCTGGACGAGCGTGTCGTTCGCAATATATCGAGCTTCCGGTCGCTGGACTGGGCGCCGTATTTTGACAACTTGAAGAACGGCGCTGTTCTCGTGGATGTCACGTCCCGCGCGCTGCATTATTGGTCAGAAGATGAGTCGGTGTATAAACTCTACCCGACTTCAGTGCCTTTGAGCGAAGATCTCACACGTCTTGGCCGCACCAAAGTTGTGCGCAAGGTTGAAGGGCCAAGCTGGCGTCCAACGCCGTCGATGAAAGAGCGCAATCCGGAATGGCCTGATTTTGTTGGCCCCGGCCCGGATAACCCATTGGGCACACACGCACTTTATCTGAGTTGGACCTATTACCGAATCCACGGCACCCACGACACACGCAAAATTGGGCGTCGTTCTTCCAACGGTTGCATTGGTCTTTACAACGAACACATCGCAGAGCTGTTTTCGTTGACAAAAGTGGGCACGCAAGTGTTGCTAATTTGACGACATTTTGTTTCGGGAGTCGCGTTTAAGGTAAACTTCGGTTTGCAATTCCGAAAAATTACTGTTTAGACGTGACTTACGAGGTAAGTCTTGGGTGCTTGTCATCGCCCATTCCTATTGGTGGCAAGCGAATTCTGGAGGTGTAAAATGAAAAAACTCGTTATCGCTGCTGCTCTGACTGCTGCTGCAACCACTGCAATGGCTGGCGGCTTGGCTGATCCAGTTGTTGAGCCTGTTGTCATCGAAGAAGCCGCAAACGGCTCCGGCGCTGGCGTTTGGGTTCCGCTGGTACTGCTGGCAGTTGTGGCTGCTGCTGTTGCTGCAGGCAGCTAAGCTTTTTAAGCTTACTGAACTACGAATTCAAAAAAGGCGGGGCTTTGGCTCCGCCTTTTTTACGTTTTCCTGTGGCTGAAAGAAAAATGCCCCGGGTCGTTTGAACCCGAGGCATAAGCCGTTCACGGAAGGCGTGCTGATCAGGTGATCCAGCCGCCGAGATTCTGGTCGATGATCTCACAAAGCGCGGCAACATGGGCCTCATCAGAGTTCAGACAGGGGATGTACAGGAAATCCTCTCCACCTGCGTGCTCAAAGCTCTCTTTGATCTCTTCGTTGATCTCTTCCAGCGTTTCGATGCAATCCGCAGAGAAGGCCGGCGCGATCACCGCGATGCTCTTCTTGCCTTCCTCTTTTGCAACGCGGGCCACTTCGTCCACAGTGTAGGGGCGCAGCCAGTCTTCGGGGCCGAATTGCGACTGGAACGTGGTGCGCAGATCGGTGTCTTGCCAGCCCAGACGCTCTTTGAGCAGGCGCGTGGTTTTCTGGCATTGGCAGTGGTAGGGATCGCCTTCCTGCAGGTACCGTTTGGGCATGCCGTGGTAAGAAACCACCAGCAGGTCCGGACGCTTCTCCTGTGCGGCGTAGGCTTTTTCCACCGACTGCGCCAGCGCTTCGATATAGGCGGGGTGCTCAAAATAGGCTTCCACCGTGCGGGCTGCCGGTTGCCATTTTTCTTCCATCAAAGCGCGGAAAAATTGATCGTTGGCGGTCGCAGTCGTGGCGCCCGCGTATTGCGGATAAAGCGGGAAGAACAGGATGCGTTCACAGCCGGCTGCCACCATCTCGCGCACCTTGGAAGGCGTGGAGGGGTTGCCGTAGCGCATGCAGAAATCAACCATGACATCCTCGCCGTGACGGGCGGTCAGGGTTTCTGCGATTTTGGCGGTCTGTTCCTTGGTGATGACCATCAACGGGCTTTCACCATGCTCCTTGTCCCAGATCGATTCGTAGGCTTTGCCGCTGGAAAACGGGCGTTTGGACAGGATGATCAGCTGCAGCAACGGCTGCCACTTCCATGCCGGATAGTCGATCACCCGTTTGTCGGACAGAAATTCGTTCAGGTAGCGGCGCATGGGCCAATAGGTGTAGTCGTCAGGCGTGCCAAGGTTGGCAAGCAATATGCCGGTTTTGCCGCGCGCTACCTTAGGGTGGTCCGCAGGGGCGTGGGCGGGGCAGGTGGCTTGGGTCATAAGGGAAGGTCCGTTCCGTGTAGGATCACTTGTAAGATCACTTGGGCAGTTTGATTTCAGAGGCGCCGAGCGCGTCGGCAAGTCGGTTGGTGGCCGATCCGGGCCGCAGGGGTTGGGGTTGACTGTCGTCAGGTGCCCAGCCGGTCAGATAAATTAATTCGAACGTGGCGGGTATGCGACCATTTTTCATGAAGCTTTCTACGTAGATTTCGCAGGCGCGGATCATCAAAGAACGCGACGTCGCGGTGCGCAATCGATTTTGCAGGGCGTTTCCTTCGCCCATGGCGCGCAGCTCTTTCATCAACGCCCAGGGGCTTTCGTAGGTCACGGTCAGTGGCGCGGTGTCAGCCACGGGCAATGACAGCCCCGCCCGTTGCAACAGGCCGCCGAGATCACGGATTTCCGCCATGGGGGCCACGCGCGGGGAAAGACCGCCGGTGAGCTCGACCTCGGCCTGCGCCAGAGAGGCGCGCAGTTGATGCAGGGTTTGCCCGCCAAAACACACAGCGAGAAAGAAGCCGTCGTTTTCCAAAGCGCGGCGGCATTGGATGATTTGACCCACCGGATCGTCGGCCCAATGCAATCCCATGGCATGGATCACCAGATCATGGGCACCGGTTTCCAGTGCCAGCACCTCTGTGTCCGCGACAATTTTTGCGTTGGGCACGCACCGCTCCCACACGCTTGGAAAGCCGGTCACCACGGCAGGTCGCGTAAACCCTTTGTTAACCATGGTGAGACGATCCTGAATCTCGTCCTGCGCCAGCGCATGCAGGAACATGGCGTCCTGCAGATCAGCGCGTGCGCGGTTGCGATCAAGGGCCACTCTGTCAGTGAGGTGAGGTTGGTTTTGCATAGCGCGGAAAATAGGTTGTTCGCCCGTAAGTTTCAAACAGCGCTGCATCTTTTGTTTCCGCCGCGGTGCGTCGGCTGCGGTGAGATGGTCGAAAGTGACTTCGGTTTATGCGCCGAATGCTGGGCGGATACTAATTTTCTTGGCGAAGATGTGTGCGACACCTGCGCCACTCCGGTGACGCGCTTGCAGGGGGAGGACAGTGTGGTCTGTGATGCCTGTCTGAAAGACCGGCCCCCTTGGGGCAAGGCGCGCGCCGCTTTGCTTTATGCGGGCACCGGACGCAGGCTTGTGCTGGCACTCAAACACGGGGACCGCACCGAGGTTGTGCGGCCTGCCTCAAAATGGCTCGCCCGCGCTGCTGCTCCGCTGTTGAGGGCTGAGACAGTGATCGCCCCTGTGCCATTGCATCGCCTGCGACTGCTGCGCCGCCGCTACAATCAAGCGGCACTTCTTGCAGAGGCATTGGCGGGTGAGGTCTCAGCCAGCTATTGCCCGGATTTGTTGATCCGGCGGCATGGGCTTGGCAGTCTGGAAGGGCTGAATGCAGCGGCGCGCCACAAAAAACTCGCCGGTGCGATTGTGGCAAACCCCAAACATCACGGAGTTTTGAAGGGCGCGTATGTGCTTCTGGTGGATGACGTTTTGACCAGCGGGGCGACGTTAAAGGCGGCAGCCGACGCCTGTTTTCAGGCAAATGCCACAGATGTGTGTGTTCTGACACTGGCACGCGTTGCAAAGGGTTCCTAAATGGCCGACAAACAATTTGAGTGCATAAAGGAAAGACCATGCAGCCTGTCGAAATCTACACCAGCCCGCTCTGTGGGTACTGCCACGCCGCAAAACGCCTGCTGAAACAGAAAAACGTCAACTTCAAAGAGATTGATGTGCTGACCAGCCCGGGACGCAAACAAGAAATGATCACCCGCGCCAACGGTGGCCGCACCGTGCCGCAGATTTTCATTGGCGAGACCCATGTGGGTGGCTGCGACGACCTGATGGCGCTGGAGCGCGCGGGCAAGCTCGACCCTCTGCTGGCGGCCTGATCTGCCATGCGCGCCGCTCTGCTTCAGATGACCTCCTCCGACGTGCCAGAGGAAAACCTAGCCACCGCGTCGGCGATGATGCGTGAGGCAAAATCTGAAGGGGCGGACTTCGCCTTTATGCCGGAGGTGATGAATTGTCTTTCCACCAGCCGCAGTCGCCAGAACGAGGTGCTGCGGTTGGAGGAAGAGGACGCCACGCTTCCCGCGCTCTCTGCTTTATGCGCTGAGCTTGGCATGTGGGCGCTGATTGGCAGTCTTGGCTTAAAGACACATGATCCGGATGGGCGCTTTGCCAACCGGTCGTTTGTGATCTCCGACAAGGGTGAGATCGTCGCGCGCTATGACAAAATCCACATGTTTGATGTGGATGTGACGCCGGAAGAAACTTACCGCGAATCAGATGGCTATCGCCCGGGCGACAAGGCGGTGGTGGCCGAAACCCCGTTTGGCGCGATCGGGATGACAATTTGCTATGATGTGCGCTTTGGCGCGCTCCATCGCAGACTCGCCAAGGCTGGCGCGCAGATCCTGACGGTGCCCGCTGCCTTTTCTCATGTGACCGGGGCGGCGCATTGGGAAACGCTCCTTCGCGCGCGGGCCATTGAAACCGGCTGTTTTGTGATTGCCCCGGCGCAGACCGGCACCCATGCGACCACGCGTGGACAGGCGCGGCGCACCCATGGGCATTCCATGGTGGTGGCCCCTTGGGGGGAGGTTCTTGCGGATGCAGGCACCGAGGCCGGTGTCACGATTGTTGATGTTGATCTCTCTTTGGTTCAAAAAGCCCGCAGGCAGGTGCCAGCACTTCAGCACGATCGAGAGTTTGACGGGCCTTAAATGAACGACAAAAGCGGATTGGCCATCACCTTGTTTGGTGAAATTCTCATGGTGGACCAGCTGGCCCGATCCCGCCTGTCCAAAGTCCTGCCCAAAGGCATGGAGCTTTCACATTTTTCGGTGCTCAATCATCTGGACCGCTCCAACGCAGAGCGCAGCCCGGCACAATTGGCCAAGACGTTTCACCTCACGCGCGGTGCTATGACAAACACGCTCAATAAGCTTGAGCTGGCAGGCTATGTGCACATTCGCCCCGATTGGGACGACGCGCGACGCAAGATGGTGGCGATCAGCCCAGCCGGACGTCAGGCGCGCGACGCGGCGCTGGCCAGCATGGCGCCCATCATCAATGAAATGGTGAGCAAGCTTGGGGATGACCGGGTGCGCGCGGCGCTCCCGATCCTGCGCGAATTGCGCCTCAAGCTTGAAGATGGCGGTTGACCTGTCAGTCTTTGATGCTGGCAGTCACGTAGTTCACGCTCAGATCGCGATCTGAAAGCGACCACTGCCAGCTGATCGGATTGAAGACAAAGCCCTTGCGATCCACCGGTGTGAGGCCGGATTGCTCGATCAGGCCAAACAGCTCATCAGGCGTGATGAATTTGTGCCATTCATGGGTGCCCTTAGGCAGCCAGCGCATGACATATTCCGCGCCGATGATGGCCATGGCAAAGCTTTTGGGATTGCGGTTGATGGTGGAGCAGATGTGCAGCCCGCCCGGTTTCAGCAATTGCTGGCAGGCAGTGAGATAGCTCAGCGGATCGGCCACGTGTTCCACAACTTCCATGTTCAGCACCACGTCAAACTGCTCTCCGGCCTCTGCAAGGGCTTCGGCTGTGGTGTGGCGGTAGTCGATGGTCAGGCCGGATTGCTCTGCATGGACACGCGCCACCGGCAGGTTGCCTTCTGCGGCATCTGCGCCCACAACCTCCGCCCCCAAACGCGCCATCGGTTCAGACAGCAAACCGCCGCCACAGCCGATATCAAGCAGACGCAAACCCGCAAAAGGCAAAGCTTGAGACAAGTCGCGATTGAACTCTGCCGCAATCTGCGACGTAATGTAGTCAAGCCGACAGGGGTTGAGCATGTGCAACGGTTTGAACTTACCGTTCGGATCCCACCATTCCGCCGCCATGGCCTCGAATTTGGCCACTTCGGCTGGATCTACCGTGGTATTCGTGGCTTGCATTTTGAACTCTCCATGCTCATTTGGGCGTCGCAACCATTATAGGTAGGACATGGACAAAAACTCGGGCCAAAAGCGCGCAGTGCACTACCTCTACCCTCCGGTCGAACCCTTCGACCAGAGGATGCTGGACGTGGGCGACGGTCACGCGATCTATGTGGAACAATCGGGCAATCCGCAAGGGCTGCCGGTGATTGTTGTGCATGGCGGTCCCGGCGGCGGCAGCAGCCCGGCGATGCGGCGCTACTTTGACCCCAAGGTTTATCGGGTGATCTTGTTTGATCAGCGTGGCTGTGGCCACTCGCGCCCGCATGCTGAGGTGGCGCACAACACGACGTGGCATTTGATCGCTGATATGGAACATATCCGGTCTACGCTGGGCATTGCCGAATGGATTGTTTTTGGGGGCAGCTGGGGCGCAACCCTGTCGCTGCTGTATGCGCAGGCGCATCCCGAAAACACGGTTTGCCTTGTGCTGCGCGGTGTTTTCCTGATGACCCGCTCTGAGCTTGATTGGTTCTATGGCGGCGGCGCAGGACAATTCTGGCCTGAACCCTGGGCGCGGTTCACCTCGCTGATTCCGGAAGATGAGCAAGACGATCTGATTGAGGCCTATCATCATCGCCTGTTCTGCGGTGATCGCGCAACGGAGATCAAATACGCCCGTGCCTGGGCCGGCTGGGAAAATGCGCTGGCGTCGGTTTATTCCAACGGTGCGGGTGGGGATGCCCCCGCAGAATATGCGCGGGCCTTCTCTCGGCTGGAGAATCATTACTTCCGGAACCTTGGATTCCTCGACACCGATGGCCATATCCTGAAGAACATGGCCGTTCTGGAGGACATTCCCGGATATATCGTGCAGGGGCGCTATGACATGATCTGCCCTCCGCGGGCGGCCTATAATCTGGCCCAGGCCTGGGGGGATATGGCGGATCTGCGCATGGTGCGAAACGCTGGTCATGCCCTCTCTGAGCCGGGCATCAGCGCGGAACTGGTGCGCATCATGGATCAATTGGCGCGCATCTAGGAAAACTGCTGGACAATATGCGGGCGAGCGCGTCTGATCAAAGCCCGCAGAACCGGAGATTTTCTTTGCCCCGTATCAGTCGACGCAGCCTTTTGACCTCTGGTGCCGCCGCAGGTGCGCTGGCGGCCTCCGGTCTTGCGTTGATGGCGGGCACCCCCAAGACCGGCGGGACGTTGCGCGGTGTTCTGACGGGAGGAACGGCGCAAGACTCATGGGACGCACGGGATCATGACAGCCTGTTCATGATGGCGGCGGCACATGGTGCGGTGTTTGATTGCCTCACGGAAATTGCAGCGGATGGCGCGCTGAAAGGCGAGCTGGCGGAAAGCTGGAGCGCAAGCGAGGACGCGCGCCTCTGGACTTTTGATCTGCGCAAAGATGTGACCTTCCACAACGGCAAACCCTTTGTGGCCGAGGATGTTCTGGAAAGCTTTGCGCTGCATTTTGATCCAGCGCACCCATCACCTGCGCAGCCCTTGCTGCGGGATGTCACCGGTATCCATGCGCTGGGCGATCATCAGGTACAGTTCACATTGGCGGCCTCCAACGCGGATTTCCCCTATCTGCTCGCGGATTACCATCTGGTGATCTATCCGGCGGGCTATGTCGAATTGGCGATGCTCAACGGGATCGGCACCGGGCTCTATCGCGTGCAATCCTTTGAGCCGGGGCAGCGCCTGCAGGCGACGCGCGTGACGTCACACTACAAGGATGGACGCGCCGGTTTCTTTGAGGCGCTTGATTTTGTGAACGTGGATGCGCCTTCAGAGCGGTTGAACCTTCTGCTGGAAGGGCAGGCGGACGCGGTTGCGCAAATCGCGCCAGTTTATGCCACCCAGATCGCGCAGGCTGAGGGGATCACGCTGCAACAGTTGCGCGGCAATCAGCACTTCAGCTTTGCATTGGATGGCCGTCACAGCCTGGCAGAGGCAGATGCGGTGCAGCGGGCGCTCAAACATGCGGTTGATCGTCAGGCCTTTGTGGATGATCTGTTGCTCGGATATGGCGCTGCGGGGAGCGATACTCCGGTTGGCCCCTCAAACCCATTCTATGCGGGCAAGCTTGGGGCGCTGGCGCATGATCCGGAGCAGGCGCGCCACCTGTTGCGCGCTGCGGGCGTTGATCAGCTGTCGTTGCGACTCATCGGCGGGTCCGGCGGGCAGGGGCAAGCGACTGCCGCTGTTTTTGCCAAGCAGCTGAAGCAGGTGGGCGTGGATATCGCTGTCTCTGCGCAACCAAGCCAGCTGTCTCTTTCCACATCTGCGGGCCGTGCTACGGAAGACTGGGCGATGGCCACATATCTTGCACCGGGTGCCACATGGAACCGGGGCGGCTGGGAGAACCCGCTGTTTGATACGCTTCTTGGGGCGGCGCGCTCTGAGATGGACAGCACCAAGCGCCGGGCGCTTTATGGGGAGCTGCAACAGCTTGTTGCGCAGTCGGGAAATCTGATCATTCCGGCCTTTGCTGATCACCTTCAGGCCACCTCCAAGGCGATTGCCTCCCCGCCCGCCACAGGCGCACACTACGCGATGGACAATGCGCGCTTTGCCGAACGCTGGTGGCGCGCCTGAGGTCGCGCAACGCGCGGTCCAACATTCTGGCTTGCAGACTCAGCTTCTGACACGTATATGCCTTCTCAACAGCGGCGCGATCGGCTGACACCGAACGCACCACCGAGAAAGATCGACGGGCCGCGGGCCCGTTTTTTTGTGTTTGGAGCTCGCCTATGAGTGACCTGATTGCCAAAGCGGCGATTGACCGCAAGCTGGCAGATATTGTTGGCCCCGTGATCGAAGACATGGGGTTTGAGCTGGTGCGCCTGCGCCTGATGGGGGGGAAAACCCACACCCTGCAGATTATGGCAGAACGCCCCGGCGGCGGCATCGAAGTGGATGAATGCGCGCAGATCTCCAATGCGGTCAGCGCGGTGCTGGACGTGGAAGATCCGCTGGCGGATTCCTACACTTTGGAAGTGGGCAGCCCCGGTGTGGACCGCCCGCTGACGCGCCTGAAGGATTTTGAGGCCTACGAAGGCTATGAAGCCAAGATCGAAACCGGCGAGCTGATTGATGGGCGTAAGCGCTTCAGAGGTGTGCTGGCCGGTATCGAAGGCGAAGATGTTCTGATCAACATCGACAATCAGGGTGAGACCGTGACTGTGGGTCTGAACTTTGACTGGCTGGCAGATGCCAAGCTGGTGCTGACCGATGACCTGATCAAAGAAATGCTGAAAGCTCGCAAAGAGGCGGGCATCTTGAACGAAGACGATTTTGACGACGTCGAGACCGAAGAGTCCGAGGAGTAAGACAATGGCAATCACTTCTGCAAACCAACTTGAGCTGCTTCAGACCGCCGAAGCCGTTGCGCGCGAAAAGATGATCGACCCCGGGCTGGTGGTTGAAGCGATGGAAGAATCCCTCGCCCGCGCAGCCAAAAGCCGCTACGGCGCGGAAATGGACATTCGTGTTTCCATCGACCGCAAGACCGGTAAAGCGACCTTCACCCGCGTGCGCACCGTTGTCGAAGACGATCTGCTGGAAAACTATCAGGCAGAGTTCACCGTAGAGCAGGCCAAACAGTATCTCGAAAACCCGGAAGTGGGTGATGTGTTTGTGGAAGAAGTGCCTCCGGTAGAAATGGGTCGGATCGCGGCGCAGTCTGCCAAGCAGGTGATCCTGCAGAAGGTGCGCGAAGCGGAACGTGACCGTCAGTACGAAGAGTTCAAGGATCGCGCCGGCACCATCATCAACGGCTCTGTGAAGCGCGAAGAATTTGGCAACGTGATCGTGGATCTCGGCGGTGCCGAAGCCGTGCTGCGCCGCAACGACAAGATTGGCCGCGAAAGCTATCGCTCCGGCGACCGTCTGCGCGCCTACATCAAAGAAGTGCGTCGTGAGCCACGTGGCCACCAGATCTTCCTGAGCCGCACCGCGCCTGAATTCATGGCAGAGCTCTTCAAAATGGAAGTGCCGGAAATCTATGATGGCATCATCGACATCAAAGCCGTGGCGCGTGATCCGGGCTCCCGTGCAAAGATCGCTGTGATCTCTCACGATGGCTCCATCGATCCGGTTGGTGCCTGTGTGGGTATGCGCGGCTCCCGTGTTCAGGCGGTTGTGAACGAGCTTCAGGGTGAGAAAATCGACATCATCCCATGGAACGAAGATCAGCCAACCTTCCTTGTCAACGCGCTGCAGCCTGCAGAAGTGTCCAAGGTGGTTCTGGATGACGAAGCTGGCAAAATCGAAGTGGTTGTGCCTGACGAGCAGCTGTCGCTGGCGATTGGCCGTCGTGGTCAGAACGTGCGCCTGGCGTCCCAGCTGACCGCGCTGGACATCGACATCATGACCGAAGCGGAAGAATCCGAGCGTCGTCAGAAAGAATTTGAAGAGCGCACCAAACTCTTCATGGAAACACTGGATCTGGACGAATTCTTCGCACAGCTTCTGGTGTCTGAGGGTTTCACCAACCTCGAAGAAGTGGCCTATGTTGAAGTGGATGAGCTGCTGGTCATCGACGGCGTTGACGAAGGCACCGCAAATGAGCTGCAGGCCCGTGCGCGTGACTACATTGATGCACAGAACAAAGCTGCGCTGGATAATGCCCGTGAACTGGGTGTTCAGGACAGCCTGGTTGCATTTGAGGGTCTGACACCCCAAATGATCGAGGCACTGGCCAAAGATGGCGTGCTGAACCTCGAAGACTTTGCAACCTGCGCAGACTGGGAACTTGCCGGTGGCTGGACCACGGTGAACGGCGAGCGCGTCAAAGACGACGGTATTCTGGAACCTTTCGATGTGTCGCTGGAAGAAGCACAGGACATGGTGATGACAGCACGCGTCGTGCTGGGCTGGGTTGATCCAGCTGAGCTTGAGGCCGAAGCGGCTGAAGACGGCGAAGAAGACACATCTGAGGAGGCTGAGGCCTGATTTCAGGCCTCAGAGGGCAACAGATGAGCCGCGGTGGCCGTCCGGGCAAACGGGCTGAAGAACCAGAGCGCAAGTGCATCGTCACAGGCGCGACAGCTCCCAAAGAGGGGCTGATTCGATTTGTTGTCGGGCCGGACCAGCAGGTTGTGCCCGACGTGATGGGCAAATTGCCGGGCCGTGGCATGTGGGTGACCGCAAATGTCGCCGCCCTTAGCAAGGTGGTCAAGAAAGGTGTTTTTGCCCGCGCTGCAAAGCAGCAGGTGAAGGTGCCTGAGGATCTGGTGCAAGAGGTGTCCCGCCAATTGGGGCAGCGCGTGATTGAGCTGATCAGCCTTGCGCGCCGCTCCGGATCAGCGGTGGCTGGCTTTGAGAAGGTCAAAGATTGGCTGGTCAAGGATGAGGCAGTGGTGCTGCTTCAGGCCAGCGACGGATCGGAGCGCGGGAAAACGAAACTGAGGCCGCCATATGGTGGCCACCACATAGACTGGCTCACAGCTGACGAATTGGGTTTGGCTTTTGGGCGACAAACTGTGATACATGGAGCGCTTGCGTCTGGCGGACTCACAAATCGTGTTGTAGAGGAAGCCCTAAGATTAAAAGGCGTACGCGAAGAAACGGTGGCAGCGGCCTCCGGGAAGGACAAGACAGCCAGATGAGCGATAACGACGGTAAAAAAACCTTGGGTCTGCGCGGTGGGAACCGCCCTGGCAACGTGACGCAAAGCTTCAGCCACGGACGCAAGAAAAATGTCGTGGTGGAAACGAAGCGCAAACGCGTTGTGGTGCCCAAGCCTGGTGCGGCCAAAACCGGTGCCGGCGGTGGCGCAAAATCCGGTGGCGATCCCAATCGCCGCCCCGCTGGCATTTCTGATGCGGAAATGGAACGCCGCCTGAAGGCGCTTCAGGCCGCAAAGGCACGTGAAGCCGAAGACGCAGCCCGCCGCGAAGCCGAAGAAAAGGCCCGCGCCGAAGAGCGTGAGCGTCGTCGTCAGGAAGCGGAAGCCAAAGAGCGTGAACAGCGCGAAGCTGAAGAGCGTGCCCGCAAGAAAGCCGAAGAAGAAGAGCGCAAGAAAAAAGAAGCGGCGGAAGCCGCAGAAGCAGCCAAACGTGCTGCCGCTGCGCCTGCACCTTCTGCTGCGCCTCAGGGCCGTGGTGCACCAACTAACAAGCCTGCACCGCAGCCAACTCAGCGTAAAGCAGACCGTGAGCGCGAACAGCGCGGTGGCCGCGGCAAAGGCCGTGACGATGGCCGCCGTTCCGGCAAGCTGACACTTGGTCAGGCCACCGGTGGTGAGAACAACCGCCACCGCTCCATGGCGTCCATGAAGCGTAAGCAAGAGCGTGCGCGTCAGAAAGCGATGGGTGGCTCTGTTGAGCGTGAAAAGGTTGTGCGTGACGTGCAGCTGCCAGAAGCCATCATGGTCTCTGAGCTCGCGAACCGTATGGCCGAGCGCGTTGCAGACGTTGTGAAAGAGCTCATGAAAATGGGCATGATGGTCACGCAGAACCAGACCATCGACGCGGACACAGCGGAACTGATCATCGAAGAATTCGGCCACAAGGTTGTGCGTGTTTCTGACGCCGACGTGGAAGACGTGATCTCCGATGTGGAAGACGATGAAGGCGATCTGCAGGCGCGTCCGCCAGTGATCACCATCATGGGCCACGTGGACCACGGCAAAACCTCGCTTCTGGATGCGATTCGCGACGCGAAAGTTGTGTCTGGCGAAGCCGGCGGCATCACCCAGCACATCGGCGCCTATCAGGTGAAAACCGATGATGGCGTGACCCTGTCGTTCCTCGACACTCCGGGCCACGCGGCGTTTACGTCCATGCGGTCCCGTGGTGCACAGGTGACGGACATTGTTGTTCTGGTTGTGGCAGCCGACGATTCGGTCATGCCGCAGACGATTGAGGCGATCAACCACGCCAAAGCGGCCGAAGTGCCGATGATCGTGGCGATCAACAAGATCGACAAACCAGCTGCAGATCCGAACAAAGTGCGCGCAGAGCTTCTGCAGCACGAAGTGATCGTGGAAGCGATGTCTGGTGAAGTGCAAGACGTGGAAGTTTCCGCACACACCGGTCAGGGTCTGGATGCACTGCTGGAAGCCATCGCGCTGCAGGCAGAGATTCTGGAACTGAAAGCCAACCCGGACCGCGCGGCACAGGGTGCTGTGATCGAAGCGCAGCTGGACGTAGGCCGTGGCCCTGTTGCGACTGTTCTGGTTCAGAAAGGCACGCTGCGCCAAGGCGATATCTTCGTTGTGGGTGAGCAGTACGGTAAAGTCCGTGCGCTGATCAACGACAAAGGCGAGCGCGTCAAAGAAGCTGGCCCATCTGTGCCGGTCGAGGTGCTTGGTCTGAACGGCACACCGGAAGCGGGTGACGTTCTGAACGTGACCGAAACCGAAGCGCAGGCCCGTGAGATCGCGGAATACCGTGCACAGGTTGCCAAGGACAAACGTGCGGCAGCCGGTGCTGCAACCACGCTTGAGCAGCTGATGCAGAAGGCCAAGGAAGACGAGAACATGGCAGAGCTGCCAATCCTCGTTAAGGCTGATGTGCAGGGCTCCGCTGAGGCGATCGTTCAGGCGATGGAAAAAATCGGCAACGATGAGGTGCGCGTGCGCGTGCTGCACTCCGGTGTGGGCGCGATCACCGAGACCGATGTTGGTCTTGCTGAAGCTTCCGGCGCTCCGATCATGGGCTTTAACGTCCGTGCCAACGCCTCTGCCCGCAACACCGCCAACCAGAAGGGTGTGGAGATCCGCTACTACTCGGTGATCTATGACCTGGTGGATGATGTGAAAGCTGCGGCCTCCGGTCTGCTGTCTGCAGAAATCCGCGAGAACTTCATCGGCTACGCGAACATCAAAGAGGTGTTCAAAGTGACCGGTGTGGGCAAAGTGGCTGGCTGTATCGTGACCGAAGGCGTGGCGCGTCGCTCTGCTGGAGTGCGTCTGCTGCGCGACAACGTGGTGATCCACGAAGGCACGCTGAAGACCCTGAAGCGCTTCAAAGACGAAGTGGCGGAAGTTCAGTCCGGTCAGGAATGCGGTATGGCGTTTGAGAACTACGACGATATCCGCGCTGGCGACGTGATCGAGATCTTCGAGCGCGAAGAAGTGACGCGTACGCTGGATTAATCCAGCGTATGCCGCCTCCGCGGCACGAGCTATTCAAAGAAAAAGGCCGCTCCAGTTTGGAGCGGCCTTTTTTCTTCCGGTTCTGCTCTGCGCGATCAGGAGATCGGTTTGCCAGAGTAGATCTTGTTGCCCACGCGGATGGATACGCGCCCATCTGGAAGGCTTCTTACAACTGGACCTTGGATAGAGACGCAGCTGCCTACAGTGATAGTTTTTAGCATGTCAAAAATCCCCACTTGATTGACACCTTGTTAACATCGACTTGGTTAATTTTCGGTTAGTGCGTAGTTGTCATATGGCCAACATACTACCTTGTTCAATGCTTATTGTTGAATATAAGTTTACAAACCGCCTACCAAAGTAGCGTGATTTGGCCCAATTTGAGCAGATTCTAGCCTATACCCAGTCTCTAATCATCGGAATGAGCGGGATATCGGCGGGTGGCATCTCATAATCACGCAGGTTCTTGCTGGCGACCCACTTGAGGGTTTGACCCTCTTTGGCCTGAGGAATGCCCTCCCATTTGCGGCAGGCAAAGAGCGGCATCAGCAGGTGAAAATCATCATAACTGTGGGACGCAAAGGTCAGCGGCGCGAGGCAGCTTGCCCATGTATCGATCCCCAGCTCTTCCTGAAGCTCGCGGATCAGCGCGGCTTCGGGCGTTTCCCCCGCTTCTATTTTGCCTCCGGGAAACTCCCAGAGGCCTGCCATAGATTTTCCTTCAGGACGTTGCGCCAGCAAAATGCGCCCGTCCGCATCGATCAGCACAACGGCTGCGACCAAAACTGTTTTCACGACCGGTAATCCGCGTTGATGGTGATATAACCATGGGTGAGGTCGCAGGTCCAAACGGTATCCTGTGCGTCACCAAGGCCTAGATCGACATTGATGGTGATGTCTTGCTGTTGCATGTAGCCGGCGCCGGCCTCTTCTTTATAGTCGGGCGACACCCAGCCGTTTTCCGCCACAAGAATATCGCCAAAGCGTATGCTAAGGAGATCGCGATCCGCCTGAGCACCGGACTTGCCGATCGCCATCACGATGCGGCCCCAGTTGGGATCCTCACCGGCCACAGCGGTTTTGACCAAAGGCGAATTGGCGATTGCCATGGCGTGTGTGCGGGCATCCTCGGCGCTTGCTGCACCGGTGATGTTGATTTCGACAAATTTTGTCGCACCTTCACCGTCGCGCACCACCTGATGCGCCAGATCCAGCATCACTTCATGAAGCGCGGTGCGGAACGCCTGATCTTCTGGGCTCACCAAAACGCCTGAGGCGCCCGTTGCGGCAACCAGCAGCGTGTCGGATGTGGAGGTGTCACTGTCCACAGTGATCGCATTGAAGGTGACGTTGTTGAGCGACGACACCATGGCTTGAAGATCCGCGCGCGCGATCTGTGCGTCTGTGAAGATATAGACCAGCATTGTGGCCATATCCGGGGCAATCATCCCGGAGCCTTTGGCGATGCCCGCGATCTTGACGGTCTGGCCATTGATCTCTGCGGAGCGCGTTGCGCCTTTGGCAAAAGTGTCGGTGGTGCGGATCGCCTCGGCGGCATCCACAATCGCCTCAGATGAAAGCTTGCCGCGCAGTTCCCCAAGCTTGCCGGTGATCCTGTCATGGGGCAAAGGCTCGCCAATCACGCCGGTCGAGGAGGAGAACACCCGTGTTTCCGGCAGATCAAGACAGGCGGCAACCGCATCGGTCACAGCTTTCACCGAGGTGACGCCGTTTTTGCCGGTGAAGGCGTTGGCATTGCCCGCGTTCACGAGGATCGCTGCGCCTGCGTCGCTGTCCTGCGCGATCTTTTCCTGACAATCCAGAACCGCAGCGGAGCGCGTCGCGGAGCGCGTGAAGACACCAGCCATTGCGGTGCCTGGCGCCAGTTCTGCCAGCATCACATCTTTGCGGTTGGCGTATTTCACGCCCGCCTCAACAGCAGCGAATTTCACCCCTTCGATGGTTGGCAGCTCCGGAAAATGTTCCGGAGCCAGAGGGGACACTGTGGTGATTTCAGCCATCTTTTATTCCTGCACGCGCACAGGGTTCAGCAGGTCGATGCGCTGCAACACAGCGGGATCAATGCCTTCAGCACCGGTTTGGTCGACATCAGCCGCTGCCGCTTGCTTGGCGATATAGCCCTGAACCGCTTTGCGCTGTGCATCATTGAGCAGCTCCTGACGCGCCTCTTCAAAGGAAGGGGCTTCGGATTTGCGGGCGTCATTCAGGATAATCAGGTGCCAGCCAAATTGGGTTTGCACAGGCTGCGAGATTTCGCCCACGGCGAGTTCGGCCACGGCGTCCTCAAAAGGTTTCACCATCTGACCTTTGCCAAACCAGCCAAGGCTACCGCCGGAAGCACCGGACGGACCTGTGGATTTTTCTTTGGCGGTTTCCGCAAAATCGGCCCCGTCCTGAAGCTGCTGACGGATCTCAACTGCTTCTTCTTCGGTGCCCACGAGAATGTGACTGGCGTTGTATTCTGCCTCGCCCTCGAAGTTTGCGAAGCGGTCCTGATAGGCGGTCTGCAGTTCTTCGTCGCTCACTTCGTTGCTGGCGACAAAGGCTTCCAGCGCTTCGCCTGCCATCAAGGTGCGGCGCTCGTTGTTCAGCGCAATCTCGATATACTGTGGAACATTGTCTCCCAGCGCCTGTGACAGGGCGGTTTGCTGCACCAATTGCTCAAGAATGCTGGCAAACAGGGTTTCCGGTGGCAGCTGCTGGTATTGCGGTTGCAGCCCTGCGCGGATCGAGATCATGTCACCCAATGTGATCGCCTCGCCATTGACCGTTGCAACAACGGTGTCCAGCGACGGTTCTTCCTGTGCAAATGCAGGGAGAGCAAAGCAGGCAGCGACTGCACTCGCGCGCAAGAAATTGAGGTGTTTTGACATCGTTTCGTCCTTGGCTGGTGCCGCGCGGACTGGCGGCGTTGACACTGTTCCTGACGCCCCTTACATCGCTTTGAGGTCAAGGCAAACAGGCTGTTTCCCGTTTCTAGGAGCACAGGGCCGGGACAGCAAGAATTAGCCACGCACGAATGCGCAACGAAGGACAAGTTATATGCTCGGTTTCGGAAAAATCGCCAAAAAAGTGTTTGGCACGCCCAATGACCGCAAAGTCAAAGCAACACGTCCGCTTGTTGAAAAGATCAATGCGCTGGAGCCGGACTTCGAGAAACTCTCTGACGACGAGCTGAAAGCCAAAACACAAGAGCTGTCTGAGCGCGCCAAAGGTGGCGAGTCGCTTGACGCACTTCTGCCTGAAGCCTTTGCCAACTGCCGTGAAGCCGCAAAACGTGCGTTGGGTCTGCGGGCCTTTGACGTACAGCTGATGGGCGGCATCTTCCTGCATCAGGGCAATATTTCCGAGATGAAAACCGGTGAAGGTAAAACCCTCGTGGCGACCTTCCCTGCCTACCTTAATGCTTTGACCGGCAAAGGCGTGCATGTGGTGACGGTGAACGACTATCTGGCCCGCCGCGACGCGGACTGGATGAGCAATGTCTTTGCCGCTTTGGGGATGACCACCGGCGTGGTGTACCCGCAGCAGCCCGAAGATGAAAAGCGCGCCGCATACGCCTGTGACATCACCTACGCGACCAACAATGAGCTGGGTTTTGACTATCTGCGCGACAATATGAAAAGCGAATTGGCTGATATGTCCCAGCGCGATCACCATTTCGCCATTGTGGACGAGGTGGACAGCATCCTGATCGACGAGGCGCGGACCCCTCTGATCATCTCAGGCCCTGCGCAGGACCGCACAGACATGTATGTGGCGATCGACAAGCTGATCCCGGATGTTCAGGAAGAGCACTACACGCTGGATGAAAAAGCCAAAAACGTGACGTTCACCGATGAAGGCAACGAGTTTTTGGAAGAGCACCTGCATGCACGTGGCCTGCTGCCCGAAGGCCAGAGCCTGTATGATCCAGAAAGCACCACCATTGTGCACCACGTGAACCAGGGCCTGCGCGCGCACAAGCTGTTCATCAAAGACAAAGACTACATCGTGCGTGACAGTCAGGTGGTTTTGATCGACGAATTCACCGGCCGTATGATGGCAGGCCGTCGCCTGTCTGAAGGTCTGCACCAGGCGATCGAAGCCAAAGAAGGCTGCCAGATCCAACCTGAAAACGTGACACTCGCGCAGGTGACCTTCCAGAACTACTTCCGTCTCTATGACAAGCTGGGCGGCATGACCGGTACAGCGGCAACCGAGGCAGAAGAATTTCAGGAAATCTACGGCCTTGGCGTGGTGGAAGTGCCCACCAACCGCGGCGTGGCACGGATCGACGAAGATGACGCCGTTTATCGCACCGCACGTGAGAAGTTTGACGCCATCGTCACCACCATCAAGGAAGCCCACGAAAAAGGGCAGCCGATCCTTGTGGGCACAACCTCGATTGAAAAGTCCGAGTTCCTCTCCAGCCTGCTGGAAAAGGCCGATGTGAAGCACAATGTCTTGAACGCGCGCCAGCACGAACAGGAAGCGCAGATTGTTGCGGATGCGGGCAAGCTGGGTGCGGTGACCATCGCCACCAACATGGCGGGCCGCGGCACCGACATCAAACTGGGCGGCAACGTCGAATTCAAAGTGCTTGAGGCCATCGCTGCGAACCCTGAAGGGGATCACGCGGCGCTGCGGGCAGAGATTGAAACCAAACACGTGGACGACGAAGAGGCCGTGAAAAAGGCCGGTGGTCTGTTTGTTCTCGCCACCGAGCGCCATGAAAGCCGCCGGATCGACAACCAGCTGCGTGGCCGTTCTGGCCGTCAGGGCGACCCGGGCCGTTCTGCCTTCTTCCTGAGCCTTGAAGATGACCTGATGCGCATCTTTGGCTCTGACCGTCTGGACAAGGTGCTCTCCACTCTTGGCATGAAAGAGGGTGAGGCGATCGTGCACCCATGGGTCAACAAATCTCTGGAGCGTGCGCAGGCGAAGGTCGAAGGCCGCAACTTTGACATCCGTAAGCAGCTCCTGAAATTTGATGACGTGATGAATGACCAGCGGAAAGTGGTCTTCTCCCAACGTCGCGAAATCATGGAAAACGCTGATCTTTCTGAGATCGTTCAGGATATGCGCCATGAGGTCATCGACGATCTGGTGGAGAAGCATCTGCCGCCAAAAACCTATGCGGATCAGTGGGACACGCAGGGTCTCTATGCTGCGGCCATTGAACATCTGGGCGTCGACGTACCTGTGATTGAATGGGCCGACGAAGAAGGTGTGGATGACGACAGCATGCGCGAGCGTCTGGAAAAGGCCGCTGACGAGATGATGGCGTCCAAAGCCACCAGCTTTGGCCCCGATGCGATGCGCATGATCGAAAAGCAGGTTCTCTTGCAGACGATCGACAGCAAGTGGCGTGAGCACCTTCTGACGCTCGAACACCTGCGCTCTGTTGTGGGCTTCCGTGGCTACGCACAGCGTGATCCGCTCAACGAATATAAGAACGAAGCCTTCCAGCTGTTTGAAAGCATGCTCGATAGCCTGCGCATTGACGTGACTTCCATGCTCTCCCGCGTGCGTCCGATCTCTGAGGAAGAGCAGAAACAGCTCGCACTTGAGATGGCACAGCGCCAGCAGGCTATGATGAACGCCTCTCAGGCGGGCGCGGCACCTGCGCAGGGTGATGTCGCAGCGGCGGCGCAACCGCCAGCGGGCGAAGCGCTTGCGGGCTTTGACGAAGAAGATCCCTCAACCTGGGGCAATCCGGGGCGCAATGAGCAATGCCCCTGTGGTTCGGGCAAGAAGTTCAAGCATTGTCATGGCAAGCTGGCCTGATTTCAGCGTCACACCGACAGACAAAGATCAAAAGGGCGCCTTATGAGCGCCCTTTTCTATTGTGAATGTGTCCGGACGGGATTTGCCACCTGAGAAGGAGACATCATGCAGAATCTCAAAAACATGTACCGCCGCTATGCCCTTGCTTTCGCAACGGGGTCGATGGCTGTGTGCATTGGGTTTGTGATGCAAACAAGTGAGGCCGCTGTGCCCGCCGTTGCGCAGGCGCCAGCGCAGGGTGATTTGCGTGACCGCGTGTCATTGCCTCAGGATTTTGCGACCCCGCGCCTGGGGCAGGCTGTGTCTTTGCCGACCATGCCAGCCGAGCAGGGCCAAGGCGTGAGCCTGCCGACACAGCAGGTGTTGGTGGCGGTTGCCGATGATCTGCCGGTTGGTCTTCTACCCAAGGAAGAGAGCATTCCCGCTTTGGGCTGTGGTCCGGAGCTACATGCCAAAACCAATGCCGCCGCGCTGGTCTCTTTGCAGCTGATTGCGCCGTGCCATCCCGGTGAACGTGTTTTGATTGAACACGAAGAGCTGAAATTCCACGCACAGGTTTCTGCTGACGGCAGCGCGGATCTGCTGGTGCCTGGTCTGGCGGAAGTGGCTGTATTCGCGGCATCTTTTGAGAATGGTGATGGGGCTGTGGCTTCCGCACGTATCGACTCTTTGCCGCTTTATGACCGGGTGGTGATGCAGTGGCGCGGTGACAGCGGCCCTGAACTCCATGCCCGTGAGTTTGGCGCGAGCTACGGCGAGAAGGGCCATGTGTGGCGCGAAGCCCCCCGCAGTGTGAGCGCCCTTGCAGGTGGCGCGGGCGGTTTTCTGATGGTTCTTGGCGGGGCTGACGACCCGACAGCGGCGCAAGCCGAGGTCTATACCTTCCCGACCGGCATTGCGAAGAACCGTGGTGAAATCCAGATCAGCATCGAAGCTGAGGTGACCGCCGCCAACTGTGATCAGGACATGCAGCTTTCCAGCCTCGCTCTGCGTGAAGGGCAGGTCAAAGACCGCCATGAGCTGCAAATGCAGATGCCCGATTGTACCGCTGTTGGTGAATTTCTGGTGTTGAAAAACCTCGTCCAAAACCTGACAATCGCGAAAAACTAAGCTCGCGGTCAGGACATCACAATGATGCAGTTTCGTGCGGCGGTTTACGCCGCACTTCTTCTTTTGGCAGGTGTCACATCTGCCCTTTCTCAGGACGTTTTCCTCAAATCTCACGACGGAGAAGTTGAAATCTCCGGCACCCTTTTGGGGTTTGATGGAGAGTTCTATCGTGTGCAGACGATCTACGGCGAGCTGACCGTGGATGGCTCCGGTGTGTTCTGCGAAGGCCCCGGTTGCCCCAATCTGATCAACTTCGTCGCCGATGTTTCGATCTCCGGATCCGCAACAATGGCCGACATTCTGATGCCTGCGCTGCTTGAGGCTTTTGCGCAGGCTGAAGGTTATGAAGTGGCCAAAGAATCTGAGAGCAAACAAAGGTTTACCTATATCCTCAGCGCACCGAACGGAGGCGAAACGCTCGCCAAGTTCCGCTTTCATGCCAGCAGCGCGGAAGAAGGGTTTGCCGATCTTCTGGCGGATGAGGCGGACATCGCCATGTCTTTGCGGGAGATCCGCCCCAAGGAGGCAGAGCTGGGCTATGAGGCTGGATTGGGCGACATGACAGACGCCAACCGCAACCGCGTTCTGGCGCTCGACGGGATGGTGCCCATCGTGGCTGCTGGCAATCCGGTCACGTCCATGTCCTTGCTGCAGCTCGCTGAGGTTTTTGCCGGCAAGATAGACAATTGGGCAGCCCTTGGCGGCCCCGACGCGACGATTTCCGTTCATATGATGACAGCGGAGTCCGGTTTTGCGCAGGCGGTCGAAGATCAGTTGATGCTCCGCGCCAATTTGCGAACCGATGAGGAGGCGGCGCGCCACAGCCGCAATGAAGCGCTGGTCCATGCGGTGGAGCGGGACCCGTTTGCCATTGGAATCGCGTCTTATGCGGATCGCGGCAACACGCAGCTTGTGACCTTGCAGGGGTCTTGCGGGTTTTCTCTGGCGGCATCGCGGCGCACCATCAAAACCGAGGACTATCCGCTTAACGCCCCGATGTTCCTCTATTTTCCGGCACGTCGCTTGCCCAAAATCGCACGAGATTTCCTGAGCTATACCCGCAGCCCCTCCGCGCAGATCGTGATCCGGCGGGCTGGGTTTGTGGATCAGACCGCCGAAGAGGTGCCGGTCAACTTGCAGGGGGATCGCTTTGCCAATGCGATTTCCGTGGCTGGGGAAGACGTCGGGCTTGAGGATCTACAGCGCCTGACATCCACGCTTTCGGGCATGAAACGCCTGTCGATTTCTTTCCGGTTCCAAGCGGGATCCTCACGGCTGGATGCGCAGTCGCGCTCCAATGTGCAACAGCTGGCGCGGGCGCTCGAGGCCGGTGTCTATGACGCAAGAAGCCTGTATTTTGTAGGCTTTTCAGATGGTAACGGCCCGGCGGCGGGTAACCAGAAGATTGCGGAACGTCGGGCGGATTCGGTGCGCAAGGCTGTGCTGACGGCTGCGGAGACTGCAAAGCATGAGCGGATGGATATTCAGGTGCATGCCTTTGGCGAAGCCATGCCCATGGCTTGTGATGACAGCGCCTGGGGGCGGCAGGTGAACCGGCGGGTGGAGATTTGGGTCAAGTGACCTAAATCAGCCCTTCGGAGCGGAAGCTCAACTCGCGGGATTTCCCAATGATTATATGGTCATGCAGGGTCAGCGCGAGGGTCTGGCAGGCCATCTCGATCTGATGGGTCATGGCGATATCCGCCTCTGACGGGGTCGGGTCGCCGGATGGGTGGTTGTGCACTAAAATGAGGGCGCTTGCGTTGAGCTCCAGCGCGCGTTTGGCGACCTCGCGGGGGTAGACCGGCACATGGTTGACCGTGCCCTGTGCCTGCGCTTCGTCGGCGATCAGCGTGTTTTTTGTGTCTAAAAACAGCACTCTAAACTGTTCGGTGTCGCGATGCGCCATAGTGGTGTGGCAATAATCCAGCAGCGCCTCCCAGCTCGACAGGATCGGGCGGTGCATCACACGCGAGCGGGCCAGACGGTGGGCGGCGGCTTCAATCACCTTCAGCTCACAGATTACCGCCTCGCCCACGCCTTTGATCTGCGCAAGGCGCGGTAGGGGCGCGCTGATGACGGCGTTGAAATCTCCGAATGTTTCCAGAAGCTTATGCGCGAGGGGTTTCACATCCCGTCGCGGTATTGCGCGAAACAGCACCAGCTCAAGCAGCTCATAATCAGGGAGCGCCTGCGCGCCGCCGTTAATGAAGCGGGTGCGCAGGCGCTTGCGGTGATCCGCAATATAGGAGGGTAGTTTACCGGCCTTGAGCGGCGACCCAACGGCCTCGTCCGCTTCAAAAAGCGGCAATGGCTGTTCCCCAAAGTCGTTCGCTCTGGACATAGGTTAACAATCTCCAAAGATGGTAAATCAAAGGTTAACAAAGGCCAGATTTCTGCAAAATCGCACGTCGGTATCGCGTCTGTATCGCGGCTGTAACGCGACGGTGCCAATTTCGTTAACCTTTGTGCGCGGAAATCTCGCTTGTGGCCCTTCACGGAAGCTGGAAAGGTAATGCCAACACCAATTTTTTTTTGACAGGATACCCCATGAAATCCCTTTTGAGCCTTGCTATGGCCGCTGCCCTTTTGGCAGGAGCTGCCAGTGCGCAGACCATCGAACGGATCAAGGAAACCGGGCAGCTCAAATTGGGCTATCGCGTGGATGCCGCGCCGTTGTCCTTTCAGGCAGAAGATGGCAACCCGGGCGGCTACACGCCGCTGGTCTGTGCCGAATTGGCACAAGGCATTTTGAACACCATTCAGATCCCCAATCTGGATGTGGAATTTGTACCCGTCGGCGCGCAGGATCGGTTTGAGAAAGTGGCCGCGGGTGAGATTGACCTGCTGTGCGGGGCGGCCACCATCACTTTGTCACGGCGCGAGATCGTGGATTTTTCCATTCCGGTTTTTGCAGATGGCACGTCGATCCTCCTGCCCCTGAACGGCTCTG
The DNA here is from genome assembly GCF_017743775.1 of Shimia sp. R9_1. Taxonomy (NCBI): domain Bacteria; kingdom Pseudomonadati; phylum Pseudomonadota; class Alphaproteobacteria; order Rhodobacterales; family Roseobacteraceae; genus Shimia; species Shimia sp. R9_1. Next base: position 190,231 of record NZ_JAGHRN010000002.1, on the reverse strand, counting down.
ACAATTTTGCGGATCTGGCGGGCAAGAAGCTGGGCGTGCGGCGCGACACCACCACCGAAACCGCGCTCACCAACACGCTGACGGGAGCAGGGCTGTTTGCCGAGGTGGTGCGCTTTGCCGATCATGATGCGGCGATGGAGGCGTTGGAGAATGGCGCGCTGGATGCCTATTTCGCCGACCAGTCCATTCTGGCGGCACTGTGGCTGAGCAGCGAAGACCGCGGCAATCTTAAACTTAGCAATGCGATCCTGACGGTAGAGCAGCACGGGCTGGCCATGGCGCGCGGCGACACGGAGTTCCGCCTGATGGTGGATCGTCTGCTCTCTGCCATGTATGCGCGCGGCGTGATGCAGAAGATTTTTGAAACCACGCTGCCCGGCATTCAGCCGGGAGAATTCCTGCGTGCAATGTTTACGATGGCGCCTATCCCGCAGTGAGGCGATTGCACTAGAAAAGAAGCGTGAGCGGCGTGTTTTCCGGCTTTGAGATACAAGAGATTGACCTGCCCAATGCGCGCATTCATCTGCGCGTGGGCGGGGCAGGCGCGCCGCTTCTGTTGTTGCACGGGTTTCCGGAAACCCATGTGATGTGGCACGGCATCGCGGTACAGCTGGCAGCGCGGTATCGCGTGATCGTGCCGGATCTGCGCGGCTATGGAGACTCTGTCGCCCATGACGCGGATTTCACGTTTCGGGCGATGGCGCAGGATCAGGTTGCGGTGATGCGCGCGCTGGGGCATGAGCGGTTTCATGTGGTGTCCCATGACCGCGGCGCCCGCACAGCGCATCGCATGGTGCTGGATTATCCGGAGGCGGTACAGTCCGTCGCTTTGATGGACATTCTGCCCACGCTTGATGTGTGGCGCACGATGGATGACTGGTTGGCCAAGCGCTACTATCACTGGACCTTTCTGGCGCAGCCCGGCGGCATGCCGCAGGCGCTGATCAAAAGCGATCCGGTGCTCTATCTGCATTCCGCGCTGGTCGGGCTGTCAGGCAGCTTGGAGATGTTTCATCCTGCGGCTCTGGCGGCCTATGAGGCGGCGGCGCGCAAACCCAGCGTGGTGGACGCTTGGTGCGGCGACTATGCGGCCGGGGCCAGTGTGGATCTGGATCATGACCGCGCGGATGAGGGGCGAGAGTTTGAGATGCCCTGTCTGGTGCTATGGGGCACCAAGGGGGTGATCGACCATCACGTGGACCCGCTGGAGTGCTGGCAGACGTGGTTCCCGAATGCGGTGGGCAAAGGCATCGCGGCGGGACATTTCCTGATTGAGGAGCAGCCTGAGGAAGTTCTGGCAGCGGTGCTGGGGCATTTGGAGGGGGCTTGAGTGCTGAAATTTTTTGGAATGGCAGCCTCGAGCCGGATCAATTCCGATGGGGCGGAGTTCTTTCGAACTGATTGGACGCTGGGGTGACAGCTTTCGAGCATTGGTGAAAGATACGTATTTAAGCCAAATGCACCACTCGCTTGTTCAGTAATGAGTCTCTCGAAAGTAAGGAACAAATTCAAAAATGTTTCGTTTCGCTATCACCCCAGTTGTTGCTCTCGGCATTGTCGGTTGCCAATCCGTTGTTTTTGCTCAAGAGCAAGAGCAGCCGCTCAGATATATCTCTGACTTGTGGCAGGTTTACGTTTCTCGATGTGGCTTGACGATCGAAGACACGCAGAGCTTCTTGGAAACGCTACCTCCGACAAATTCTAGGGGTGGACCAAATGCAGTTATGACAGCGGATCAAGCCCTATTGGTGTCTAGTACGCCGTACAATGGGTTTGTTGTAGACGCTGATATTTTCGGTGTTGCTGAAGGCCTCAATGTCTCGTGTCATGTATTCCCGTCAGAAAGCAGGTTTCTTGAGTTAGTCGAATACTCGGCTGCAGACATTGAACTTGCTTTGGTTCAATTCTTGAACGCTCAGGGTTTGGGTCGCCCTTCCGGTGGAGTAATAAAAAACGCATTCACCGGTCCACAAGACGGCGAAGAGTTAGAGTATCATTACTCTATTGGCATTCTGATTTCAGGAAACTCGGTGCTTACAAGGTTTGAAATGACGGAAGGCGATCTTGGAGTTTACTTCGAAGGCATCTTCGTTCCTTCAAACCGCTAGAGAGCCCAATCGGAAACACTTTCTGAGTTATCGCATTGGACAGTGGCCTGTCGGGATGAATGACCGCGGGCTGGCTTAAACCGCACACCCATCACTGTTTGCCACCTTCACGCAGGAGGCGAAGCCGACCAGCCCCCGACCCTCCCCAAGGGAGGGGGCTTCACCCCCACCCAGGGTCGTGGGCTGGTCTTGGTGACCGGATACAGCCGCTGTAGATTTGTTGGGTGCTCAACACATTTTCGCGAGAGCCGCCATTGGCCTCCTTCATCAAAAAAAGCTCCCGAAGAGACCCTCGGGAGCTTTCTTGCGTTTGTTGGTTGGCAGGCGCAGGGCTCCGCCCGTTCGCGGCGGAATTGCTCCATTGGAGCAATTCTCGAGCGCCGCTCACCCCTTCATGCTGTCCCAGAAGCTCTTCACGGAGCTGAAGAAGCTGCTGCTTTCGGGATTGTTTTCCTCCGACAGCTCTTCGAATTCGCGCAGAAGCTCTTTCTGGCGGCTGGTGAGGTTCACCGGGGTTTCCACCGCCAGTTCGATCATCATGTCGCCGGTGCCGCCGCCGCGCAGGGCGGGCATGCCTTTGGCGCGCAGGCGCATCTGACGACCCGATTGGGAGCCGGATGGGATCTTCACACGGGAGCGGCCGCCGTCGATGGTTGGCACCTCGATGTCTCCGCCAAGAGCGGCAGCGGACATGGAGACCGGGACGCGGCAGTATAGGTTCACACCGTCACGCTCAAAGATCTTGTGCTGCGCCACCTCGATGAAGATGTAGAGGTCGCCTGCGGGGCCACCGCGCATGCCGGCTTCGCCTTCGCCAGCGAGGCGGATGCGGGTGCCGGTTTCCACACCTGCAGGAATGTTCACAGACAGTGCGCGATCTTTCTCGACGCGACCCTGACCGTGGCAGCCCTTACAGGGGTTCTTGATGATCTGACCGAGGCCCGAACAGGTCGGACAGGTGCGTTCCACCGTGAAAAAGCCCTGCTGTGCGCGCACTTTGCCCATGCCGGAGCAGGTTGGGCAGGTGGTCGGCTCAGCACCGCCCTCAGCACCGGAGCCTGAACATTTTTCACAGGACACGGAGGCTGGGACGTTGATGGTTTTCTGCAGGCCGGAGTAGGCTTCTTCAAGGGTCACACGCAGGTTGTAGCGCAGGTCGGCACCACGCGAGGCGCGCTGACGCCCGCCGCCACCACGGCCACCGCCGCCCATGAAGTCGCCAAAAAGGTCGTCAAACACATCAGAGAAGGCTGAGGCAAAATCACCCTGGCCCGGATGGCCGCCACGGCCTCCGCCACCACCCATGCCACCTTCAAAGGCAGCGTGACCAAAGCGGTCATAAGCGGCTTTCTTCTCTGCGTCTTTGAGGATTTCGTAGGCTTCGTTGGCCTCTTTGAACTGTCCTTCCGCCTCAGGATTGTCCTTGTTGCGGTCCGGGTGCAGTTCCTTGGCTTTCCTACGGTAGGCTTTTTTGATTTCGTCCGCCGAAGCCCCTTTGCTGACGCCAAGCACCTCGTAGAAGTCACGTTTTGCCATGGGTTACTCCTTTGGTCGGAATGAAAAGGGCCAGTCCGGAGATCGGACCGGCCCGATTTTCATGTCCGGGAGCGCTGGGATCAGCGCTTGTTGTCGTCCAGATCTTCGAAGTCGGCGTCAACGATGTCATCGTCAGCAGCCGGACCAGCGTCGTCCATGTCAGGCATGTCAGCAGCGCCTGCATCGTCCTGGCTGGCTTTGTAGATCGCTTCGCCCAGACGCATCGCCACTTCCATCACGTTCTGGATGCCGGACTTCAGCTTCTCAGCGGTGATGTCGTCTTTTTCCAGATCGTCTTTCAGCGCGGCCACGGCCAGCTCGATGGCTTCCACAGTGGATGGGTCCACTTTGTCGCCATGCTCTGCCACCTGCTTCTCGGTGTCGTGCACGAGGCTTTCCGCCTGGTTACGCGCTTCGATCAGCTCGCGGCGCTCTTTGTCGGCCTCAGCATTCTCTTCGGCGTCCTGAACCATCTTCTCGATGTCCGCATCAGACAGACCGCCGGAAGCTTGGATGGTGATCTTCTGCTCTTTGCCGGTGCCTTTGTCGGACGCGCCCACAGACACGATGCCGTTGGCGTCGATGTCGAAGGTCACTTCGATCTGCGGCATGCCGCGTGGCGCCGGTGGGATATCTTCGAGGTTGAACTGGCCGAGGATCTTGTTGTCCGCTGCCATCTCACGCTCACCCTGGAAGACGCGGATCGTCACAGCGTTCTGGTTGTCTTCGGCTGTGGAGAAGATCTGGGACTTCTTGGTCGGGATGGTGGTGTTACGGTCGATCAGACGGGTGAACACGCCACCGAGGGTCTCGATGCCCAGAGACAGCGGGGTCACGTCCAGAAGAACAACGTCTTTCACGTCGCCCTGCAGAACACCGGCCTGAATGGCAGCACCCATGGCCACAACTTCGTCAGGGTTCACACCTTTGTGCGGCTCCTTGCCGAAGAATTTGGTCACCTCTGCGATGACTTTTGGCATACGGGTCATACCACCCACGAGAACCACTTCGTCGATCTCGTTCGCGGACAGGCCTGCGTCTTTCAGAGCCGCGGCACAAGGCTTCATGGAGGCCTTGATCAGGTCGTTCACCAGGCTTTCCAGCTTTGCACGGGTCAGTTTGATGACCATGTGCAGCGGTGTGCCGGTGGCCGGATCCATGGAGATGAACGGCTGGTTGATTTCGGTCTGGTTGGCCGAGGACAGCTCGATCTTGGCTTTCTCTGCGGCTTCTTTCAGACGCTGCAGCGCCATCTTGTCTTTGGTCAGGTCGACGTTGTGCTCTTTTTTGAACTCATCCGCGAGGTAGTTCACGATGCGCATGTCGAAGTCTTCACCACCGAGGAAGGTGTCACCGTTGGTGGATTTCACTTCAAACAGGCCGTCGTCGATTTCCAGGATGGTCACGTCGAAGGTGCCGCCGCCGAGGTCATAAACGGCAATGGTTTGGGTGTCTTCTTTGTCCAGACCGTAGGCCAGCGCGGCCGCGGTTGGTTCGTTGATGATACGCAGCACTTCGAGGCCCGCGATCTTGCCCGCGTCTTTGGTGGCCTGACGCTGAGCGTCGTTGAAGTAGGCAGGAACCGTGATCACAGCCTGTGTCACGTCTTCGCCAAGATAAGATTCAGCGGTCTCTTTCATCTTGCCGAGGATGAAAGCGGAGATCTGGGATGGGGAGTATTTCTCACCCTTGGCTTCGACCCATGCGTCGCCATTGCCACCGTTGATCACGGAGAATGGCATGTTTTTGAGGTCTTTGGACAGCGCTGCGTCATCCTTACGACGACCGATCAGACGCTTCACACCAAAGATGGTGTTTTCCGGGTTGGTGACGGCCTGGCGTTTTGCCGGCTGGCCCACGAGGCGTTCGTCATCTGTCAACGCAACGATGGACGGCGTGGTGCGCGCGCCTTCGGCGTTTTCAACCACTTTTGGCTGGGAGCCATCCATGATGGCAACACAGGAGTTCGTTGTACCGAGATCGATACCAATCACTTTGCTCATTTTTGATCCCTTCTACTTAAGGCGACATTTCAAGGTCGGACCCTTTGTGGCATCCAAGCCTCGATCCATTGGACATTCTGACGACTGAGCCAAAATGCGCTTCGCAGCGTATATAGGGAGCAAGAAAAAAGCCTGCAAGCGTCTCCATTGGGCGATTGTGGTCCTTTGGCTACATTTTGCAGAGGTTTTTTGCCGTGGGGGCGGAGAAATTGGAACAAGCCATGAAAATTGGCGGTTTTGAGCTGTTGAAGAGCTATCTGAACAGCGCGGATCAGTTAGATTTGGTTAGCGATTTACGCAGCGTCGCGCAGGCCGCTCCGATGCGATCTCCGGTGACTCGCTGGGGCAAGCCGATGAGCGTGAGAATGACCAGCGCGGGACGGGTGGGCTGGATCAGCGACCGGCGCGGATACCGCTATGAGCCGCAGCACCCGGACGGCATGGATTGGCCGCCGATTCCCGACCGCATTCTGACCCTCTGGAAAGACATCACGGGGCTGACCCGCCAGCCGGATTGCTGCCTGATCAACTACTACGGCGAAGGCGCACGCATGGGGCTGCATCAAGACAAGGACGAGGTAGATTTTTCTTATCCGGTGCTGTCGATCTCGCTGGGGGACGACGGGCTTTTCCGCATGGGCGGCACGGAACGGGGCGGCAAGACACAATCGGTCTGGCTGACCTCCGGGGATGTGGTGGTGATGGGCGGCGCAGCCAGGCTGGCCTATCACGGCGTAGACCGCATCCGCTTTGGCAGCTCATCGCTTTTGCCGGATGGAGGGCGGATCAACGTGACCCTGCGGGTTGTTGAGGGGTGAGCTGCTGAACGGGTTACCTCCTTTGGTGGCGGGTTTGTCGATGCTACACTGAAGACCTTGTTACGTTGTGTTTTGGGAGGTTTTGCGATGAAACGGCTTTTTCCATCTTTGCCTGATGATGCCACGCTTGGCACTGTGTATCAGGCCTTTCCCTCCAAGCTGGCACCTTTGGCCGAATACCAAAACCGGGTGATGCGCGGAGACAGCAGTCTCTCTATTGCGGAACGAGAAACGATTGCCGCCTATGTGTCTGGCTTGAATGCCTGCGCGTTTTGTCACGGGGCGCATATAGTCCACGCAAAAGCATTCGGCGTGAGCGTTGATGCGATTGAGGCCATGATGCACGATTTGGAGACGGCGCCAATTGATGAGGCGCTCAAGCCAATACTGGCATTCTGCAAAGGGCTCACCCTTGCCCCGAGTCGGATCACGGAGGCTGACGCAAAGGCGGTCTATGAGGCGGGCTGGTCGGAGGCCGCGCTGTTTGACGCCATTCAGGTGTGCGGATTGTTCAACATGATGAACAGGGTTTTGGAGGGCACGGGGATCACAAGCTATTATCATGACCCAAAACACGTCGGAGAGGCGCTTTTGGCACCTCTGCGGAGCCGAAGCTGCTATTCGGATTTTGGTGCGGCAAACGGATTGTCTGAATGAGTTTCCAGCCGACTGATTGGAGAGCCCTTCTAAAAAGCTAAGGCGGTGGTAGTGACCGCTGTGCGGTCATGGCTGCCTGCGCAAGCCATGCATGGGATCAGACGCCGGCGTGTTCTGTCCATTCGTTGTGCCCACGTGCATTCACGTAAGTGGTCATGCGAAAGCGATCCTCAACAATCTGCATGATCGCTGTCGACGTGTAAGGCTCTTCAATAAGCGCTTCATTGCGCAGCAACCGCGTTTGAAATGTACCAACCCATGTGCCGTCCGGGGAATGTTCCAGCATGACCGGGATGCGGTCGGCGACTTCCACACACAGGGCGTCTCTTACTTTCAGGTACATCCCGAAATTTTCAGCCACTTCCTCTTCGGTTCTCAGGATGGTGTGCTCTGTTTTGGTCGTGATCGTTAAGGGCAAGATCAGCCGGGACCGCCAAAGTGGCAGATTTCCCTGAAGGAATGATACGGAAATGTCTTTCAAAAAATCTTTGAACGCCTCATCCATGCTTTCAGCTTAGGCGCAACCTTTGGAATGAGTCGAGCGGGTAAAAGGTCGGACTTTCGTGCTCTGCTTATATCCGCCGAAACGGGCTGTTCTGCTTGGCTATTTATGCGGCACTCACACGTGCTGGCCGCCGTTGATCTCAATCTCGGTGCCGGTCACATAGCTCGATTGATCCGAGCACAGCCAATAGATCACATCGGCCACTTCGCGGGGTTGTCCCAGACGCTCCATGGGCAGGGCTTCGACGATCTTTTCGGTGCCTGGGGACAGGATCGAGGTTTCCACTTCGCCCGGCGCGATGGCGTTGACGCGCACGCCCAGCGGGCCGAAATCATGCGCCATTTCGCGGGTCAGCGCCGCCAGGGCCGCTTTGGAGGTGGCATAGGCCGCACCGGCAAAAGGGTGCACCCGTGAACCCGCGATGGAGGAGACATTCACGATGGAGCCTTTGGCCTCGGCCAACTCCTCGCGCAGGCCGCGCGCAAGGATCACGGAGGCAAAGAAATTCACGTGAAAGACCTTGCCCCAGTCCATCAGATCGGTGGTGAAGGTGTTCAGCCGCTCGCCATTGGGGCCTTTGGGGGAAATGCCCGCATTGTTGGCCAGCCCGTGCAACGGCCCATCAAGCCGCTCGCGGATCAGCTCCACCGCGTTGATGGTGTCTGCCGGGTCAGAGAGGTTGAGCTGGATGTGGTTTTTCTCGCCGTCAGGCCAGGGGCAGCGCGGATCAAAGGGTTGGCGGGAACAGGTCAGCACGCGCCAGCCTTCCTCTGAGAAGCGCTTGACAGTGGCGTGCCCGATGCCGCGGCTGGCGCCAGTGAGGAGGAGCGTTTTCTGCATGGAAGGTCATCCGCGATGGTGGTTGCTTGGAGGTAACTTGATCCTGTCGCGGGGGAATTACAACCAGTGAGAGCGCTTATTGGCCTTCCCAATTGCGCTCCAGTTCCAGCGCGGCGGCAAAGCTCTTGAGAGGGATCGCGACGCTCAGGAATTCCGATTGCTTTGTGACCGCGCCGGTGAAGATGCCAACCACCTTTGGGACGCCGTCAATCAAGGCAAGGGCGGGGGCGCCCGAATCCCCGTGCATGGTGGCGCAGCGTTGAAACATCAGCCGCCGGTCGGTGCTGAACCCCGGCGCGCCACAGTCCTGTGCCAGAGACAGTACGTGAGGCCGCAGGGCGGGATATCCGGCGAGGGCAAAATCTGCGTTTTGGGCTGAAACAGAGCCTATATCGAGCGTTTCCAGAAAACCTGTTTCACGTCCTATCGGGTCTTTCAGAATCAGCAAGGCCCAGTCGCGGGGAAAGTCGCCCTTGAAGTTGCGGCTGTGCGGGTCCTGTGCCTCATGCAGCACGTAGCGAGCAACCTGAGACACCGCCACGGCTGTGCTGCGCTGATAGCCTGCGACAAAGCGGGTGCTTTGCGGGGGGATCCAGGTTTTGCGGGCGAAGTTGTACAGGCAATGGGAGGCGGTCAGCACGATCCTTTCAGAGACCAGCGCGCCGGTGCAATGCTGGCGCTGAGAGGTGCTGGCAAAATTGACCCGACCGATGGCGCGCCACGGGGCGGCAGAGGCGTCCAGTATCTGGCGGTCGCGAATGGCCTGACAGCCCTGAGACAGCTGCTTGCCCGCGCCGCAGAGCGCATCGAGCTGCAAAACATAGAGGTCATCCCCCAGCGGCCCGGCATCGGGTCGGCCCGCATCCGGCGCGGTGGTGGTTTGGGCCTGCGCAAAAGACAGGGTGCAGAGCAGAGCAATCAGAAAGGCGCAGGCTCGGGAGATTGGTTTCATCATCCGCAGGCCCTCTTCGCCTCACATCAGCGCCGTGCGCTCCAGCTGACGGAGGCATGTTTGCGGGTGTAGAATTCGCCCATCAGACCAATCATCAGCAGCACGACGCCAACAATGAGCGGATAGGTGACAGAGGAATTGCGCGGCACATAGTTGATGAAGGCAAACCCGCGCGCCTGATCGATGCAGTGAAACAGCGGATTCCAGTCAAACATTGCAAGCATGAAGGGCGGCAGCGTGTTAGCCACAAACATCTTGCCGGACGCAATCATATTGGCGCGGGCAAATATGGTGTTCGCGATGCTGACGAAGGTGGGAAACCAAGGCTTGAGCGCCAGAAAAACCGTGCCAATCGCAAGCCCGGTGAACCAGGCAATGAGCAACATGCCAAAGGCAGGCACGGGTTGATGAATCTCAAACGGCGTGAAGGCCACGTGATAGACAAACAGAATCGTCATAAGCGACAACACCTGAATGTAGAGCGTGCCCAAGGCGGCAGACAGGATCGCGATGATGGTGTTCATCGGCGCATGTTTCATCATCGGCGAGGATGGGCCCTCTGACCCCACCACGGCGCCCATGGTCTTGGTGTGGGTCATAAAGAGGAACACGCCGGACATGATGTAAATGAGGAAGTCCCCGCGCAGCGCAGCCCCCCGCATCCCGAGTACCGAGAACATCACATAAAACACCATCACAAACATGATGGTCTGCAGCATGTTCATGATCAGCGACATGAGCGCATTGCCGTGCGTTTTTCGCACGCTGCGCACAATCGAGTGGTACACCAGCTCAGACAGGTTAAGTGCCGAAGCGAGCGTCGTTTTGGGGGCGCTTTGCTGAAACATTGCCTCTGCCGCTTTTGTGTGCCCAAAGAATAGGATGGAATTCTTGCTGTTCCCTTACGCAGGGAGCATAAGGGGCCGGACCCAATTAGACAACAAATGTCCTTCAGGAGAGAAACCTTGGATTATGACATCCTCATTCCCGTCATGCGTGAGCTGGCCATCGAAGCCGGTGCAAAGATCATGGAGATCTACGAGGCGGCTGATTTTGACGTGAAGGTGAAAAGCGATGACAGCCCGGTGACGGCGGCTGACGAGGCAGCGGATGCGCTGATCTCTGCAGGGCTGCGGGCGGCGTTTCCTGATGTGATGTTGGTGACTGAGGAGCAGGCCGACAGCCACAAAGCCAAAGGCGATACCTTCCTGATTGTTGACCCGCTGGACGGCACCAAGGAATTCATCCACCGCCGTGGCGATTTCACCGTGAACATCGCCTATGTGGAGAACGGTGTGCCACAGCGCGGTGTGGTCTATGCCCCGGCGCGCAACCGTATGTTCTTTACACAGGCGGACGGGCAGGCGATTGAGGAAACCGGCATGTTTGACCCCAAGAAAGTGGGCACCATCACCCCGATCAACGTGGCAGACAGCGACAATGACGCGCTGTTTGTTGTGGCCTCCAAATCCCACCGGGATCAGGCGACTGATGACTACATCAACAAATACAGCGTCAAAGACATGAAGAGCGCGGGCAGCTCTCTGAAGTTCTGTCTGGTGGCGACCGGCGAAGCGGATATCTATCCGCGTGTGGGCCGCACCATGGAGTGGGACACCGCCGCAGGTCACGCTGTTTTGCTTGGCGCAGGTGGCCAGGTGGTCCGTTTTGATGATCACAGCCCGCTGGCCTATGGCAAAGAAGATTTCGCCAATCCGTTTTTCATCGCCTACGCGCCCAAAGTGGAACTGAAAGAAGCCTGATGTCTGTTCTGATCGTCATTCCTGCACGCTACGCCTCTTCACGTTACCCCGGCAAACCTCTGGCAGAGCTGAAAGGTGCCACCGGGGTGAGCAAGAGCCTCATCCAGCGCAGCTGGGAAGCGGCTTGTGAGGTCAACGGTGTCGACCGCGTGGTTGTGGCAACGGATGATGATCGGATCAAAGAGGCGAGCGAAGCCTTTGGCGCAGAAGTGGTGATGACCTCTGAAACCTGCGCCAATGGCACGGAGCGCTGTGCGGAAGCCTTTGATGCGCTGGGCGGTGGCTATGAGATCGTGGTGAACCTGCAGGGCGATGCGCCGCTGACACCTGCCTGGTTCATCGAAGATCTGGTGGCTGGTCTGCGCAATGACCCTATGGCTGAAGTGGCGACACCAGTGCTGCGCTGCGACGGCCGCGCGCTCAACGGTTTTCTGGAAGACCGCAAAGCGGGGCGCGTGGGGGGCACCACAGCGGTCTTCACCACAGACCGACACGCGCTCTATTTCTCCAAGGAAGTGGTGCCTTTCACCAGCGAAACCTACGCTGATGAAGATGAGACACCTGTGTTTCACCATGTGGGTGTTTACGCCTATCGCCCCTCAGCGCTGGGCGCGTATCCGCGCTGGTCTTCCGGGCCTTTGGAGCAACTGGAAGGGCTGGAGCAGCTGCGCTTCATGGAGCATGGGCGGCAGGTGCTTTGTGTAGAAGTTGAGGCACGTGGACGCCAATTCTGGGAGCTGAACAATCCTGAGGATGTGCCGCGGATCGAGGCCATGATGGCCGAGATGGGGACCGCCTAAGCCCGTATTTTATTTTGGTATTTGAGTAATTTTCGGCGGTAGAAATCCGCCGATTTTAAGGGGAGAAGACCGGAACTATGACGCAAACGCAGCGCACGGCCCTGGTGACGGGCTCCGCCGGATTTATCGGATTTCATACCGCTCAAAGGTTGTTGCAGGAAGGCTGGGCCGTCATCGGTCTGGACGCGATGACGGATTACTATGATGTGACGCTGAAAGAGCGCCGGCATCAAATCTTGAAGCAGCACCAAGCATTTCAGACGGTGGAAGAACGCCTGGAAGCCTCCGGCACCCTGATGCGCCTGTTTGAAGAGCACAAGCCGGATGCGGTGATCCATCTCGCCGCGCAGGCAGGGGTGCGCTACTCCATTGATGCACCGCGCTCTTATGTGGAGGCCAATCTGGTCGGCACGTTTGAACTGCTGGAGGCCGCGCGCGCCTTTCCGCCAGCGCATATGCTGCTGGCGTCGACCAGTTCGGCTTATGGGGCCAATACGGAAATGCCCTATGCCGAGACGCATAAAGCCGATCACCAGATGTCCTTTTATGCGGCGACCAAAAAGGCCAATGAGGCGATGGCGCATTCTTATGCCCATCTCTACCATCTGCCGACCACCATGTTCCGATTCTTCACGGTCTATGGCCCATGGGGACGACCGGACATGGCGCTTTTCAAATTCACCAAGGCGATTTTGGAAGGTGCGCCGATCGACATCTACAATCATGGCGATATGCGCCGCGATTTCACCTATATCGACGATCTGGTGACCGGCATTGTGCAGTTGATTGAGGCGGCTCCGTTGCAGGTGGATCAGCGCGAAGCGGCGCTGACGGGCGACAGCCTGAGCCCGGTGGCCCCCTGGCGTGTGGTCAACATCGGCAACGGTCAGCCGGTGCAGCTGATGAAATTTGTGGAGGCCATCGAGGTGGCGCTTGGTAAAGAGGCCAAGAAAAACTTCATGGACATGCAGCCCGGCGATGTCCCTGCAACCTGGGCGGAGGCCCAGCTTCTGGAGCAGTTGACCGGGACAATTCCGGCGACGCCCGTTGAAGAGGGTGTCGCCAAATTCGTCGCTTGGTACCGCGAGTTTTACGACGCCTGATGGGGTGATGGCGCTTTTATCGCGTATAAGAAGCCGCGGTCCGTTCGATTAGCACGATATCTTGGAGTCTCAGCCGATTTATCAACCGGCTGAGTAGTTTCACTCACCAACTAGCGTGAGTGTCGGGGCGTTTGTCTCGTGGCTGGTTGTCGCCACTTCTGTCTGGGTCTGATCTGCGGCGATACAGCGTGTCAGGGTTGCCGCGAGCAACGTGTGATCGCGCTCATCGATGGCGCGGCGCAGATCCTGAAGGGCGAGCGCCACTTCAAGTTCGGACATAAGATTTTCCTGCGCGCGCAGGATTTTCGGATGCGGCGTGGTGAGCATATCGCTGCCAATCAGCAACTCCTCATGCATTTTTTCGCCGTCCTTCAATCCGGTGAAGACAATCGGGATGTCGCCGTTCGGGTCCATCTCATCACGCACTGTATGGCCTGCGGCCTCGATCATCTTGCGGGCCATCTCATAGATTGAGACCGGTGTGCCCATGTCGAGCACAAAAACATCGCCGCCGCGCGAGAAGGTTCCTGCAAGCAGAACCAGGCGGACGGCTTCGTCAATAGTCATGAAAAAGCGTGTGACATTGGGGTGGGTGACGGTCACCGGGCCCAATTCACGGATTTGCTGCTGGAACAGCGGAATCACCGAGCCGGAAGAGCCAAGCACATTGCCAAAGCGGACCATGGAGAATTTTGTGGTCTGCGAACGTGTGGCCAGATCCTGAATAACCAGTTCCGCAAGGCGTTTGGAGCTGCCCATAATGGATGTCGGGCGCACAGCTTTGTCGGTAGAGACCAGAATAAAGCGCTCAACCCCGGCCCGCAGGGCCTCTTCTGCCACGATGCGGGTGCCAATTACATTGTTACGCACGCCCTCAAAGGCATTGTCCTGTACAAGGCCTACATGTTTGTAGGCGGCAGCGTGAAAGACCACATCGATTTTATGGGCGGCAATCGTTTCCGCGATCAACTCGGCATGCCCGATGGATCCAAGCACAGCTGTGAATTTGGTGTCTGGTAGGTTCTCTTTGATGGATTTGGCAATTTTGTAGAGTGCAAATTCGCAATGATCGAACAGAACCAGCTCTGCAGGAGCGCAGCGCGCAAGTTGACGGCAAAGTTCGCCGCCGATGGAGCCGCCTGCGCCTGTCACAAGAATACGGTGACCACGGTAGGCGGATTCCGTTTCCGGCAGATCGTCCTTTACAGCGTCGCGCCCGAGAAGGCTATCCATTGTGATAGGGGCAGCAGCGGTCACATCTTCTCCGCGTAGAACAATATCAGCAAATGACGGAAGGGCGAGCACTTCACAACCTAGGCCAGATAGTTTTCTGGCCAGACGCTGTCGCACTGTGTGTTCGGCAGACGGCATTGCCAGAATGATACGATCAACTTTTGATTGTCTTGCGAGCTTGGGGATTTCACGCGGGGCATGAACCCTCAGGCCATTGATTGTGAGCTTTTGCAGATTTGGGTCGTCGTCGACAAAGCACGCGGCTTTAAATTCGTCATCGGTGACTAGGGCCGCAGCCAGCTGCTGGCCGGTCTGACCTGCGCCGTAGATCAACACGCGCCGGCGAGAGGTGCGAGAGGCGTAGATGCGCTCCACAATCTTGTGCATGATGACTCGGAAGGAAATCGAGAGCAGCAGGAACAGGCCTGTAAATTCTGCTAGGGTCGCAAACGCCAGTCCTTCATCACGCAAAAGGACATTCAGAGCGAGGCTGGACAAAAGCATCAAGCCTGCAACCGTCATGCTCTTGCTGATGTCTTCCATGCCAAAAGCATTTAGTTTTATGCGGTTAAGGCCGAGAAAGTGAATTGTTGCGGCAGAGACAGCGATCAAAACTGGGAAATGCCAAACCAGCGCTGAGAGGCCGCGCGCGTCGTCTGAGAAAATCTGGGCTATACAAAGCGCAAATGTCAAAGCGATCAAATCAACCGTGACAAAGATCTTGGCTTTCTGCGCTTGGGACAGGGAGGTGATTGTATTATAAAGCATAGTCTTTAAGTTGTGCAATCAATGCGCGTTTGTGGTCTCGTGATCTTAAGTAACGTCGCGAAGGCGTTTCTGCGGTGCTCTCGAAGGTATTGAATTTCTGTTGTTTGGTAGACTAGCGGTGCAATTGCGTACGTGTATTTCCTATACCCGTTTGGATGCGTAATCAAACTTCGGATGTCTCTAAAAGCGTCTTTTTGCCTATCAATTGCGCAACTTGCGAACTGGATGGGTGCGCTGAGTGACGCTGGCAGTTGAGATGAGCGGTTAAGTTTCTCCTTCAAAAAATCCGAAGCCCTGTGGTGTGTGGCGCACACGTTTCACCACAAATTTGAACAAATGGTTGTGGCCCGGCGCGAAACGCTCATAAAAGAGAGCAAAAGAACTGGAACTATGGTGCAGGTCATGCAGAGCAGAGCGGTTACATTTGTTTTGTTGGCGACACTCTTTATTGTGTCCGCCTGTTCCCTGCCGCGTGGTGGGCCTATCGCTTCAGAAGTTGTAGGTGAGAACCGCACACCGGATGACATCCAAGTCACTGCTGTAGACCGCATTAGCGCCAAGAATATTGAAGAATGGCCCGGGACTGGATGGCATGGCCACTATCATTGGTTTGCGCGCTCGCCGGGTCCTAAAAGCCGCGTTATCCAAACGGGCGATCTGGTGACGCTCACGGTTTGGGATAACCAAGACAATTCTTTGCTTTTGGGGCCTGCAGAACGCTCCACGCCGCTGCGGCCTGTAGAAGTGACTGAGGCTGGTACAATTTTTGTACCTTATGTGGATGACATTATGGTCGCGGGGCTGACTCCTTATCAGGCGCGTGAAAAAATCCAGGGGCAGCTCTCCCCTATCGCGCCGTCGGCACAGGTTCAAATCGGGGTCACACCTGGGCCACAGAACTCGGTCGACGTGGTTACTGGAGTGGTTGCGCCTCAGAGGTTGCCTTTGACAGACCGAAACGTGTCTATCTTGTCTGTTTTGGCCCAGTCCGGCGGAGTGAGTGATCAGGTTGAAAATCCACTGGTGCGGTTGCAGCGTCAGGGAAAATCGTATGAAATCCCATTGGATAGCTTGCTCAAAGACCCTACAAAAAATGTGATTGTGCGTGGTGGCGATCAGATTATCGTTGAAGAAGATGAAAGGTATTTTATCGCAGTAGGGGCGACCCGATCTGAGCGTCAGGTGTTTTTTAACCAAGAAGATATCACCGCCATGGAAGCAGTTACAATGCTCGGGGGCCTCAATGATGATCGCGCAAACCCGCAAGGTCTGTTTGTTTTGCGGCAATATGATGCTGAGGATATTAGACCGGATAACAGTGGCCCTAACCACGAGCACGTTGTCTTTTCTTTTGATCTGACAAGGGCCGATAGTCTGTTTGGTGCAAATACCTTTCAGATCCAGCCCGGCGATATCGTGGTCGCCAGCGAATCTGCAATCAGACCTGCGCAAGCGGTTATCGCCTTGGTCGGGTCGCTCTTTGCGATTGCCAGTGTCTTTTGACAGATGATTTTTCAATCACCGCAAAATGTTGAAGGTGCAACTGAGGTATTCTGCCAACGTTTGGGAAAACTTCGAGCTGGGTATGTAGAAATCAGGGGCAATTCGTGCTATCGCCAAATCATATTTTATTGATTTGGATTGCCTTCGATCGCCTGAGATTGAAGGTAGATAACAACTTTAACCGAAAGTGAGCTCTATATGCAGCGCAAGGTAACGAAAGCGATTTTTCCGGTGGCTGGAATGGGGACCAGATTTCTGCCGGCAACAAAATCCGTGCCTAAAGAAATCATGACATTGGTGGATCGCCCGCTCATTCAATATGCAATTGATGAGGCGCGTGAAGCAGGGATAACCGAGTTTATCTTTGTCACCTCGCGCGGAAAGAGCGCGCTTGAAGACTATTTTGACCACGCGCCCCAGCTGGAGCAGACCCTGCGCGAAAAGGGCAAAACCGATCTGCTGAAGCAGCTTGAGTCTTCCAATATGGAAAGCGGTCAGATTGCCTATATTCGCCAGCACAGCGCCCTTGGTCTTGGACACGCTGTGGCTTGTGCCAGCCGTTTGGTGGCCGATGAGCCTTTTGCGGTGATCCTGCCGGATGACGTGATTGCCGGTCAGGTCGGCTGTCTCAAGCAGATGGTTGACGCTTATGAAGAGACTGGTGGCTGCATGGTGGCAGCGATGGAAGTGCCACACGACAAAGCATCCGCTTATGGTGTGCTGGACGTGCAGGAAGACATGGGCTCGCTGGTGTCTGTGAAGGGCATGGTGGAAAAACCCCCTGCCGGAACCGCGCCTTCCAATCTGGCGGTCATTGGCCGCTATATCCTGACCCCTGAGATCTTCACCAATCTCGCCAACCAAGGCGAAGGCGCTGGCGGTGAAATTCAGCTGACCGACGCGATCGCGACTGAGATCGGTAAAGGCGCTGGTGTTTATGGCTATCGCTTCCAGGGGCAGCGGTTTGATTGCGGCTCCAAGGCGGGCTTCCTGCAAGCGACCGTGGCCTTTGGTCTTGCGCGCGAAGAGCTGTGTGATGAGCTGTCGGTCTATCTCGAAGAGCTGGTCGCATCGCGCCGCGCTGCTGAGTAATCCCTGGGAGACTATTTTTGGAACATGTGATCGTCACAGGCGGGGCGGGCTATATTGGCTCGCACGCCTGCAAGGCATTGGCGGTGGCTGGCTTTGTGCCGGTGACCTTTGACAACCTGTGCACCGGCTGGGAAGACGCCGTCAAATTCGGGCCTCTGGAGCAAGGAGATCTGTTGGATCGAGCACGGCTGGACGAGGTGTTTGCCAAGTATAAACCTGTGGCCGTGATGCATTTTGCGTCGCTGTCTCAGGTGGGCGAAAGCATGTCTGAGCCCGGGAAATACTGGCGCAACAATGTGAATGGCTCCCTCAATCTGATTGAGGCCTGTATTGCGGCGGATGTGAAGCAGTTTGTCTTCTCATCAACCTGTGCGACCTATGGCGATCATGACAATGTCACTCTGGACGAAGAGGTTCAGCAGGCACCGATCAATGCCTATGGCGCCTCCAAGCGCGCGATCGAAGACATGCTCAGCGATTTTGGCGCGGCGCATGGTTTGGAAAGTGTGATTTTCCGCTACTTCAATGTGGCCGGCGCCGATCCAGAGGCTGAAGTGGGGGAGTTCCATCGCCCGGAAACCCATCTCATCCCCCTGATGTTGGATGCGATTGACGGCAAGCGGGATGCGCTCACCATCTTTGGCACCGACTATGATACACCCGATGGCACCTGCATTCGCGACTATGTGCATGTCTGCGATCTGGTGGATGCTCATGTGCTGGGGCTGAAGTGGCTGCAGGACGGCAAGGGCAGCCGGATCTTCAACCTTGGCACCGGCAGTGGGTTTTCAGTGCGCGAGGTGATTGACCAATCCCGCATCGTGACCAACCGGGAAGTGCCTTACAACGAAGGTCCGCGGCGACCGGGGGATTGCACCAAGCTGGTTTCAGGCTCGACACGTGCGGAGAAAGAGCTAGGGTGGGCGCCAAAGCGTTCCAAAATGGACCAAATGATCGCCGATGCATGGAGATGGCATCAGAACGGGCACTACGACAAGTAACCTGAGCGCGCAGCCCACAGCCAAGCCGGATTTGTGGGCGGCTTACCGTATGCGATGGCGACGGCGCGGATTGCTGTGGCGCAGTTTCCGCAGCCGCCATCAACTGACATCGGTTACCGATCGCACCGACCTCATCAAGCGCGGAGACGTGCTTGTGGTCATGACCCTGCGCAATGAGATCACCCGGCTTCCCTATACTTTGGCGCATTATCGACGGTTGGGCGTCGGCCAGTTTCTGATCGTTGATAACGGCAGCACAGACGGCAGCGAGGCTTATCTGGCGCAGCAACCCGATGTGTCGCTGTGGAAAACCGACCGCAGCTACCGTGCGGCACGGTTTGGTCTGGACTGGATGACATGGCTGCAGATGAAATACGCCCACGATCATTGGTGTCTGATGGTCGATGCGGATGAGCTGCTGATCTATGCGCATCATGACAAACGCGACTTGCCAGCGCTTACCAGTTGGCTCGATGGGCGAGGGCAGCGTGTGTTTGGCGCGCATATGCTTGATGTCTATCCCAAGGGGCCGCTCTCAGAGGCGCGCTATGAGGCCGGTCAGGACCCGATGGAGGTGCTGCAATGGTTTGATCCGGGGCCTTATCGCGCACGGCGACAGGTACCGCTGGGCAATCTCTGGGTGCAGGGCGGTATGCGGGAGCGTGTTTTCTTTGCGGACAAGCCCAAACGCTCCCCGACGCTCAATAAAATCCCGCTGGTGCGGTGGTCGCGCCGCTATGCCTATGTGAATTCATGCCATTCCGCGCTGCCTGCACGGTTGAACCACGGCTATGACGGACCGTGCGGGGATGCCCCTTCCGGAGTGCTGTTGCACACCAAGTTTCTGCCCGAGATTGTTGCCAAATCGGAAATAGAAAAGCAGCGCAAACAGCACTTCCATGCGCCCGCGAAATTTGATCACTACTATGATGAAATCGCGGCGTCCCCTGATCTGTGGTCAGAGGAGTCCCGCAAATTTGAAAACTGGCAACAGCTCGAGGCGCTTGGTCTGATGAATTCGGGCGGCTGGTAAAAGTCGAAACGTATTCCCACAGGAACCCTAGACAAATTTACCGCTATGTAACCGTTTTTAAAGGCGTTGCCTCCATTAATGGTAACGTGGCATAAGCTTACATACATGGGAATAACCCACATGCGCACAGAGATGCGTCTGTTGGGAGAGGTTAGGCTGACTTGGGCGTTTGGGACTCTTATAAGATGAGGTTGCGGCGGCGCCACCGGCTGTTGCGATCGATCCGAAAATCCCGCGAACTGAGCCCTGTTCAGAACAACACGCATGCCATTCGCCCCAATGATATCCTGCTGGTAAGCACCTTTCGAAACGAGCTGATCCGGCTGCCGTATTTCCTGGAATACTACCGCAAGATGGGGGTCGACCATTTCCTGTTTGTGGACAATGACAGCACCGATGGCACGCTTGAGTATCTGAGCGGGCAGGACGATATTTCTGTCTGGTACACCCAGCACAGCTATCGCCGCTCCAAATTTGGCATCGACTGGATGAATGGGCTGCAGCGCACCTATGCCCATGGGCACTGGTGTCTGGTGGTCGATCCGGATGAGTTCTTCATTTACCCCTTCTGTGACACGCGCCCGATCAGAGCACTGACGGATTGGCTTGATAACTCCTCAATCCGCAGCTTTGGCGCGATGCTGGTGGATGTGTATCCCCGCGGGCGGCTTGACCGGACAACCTATCGGGCAGGACAGGATCCGCTGGAGATCGCAAACTGGTTTGATGCGGGCAACTATACGCTTGAGAAGAACCCGCAATATGGAAATCTGTGGATCCAAGGTGGTCCGCGCGCACGGATGTTTTTTGCCGACAATCCACGCGCGGCGCCAGCGCTCAACAAGATACCGCTGGTCAAATGGAACCGACGCTATGCCTATGTCAGCTCGACCCACAGCCTGCTGCCGCGCGGCCTGAACCAAGTCTACGATGAATGGGGCGGCGAGAAGGCCAGCGGCGCATTGCTGCACACCAAGTTTTTGAACACCTTCTCCGAAAAAGCGGCAGAAGAGATGGAGCGCAGCCAGCACTATGCCAGTTCGCGCGAATACAAAGCCTATGCGGATCAGCTTGGTGAACAGCCTGAGTTTTGGTGCAAGTGGAGCGAGAAATACATCAACTGGCGCCAGCTTGAGATTTTGGGGCTGATGTCGAAAGGCAACTGGGCGTGAGTGTCGGCATCCTCATGCTGGTGCACACCGCACTGGACCGCGCCGAGCAGGTGGCGCGGCACTGGGCCAACGCCGGCTGCCCGGTGGTGATCCATGTGGACAAGAAGGTGCCGCGCAAAACCTACGACCGTTTTGTGGAATCCTGCTCGGATCACTCGATGATCGTGTTCTGCAAGCGCCACAGCTGTGAGTGGGGCATGTGGGGCATCGTGGCCGCCTCTCAATCCGCAGCCGAGATGATGCTGGAGCAGTTTGCCGATGTGCATCACATCTATCTGTCCTCGGGGTCCTGTCTGCCGCTGCGGCCCGTGCAGGAGCTGAAAGACTATCTGGCGGCGCGCCCGCGCACGGATTTCATTGAAAGCGCCACAACGGCGGATGTGCCCTGGACCGTTGGCGGGCTGGATCATGAGCGCTTCACGCTGCGCTTTCCCTTTTCATGGAAAAAGCGCCGCTACCTCTTTGACAAATGGGTCGATATTCAGCGGTTCGTGCGCTTCAAACGGACCATTCCCAAAGGCATCGTGCCGCATATGGGCAGCCAGTGGTGGTGCCTGACCCGCCAGACCCTCTCCGCGATTTTGCAGGATCCCGACCGTGAGATCTTTGACAAGTTCTTCAAGCGGGTGTGGATCCCGGATGAGAGCTATTTTCAGACCCTTGCGCGGGTGTATTCGAGCAATATCGAAAGCCGTTCTCTGACGCTGTCGAAATTCGATTTTCAGGGCAAGCCGCATATCTTCTATGACGACCACCTGCAGCTTCTGCGGCGGTCTGACTGTTTTGTGGCGCGCAAGATCTGGCCCCATGCGGAGAAGATCTACGGAGGCTTCCTGCGGAGCCCTGAGGGCGCAATCAAGATGAGCGAACCCAATCCGGCAAAGATCGACCGGATTTTTGCCAAAGCGGTGGAGCGGCGGACCAAGGGACGCTCAGGTCTCTACATGCAGAGCCGGTTTCCCAATGAGGGCTGGGAAAATGGCATGACCTTTGGGCGCTATTCGGTGTTTCACGGCTTTACCGAGCTGTTTGAAGATTTTGAGCCGTGGTTGGCACGCGCCACTGGCACGCGCGTGCATGGCCATCTCTATGCGCCGGAGCGTGTGGAATTTGAAGGTGGGCAGCGGGTGCTCAACGGGGCGCTCAGCGACTCGCCCAAGCTCAGGGATTACAACCCGATTGCCTTTCTGACCAACCTGGTCTGGAACACCCGTGGCGAACGGCAGTGTTTTCAGGTGGGGCCGCGCGATGAGGGCGCGCCGGTCTGGTTCATCTGCAAAGACCCGAACGCGCAGATTTCGGTGATCAGCGGCGCCTGGGCGATTCCCTTGTTCAAGTCGAACATGAATTTCGCCGACATCCGCAAAGAAGCTGCGCGGCTGCAGAAACTGGAAAGCGACCAACTTCATGCGTTGCGCAGCCCCTACGCCAAGGCACGGGTGCGCATCTGGTCGCTGGCGGAGTTCATCGAAGCGCCGATGGAGCCCTTGCAGACCATCATTGATGAGATCGGCACTGATTCCACGCGCCGTCTGGCCGAAGCGCCGAAGATGACGGATTTGACGGGATTTGGTCAGTTCCTGCAAAACCTGAAGAACCAGGGGATGCACCCTTACCTGATGGGTGATTTCCCGGTCACACAGGCGGAAAACGAACAGAAAAAACCCCCACGCAAACCCTATTTGGTGCAATAAGGCCTTATGGACCAACGCTTTGACTATTTTGTGGTTTTTGCCGAAATGCGCACGGGCTCCAACTTTTTGGAAGCCAATATCAACGAGTTTGATGGGCTGACGTGCCACGGCGAGGCTTTTAACCCGCATTTCATCGGATATCCGAACAAAGATGCCATCCTTGGTGTCTCGCTTGAAGAACGCACGGCTGATCCGATGCAGTTGATCGAGGCGGTCAAAGCGGATCAGGGGCTGTCCGGGTTTCGCTATTTCCACAATCACGAACCGCGGGTGCTCGACGCCATTTTGAATGATCCGCGCTGCGCCAAAATCGTGCTGACCCGCAACCCGCTGGACAGCTACGTCAGCTGGAAGATCGCCAAGGCCACCGGCCAGTGGAAGCTGACAGATGTGCGCCGCCGCAAAGACAGCACCGTTCAGTTTGACGGCCCTGAGTTCAAACGCCATGTGGAAGAGCTGCAGGCGTTTCAGGTGCAGATCATGCGCGGCTTGCAGGTGAGCGGACAGACGGCCTTCTATGTGGCCTATGAAGATCTGCAGGATGTCGAGGTGATGAACGGGCTGGCGCGCTTCCTCGGCCATGACGGGGCGATTGAGGCGGTCAACAAGAAGCTCAAGCCGCAGAACCCTGCTGCGTTGTCGGAGAAGGTCGAGAACTTTGACGACATCCCCCGCGCGCTGTCAGAGCTGGACCGCTTCAATCTCAACCGCACCCCCAATTTTGAGCCGCGGCGCGGGGCGGCTGTGCCGAGCTATGTGGCCTGTGCCGTGGCCCCCTTGCTCTACCTGCCGATCAATTCCGGCCCGCAGGCGGCGGTGACGCGTTGGATGGCCTCGCTCGATCATGTGGCGGCCGATGGGCTCATCGAAAACTTCAGCCAGAAGACCCTCCGCCAGTGGAAAAAGGCCCACCGGCATCACCGCAGCTTCACGGTGGTGCGCCACCCGGTCGAGCGAGTGCATGCGGCCTTCTGTGAGCGTATTCTCGCGGCGGAAGACGGGGTCTACAAACAGATCCGCAACACGCTGCGCCGCGTCTACAAGATGCCAATTCCGAAGGATCCGCCCAAAGCGGATTATGGCCCTGAGGCGCATCGCGAGGCGTTTTTGGCGTTTTTGGGGTTTGTGAAGGCGAATCTGTTGGGTCAGACCAGTTTGCGCCAGGACGGTCATTGGGTCAGTCAGGCGGTGGCGATGAAGGGATTCGCCAATCTGGCTCTACCCGACATGATTGTGCGCGAGACCGAGATGGAGAGCTATCTCCCCGCGCTGGCGATGCAAGTCGGGCGGATGGATGCCCCTGACCCAGAGCCGGTGGATCCGGGCCATCCGGTGGCGCTGAGCGCGATCTATGACGATGAGATCGAGACGCTGGTGCGGGATATCTACAAGCGCGATTACATCACCTTTGGCTTTGACAACTGGCAATGAGAAACGCGCCTGCAGCGAAAGCTGAGGCGCGTGATCTTTGTTTGCAAAGCGGCCTGAAAATCAGGCGGCCTGCACCGTGTCACCTTCGGTCAGGATCGTGAATAGCGTGGTCGGATCCGGGTTCGCCCGAAGCTTGGCGCAGATCGCACTTTCCCGCAGTTTGCGGGACACTTTGGCAAGCGCCTTGAGGTGCTCCACGCCGGCTTCTTCCGGCGCAAACAACGCAAATGCGATGTCGATTGGCTGACGATCTACCGCGTTGAAATCAACAGGCTTTTCCAAAAGGATGAAGGCGCCAGCGACGCTTTCAAGCCCGTCGAAGCGCGCGTGCGGCAACGCCACCCCATGGCCCACACCTGTGGGGCCGAGGTTTTCACGTTCCTGCAACGCTTCAACAACGGTTTGTGCGTCCAACTGGTAGGCGGATTCGGCGAGATCGCCAAATTCCTGCAGCAAACGCTTCTTGCTTGAGGCGGCCGTCACAACACGTACCGCCTCTGGCTTGAGGATCGTAGAAAGGTCCATCTTGCCTGTATCTCCGGATCGGGCGCGAAACGCCCTCTCGCTTTATGTCTGCGGGTCGATCCAGCCTATGTTGCCGTCATCCCGGCGATAGACCACATTCAACCCAGCTTTACCTTCGTTCTTGAAGATCAGTACAGGCGAGCCCGCAAGTTCCATCTGCATAACAGCCTCACCGACGCTCAAAGATGGGATCTTTGTTTCCATCTCGGCAACGATCACAGGTTGTAGCGTATCCGGCTCTGCCTCATGTTCTTCAGCTTCAGGCGCGAGGATATACGAGGAAGCCCCCAAAAGTTCAACCGGTTCGACTCTTTCCTTATGGTGATCTTTCAGGCGGCGCTTGTATCGGCGCAGCTGTTTGTCCATTTTTTCGGCACAACCATCGAAGGCTGCATAGATTTCTGTCGCATGTGCCTTGGCCTGAGCGGTCAGCCCGGTGGACAGGTGTACGGTGGTTTCACACATATATTCATGTGCGTGTTTTGAAAAAGTGATTGTCGCGTCAGTCGGTCGGCCGGCGTATTTTTCTAAGACATCGCCAAGTTCGTTTTGGACATGAGTTTGCAAAGCATTGCCAACGTCGATGTGTTTTCCGGTGATCTGATAGCGCATCCTGTCTCCTTTTCGATGACATGTCGGACCACGAGCTTTATCCGCCCGTTATCAGTTAGGTCCGAATGCTGGTAATCGACATATGCGAACCTTGCTTCAGACCTGGCCTTGGTAAAAAGGCCGCTTTGGTATCAGCGGGGGTTTTAGCAAATGTCATACTCAGCATTTGAGTATTCCAACCGCTGAGAGTCAATGATCCAAGTCAAAATCGCGGTATTTTCAACGTGTGCGATCCCGTTTTGGCGGGCATTATCTCGCCCTGCCTGTGTTGCGGTGCGCTAGAAATCTTCAGGAAATAAAGGGGTATCGGCGCGTTTTATTCGCGATAGTATCAGCGCTGGCTGACCCTAGGAAATTCGGAAGTTTTCTCCGAGATAGACGCGGCGCACGTTTTCGTTTTCCACCACTTCTTCCGGTGTGCCGGACATCAGCACCTTGCCGTCATGCAGAATGTAGGCGCGGTCCACGATTTCCAGCGTTTCGCGCACATTGTGGTCGGTGATCAACACGCCAATACCGCGCTTTTTGAGGTCGGCCACCAGATGGCGGATGTCCCCGACAGAGATCGGGTCAACACCCGCAAAGGGCTCATCAAGCAGCAGGTACTTGGGGTCCGCCGCAAGACAGCGGGCAATCTCCACACGGCGACGCTCCCCGCCTGAGAGAGCCAGAGCAGGCGCGCGGCGCAAATGCTCGATGGAGAACTCAGAGAGCAGCTCTTCAAGCCGCTCACGGCGCTTGAGCCGGTCTTTGTGGGTGATGTCGAGAATGGCGGTGATGTTGTCTTCCACCGACAGGCCACGGAAGATCGACATTTCCTGTGGCAGGTAGCCGATGCCCAGCTTGGCGCGGCGGTACATGGGCAAGGTGGTCACGTCGCGCCCGTCGATGGTCACACGCCCCCCTTCAGGCACCAGCAGGCCCGCAACCGCATAAAATGTGGTGGTTTTGCCCGAACCGTTGGGGCCAAGCAGCGCAACAACCTCACCGCGCTGAAGTTCCATGGAAAAGTCGCGGATCACCACGCGCTTGCGATAGGCCTTGCGCAGGCTCTCGACGCGCAGACCGGAATCGCCGTCGGTCACAGAAAGGGTGGGTTTGGCCATGTCTTATTCCGTCTTCAGCACAGTTTTCACCCGCCCGGTCATGCGCGCGGTGTTGTTCTGAAGGTTGAGGACCATACGGTCAGCGGAGATGGTTGTGGCGGCCTGATTGACGGTCACGTTTCCGGTCATCACCACGTCACCGCTGTCGATGGAGTAAACAGCCTCATCCGCTTCGGCGGCGTCCGGCCCCTGCACCAGCAGTACGTTGCCCTGCGCCACAAGTTTGTCGATGCCGCTGTTGTCGGGCAGGTAATGCACGTTCACCTTATCCGCGGTCATGCGCATGTCCCCTTGGGAGATGTCCACATCCCCTTCAAACACGGCGCTGCCATCAGATTGGTTCACAGACAGGCTTTCAGCGGTGACCTCAACCGGCAGGCCGGTGTCCTGCTGGCTCTGGCCAAAGCCAAGCTGCAGCCCCTGAGCTGTACCGATTGCCGGCATAAGCGCCAGCACACCAATCAAAAGCGCGCGGTAAAGAAGCACAGGTCACCTCGTTGTCTTCTGCGGTGTGTATACCAGTCGCACACCTTTTGTGAAAAACAAATATATTTCATTGTTTTCGCCCGATGGGCGCAGGGCCATCCGGCCCGCCTGAAGCTCGCCCAGCGCACTTTCGGCTGTCACCTCACTGGTGGTGTCGGCACGAGCTTCTTCCAGACCAAATGTCATGGCCTCTGTCTGGATGGTGTAGCCGGTGGAGGTCAATATCTCCACGTCGCCATCCAATAACAGTTCTTGAAACCGGCCATCCATTTCGCCTTCTTTGGCGGTCACGGTGATCTCTGTGCCGCCGCCGATCGACAGCAACGCCCCGACATTCTGCGCAATGATGCGCGAGGGGTCTTCCGCGTCCGGATGGGCGGTTTCGGAGGTCACGGTGATATCGTGGCCATGATCGGTTTTGCCTGAGAAATAAGGCGCGGTGATCTGGCGATCCCGCAGCCTTTGTTCCAGATCGACATCCGCAAAGGGAATGGCGCCTTCCAGATCGACCTGTTTTGACACCAAAAACAGTGTCGACAACAGGCCAAGTGCCGCAAGCGGCAGCAGCACTTTGAGCCATGCCACAAGGGTGGAATATGTCAGGCGCCGTCGCAAATTGGATCAGCCCAGACCGGCACGCAGGCAGTCATGGATGTGCAGCAGCCCCGCAGGGGCGCCGTCGCCCTCGGGATCCACCACAAACAGACAGGTGATCTTGCGCTGGTTCATGATGCCAACAGCCTCTTCGGCCAGCGCACCGGGGGCAATGGTCTGCGGCGCGGCGGTCATGACTTCGGTTGCAGTGCGCTCCAGCAGGCCATCCATATGGCGGCGCAAGTCCCCATCGGTGATGATGCCGAGCAGTTTGCCCGCGTCATTGGTCACCCCAACCACGCCAAAGCCTTTCTGGCTGATCTCCAGAAGCGCATCGCTCATCGCGGTGTTTTCGGCAATCACCGGCAGGGCGTCGCCGGAATGCATCAGATCCCGCACGCGCGACAGCTGCGCCCCCAGCTTACCACCAGGGTGGAACTCGCGGAAGTTTTCCGGCGTGAAGCGGCGGTGCTCCATCAGCGCCACAGCCAGCGCATCGCCCAGCGCCAGCGTCATGGTGGTGGAGGTGGTTGGCACAACACCGGTGCCGCAGGCTTCCTGCGCCTTTGGCAGAATGAGGCCTATGTCACTTTGCTTGATAAGGGTGGAGTCCACACGGCTGGCAACACCGATGAGCGGAATGTTGAAACGGCGGGTATAAGCCACAAGGTCGGCCAGCTCCGGAGTTTCGCCGGAGTTGGACAGCACCAGCGCCACATCGCCCTGCGCCATCATGCCCAGATCGCCATGGCTGGCCTCTGCCGGATGCACAAAATGCGCCGGTGTGCCTGTGGAGGCAAAGGTCGCCGCAATCTTGCGCGCGATGTGGCCGGATTTGCCCATGCCGGAGATGATCACGCGGCCTTTGGCTGACAGCAGCAGTTCGACCGCGTCGCCGATCTCCGCTCCGAAGCTTTCGGCGAGCAGGCGCAGCGCTTCGGTCTCGATGGACACCACACGACGGGCGGTTTCCAGAAAAGTGTGCTTGTCGGCATCCGTCATGGGGCAGATCCTTTAGTGCGCAAAAATATCTTGTTCCGGCCAACCGGCCAGATCAAGGCGCGCGCGCATGGGCAGGAAGTCAAAGCAGGCCTGCGCCATCTCTGTGCGGCCTTCCCGCGCCAGACGCTCGTTCAGCTTGTCGCGCAGGGCATGCAGATAAAGCACGTCAGAGGCAGCATACTCGAGCTGTGCCTCGGTCAGGGTCTCCGCCCCCCAGTCGCTCATCTGCTGCTGTTTGGAGATATCCACACCCAGCAGCTCCTGCAGCAGGTTTTTCAGACCATGACGGTCGGTGTAGGTGCGCACGAGCTTGGAGGCGATCTTGGTGCAATAGACCGGCGCCGTCAGCGCGCCAAAGGCGTGGTACATCGCGGCGATGTCAAAACGTCCGAAGTGAAACAGCTTCAGGACATTTGGATCTTCGAGCATCTTTTGCAGGTTTGGCGCGCTGGTCTGGCCTTTGGCCACCTGCACCAGATGGGCGTTGCCATCCCCGCCGGACATCTGAATCACGCACAGCCGGTCGCGATGCGGGTTCAACCCCATGGTTTCACAGTCGATGGCCACAACCGGGCCAAGATCAAGCCCGTCGGGCAGGTCGTTTTGATAGAGGAAATTTGCCATAGGTGCCTCGAGTAATCGGATGCCAAGCACTTACGGCTTTCGCGTCTGTGTTTCAATGTTTTGCGGGGCGTACGTTTACAGAGTCTAAACTGCGGCCAAATGCGTTGATGACAGGGGTGCGACGCTTGGATCACGTCTTTACGAAGGTTTTTTGACGCCCTACATAGCGGATCATGGATTTTCGCACCCCGCTTTCTGTTGATGAAGAGCTTAAAATGCTTGTTGAATCCCGCGCCCGCGAGGCCGGGCCACGGGTTGAACGTGTGGAGCAGGGCGGGCAGGTGTTCTGGATCAAGCGCCCGGAAAAGCTGGATCTGCGGTTTCGTCTGCAAAAAGGAAATCCGGAAAAGGCCTTCATGCGGGAGCGCCAAGCCTATCATGAGATGAATGCGGTGCAGGCTCCTGTGCCACAGGTGGTGGCGGATGGTCCTGATTTTCTTGTGCTGCCGGATTGCGGTAAAGATCTGCGACAACGGCTCGGAGACGTTGGTAGCGGAGGTGAGGGGCGGGATCTTCTGCTCAATGCCAGTCAGTCGCTTGGCGCGTTTCACACCTTGGGCTTTGCCCATGGCCGCCCCAGCCCGAAAGACATGTGCCTTGTGGAGGGCAAGGTGCTGCTTCTGGACTTTGAGCGCTATCAGACCAAAAACAACACCCCCAAAGGGCAGGCGCGGGATCTGGTGATTTTCGCCTTCAATGTGGCGGCGAATTCGGCGCAGATGCGCCCGGCACTGGGAGGAGCAATGGCGGCCTACCGGAATGCTGCGCCCAGCGGTATCTGGGGCATGTCACAACAGTTGTGCCGGCGTCTGAAATGGGTCGACTGGCTGACAAAGCCGATCCAGATGCGCCCCGGAAACAGGTCGCGAGAGATCAAGGCGATCCCTTTTGTGATGGATTTGTTCCTCGCCGACGCCTGAGCGTTTTGGCTGAAAATGTCCTATGTTCACAATTGCATGAAGTGGACGATACCGCTGCGCCCTTGGCTTGACTGGCGCAAGTCTGACCACTTATGCGGAATGATATATTAAAGCCGGTCAATCCCAGACCGAAAGTATCAAGCTTCTGTCCGCGTCTGTCATGCCGCTGTCACTGCCTCAAGGTTAACTTGTTGCACAATTATGCAGCTCTCTGTGTGTGCTCTTTGGGGGGCATGGCGCAGCGCATTGCTGTTCTTTCCGAATTTGACCCATATGGAGGTTCGCGTTCCATGAATGTATTGAAGCTTTCCACTGCATTGCTGTGTGGCACCGCATTGGTTTTCCTGTCCGCCTGCAAGGAAGAAGGGACCACCGTCGCCGAGCCGGTTGTGCGCCCTGTCCTGTCGATGGTTGTGGCCGATGTTGAGTCGGTGCTGAAATCGACCTACCCGGGCCGCGCCATTGCGTTTCAGGAGCTGAACATCGGCTTTGAAGTGCCCGGCAAACTGTTTGCGCGCCCTGTCGAAGTGGGGTCTGAGGTCGCGGCAAATGATGTGCTCGCCATTCTGGACGCCAAACCCTACGCCGCGCAGGTGCGTGCGTTGGAGGGACAGCGCGCCGCTCTGATCGCCAATCTGGAGAACGCTAAGGTTGAGCTGACCCGCCGCGAGGCTCTGCTGGAAAACGACTTCGTGTCTCAGGCCAATGTCGATGATCAGATCGCTGTAGTGCGCTCCACCGAAGCCAGCATCGAAGCGGTCGAAGGCTCTCTGGATGGGGCGCGGCTGAACCTTGAGTACACCACCCTTCATGCGCCGTTCAGCGGACAGGTCTCTGTGACCTATGTCGACAACTTCCAGAACGTGAACGCCCGCCAGCCGGTGGTGCGCCTGCTGGACACATCCCGCATCA
The DNA here is from genome assembly GCF_017743775.1 of Shimia sp. R9_1. Taxonomy (NCBI): domain Bacteria; kingdom Pseudomonadati; phylum Pseudomonadota; class Alphaproteobacteria; order Rhodobacterales; family Roseobacteraceae; genus Shimia; species Shimia sp. R9_1. Next base: position 159,438 of record NZ_JAGHRN010000002.1, on the reverse strand, counting down.
AGATGGAAGTGGCGGTGCCGGAGAACCTCATCAATCTGGAACCCTTTGTGGACAGCATCGAGGTGGAATTTGCCAGCCTGCCCGGCGTAAAAATTCCGGCGCAGATTGCTTATGTGGGGCATGAGGCCTCCACCACCACCCGCACCTATCCTGTGACCATCATCATGGACCAGCCAGAAGGTGATCACATCCAGCCCGGCATGGCAGGTTATGCGACCGCGAAAGTGCAGCTGCCTGACAACTGGGCCGAGACTGGTATACAGGTGCCTGCAGGCGCTGTGTTCTCCCCCAACAAATCCGCACCGGACGACACTTTTGTCTGGGTGATTGATCCGGACACGCTGACCGTGTCCAGCAAACCGGTTGAGGTGCGCGCGTTTAACGACCGCGGCCTGCTGGTGGATGGTCTGGTACAGGGCGACCGTGTGGTCACCGCCGGGGCCAACACCCTGACCGCAGGTCAGCAGGTGCGCCTGACCGAGGTTGAGGGGTAAGACCGATGTCGCTTGCTGCAACAGCGGTCAAGAACCGCACAGTCACATATTTTGCGCTGGCCCTGATCCTTGTGATCGGCGCGCTGTCCTACTTCCGGCTGGGCCAGCTGGAAGATCCCGAATTTACGGTGAAAACCGCGCTTGTGGTCACGCAATACCCCGGCGCCAGCCCCACAGAGGTGGAGCTCGAAGTCACCGATCCCGTTGAGGGCGCCATCCAGGAGCTGCCCGAGCTGAAGTTTCTGACCTCTTATTCCCACGCCGGTCTCTCGATTGTGAAGGTGGAGATCAAACAGGAATACTGGGCGGATCGCCTGCCACAGGTCTGGGACAAGCTGCGCAGTAAAATCGGCGATCTGAACGGCCTGCCTCCGGGGGCCGGAACCCCCAATGTCATTGATGACTTCAGCTTTGTGTATGGCTTTGTGCTTGCCATCACCGGTGACGGCTTCACCTATGCGGAGCTGGAAGAATACGTCAAAGACATCCGCAAAGAGCTGAACCTTGTGGAAGGTGTTTCCCGGGTCGAGACCTGGGGTCTGCAGCCCAAAGTGGTCTATCTGGAAGCCTCCGAGCAGCGTCTGCTGGATCTGGGCCTGTCCACACAGGATTTCATCGCCACGCTCAACCTGCAGAACCAGGTGGTGAACGCAGGCGCGCTGGAAATCAGCAACCGTCGCATGCGGGTGTCCCCGACCGGCGAATTTGAAACTGTGGAAGACATCGGAAGCCTGCAGCTGCGCAGCGGTCTGCAAGACCGTATCTTTGATGCGCTGGATGAGCTGGACACCGGCATTCCTCTGCCCATTGAGCGCACCTCCGAAGTGCTGCGTCTGCGTGACATCGCCGAGATTTCCCAAGGCTATCTGGAACCCGCGCTGACCGAGATGCGCTATGACGGCCAGCCCGCCATTGCACTCTCCATCGCCAATGTCTCCGGCGGCAATATCGTCGATACCGGCCGCAACCTTGATGAGAAACTGGCAGAGATCAACGCGACCCTGCCTGTGGGTGTGGAAATTCACCGTGTGGCTTGGCAGAGCGATCTGGTCACCACGGCGATCGACTCCTTTATCATCAACCTTGGCGAGGCGGTTCTGATCGTTCTGATCGTTGTGGCTGTCTTCATGGGCTGGCGCATGGGTCTGATCATCGGTGGCGCGCTGCTGCTGACCATTCTGGCGACCTTCATCGTGATGGTGGTGCTGAAAATCGACCTTCAGCGGGTGTCTCTGGGTGCGCTGGTGATTGCGCTGGGCATGATGGTGGACAACGCCATTGTGGTGGCCGACGGAATGGCCGCACGTCTGAAAGCGGGGATGGGTCGTGTGGAAGCGGCGGTCAAAGCTGCTTCAGAGCCGGGGATTGCGCTTTTGGGCGCGACCTTTGTGGCGGTAATGGCCTTTTATCCAATCTATGCCTCCACCACCAGCGCCGGTGAATATGCCGGATCGCTCTTTGTGGTGGTCGGCGTGTCGCTCCTGCTGAGCTGGGTCATTGCCATGACCATCACGCCTTTGATGTGCATCGACATGGTGAAAGCCCCCAACACCGATGGGGACCAGAGAGAGGCCGTGATCCTGCGCGTCTTCCGCGCTGCGCTGACCGCCTGTCTGCGGGCCCGTGCGCTCACCGCGCTGGTGTCTGTCGCGCTTCTGGCGACCTCGATCTATGGCTTCTCCTTTGTGGATCGCCTGTTCTTCACAGATGCGACACGTCAGCAGTTCATGGTGGACATCTGGGCCGAAGAAGGCACCACCATCGCCCATACCTCAGAGCTGGCCAAACGCGTTGAACAGCGCCTTGACGGTGATGAGCGCGTGGCCGGTGTGGCAACCTTTGTTGGCTCCGGTGGTCCGCGCTTCTACCTGCCGGTGGATCCGGAGTTCCCCTATGCGAGCTACGCGCAGCTGGTGGTGAACACCACGAGCCTTGATGTGGTGGATGATCTGATTGCGGATCTCGACCCATGGGTGGGTGAAGCCATCCCTGAGGCCATGGTGCGGGTGCGCAAATACACCGCCGGCCCGGGCAACACCTGGCCGTTTGAGGTGCGCTTCAGCGGGCCTGCCAATGCTGATCCGGAGGTCCTGCGGGATCTGGCGGAACAGGGCATGGCGATCCTGCGGGCCACCCCGCACGCCAAGGACATCCGCAGCGATATGCGCAACCGCGTGTCCAAACTGGTGCCGGAATACAATCAGGTGACGGGCATCTGGACAGGCACCTCGCGCAGCGACATCGCCAATGCCTCGCTTCTGGCTTACGACGGGGTGCCTGTGGGCCTCTATCGTGACAAAGAAGACATGCTGCCCATCATCCTGCGTCGCACCGAAGAAGAGCGACAGACCGTGGCGCGCGACTTTGGCAACATTCAGGTGACCCCGGCGTTCTCCACCAAGAACCTGCCCATGTCGGTTGTGACCGATGGCGTCTCGGTGGAGCTCGAAGACCCCACCATTGTGCGCTGGAATCGCCGCCGTGCGGTGGCCGTTCAGGCCAGCGCGCATGAGGTGACCCTGCCCAGCCTCGTGGAAGAGGTGCGGGCCGAGTTTGAGGCGATCGAGCTGCCAGCGGGCTATAAGATGGAATGGCGTGGCGAAACCTACAGCACGGCGGATTCTCAGGACTCCCTGAAGCCCGGCTCTGCCCCTGCTTTGGTGATCATGGTCTTTATCGTGGTGGCGCTGTTTAACGCCTTCCGTCCGGCCTTGGTGATCTTCACGGTGGTGCCCTTCGCTTTGATCGGGATCACCGGAGGCTTGCTGCTCTTTGGTCAGCCGTTCTCCTTCATGGCGCTGTTGGGGGCGATGAGCCTCGTGGGTCTGATGATCAAGAACTCCATCGTGCTTCTGGATGAGGTGAACGCCAATCTTGAGAAAGGCATGGATTCGCTCAATGCGCTGATTGAGGCCGCTGTGTCGCGTCTCAACCCGGTGCTGCTCGGGGCGGCGACAACGATCCTTGGGGTGCTGCCGCTGTTGCAGGACATCTTCTGGATCGCCATGGCCACCACAATCGCAGCGGGTCTGACCATCGGCACATTGATCACCATGTTCATGGTGCCGGTGTTCTACGCGCTGATGCATGGCATCAAAGCGGGCCGCAAAGCCTGATCCACGCGGCACCCATCCGCCGCAGGACAAATTGAACTGATCTTAAACCGTCCGGTGCCTTTGGGTGCCGGGCGGTTTTTTTGTGTGGCGACTTCTCACCTGTCTGCGCTAATTCACTGAGACAAATTCCGAGCTGGTGAACAGATAGGAGGATTCGCTTTCTCCCCCTACGCGGATTTTGATGATTAAATCGGGTGTCGTCTCTACTACCTCGTACTTGGTGCCAGGTGGGAGGATGCCGCATAGCCTTTGTTTCGTGAGGTAATCAAGCATCTGGTCCTCCCTGGAGGTGATCGCGTATACCAGCTTGGCGTAGTCATCAGGCGTCACACAGGCAGGCGCCTCGCCCTTCAGTATGTCAGCGTGGGCTGAGCCTGAGAGTAGCGCCGTTGTGATGCAGGCTGTTGCAATGGTCTTCTTCAAATTTCAGTTTCCTTATACGGCAGATCGCAGCCAAAAATAGGTGCCATTCCATGACTTTAGGCTAACAGTGACCTATCGTTCTGGGGAAGGTATTTGTGCCTCTGTAGGGCTTGTATCGCAGTTTTTATTGCGGATAGCGGAGCGGAAGACGTCGCAGTGCTGGGCGCAAAACACAAAAAACCGCAGTAAACTGCGGCGTTTTTGCGAACCAATTTTTCAGAAGAAAATTGGTGCCCAGAAGAGGCGGAGGTGAGCCTCTATTGGTTTATTAAGTTTTTGTTTTTCAACGATATAAAGTAGACATCGGTTCAGCATTGTAACCTCTTGTGTAACCTTTCTGATGGCTTAGTGAACAGCCTCATTCGGTGTCATTCAAAATGCTATTTTGCAAGTTGAACCCGTACTTCTATCCGAGAACAGTTCACCTAGTTGAACGGCTAGCTATTTTTGACGTTTAGTGAAGTCTTCCACTGTTCGGAAGGAGCCTACCTGAGATCTTACTGCTTCGGAGAAATCAAAGTATGCTGTAGCTATGCCTGAAGCCTGCCACTGTTCTTCTAAGTACTCTCTGAAGATTTTGGCCTTTTCCAAGCGATGATGGATGAAAAAGGAGCCCGCTACCTCAACTACCTTTTCACGGGCAACTTCGTCGAAAATTGGTGTGTCGATTGCCACCGCATCCAAGAAGCTAAAACTGCACATCCATTTTCTAACGTGGTACATACCTATCGAGGTTGCCCGATAGTGGAAGGTATCGGGTAGCACGCCTTCGTCCACCTCAATTTCTCTAAAATGCGCGTGAGGAGTTTCAACGAGCCTATTTCGGGCTAGTTTTCTAAGAGCATGTCTTATCTGGTCTTCTTCGAAACCTAGCTTTTGCATTTCTGCCGAAATTGCTTCGCCCATTACAAACCCATCGCGGTTGGCCACACCTGAGTTCGAATACAAAAAAGCTAGCAAAGCTGGCTTCAGAAAGTGTTCTCTTGGGTCCGCACTAGAGACATCAAAAACGTTACATGCATAAAGAGATGATTGAGGATTGTAGTGTGCATATTCACCTAGCAGGGCGTGTTTGGTGAACTCATGAAGCGGTACTTGATATCTGCCGGTGCGGCCCTCTATTTCAATGATTTTCTCTGACTCGACATTTGGGCTTCCGAAGAAGCTAGCAACCAGCTCAATCACTGATCTCGTATTACCGCCTGTGATATTTCCTAGAAACGCTTGGATATCTTGGTTGGAGCGAATTGATCTTAGTGTCGCTTTCAGAAAAAGTACTATCCCATCGAGACGGAAGCGGATTCCATCAAGCGATGCAAGTTGTTGTTTTCCCTCGGCAACTCGTATGGCAAATTGTAAGCGTTTTTGAATAACTTCGTCCGCAGGGGGGGGGGATATAGAAAACATTCGATTCTGATAACCAGACAGCGCACCACGTTTTTTTGAGTCGAAAAATGTACTGGGACGAAGGGCCACAAAAACGAGACAAGACCCACTTGCAGATAGCTCCTGCGCTATTAGAAAAGCTTGCTGCTGCGTTTCAAAGTTTCGCTGGTCGGCATTGTCCAGAACGATGACGATTTGCCGTTTTTGGCCGTGGCAGAGATGGGCTAAAGCGGCCTGAAGATTTGAAGCTCGTTCATTGATCAGCTCATTTAGGTAGTCGATCTTTCTCAATTGATATTGTGCCGGATCGAGTGACTTTAGGCTACCATTTGGACCTTCATCAAACTTACTTAGTGCTTTGTAGTGAGCAGATTTGGCAAAGTCTTCGGAATCTATGTTAATGGTGTATTGACTGCTCAGAAGCTCGACGATCTCTTGAACAATGAACTTGCGTAAGTCCGTCGCAATAGTGCCCTTTTGACCAAGGTTGATATGTAAAAAAATCGAGTCGTTCTTGTCATTTTCTTCCAGTTGAAAGGATAGGTTCTCAAAGAATGACGTCTTACCAACACCTACGTCGCCTAGCACCACTACAGGCCGCGTTGACAAAGTTGCACCAAGGTCAGCGTCTTCAAAAATTGGTTGCTCATTGTTCCATTCACGCTGAGCCCTCAGTTGCTTCGGCTCCGAGGAGTCAGGGGCGACGCGTCGATATCTATGTTTGATTATCTGTTTACTAAGTAATGTATGTCGATTGTTTGCTTCAACTGGGACATAGCAGTCTCTGTAAAAACTTCTGCGAACTTGTTGATTGTCTTCGATTTCTTCAAGTAGCAGGGTGGATAGTGTTCTAATGTTCTCTTGGAAGTCGCTTCTGTATCGATAACGAGTTGGATCGGGGATCGTCTCTGATGCCTTTGTGGGTATCCTCGGGGATCGATGGAGAGAAATATCGCGGTAAGCCCGATTTTCGGAAATACCCTCAGGGGAGAGAATTTTCCAAAGCAGGGGGAAATGATCCAAATAGTTTTGAAAGCCATCAAAAAAATAGCATTCGCCTTCCGAAGGCGCCCCATGTGGACTTACGGCCTGAAAGACTAGGAGTTGAGGGCCATTACAGACGATACCGAGTCTGGCTCCTTTCAACGCGCAATACTGCAAGCACTGATTGAAAGCAGAATTGAGTTCCTTTGAAGCCTCAAGCAATGGTGCAATTTTGCGAACTTGCATTCGTTGTCCGCCAGGCAGGTCACCGAAAGAAACTGCTTCACGCTTTGCTTCTAAAATGGCCTTTATCGGCGCGATGTCGCCAAGGAGATAGTCAATTCTTCCACCATCACCGTCTGGCTCTTCAACACGAATGTTGGGCACCTGCCAACCAAGGCACTCCTTTAGTAGTCGATCTATGAATTGGAACCTATTCTGAGCTTCATTCCACTCTTCACTGTCTTCAGGCCTGCTTTTAAGGATGTCCTGAAGCTTTTTGCGCCCTTCGGTCATCTCATGTTTAGACAGCATTCTTCCAACCAATCTGATCTCCTAAGTAATTTGGGCACATTCATGTTCTTAACGTCAACCTGAGACTATCGATCACGGGTTGGTCTTCGTGCCGACGGAGAGTGGATCATTCATTGTGAATCATCAAGGGGTAGATTTGAGCTTAAGAAAATCAGGCTTGGATTGCACACTGCTGTGTCAATGACCTCTCATATCTAAGACAATAATAAGCACCTAAACTGTGACCTTTTTTGAAGCCCTTTTTTGACACCCGCTACCCCTTCTAGCGATGTGAAAATTTTGATGTTTGGGGTTTAGAGCTGCCAAAGAACCTTGCCCTGCTGTCAGCATCAAATGGTGTCGGGATTGCATGTCAGTGGAGTGGGTTCAGACTTTTGGCAGACTGATTGTCACCACTCCTTAGACCCAAATGGCAGACAAGGAGAACACAACCATGCTGATTGGATATGCACGTACATCGACCCTAGAACAGATTGCCAGCCTAGCGACACAGAGAGAGTCACTGAAGGCGATTGGCTGTGAAAGGGTGTACGAGGAGCAGATAAGTTCAGTGGCTGTCAGAGAGGCCCTCAGTGACGCTATGAGCTTCTGTCGAGAGGGCGATACTTTGGTTGTCACAAAGCTCGATAGACTGGCTAGATCGGTGAAACATCTTGGCGACATTATTGAGGAACTGGAGGCCAAGAAAGTCGGACTAAAGATACTCAACATGTCCCTCGACACTTCGCACGCCACAGGAAAGCTGATGCTAAACGTGTTGGCTTCGGTAGCACAGTTTGAGCGAGAGCTGATGCTTGAACGGCAAAGAGAGGGCATTGCCAAAGCCAAAGCGGAAGGGAAGTACAGGGGAAGGCCAAGCAAGCTCGCCAAGCATCAACACAAAGTTCAAGCACTGTTGGAGGCAGGTCAGACGAAGCAACAGATAGCAGCGGCACTTCAGATTTCGGAGCGCTCTGTCTATCGCATTTGTAGTCGGATTCTGGATGCTCGGAGAACGGACACCGCAAAACAGAATCTTTCTCCTCAGGTAGACATTTAAACGACGCTGAGGCCGTCTGAGGAGCGTTCTGGCGCATGTTGAGGGACGCAGCCTTGTCTGTGTGCCCCAACCTCCCTCAACTTGGCTCTATGGAGTCACATTTCCAAATCCGTGTTCCATACCTGTACTTATAAGAAGGGAGATGGCGTCTTGTCGCTAAATTCCTTCATTCCCAAAAAACAAAACACTCCATTGGTCCTTGCGAAATCGAGGGTCTTTGAGCGTTGAAGCAATCCAAGAAAGTGCAAAATGTCTGAAACAATTCAGTGCATGACCTGTGAAACTGTCTTTGAGCGGTCAAGAAGGAACCAAAAATACTGTAGCGATAACTGTCGAAAGCGCTTCAGCAAGCGTAAGTCGAGGGCCTTTGCGAAGGAGCAAGGCGAAGCTGATCGAGACGCTGCAAGGGAACAAACGGTAAGGTATGATCGGTTGATGAGATGGACTGAGCTCCTTTGGACAACTCCACCGGATAGACGACTGGGATATGTCAAAGACTTGGTTGATCTAGCTCGATCTGGCGAAAGCAAATCACGTTCCCTCCTGACAAACAGATTTTATCTCTGCGCAGGCAGCGAGACGCTCATGCGTGTCCTTAACCGAGGGGATAAAGTGCTTTGCGGGTCAGTTTGTTACCTTGATACGAAGTCGCAAAAATACCATCGAGTCAATGACTACGCATCGTACCTTCTCTGGCTAAGGCTAACCAGTTATCCAAATATCGTTCAATCTGCCGAACTTTATTGCCAAAAATTCTGGGGTGCTTCGGTGTATCAAGTAGTCAAAGGTACTAAAGAGGGCCCAATCGAAGAACCTGAAACTGGTGAAATGATGGAGGGGACTTGTTCCTCTCCTCGTTATCAGAAACGCATAAATGGACAAAACGTCGTCATCATAGATATAAAGAAGACCTTGGTGGGATACCTTGGTTTGAAGCAAGCAAATGTGCCCAAAGAGCCGTTAGCTGAGCATTACCTTTTGGTCGGCTGAGAGCCCGCTTCGTCTGCACTGTTTACCTCAGTCTCAAGAACAATCTTCGACAAACAAATCGTTTTGCGCTCCATTGAGAACCCCTCTCCGTAAGATGCTCCAACGCCAGCATTTTTCCAGCCACAAATCGCATTCCTGAGCTCTTCGGGAGCACCTGTGTCTCTGAGTCGATCTTGAACACTATGGCGGAAGGAGTGCATCGTTTTTTTGCCTCCGTCCTTTGGACTGAATCTAATCAACCACTTATTCAAAGTAGCTGAGGCAGAGTCTGCCTTATGTTTGAAGGGGGTAGTCGAAAAGTTGATGTATTTCGGAAATAAGAAGCCATTCTTCTGGTGCTCTATTGCACGCTCTACAGCCCAACGCCCAGCGCCCACCAAAGGTACTGTTCGATTTGAGCCCTTTGTCTTCAGAGACCTGACTTCGTGCTCTACAACTTTGATGTAGGGATATTCACAATTCAAAAAAACATCTTCGGTTCTGAGACCAACTGCTTCAGCCAATCGTAAGCCGGACTCACTCAGCAGAGCGACAATCCACCTCTTGTCATCATCGATCTCACGGCATGCTGATTGGATTGCTAAAATCTCTTTGGTCGTAAAGGGCTCCCTTGCAGTTACGTCTTTACCTAGGCCAGCAATTAAGATGGCTTCGAAGATACCTTTGTCTTCCAGTTCATGTTCTCTGGCAACTGTCCTGAAGACAGGGCGAATGTCGTTTAGTCGCCTCTGAACGGTCGATGTGGTGTTTCCCTTCGCCAACAAGTGATCTCTGAAGTCGTTGGCATTTTGTCGTGTGTATCTTGTTATAGGCAGGTCGCCAAAAAGGGATGCGAAATCGTTGACCACCTTTGCTCTGGTTTTACCCTGACGGCTCTGAGGGTCTTCGCCTTTGATCGATTGATACTCTGTCAGTGCTTCGGAAAGCAGTAGGGGTGGTTTGCTATTGTTGTGTAGCAGTTCAGCGGCTCTGTGGTGCACCGTAGGCAGTTGGTCTTGCCAGTTATTATCAACTACATCTGGATGGGTTCCGGCTTGAAAGTGCAACTCATCCAAAAAGCGCCCGTAGTGTGCGTTTTCAGTGTCCAGCCTATCCCCTTGGTACGGAGCAAAACCAAAGCTATCCAACAGTGCAATAGCTGCGGCATCCACATCCTTAGTGGTTTCGAGTTCTCCGCTGCGCAGATTCTTCCATAGTGCTTCTTGTTCAAGGGCCATTTGGTTGGCCTTTTGGGCGGCTTCAGATTGGTTCTTGGTCTTTAGAGAAACAAACATCACACCAGCCTTGTTTAGGTTGGGATAGTGACGTTGGACATCCTCAGGAATGCGTCTCCGAAAATACCAAACTCCCCCCTTTTGCTTTTGGTGCAGGTATTTAACCACGATCTGGAAGGCTCCGTATTCAGCTACAACTAGAGGCACTGTGTACCTCCCTGTGTAACCTCAGGAGCGGCGTACGTGGTTCTAACACGTTGATAGTAAACATATTTTGGGAGAACCAATGGTGCCCAGAAGAGGACTCGAACCTCCACGTCCATACGGACACTAGCACCTGAAGCTAGCGCGTCTACCAATTCCGCCATCTGGGCACGGGTTGGTGAGGCAGGCATTTAGACCTGTGCGGGGGGGGTGTCAACGCGATTCTGGAAGTTTTTTAAAAAATCTCACCGGCGCGTTTGCGGAATGCGGATCGGGTCGCGCAGCGATCTGTTGCAAAGGCTCTAATTGACTGGGTTTTCTTGTCGCGGAGCCCGCCTTGAAGCTTGTTCGGAATCAGCCTGAACGATATTTCTTTCGGGAAGGCTCGGTAAGCGGAGGTCCCACCATGTCCAAACTTGTCACCATTTTCGGCGGTTCTGGTTTTGTGGGGCGTCATATTGCGCGGCGGATGGCCAAAGAAGGCTGGCTGGTGCGTGTCGCGGTGCGTCGCCCCAATGAGGCGATGTTTGTGAAACCCTATGGCTCCGTGGGCCAGGTCGAGCCGGTGTTCTGCAATGTGCGCGACGATGCCTCTGTGAAAGCGGCGCTGCTGGGCTCTGATGCGGTCGTAAACTGTGTCGGCATACTGGCGGATCGCGGCAAGAACACCTTTGATGCGGTTCAGCATGAGGGGGCTGAGCGCATTGCCCGCATCGCGGCGGCGGAAGGCGTGGCACGTATGGTGCAGCTCTCAGCCCTTGGTGCGGACAGCGACAGCGCCAGCCAATACGCCCGGACCAAAGCCGCAGGCGAAAACAGCGTGTTGCAGCATATGCCCAACGCGATGATCCTGCGCCCTTCGGTGATCTTTGGGCAGGATGATGAATTCTTCAACCGCTTTGCCTCCATGTCGCGCATGGGGCCGGTGCTGCCGATCATGGGCGGCGACACCAAGTTCCAGCCGGTCTATGTGGATGATGTGGCTCAGGCGGCTGTGATGGGCATCACAGGCGACGTCAGCGGCATCTATGAACTGGGCGGGCCGGAAGTGAAAAGCCTGCGCGGCTGGATTGACGAGATGCTCACGGTGATCCACCGCCGCAAACTGGTGCTGAACCTGCCTTTTGGTGTGGGCCGCCTGATGGCCTTTGGGTTTGGCCTTCTGCAAAAGCTGACGCTGGGGCTGTGGCACAACTCGGTGATCACCGCAGATCAGTTGATCCTGCTGCGCAGCGACAATGTGGTGTCTGAAGGGGCGCAGAGCTTTGAGACTCTGGGCATTACCCCCTTGGCGCCCGAAGCGGTGATGGCTGACTACCTCTGGCGGTTCCGCCCCTCCGGCCAATATGACGCCATCAAGGATTCCGCACGCAATCTGAAAGTTTGAGGCCACCTGTCCCAAAGGCATATGTCGGCACAGCAAAAAGGCGCCCTTGGGCGCCTTGGTCGATTGCGGATGTTGAGGGGGCGGCGGTTTAGGCGACCTCCACCCAGTCTTCATCCTGCGCGCGCTCGGCCTCCTCGCTGGCCGCTGCCTGCAGGATAAACCCGTTCACCAGCTGCGACATGGCCTCTGTGTCACGTTGCATTGAGCCCATCGCGGCGGCGGTCTGTTCCACCATGGCGGCGTTTTCCTGCGTCACGCTGTCAAGCTGAGACAGCCCTTTGGCGATCTCGGTCAGGCCGCTGGACTGCTCGCGCGCAGAGGTGGCGATTTCCGAGCTCAGGCTGGCGGCCTGTTCCACGTCAGAGACAATGGTGCCAAGCGCTGAGCCTGCGCGGTCCACCAGCTCCACACCACGTTCCACAAGGTCGTTGGTGTCTTTGATAAGGTCACTGATCTGCTGTGCGGAATCGGCCGCACGCTGCGCCAGACTGCGCACCTCCGAGGCCACCACGGCAAAGCCGCGACCGGCATCCCCCGCGCGTGCCGCTTCGACGCCTGCGTTGAGCGCCAGCAGGTTGGTCTGAAAGGCAATCTCGTCGATCAGGCCCGAGATGTCGGAGATCTTGGCAGAGGCTTCGGCAATCTCGCGCATGCAATGCACGCTTTCCAGCACCACGCTGTGGCCGCTTGCGGCGTTGGAGCGGGTGGCGGAGACCACGCGGTCCGTGTCTGAGGTGGCGGAGGTGGAGGCCTGCACGCTGGCGGTGATTTCATCCACCGAATGCGCGGTTTGCTCCAGCGTGGCGGCCTGCGCCTCGGTGCGCCGCGCAAGGCTGTCTGCGGAGTCGTTGACCTCGGTTGCGGTCAGGTCGAGATCCACCGTCGCATCCTTGATGGTTCTGATGATATCGCCCATCGTCAGCATGAGATCGTTGAAATCGATACGCAGCTCGTTGAAACGCGCCGGATAGTCGCTTTCTTCCGGGCTTGGAATGGGCTGGGACAGGTCTTTGTTGGCCATACGCGACATGGCGGCATTCAAATGGCTCATGGCCTGTTCCCGCTCCGCCCGCTGTGCAGTGAAGTAGGACTCAATCACCAGATTTGTGTCGAGCGCAAAGGCACGGGCCAGCGCGCCAAGGGCGCGGCTCGGATCTTCGCTGCGGCGGCGCAACCACGAACCGCTGAGCCGCTTCAGAAGCAGGCTCTGAATATGGGTTGAGGCGCGCGCGTAACCTGAGAGGTAGAAATCAAACGGCAGCTGGATGCGGTAATGCACCTGACCGATGGTTTCTGCGGATTTAAGGTAGGCCGGTTCAAATTCCCCGCTTAACAGCATTTCCCAATGCTCTTTCTGGCGAGTGCGCGCGTGGTTGAGGATATCCTCTGTGGGGAAGAACCTGGCCACTTCCGCTTGGTTTATGGCGAAGGTGTAGAAGTCCTCCAAGACATTATCAAGCAGTGGCGTGACGATGCGTCCGGCGTGTTTGAGAGCTTCTAGATCTGCGCCAGTGAGTGAAAAATGTTCGAGCTGTGCTGAGATATTTGTAGTCATGTCATCTATTCATCGTGCTGTGCGAGGATGACATAAGCGGCCCAAATCCTAAGGAGCTGTATAGGATTTCCAAACTGCACGGTTCAGTCTTTGCCGCTCTCAGTTTTGCAAAACATATCTGGAAAATACATATATTTCAGTATGATAATTTTTATCGACGATAAAAGGTGCAGCTCGGAAACCCAATTGGAAGCAAGGTGGCCTTAGGGCCTTAATAAACAAGTGGTTTAGATCGATGTCTTACAAAAAACACCTTAGGGTTGCGAAAAAAGATGGATAATAGTCGCAATCGTTATTTCTGCTGTTTTCGCCAACCTACTCAGAAGTATAGGCGGGGATGAAAGTGCATAAAATTTTATGCACCTCCCACCCGACGCAAAAGGTATTGATTAATCAGCGGATTTTTCTTTCAGCGCTTTTTCGATTTCGGCCAAACGACTCAAGACCTCATCGCGATAAGTGCCGGTTTCCGCCTCTGCTTCGACGTGATGGGCGTCCTGCATGGAATTTACCACCAGACCAACCACAAGGTTGAGCACCACAAAGGTGGTCAGCAGGATAAACGGCACAAAGAACATCCACGCATAGGGGTAGATCTCCATCACCGGGCGCACGATGCCCATGGACCAGCTTTCCAGCGTCATGATCTGGAACAGCGAGTAGCCGGATTTGCCCAGCGTACCGAACCAATCGGGGAAGGCGGTGCCAAAGAGTTTGGTGGCCATGACCGCGCCGATATAGAAGATCAGCGCCATCAGCAGAAAGACCGAACCCATGCCGGGCAGGGCGTTGATCAGCCCCTCAATCACCCGCCGCAGCGATGGCGCGACCGAAACCACACGGAGCAGACGCAAAATGCGCAGCGCCCGCAAGACCGCCAGCCCCTGCGCCGCCGGCACCAGCGCAATCGCAACAATCACGAAGTCAAAGACGTTCCAGCCGTCGGTGAAAAACCGGCCGCGCTGCACATAGAGTTTGGCCGCGATCTCGCCGACAAAGATCGCCAGACAGAGCCCATCCAGGGTGATCAGCAGCGGACCCATGGTCTCCATCAGCGGTTTGGAAGTCTCCAGACCCAGAATGACGGCATTGAAAAGGATCACGCCAAGGATGGCGTTCCGAAAGGTCGGGCGCTCGATGATGGCGCCGATTTTGTCACGAAGGCTCATGAAGTTGGTCTCAAGGTTGCGCGTGAAAGACTGTCACGCGCTTTCATATGGGAGGGGCGTGGGGTTTCGCAACCCGCACGCCCCTGAGGAGATTGGTAAAGTTGGGCGCAGGGCCTCTTGGTCCTAAGCTGCGCGTTACGGTTTCCAGCCCGGAGGGCCAAACAGGCGGCCAAACAGCTCGCGCCCGGATTTGGCGCGGGTGATGTCACGCCACAGGGCGGGCAGCTCGGAGAACCAGACTTTCACCGGGTTCTGGCTGTCAAAGTCGGTGGTCAGCCCATAGCGCGGACGCTCCTCTTCCACTTGAAAGCTGCCAAAGATACGGTCCCAGATGATCAGGATACCGGCATAGTTCTTGTCGATGTATTTGTCGTCACAGCCATGGTGCACGCGGTGATGGGACGGCGTGTTCAGCACCCACTCCAGCGGACCAAGCTTGCCGATCAGCTCCGTGTGCAGCCAGGTCTGATAGGCCAGTACAAGGATCACGGACCCCAGCACCAGATCCGGGCTGAAGCCGACCAGCACCATCGGGACATGGGCAATGAAGGACCATAGGCTTTCCAGCGGGCCAAAGCGCACCGCTGTGACGATGTTGTAGTCGCGGCTGGAGTGGTGCACGGCGTGCTGGGTCCACAACAGGCGCACGCGATGGGCGATGCGGTGCTCCCAATAATAGGTGAGGTCCGCAAGCAGAACGGCGGCCACAATCCAGGGCCAGGTTGTCGGCAGATGCCAGCTCACCACCGTGTCGCTGAACACATAAAGCCCCACATAAAGCGCCGTCATCATGCTGGCTTCCACCAGAATGTAAGGCACCTGTGTGGAGGCGCTGGCGAGCATCTCAAGCCAAGTTTTGCCTTTCAGCGACCCTTTGAACCAGGCTTCCGCGATCTCGATCACCAGAATGGCGATGCCGATGATGAAAAACACCTCATCGACCTGTTGGGCGAGCTCCATAAAGCGTTCAGGTAGCATCATCTGTCTCCTTTCGTGTTAGGCTCAGGCCGGATGTGAGGGTGCGCCATGTGAGCGCGGCGGCCTCCTCTGCGGTGGCGTCGCCGTCGCGCACAACCGCCCAAGCGGCATAAGTGAGCGTCTCAAAGGCCTGCACAATCCAGGCCGTGGGCACAGCAGCGTCAAAGCCGCCCTCTGCCTTGGCGGCCTCGACCGCCTCTGCCAGCTCCTCAAGCTGCCGGGTGTAGGCAGCCAGAACCTCCGGCACATGGTCCAGCGGCTCATTGGCGAGAAACATCTGCCGGTCTGCCAGCGGGATCATCGCCTCAAGGCTCAATCGCAGCGCCTCGGTGTGGCTTTCGGCATCCTGTGTTTTGGCCTCAATCGCGGCATCCAGCTCTTTCATGGCGGCCATGGCCAACGCGGCCATCAGCTCTTCGCGCCCTTTGTAGTGGCGATGCAGCGTGGCCCGGCCGATCCCGGCCTCATCCGCCACATCCTGCAATGTGGCCGTGGGGTTAGCGGAAAAGACGGTAAAGCCCGCCTCGATGATTTTGGTGTCTGTGCCATAAGTCATGAGACATAGATGTCTCATTTTTGGCGGATGTCAAGGGAGACCCAAAAATGCGCATTTTTCGGGTCGCTCTATGACAAAGCTCGGCCTAGGGTGAGCGCAAGATGAGGAGATGCGCCATGAACGACATGACCGAAGGCTATCATTACAATGTCATGCGCCGCGCGATCGAGCTGATTGATCAGGGCGGCGAAACCATGTCTCTTGAACAGCTTGCCCAAGCGATGGGCATGAGCCCCGCGCATTTCCAGCGGCTGTTCACGCGCTGGGCCGGGGTCTCTCCCAAACGCTTCCAGCAATATCTCACCCTCGGCCATGCCAAAGTGCTGCTGCACGAGCATTTCACCACGCTGGACACGGCCAATGCCGTTGGCCTGTCCGGCTCCGGCCGCCTGCATGATCTCTTTCTGCGCTGGGAGGCGATGAGCCCCGGCGATTACGCCAAACGCGGCGAGGGGCTGACGATCTATTGGGGCTGGTTTGACAGCCCCTTTGGTCTCTCGCTGGTCACCGGCACTGAAAAGGGCATCTGCGGCATCGGCTTTGCGGCTGAGACGGGGGAGGCGGAAACCATCGAAGATCTCTTCTCTCGCTGGCCCAAGGCCAATTTTGTCGAAGACCCGATGTTTTTGCGCCCCTGGGTGCTCGCCGCCTATCAGGCAGAGCGGGCCGAACTGGAAAAGGTGCCGGTCTATATGATCGGCTCGGCGCTGCAGATCAAAGTCTGGGAGGCGCTGATGCGCATTCCGTCGGGCGAGGTCACGACCTATTCCGAAATCGCGCGGGTGATTGGCAAGCCCAATGCTGTGCGCGCCGTGGGCACTGCGGTGGGGCGCAATCCAGTGAGCTGGCTCATCCCCTGCCACCGCGCCATGCGCAAATCCGGCGGTTTGGGTGGCTATCACTGGGGCCTGCCGGTAAAACGGGCGCTGCTGGCTTATGAAAGCGCACGCGCCGAGGCCTGAGCAGCGCGTTCAAGACCCATCACAAAGCGGGGATTTCGGCGTCTATTCGCCGACTTCGGGCGGCAAAACGCTTGGGGACGCCGCGTCGATCGCATATATTGAGCCTCAACAGCCGGCAGAACCGGCGATCAAGTAAGTTATTGAGGCTTTGACATGAAAAAATTCACCCTGTCCTGCTGCGCGCTGTCTTTGGTGGCATTGGCTGCCTGTACCGATCCGAACTATGTAACCGGCGGCGGCACCGATCCCCACCGTCAGACCAAGAGCGGCGCGATCATTGGCGGCGTTCTGGGCGCGGGCCTTGCGGCGGCAACCGACAGCAACATCGCAATCGGCGCAGCTCTTGGCGCCGGTGTCGGCGCCGTGGTTGGCAGCGAGTTGGACAAACAGGAAGCCGAGCTGCGCGCGCAGCTGGATGACGATGTGCGCATCGAAAACACCGGCGACCGCCTGATTCTGACCATGCCGCAGGACATCCTCTTTGCGGTGGACAGCTTTGAGGTCAGCAGCTTCCTGAAAGACGATCTGGCCAAAGTGGCCAGCAGCCTTGAGGCTTACCCGAATTCCACCGTTCAGATTCTGGGCCACACCGACAACACCGGCAGTGCCAGCCACAACCAGACCCTGTCTGAGCGCCGCGCCAATGCGGTTGCCGATGTGCTTCTGGAAAACGGCGTGTCGGTCTCCCGCATCCAGACCATCGGCCGCGGCGAGGACCAGCCGATTGCCTCCAATCTGGACGAAGCGGGCCGCCGCCAGAACCGCCGCGTGGAGATCGTGATCCTGCCGTCCAGCGTGTGATCTGACCCTCTCTGGCGCGGATCTCTGCATTTGCGCACATAGTTTGTTGAAAGGCGTCGCTTGTGTGCGGCGCCTTTTATCTTACCTTATCCTTGTGTGAACAAGGAGATCTCAGATGCCTCATAAACTGCTTGGTCTGTCCGGCGCGTTGCGCAGCGGCTCCACCAATCGACTGTTGCTGCACGAAGCGGCGCGTCTTTACGGTGCGGCTGATTATATCGAAGCGGATCTCAACCTGCCGCTTTATGACGGGGATCTGGAAAGCGAGAGCGGCCTGCCCGAAGGGGTGAACACCCTTGTGGCGCAGATTGCAGAGGCCGATGCGCTGCTGATCTCCACACCGGAATATAACGCGGGCGTCACCGGCGTTCTGAAAAACGCCTTGGATTGGATCAGCCGCCATTCCGAGAAGCCGATGGTGGGCAAACCCACAGCTCTGATGAGTGCGGCCGCTGGCCGTGCGGGCGGCGTGCGTGCCCAGACCATGCTGCGCAGCTGTCTGGTGGCCTTCCGCCCCCGCATTGCGCTTGGCTCTGAATTTGGTCTGGCCAACAGCAGCAATGAATTTGATGCGGACGGTCGGCTGACCAGCGAGCATTACACCGCGTCCCTGACCGCCTTGATGGAGGCGCTCAAAGACGACGTCGGGCGCAGCCAGTAAGGCGAGGCAGCATCGTGCCACAGCCGTGCAACGCGTGAAAACGGTCTCATAGACCAGCTCCCGGCCCTGGGTCGGGTGAAGCCCCCTCCCGTGGGGAGGGTCGGGGGCTGGTCGGCTTCGCCGCCCATGTGATCGGATTGCAAGGACGCTAGGCTAGAGCGAAGCTTCAGGGCGGAAGGCGTCGGGCACGGCGTCTTTGCCCTCAAGCACCAGATCCGCCATCACTTCTCCGGCTTTTGGTCCCATACCAAAGCCGATTTTAAAGCCCCCATTGGCGATGAACTCTCCGTTGCGTGTGGGATGCGCGCCCAGCATCGGGGCGCGGCTTTTGGCGCGCGGGCGCACACCGGCCCAGCGTTCGATCACCTCGGCCTCTTTCAGCGCAGGCACCGCCGCATGGGCGCGCGCCAGCACGTCATCAAGCTGCGCATCGGTGCTGGTTGCATCTTCAAACTCGCGCTCGCTGGTGGAGCCAATCGCCACCGTGCCATCCGCATGGGGCACGATATGCACCGCATCGGCAAAGAGCTGCGGCGCTTGTGACTGATCCAGCCGCAACAGCGCCGCCTGACCTTTGACGCCATTGCCAACCGCTTTGCCCATCTCGTCTGACAGCACCAACAGGCCTTCATAACCCGTGGCCCAGACCACCTTGTCCTCAGGTGTGCCCTCTTTGGTGATCTCGGCACCCTTCGCGATGAGCGCGGCAGCCAGCGCTGCACAGGCGCGGCGCGGGAACATGCGGCCGGTCAATGTGTCATGGATCAGCCAGCCTGTGGGGCTGACCGGAGCCCAGTCGCCAAGGCTGTCTTGCGGCACAATCTCCCAGATGGCTTTGCCCTGCCAGAGTTCCTTGGCGCTTTCGGCGCGGGCCTTGGCCAGTGTCAGCGCGTGCGCGTCGCGGATCGGCTGAATGCGCCCGGTGCGGCCATAGCCTGCACTCACGCCACCTGCAGCCTCCACCTCGGCCCACCAGCCCTCTGCCATGATCAGGCTCTCAAACTGAAAGGCCTTTTTGACGTTCCAGTTCTCTGGCGTGTGCGGCGCCAATGCGCCTACCAGACCGCCGCTGGCCCCAGCGCCCACGCCATTGGGGTCAATCACCCGCACCTTGGCACCGCGTTTCGCACAGGCCCAAGCCACCGACAGCCCAAAGGCCCCCGCGCCCATCACCGTTACATCCACCATGGTCCCATCCTTGTCTGCGTTGATGCCCATTGCCAAAGCGCGCGTTTGTGGTCAAATGCCGCGCACACCTCCATAAGGCAAAGCATGATGAGCGACCAGCAGGCGGATCTTGAATGGCGGCAGGATGCCATTCCCGTGTCCACACGTTTTGATGACCCTTACTTCAGCCTCGACAATGGGCTGGCCGAGACGCGCCATGTGTTTCTGGCAGGCAATGAGCTGCCCGCGCGGTTTGTGCCGGGGTTTCACATTGCGGAGCTGGGCTTTGGCACCGGGCTGAACCTCTTGACCACATGGATGGCCTGGGATCAGGCGGGGGCGCAAGGCCCGCTGCGTTTCACCTCTTTTGAGGCTTTCCCGATGAGTGCGGATGAAGTGGCGCGCGCTCTGGCGGCTTTCCCGGAGCTGGGCGACTATGCGGACCGTTTGGTTACGGCCTATCGCGAAGACACAACGCTGGCCACGCTTGAAGGCATTGAGGCGCAGGTGGTGGTGGGCGATGCACGCGAAACCCTCGCTGCCATGGATTTTGAAGCGGACGCGTGGTTTCTGGATGGGTTTTCCCCGGCCAAAAACCCCGAGCTCTGGGATGAGGCCTTGCTGCGGCAGGTGGGCACACACACCAAAGCAGGCGGCACGGCGGCAACCTACACAGCCGCTGGTTTTGTGCGCCGCAATCTCGAAGCCGCAGGGTTTGAGGTGACCCGCATTCCGGGCTTTGGCCGCAAGCGCCATATGACCCAATGTGTGAAACCCGCCGCATGAGCGCCACCAACAACCGTCTTGGCATCCTGTTGATGTCGCTCACCACGCTGGTCTTTGCGCTGCAAGATGGCATCTCGCGGCATCTGGCGGGCGAGTATAACACCTACCTCGTGGTGATGATCCGCTACTGGTTCTTTGCGCTGTTTGTCATTGCCCTGTCGGCCCGCCAAAGCGGCGGTCTGCGCAAGGTGGCGCAAACGGCGTTTCCGTGGTTGCAGATTGGCCGTGGCGCGCTATTGGCGCTGGAAATCTGCGTCACCGTGCTGGCCTTCACCCTGCTGGGGCTCACCGAGACCCATGCGATTTTTATCTGCTACCCGCTGATGATCGCGGCGCTCTCCGGCCCGGTGCTGGGCGAGCGCGTTGGCTGGCGGCGCTGGCTGGCCATCGGGCTGGGGGCCGTTGGTGTGATGATCATCCTGAAACCCGGCTCCGGCGTGTTCAGTCCGGTGGCCGCCGTGCCGCTTCTGGGTGCGCTGATGTTTGCCGTCTATGGCCTGATGACCCGCTATGTGGCGCGCAAAGACAGCGCGCAGACCAGTTTCTTCTACACCGGCGTGGTCGGCTGTGTCGTGATGACCGCCATTGGCGTGTTTTACTGGGAGCCGATCGCCGCGCCGGATTGGATCTGGATGGGCACGCTCTGTGTGAGCGGGGTCGCGGGCCATTGGCTTCTGATCCGCACCTATGAGGTCGCTGAGGCCAGCGCGGTGCAGCCCTTTGCTTATCTGCAACTGCCCTTTGCCGCCGCGCTTGGCATGGCCGTGTTTGGCGAGACGCTACGCCTCAACGTGGCCATCGGCGCGGCGATTGTGCTGGCAGCAGGGCTCTTTACATGGTGGCGTGAACGGCAGGCGGCCTAGTTCAAGCGCTGGATGGTGCCGCCCACGATCTCGCGGCCAAAGGGCACTGGATGCGGGTCTTTGCCAAGCCGTGCGCGGTACACCGGCAGGCTTTCCGCTACCCGCATCACATAGTTTCGGGTTTCGTTGAACGGGATCAGCTCGATCCAGTCGATCATCGCCTCGGTTGAGCCGCCACGCGGATCGCCATTGGTGGCCATCCAGCGTGTCGGACGGCTTGGGCCCGCGTTGTAAGCGGCAGCAATCATGATGATATTGCCGTTAAAATCCTCAGACAGGCTGGCCAGAAAGGCGCTGCCAAGGCGCGCGTTATAAGCCGGATCCGCAGTGAGATTGCCCAGAACATAGACCTCGCCCACATCTCTTGAGACGTCACGCGCGGTGCCGGGCATCAGCTGCATCAACCCGCGCGCCCCGGCGTGGCTCACCACCACCGGATCAAACTCGCTTTCGCGCCGCGCAATCGCGAGCGACAGCTCATCCGCCACCGGCAGGCTCTGATCGGTGAGCGGATGCAGCGGATAATAAGGCCCGGGCAGGGTGACACCCATGCGCACCATCTGTTTGCCCAGCATCACCGCCACATGTGGTTGGTTCAGATCCAGCGCCATCTGGCCCATCTGGCCCAAAGCCGCGCGGTCCTGCGTTTCGCTCAGATGCACCCAAAACCGCTCGGCAAGGCTCAGTTCGCCAGCGTCCAGGAACATCCGCGCAGCCTTATGCACGCTGGAGGTTGTCCACGCCGCTTTGCGCCAGTCCGGAAAGCGCTCATTGCCCTTCAGGGATGGGTCATAGGCGATCCCGGCCTTTTCAGCGGCGAGCAATCCGTAGAAACTTGTCTGATGCGCGCCCCCGGCGACATAGGCCTGCTGTGCGGTGGCTGTGTCGCCCATGGCCTCATAGGCGCGGCCCATCCAATAGCCTGCTCGGCCAAGGGAAATCGGCGTTTCCACACTTTGCGCAAAACGCAGGAAATGCGCGGCGGCCTGTTCCGGACGGTTCAGATAGCGCAGCGCCACATAGCCCGCCAGCCATTCACAATCGGCATAGGCATAGCCCGCCTCAGGTGTCAGCCGGTGGTTGGCGGCAAGCGCATAGGCGGTGCGGTAGTTGCCCGCGCGCATCTGGTTGCGCATGAGAGAGCGGCGGCGCGGGGCCCATTCTTCCGGCTCGCCCAATGTGCCCGCCTTGCTGCGCGCCAGGATCAGCTCAATCGCACTGTCATTGCGGTCCTTGCGGTGGCGCCAGACAAACCGCTCATGGGCCAGCCCCGGATCATCCTGCAGGCTGGCAGGCACCGCGGAAATCAGACCGTCGACCCCATTGACCATTGCGCGCAGTCCCAGCCGCGCCTTGGCCAGCGCAACCCAGCCCTCTGACACATGGGGATACATCGCCTCGGCATTGCTTTCCCAGTTTTTCCACAGCATCGCATCCAGCCGCGCGGTGTGATGCGGGGCCAGCAACTTGCCGTAGCGGCTGAGAAAATCTGCTTTGGTCTGGGCATTCATCGCCATGGTGCGCCAGGCCAGCACAATCCCGGCCTCTGCGGTGCCCGCCTCACCGGCCTGCTCCAGCACCCGCGCCTGTGCCAGCGCGCCTTCTGCGGTCTGCGCAGGCCCGTGCACAAAGAACGACATGCCCATCCGGTGGCTCACATCCGCAAAACTCGCCTCTGATTGCTTGCGCAGATAGGGCAGGCCGGGCCAGTCGCCGCGCCGGTCCAGAAAGGCGAGCACCTGATCGGGGCTGCCTTCGCCAGCACGCAGACGGTGCCATTCCACGATGTCGCGCGCCACCTGATCGGTGTTGCGCACGGCCCGCGCGGCAGCGGCCCAATCTTTGGCGCGCACAGCGCTCATCGCCGCACGCAGCTCCTCGCGATGCTGGGCGGAGGCGGGCAGGGCCATAAGCAAGGCCACAACAACTGTCAGAAAAAGACGCAACATGGCTTGCATTTTCCCATGCCAAACAGGATAGAACCCGCACGATACGACGCGCCTTCCCCAGCCTCAACTCACAATCTTGGCAAGCGGGCAACTTACCGCTAGGGTCCGCGCGATTTCACACCACGGGCAATTCCGCCCAGCTGCGCAAAACAAAGGAGCGTGCCATGTTCAAAGGGTCTTACCCCGCACTCGTCACGCCGTTCACGAACGGCGAGCTGGATTTGGAAACGCTCAAGAAACTGGTGGAGTGGCACATCGGCGAAGGCACCAACGGCTTTGTGCCGGTTGGCACCACCGGTGAAAGCCCCACCCTGAGCCACGCCGAACATGAGGCCGTGGTGGAAGAAGTGGTGCGCGCCGCTGCGGGCCGTGTGCCGGTGATCGCGGGCGCAGGCTCCAACAACACGCTGGAAGCCATCCATCTGGCGCAACACGCGGAGAAAGTCGGCGCGGACGCCATCCTTGTGGTGACGCCTTACTACAACAAGCCAACCCAGCGTGGCCTGATTGCGCATTTCACCGCGATCCACGATTGCTGTGCGCTGCCAATCGTCATCTACAACATCCCGGGCCGTTCGGTGGTCGATATGACGCCGGACACCATGGGTGAGCTGGCCAAGCTGCCGCGCATTGTGGGCGTGAAAGATGCCACCGGCGATCTGGCCCGCGTGAGCCAGCAACGCGCCACCTGCGGCCCAGATTTTGTTCAGCTCTCCGGCGAAGACGCCACCGCGCTTGGCTTTAACGCCCATGGCGGCGTGGGCTGCATTTCTGTGACGGCTAACGTCGCCCCGAAGCTTTGTGCCGAATTCCAGGCGGCTACCCTTGCAGGTGATTACGCCAAAGCGCTGGAGTATCAGGACAGGCTGATGCCGCTGCATGAGGCAATCTTTGTGGAGCCGGGCCTTGTGGGCGCAAAATACGCGCTGTCCCGTCTGGGCCTGTGCAACGAAGAAGTCCGCCTGCCGCTGACCGGCCTGACCGACGCGACCAAGGCACAGATCGACGCCGCCATGGCGCATGCTGGCTTGCTCTAAGAACGTTTGAAAATTCGGGCTGCGGCCCAAAAAAAGAGAAGCGCCCAATGGGCGCTTCTTTTGTGTTGACGGGGAGGGTGCTTGAGAGCGAGGCGCGTCTCAGCTCAGTGCCAGACCCCATAGCCCAGAACAACAAGCGCAGAGGTGGCCAGCGCGCCCACGGCAGCACCGGACAGAGCCCATGGCCAGACTTTGGGCGGCGTGGTGTCTTTCTGCTCGGACTGCGCGATCAGGGCCGCCTCCACCATCGCAGGCAGCCGCGGACCAAAGCGGGTCATCACCCGTGCGGTTTTGGCGAGATCTTTCAGCAAGGCGCGCGGGCCGATGCTTTTCTGGATGTAGGCGCTGACCACAGGTTTGGCGACGTCCCAGATGTTGAGATGCGGATCCAGCGAGCGCGCGACCCCTTCAACCACCACCATGGTGCGTTGCAGCAGGATCAGCTCGGTGCGGGTTTCCATGCCAAAGCGCTCGGTCACCTCAAACAGGTAATTGAGCAGACGCCCCATGGAGATGCGGTTCGCATCCATGCCAAAAATCGGCTCTCCCACCGCACGCAGCGCGCGGGCAAACTCATCCACATCGCGATCCGCAGGCACATATCCAGCCTCAAAATGCACTTCGGCCACACGTTTGTAATCCCGCTGGATAAAGCCAAACAGGATCTCCGCATAAACCCGGCGGGTGTATTCGTCGATGTGCCCCATGATGCCGAAGTCATAGGCGATGATGTCGCCATTGGCGGCGACCTTCATGTTGCCCTGATGCATGTCCGCATGGAAATAGCCGTCGCGCAGCGCATGATTGAGGAACAGCTCCAGCACCCGCGCCCCCAGCTTGGCACGGTCATGGCCGGCCGCATCTAGCGCCGCATTGTCACCAATCGGCACACCTTCGGCCCAGCCAAGCGTCATCACACGTTTGGCCGAATAGCCCCAGTTGACCGTGGGCACCTGAAACATCTCGTCGTCTTGGGTGTTCGCGGCAAACTCGCTGGCGGAGGCGGATTCAAGCCGCAGGTCCAGCTCTCCGGTGACCACCCCGTCAAAGTGCTCGATCACCTCCATCGGGCGCAGACGGCGCGAGGCGGGCGACAGCGAGGCAATCATATTGGCGGCAAAATAGAAGGCATCCACATCTTTGCGAAACGCCCGCTCAATGCCCGGACGCAGGACTTTTACCGCCACTTCCTCTCCGGTTTCTGCCAGCCGTGCGCGGTGAACCTGCGCAATGGAGGCTGCCGCCACCGGCTCTGAAAACTCTGAGAAGACCTCATCGGCATTCACCCCCAGCTCCTGCTGCACAGCGGCCTTGGCCTCCGCCACAGAGAAGGGCGGCAGCTTGTCCTGCAGCACGCGCAGCTGTTGGGCAAGGTCACCGCCCACCACATCGGGGCGGGTGGAAAGCACCTGACCAAATTTGATGTAGGCCGGGCCAAGCGCCGTCAGCGCACGTGGCAGCGGCGGGGCCTCCGGATCGCCCTTGATGCCCAGCCACTGAAACGGCCAGGCCAGCCCGCGCAGCACAAGGCGCACGTGGCGCGGGGCTTCAAAAGCATCCAGCACCACACCCATGGCGCCGGTGCGCTCCAGCGTGGCGCCGGTGCGGATCAGGCGGATGATGTTATGGGGGCCTCTCACAGTTTCCAGCCCGAATGCAGTGCCGCGATGCCCATGGTCAGGTTGCGGTATTTGGCGTTCTCAAATCCGGCGGTCTTGACCATATCCAGGAAGGTGTCCTGATCGGGGAATTTGCGGATGCTCTCCACCAGATACTGATAGCTGTCGCGGTCGTTGGCGATCACCTGCCCCATGCGCGGGATGATGTTGAAGGAATAGAGGTCATAGGCCTTCTGCATCAGCTCGTTGGGGATCTGTGAAAACTCCAGCACCATCAGGCGGCCACCGGGCTTGAGCACGCGAAACGCCTCGTTCAGCGCCTCTTGCGGGCGGGTCACGTTCCGGATGCCAAAGCTGATGGTGTAAACATCAAAGCTGTTGTCCGGAAACGGCAGCGCCATGGCGTCGCCCACCACCCAGTCAAGGCTCTCGGCCATATGGTCGGCCTCGGCGCGTTTGCGCCCTTCCACCAGCATCGGCTCGGTGAGGTCACACACCGTGGCATGGCCGTGGCCCGCGCGCTTGAGGAATTTGAAAGAAATGTCGCCGGTGCCGCCCGCCACATCGAGCAGCTTCTGCCCGGGGCGCGGCGCCAGCCAATCCATCATCGCGTCTTTCCAGATGCGGTGGATGCCCATTGACATCACGTCGTTCATCACATCGTATTTGGAAGCCACCGAGCCAAAAACGCCCTGCACACGGCCAGCTTTCTCGCTTTCCGGCACCGTTTCAAAGCCGAAATGGGTGGTGTTGTCGTTGTTCGCCATCACGCGCAATCCTTTTGGTTGCCTTCTTCATATAGGGCGTGCGTGAGGGGTACAATGCGTCGAATTGGTGAGAGGGGGACGGGCCAAGTTTTGCCCGGCGCGCATAGCAAGCCGGTCTGCGCCTGCCTGCCCCCCGGCAGGCGCATTCTGCGCCCACCCAGGCAGGCACAGCCCTATCGTTGTGACACAACCTCGGCTACAAACTCTGAAACTTGCGCAACAGGAACGCCACATGCCCGAACTCCCCGAAGTCGAAACCGTCCGCCGCGGGCTGCAGCCCGCCATGGAGGGCGCGGTGATTGCCAATGCGGCGGTGAACCGTCCCGATCTGCGCTGGCCGTTTCCCGAGCGTATGGCTGAGCGGCTGACCGGAGCGAAAGTCCTGCGCCTGCGCCGCCGCTCCAAATACATCTTGGCCGATCTCGACACAGAGGAATCCCTGCTCATTCACCTTGGCATGTCCGGCCGCATGACGGTGTCGGGGGATCCTTTGGGGCAATTTGTGCATGAGCACCCAAAGGCAGAGAAGCATGATCACGTGGTCTTTGACATGGACAACGGCTCGCGCATCACTTTCAATGATCCGCGCCGCTTTGGGGCAATGGATCTACTGCCCGCTTACAACACCGAAACCCACCCGCTTCTGGCCAAGCTGGGGCCGGAGCCTCTGGGCAATGATTTTCACGAATCCTACCTTGTGGAGCGGCTCGCCGGGCGCAACACGCCGATCAAATCCGCCCTTCTGGATCAGCGCATCGTGGCGGGGCTGGGCAATATATATGTCTGCGAAGCACTCTACCGCGCAGGGGTAGCGCCAAAACGCAAGGCAGGGGCGATTTCCAAGGCCCGGGCACAGTCCCTTGTGCCCATCATCCGGCAGGTGCTGGCAGAGGCCATTGAGGCAGGCGGCAGCTCTCTGCGGGACTTTCGTCAGGCGGACGGAGAACTGGGATATTTTCAACACAGCTTTGACGTCTACGGGCGGGAGGGCGAATCCTGCAAAACCCCAGACTGCACAAGCAAAATAAGCCGAATCACCCAATCCGGCCGCTCATCCTTCTATTGTGCGCAATGCCAAAGATAGCTTGATCGAATTGCCTCAAATGGTAAGGAATCACTCCTGACCGGAACAATGAAAGCATCACTCATGGCTTTTGAGACGATCATCGTCGAAATTGAAGACCACGTCGCCCTTATCAAGCTCAACCGTCCTGACGCGCTCAATGCGCTCAGCCAACAGCTGGTGGGCGAGCTGCTTACAGCGCTGCAAAGCGCGGACCAGAACGACAAGGTGCGCTGCATCGTGATCACGGGCTCAGAGAAAGCCTTTGCCGCGGGGGCTGACATCAAAGAGATGTCTGAGATGAGCTTTGCGGATGTGAACCTCTCCAACCTCTTTGCCGAATTTGGCGACCGCATTCAGGACATTCGCAAGCCGGTGATCGCGGCTGTGTCCGGCTATGCGCTGGGCGGCGGCTGTGAGCTGGCAATGGCTTGCGACTTTATCATCGCGGCCGAGAACGCGAAATTTGGCCAGCCTGAGATCAACCTCGGTGTGATCGCCGGAATTGGCGGCAGCCAGCGTCTGACCCGCGCCGTGGGTAAGGCAAAATCCATGGACATGAACCTGACAGGGCGTTTCATGGATGCCGCTGAGGCAGAGCGCGCAGGTCTTGTAAGTCGCGTTGTGGCGCCCAAGAAGCTGATGGAAGAGGCGATGGGCGCGGCCCAGAAGATTGCGGAGAAGTCCCTGATCGCGTCCCAGACAGCCAAAGAAGCGGTGAACCGCAGCTTTGAAACCACCCTGCGTGAGGGCCTGTTGTTTGAACGCCGCGCGTTCCACTCGCTCTTTGCCACTGAAGATCAGAAAGAGGGGATGGCCGCCTTCGTCGAAAAGCGCGAGCCACAGTTCCGCGACCGCTGATCCTACGCTCAGTCTTTTGAAAGGGCCGTCCCAAGGGGCGGCCTTTTTTCTTGCCTGTTTTCCTACCTGTGGGCCGCAGGGTAGGGCGTCCGGTCGATCTTGCGACATTTGCGTCAATTGACTCTTTGGCTCTTACGCGAGAAAAGGCGACAAAATTGCTAGGTATTAAGGTTCACCGATGCGTTTCTCCTCAAAATTCTTCAGCCTCTCTCTGCTCAGCCTGAGCCTTGCCGGTCTGGCAACGCCGTCAACCGCCGAGGATCAGTTGCCCCAAACCAAGGCCGCGCTGGGCGAGCTGTTGTTCTTTGACGTGAATCTGTCGGCCAACCGCACACAGGCCTGCGCCACTTGTCATGATCCGGAGTATGGTTTTGCCGACCCGCGCGGCATGGCCTCCATTGGAGATGATGGCACCTCGCTTGGCGACCGCAACGCCCCCAGCGCCAGCTACGCGGCCTTCTCCCCCGCCTTTCACCAGAACAGCGAGGGGCAGTGGGTCGGCGGGCAGTTCTGGGATGGCCGCGCCGCAAGTCTTGCTGATCAGGCCGGTGGGCCGCCCACCAACCCGGCAGAAATGGGCATGAAAGACGCCGCCTCCGTTGTGGCCCGCCTGAGTGAGAACGCCGTCTATGAACAGGCCTTTGCGCAACTGTTTGAGGGGGACGTGCTGGCCATGCCAGAGTCTGGTTATGCGGCGATGACAGAGGCGCTCGCCGCCTTTGAGAAAACCGAAACCTTCGCGCCGTTTGACAGCAAATATGACCGTTTCCTGCGCGGGGAGGCAGAGTTGAGCCGTGAAGAAGATCTTGGCCGGGTGCTGTTCTTTTCTCAGCAGTTCACCAACTGCAACCTGTGCCACCAACTGCGCCGCAGCCCGACCGACCCGCGCGAGACCTTTACGAACTACCAGTTTCACAACATCGGTGTGCCGCAAAACACCGAGCTGCGCGCGGCCAATGGCGTGGCGCCAGACACTGTCGACAAAGGTCTGATGGCCAATCCGGCTGTCATGGAGGATCCCATGCAGCGCGGCAAATTCAAAACGCCAAGCCTGCGCAATGTGGCTGTGACCGGCCCGTACATGCACAACGGCGTGTTTCAGGATCTCCGCACGGTTGTGCTGTTTTACAATCAGTACAACACCACCAACGAGGCGCGACATATTAACCCAGAGACCGGCGCGCGATTTGGCATGCCGCCGGTGCCATTGACCATTTCGGTGAAAGAGCTGACCCACGGCCCGGCGCTGGATGATCAGCGTGTGGACGCCATTGTCGCCTTTCTCAAGACTCTCACAGACGCGCGTTATGAGCATCTGCTTGCCGAATAACGGGGACGATTTCTCAATCGGTGTTGAATTCCAAGTGAAACAATAAGGATTGACTTGTCTGATTAATTTTATCAGTTAAGTGCTAAAGTTCATCACTGGGATTAAAACCATGACTCGTGCATTTCTAACCACCACCGCGGCCGTTTTGGCCCTCGCCGCTCCGGCAGTTGCTGCCACCAAAGCGGACGTTCTGACCAACTACGCGGACATCGCCGCCGCGAAGTACGAAGACAGCCTGACCACCGCCAAAACCCTGCAAGCGGCAGTGAACGCGCTGGTCGAAGCACCTTCCGCAGAAGCGCTGCAAGCCGCCAAAGACGCTTGGCTGGCCTCCCGCGTGCCTTACCAGCAGACCGAAGTGTATCGCTTTGGCAACGCCATCGTGGATGATTGGGAAGGCAAAGTGAACGCATGGCCGCTGGACGAAGGTCTGATCGACTATGTGGACGCCTCTTATGGCGGCCCAACCGATGAGAACCCGCTTGCGACGCTGAACGTTGTTGCCAACGCGACGCTCGACATCTCCGGCACCGCTGTGGATGCAACCGACATCACCCCTGAGCTGCTGGCCAGCACCTTGCACGAAGCAGACGGTGTGGAAAGCAACGTGGCCACCGGCTACCACGCGATTGAATTCCTGCTCTGGGGCCAGGACCTGAACGGCCACGAACACGGCGCAGGCGACCGCAGCTGGACCGATTTCGCAGCCGGTGATGACTGCACCAACGGCAACTGTGACCGCCGCGCAGCTTACCTGAAAGCCGCGACCGACCTTCTGGTCAGCGATCTGGAATGGATGGCTGCACAATGGGTTGACGGTGGCGACGCGCGCACTGCCGTGACCGGCGATGAGGACGCAGGCATCGTGACCATCCTGACCGGCATGGGCTCCCTGTCCTACGGCGAGCAGGCCGGTGAGCGTATGCGCCTTGGCCTGCTGCTGAACGATCCGGAAGAAGAGCATGACTGCTTCTCTGACAACACCCACAACAGCCACTACTACGATGGTCTGGGCATCCAGAACGTCTATCTCGGCGAATATGTGCGTGTGGACGGCTCTCTGGTCTCCGGCGCGTCGCTCTCTGATCTGGTGGCCGAAGCGGACGCTGGTCTGGACGCAGAGCTGAAAGGCAAGCTCTCCACCACCATGATGGGTCTGGGCCGCATCAAAACCGCTGCCGAATCCGGTTTCTCCTATGACCAGATGCTGGAGCGCGGCAACGCGGCTGGCGAAGCGCTGGTGATGGGCGGCGTGAACGGCCTTGTGGATCAGACCAAATCCATTGAGGCCGCCGTGGCCGCACTGGGTCTGGACCAACTGGCCTTTGAAGGCTCCGACAGCCTCGACAATCCGGACTCTGTGTTCGAATAATATCACCCAATACGAGGGGCGGGATGGTCCCGCCCCTCTTTCTTTTGTAGCGATGATGCCAGCCAAATCTTTTCTCCTAGCCACGGCTCTCTGCACCCTTGCCAGCGCTGCCCGCGCGCAAGACCTTGATGACCGCCATCTGACCATTGTGCCGCGCACCGCTGAGGAAGCCGCGCGCATCGCCAAGGTCACAGCGCCCCCCACCGATTTTTCCAAACCGCAGCCGTTTGAGGCCCGCCCTGCCGGGGCCGCCACCGTGCCGGTGCGCCGCGATGATCTGGCCTTTGATCAACCCTCCGCCAATCTTGGCATCGACGCCGGTCTCGATTTCCGGCTGGGCGAGGCGATGTTTGACAAACTTTGGGTGTCTTCGCCCACTTCCACGCTGGCCTCTGACGGCCTTGGCCCGCTTTACAATGCGCGCGCCTGTCAAAGCTGCCACATGCGCGGCGGGCGCGGACATGCGCCGGACGGGCCTGAAGATGATGCGATTTCTTTCGCGCTCAAGCTGTCCATCCCCGGCACGCAGTCAGAGCAGATCTATGAGATCGAAGGCTTTGTCGGCTCCCGTCCGGAGCCGAACTATGGCCGCCAAATTCAGGATTTCAGCCTGCCGGGCCATCCCGCAGAGGCGCATATAGACGTCGCCTACGACAGCTTTGAGGTGGCGCTCTCAGGTGGCGAGGTGGCCACCCTGCGCCGCCCGACCTTCTCGACCCGTGATCTCGGCTATGGGGCGTTCCACCCCGATGTGATGTTCAGTCCGCGTGTTGCGCCGCAGATGATCGGCCTTGGCCTTTTGGAGGCCATTCCTGCCGCAGATATTCTTGCCAACACAGATCCGGATGACGCGGATGGTGATGGCATTTCAGGCCGCGCCAATATTGTCTGGTCGCGTGAATTTCAGCGCCCGATGCTGGGCCGCTTTGGTCTCAAGGCGGGCGCGCCCACCCTGCGCCAGCAGACCGCCGGCGCTTTTGCCACTGACATCGGCATCTCCAGCCCGCTGTTCACCAAAGGCCACGGGGATTGCACCGAGGCGCAGGTGGACTGTGTGAATGCCATCCATGGCGACAAAGACGTGCGGGTCTTTGAAGTGGATGATGTGGGGCTCGATCTCACCACCTTCTACAGCGCCAATCTGGCGGTGCCTGCGCGCCGCGATGTGGATGCGCCTGAGGTGCTGCGCGGCAAAGAGGTGTTCTATGACACTGGCTGCGCCTCCTGCCACCGTCCCGCCTATGTCACCCACCGCCTGGTCGATCAGCCCGCCCAGAGCTTTCAGCTGATCTGGCCCTACACCGACATGCTGCTGCATGACATGGGTGAAGCCCTTGCCGACAACCGCCCCGAAGCCCGCGCCACGGGCCGCGAATGGCGCACGCCGCCGCTCTGGGGAGTGGGGCTCACCGAGCGTGTTTCGGGCCACAGCCAGTTTCTGCATGACGGCCGCGCGCGCTCGCTGCTGGAGGCGGTGCTCTGGCATGGCGGGGAGGCCGAAACCATGAAGCAGCGCGTAATCGCGATGCCCCCCGAAGACCGCGCCGCCCTGATCCGCTTTCTGGAGAGCCTCTGATGATGAAACCCGCCCTTTTTGCCTGCGCACTCAGCCTCGCAGCCCCTGCTTTCGCTCAGGAAGAGATCCGCGTCGATCAGGGCGCGCTGGTCGACGCGGCGGTGTCTCAGCACATCCTGCCGCGGTTTGATCACCTTGCCGCCACCACGGCGACCCTTAGCGAGGCAGCAGACGCCAATTGCAGCCCCACCTCCGAAACCCTGCGCGCGGCCTATCATGCAGCCTTTGATGCCTGGATGGGTGTGAGTCACCTGCGCTTTGGCCCCACCGAAACCAATGATCGCGCCTTTGCGCTGGCCTTCTGGCCCGACACCAAGGGCTTCACTCCCAAAGCCCTCTCCGCGCTGATTGCCGACGAAGATCCGGTGATCGAATCTGAGACCGAATTTCAAACCGTCTCCGTGGCCGGTCGGGGCTTCTTCGGGTTGGAGTTTCTGCTCTATGACGCGCAGCTCAGCACGTTGGGCGATGTGAGTTATCACTGCGCCTTGGTGCGGCGGGTGGCGTCAGACATCGCGCTGCAATCAGAAATGATCCTCACCGACTGGAGCGAGGGCTACGCGGCTCAGCTCACAGACCCTTCAGAGGCTGGCCCCTACACAACCGACGCAGAGGCGCTTCAGGTGATCTACAAGGCGCTGGATGCCGGGCTACAGTTTGATTCCGAGGTGCGTTTGGGCCGCCCACTCGGCAGCTTTGACAAACCCCGTCCCACCCGCGCAGAGGCCCGCCGCTCCGGTCGCAGCCTGCGCAATGTGGCAACCTCCACCGCCGCGCTGGGCGAACTGGCTGCGCTGCTTTCTGCTCAATCCCCGCTGATCGCTGAGGAATACACACAGGCCTTTGCACTCATCGCAGCACAGGCCGAAGAGCTGCAGGATGATCCGGTCTTTACCGGTGTTGCGGAGGTTCAGGGGCGGTTTAGGGTCGAAATTCTGCAGCAATACATCGACCGCGCGCGCGAAATCACCACCTTGGAGCTTGGCCCCGCGCTGGGCGTGAGCGCGGGCTTCAACGCGCTCGATGGCGACTAACATGGTCAGCCGCCGCCGCATGCTGGCAGGTCTTGCCGCCAGCAGCCTTCTGCCCTCGGCCAGCTGGGCCAGCGTCGGCACCCCGGCCTTTCTGTCTGCCGCCCGCGCCCCTGACGGGCGCTTTCTGCTCGCTGGTCTGACGGACGCGGGCGAGATCAGCTTCACCATTCCTCTGCCAGCGCGCGGCCACGCCGCTGCGGCCCATCCCGCACGCGCCGAAGCGGTGGCCTTTGCCCGCCGCCCCGGCACCTTCGCGTTGGCACTGGATTGCCGCGATGGCACGGTGCTGGCGCGGCTTGAGGCCCCGGAGGGGCGGCATTTCTACGGCCATGGCGCATTTTCACCGGATGGCGCGCAGCTCTTCACCACAGAGAACGACTATGAGGCCGGTCTGGGCGTGATTGGCATCTGGGATGTGGCCGCAGGCTACCAGCGCTTAGGAGAGGTCTCCTCCGGCGGTGTTGGCCCGCACGAGATGCGCCTGATGCCTGATGGGCAGAGCCTTGTGATCGCCAATGGCGGCATTGAAACCCACCCCGACATGGGGCGCGCCAAGCTGAACCTGCCGACCATGGCACCGAATCTCAGCTATCTCGATCTGTCCGGGGCGATTCTCGAAACGGTTTCCCTGCCGCCCGCACTGCATAAGAACTCAATCCGGCACCTTGCCCATCACACCGATGGCACCGTGGCGCTTGCCATGCAGTGGCAGGGCGTTGAGGAGGCCGCACCGCAGCTTCTGGGCCTGCACCGGCGCGGCGGTGACATCACGCTCCTGCAAGCGCCAGAGCGCCTCCACCGCGCGCTGGATGGCTATGCGGGCAGTGTGGCGATCTCCGGAGATGGGCGCGCCGTGGCGATCACCTCTCCCCGTGGCGGCGTGGTGCATGTGTTTGACCTCGCCAGCGGCCAATTCCTGCAGGCGCAGCCCGAAGACGACGTCTGTGGAATCGGAGCGAGCGCAAAGGGGTTCTTTTTTGCCACCGGCACCGGCGCGGTCGGCACTCTGGGCGAGGCCGCCAGACAGCACCACCTTCAGTTTGACAATCATCTGGTGCCGATCGGCACCTGACGCGCCGGTCTTTGCCGCAGTCCTATAAAAGACGCCTGTGTTGGTCGGGGCGGAAAGGTCAGGCCCTCAATAGCGAAAACGGACAGCGAAATCGCTGCCCGTTTTTCGTTTCCGATCAATCGGTTAAAGTGGTGAGCCGTATAGGATTCGAACCTATGACCCACTGATTAAAAGTCAGTTGCTCTACCAACTGAGCTAACGGCCCACTCTGTGAGGGCGGCTTTTAGAGTTAGCCGCGGGGGGGGTCAAGCGGATTCGTAGAAAAAAATCACACGACTGGAAACTAATCTGTTTCGGGCGTATATGCGCGCAATGGATACACGTGCTCAAACCCCTCTGACGTTCATGAAAATGCATGGTCTCGGCAATGATTTTGTCGTGGTGGATGCACGTGCGCGCACATTCGATTTGACCGACAGCCAGATCACCGCGATTGCCCACCGGCAAAAAGGCGTGGGTTTTGATCAGCTTGCGGTGATCACCCATGGCGCAGCAGGCAGCAATGCAGATGCGCATCTGACGTTTTATAACGCCGATGCCTCCACCTCTGCGGCCTGTGGCAACGCCACGCGCTGTATTGCGCGCCATCTGATGGATGAAACCGGCGCTGAGTCGCTGACCCTCACCACAGATCGCGGCACATTGTTTGCCCGCGAAGCAGGCGAGGGGCTTGTCTCGGTCAATATGGGCCACCCGCAGCTGACTTGGGATGAGATTCCCCTCGCTGAGGCCTTGGATACGCTGGAACTGCCCATCGACGGTGCGCCAACCGCCACCGGCATGGGCAATCCCCATTGCACCTTCTTTGTGGAGGATGTCGCCGCGGTGGATCTGGCCGCCTTTGGCGCGGCGCATGAGCATCATCCGCTGTATCCTGAGCGCACAAATGTTCAGGTCGCCCAGATTGTGGGGGAGAATCACATCCGCATGCGGGTCTGGGAGCGTGGCGTGGGAATCACGCTTGCCTCAGGCTCCTCCAGCTGCGCCACCGCTGTGGCCGCTGCGCGCCGGGGTCTCACCGGCCGCAAGGTGCAAATTGATCTGGATGGCGGCACGCTGTGGATTGACTGGGCCGAGGACGGCGTCTGGATGACCGGCACCACCGAGCATGTGTTCACCGGCCAATTCACCGAAGCTTTTCTGGAGCGCGCCAAATGACAGCCGCCCCGCCGAAGTTCACCACCCTTGGGTGCCGTCTGAATTCCTACGAATCCGAGGCAATGAAAGACATGGCGCAGTCCGCGGGGCTGGAAAACGCCGTGATTGTGAACACCTGCGCGGTGACCGCCGAGGCCGTGCGCAAAAGCCGACAGGAGATTCGCCGTCTGCGCCGCGAAAATCCCGACGCGCAGATCATTGTCACCGGCTGTGCCGCGCAGACCGAGCCGGAAACCTTCGCCGCCATGAGCGAGGTCGACAAGGTCATCGGCAACACCGAGAAAATGAATCCCGCCACATGGCAGGGCATGGCTGCCGATTTCATTGGCGAGACCGAAAAGGTGCAGGTCGACGATATCATGTCGGTCACCGAAACCGCGGGCCATCTGATTGACGGCTTTGGCACCCGCTCGCGCGCCTATGTGCAGGTGCAAAACGGCTGTGACCATCGCTGTACCTTCTGCATCATCCCTTATGGCCGGGGCAATTCGCGCTCTGTGCCCGCCGGTGTGGTGGTCGATCAGATCAAACGTCTGGTGGACAAAGGCTTTAACGAGGTGGTGCTCACTGGTGTGGATCTCACCAGCTGGGGCGCGGATCAGCCGATGCAGCCCAAACTGGGCGATCTGGTGATGCGCATTCTCAAGCTGGTGCCGGATCTGCCGCGCCTGCGCATCAGTTCGATTGACAGCATCGAGGTGGATGAGAACCTGATGATGGCGATTGCCACAGAGCCGCGCCTGATGCCGCATCTGCATCTCAGCCTGCAACATGGCGATGATCTGATTCTCAAACGCATGGCACGGCGTCATCTGCGCGATGATGCGATCCGATTCTGCGAAGAGGCCAAAAAGCTGCGTCCGGAGATGACCTTCGGCGCGGATATCATCGCGGGTTTCCCCACAGAATCAGACGCGCATTTTGCCAATTCGCTGAAGCTCGTGGAGGAATGTGACCTCACATGGCTGCATGTCTTCCCCTATTCCAAGCGCGAAGGCACCCCGGCGGCCAAAATCCCAAGTCAGGTGAATGGCACCATCATCAAGGCCCGCGCCGCTGAGCTGCGCGCCGCAGGGGAGGCGCAGGTGGCCAAACATCTCGCCGCACAGCTTGGCAAAACCCATCACATCCTGATGGAAAACACCCATATGGGCCGCACAGAGCAGTTCACCGAGGTGCATTTTGACGCGCCCCAGCAAGAAGGCGCGATTGTCACGGCGGCGATCACCGGTGTGCAGGGGACGCAGCTGCTGGCATCATGAGACTGGGGGCCAGCCCCCATCGCGCAGGCGCGATACCCCCGGGATATTTGAGGCAAGAGGAAACGTGAGACCATGTCAGAGGCCCCGATTCTCTATTCTTTCCGGCGCTGCCCCTACGCCATGCGTGCGCGGCTGGCGGTGGCGGTCTCTGGCGTGTCTGTGGAGCTGCGGGAAATCCTGTTGCGCGACAAGGCGCCGGCCTTTCTTGAAACCTCGCCCAGCGGCACTGTGCCGTGCCTGAAAGACGGCGCAGAGGTGATTGATGAAAGCCTCGATGTGATGCTCTGGGCGCTGCGCCAGAATGATCCTGATGACTGGCTTGTCATGCCCGAGGCCGGATTCGCGCTGATTGAAGAGGCGGATGGGCCGTTTAAGCGTGCACTGGACCGCACGAAATACCACACGCGCTACGCGGATGCCGATCCCGAGGAGAGTCGCGCCGCAGCCATGCAGTTTCTGAATAGCTTGGAAGATCAGCTGGGAGACGGCTGGCTCTTTGGAGACAAACCGAGCTTGGCAGATATGGCGATCCTGCCCTTTGTGCGCCAGTTCGCCTTTATCGACAAAACCCGTTTTGATGCGGAGGCGGGGCCCAACCTTGCCGATTGGCTGGCGCGGTTTCTGGAGTCTGAGGCCTTTGCCAATATCATGCCCAAACTGCTGGTCTGGCAGGCGGGAGATGCGCCCACGGTGTTCTGCGGGCACATTGAAAAGTCAGAGTGCTAAGAGCCGCTTAGGCGGCTTTCTGAAGCGACTCGCGGGTTTTCAGAATGCCGAGCGCTGCACGGGCGGCCTCGCGGCCTTTTTCCACAAAATGCGCTTTGTAGATCGCCATATGGTGCTCGGTTTCCTGGAAATGGTGCGGCGTGAGCGACACGGACAGCACGGGCACGCCGCTGTCCAATCCGGCGCGCATCAAGCCATCCACCACGGCTTGGGCCACAAAATCATGGCGGTAGATCCCGCCATCCACCACCAGCGCGGCGGCGGCCACTGCGCCATATTGGCCGCTTTCGGCCAGATCGCGCGCCAGCAGGGGCATTTCAAACGCGCCGGGCACGTCAAAAACATCCACTTGGGCGTCCGGGATCAGCTCGCAAAACCCTTTGAGCGCCTGATCGACGATATCGGCATGCCATTGTGCCTTGATGAAGGCAAATCGGGTGTGTGTCATCGTAATCTCCTTTGGTTCAGACACGTCACCCAAGGCGATTACGTACGCATAAGGCGCAGCCCCACGGCCACACCCATCGCACGTTCTCTTTCATCCGGACTTTAACCGTCGGCTCTGGCCTCTCACCAGATCTGCTGACACGCCTTTTCTGGCTCCACATCTTATCCCAAAACCGGTTCCCACTTTTGGGGATGTGGATGTATCCAAACAAAGACGCCGCTCGCGGGCTTACGGGTCGTGCCCGCATACCGCCGGTGGGGAATTTCACCCCGCCCTGAGAACGATGGCACCTTGCCAACATGGGGTCAGCTTTGCAACATCGCGCACAACGAACGACGTGAGGTTTTTATGCACCCCAACCCAGCCTTTCGCGGCACGGCAACCGAGAAAAACCTCGCCTTTGCGCGCGAGCGTGGCTTTGGCACACTGGCGCTCTCAGGAGCGGAGGACGCACCGCTGCTGTCCCATGTGCCGTTTCTGATTTCCGAGGCGGGCGACTACGCTGATCTGCACCTTGTGCGCTCAAATCCCATGGTGCGCGCAGCCAAGTCTGCGGTGCCTGCACGCCTCGCCGTGACCGGCCCTGACAGCTATGTCTCACCTGACTGGTACGGCGTGGCGGATCAGGTGCCCACATGGAATTATGTGGCGGTGCATCTCACCGGCCGGCTGGAGCCACTTGCGAGCGAGGCGCTGCCCGATCTGCTCGATCGCCTGTCCGCGCAATTTGAGGCCCATCTGGCGCCAAAACCGCTTTGGACCCGGGACAAGATGGACGCAGATGCCTTCGCGCGCATGCTGCGCATGATCCTGCCTTTCCGGCTGCATATCGAGGATGTGCAGGGCACCTGGAAGCTGGGCCAGAACAAACCCACAGATGTGCGCCACGCCGCCGCCGCGCAGATGGCCGCACATGGGTTTGGTAGTGAAACACGGGAGCTTGCCGCCCTGATGCAATCTCCCTTTGCAGACCCTGATATGGAGTAAGAGATGTCCAAGTTGCAACTGATCCATTCCCCGGCCTCTCCCTTTGTGCGCAAGGTGAATGTCACCCTGGCGGAGACCGGGCAAACCGATGATGTGGAGCTGGTGCGGGTCAAAACCACGCCTGTGTCCACCGCAGATGAGGCCGCTGCGGCCAACCCGCTGGGCAAGATCCCCGCATTGGTGCGCCCCGATGGGCCTGCGATCTACGACAGCCGCGTGATCTGCCGCTACTTGGTGGCGCGCGCGGGGGCGGATCTCTACCCAGAGGAGCGCCTTTGGGATGTGCTCACACTGGAGGCCACCGCAGATGGTATTCTGGATGCGGCGGTGCTGGCGGTCTATGAGCGTCGTGTGCGCCCGGAGGAGATTGTCTCAGAGGCTTGGATTGAGGCGCAATGGGGCAAGGTCACCGGCGCGCTGGATGCCATCAATGAACGCTGGATGAGCCATCTCTTTGGCCCGCTGGATATGGGCCAGATCGGCGTGGGCTGCGCGCTGGGCTATCTGGATTTCCGCCATGGGGACCGCAACTGGCGGCAGGGCCGTGACGGGCTTGCGGGCTGGTATGCGGAATTTGCCAAGCGCGAGAGCATGCTGGCCACCATGCCCTCTGACTGAGCCTTGTGACTGAACTGGCTTTGGCCCGGAGCAAAGGCGCAGCGCGCCGCCGGGCATCGCCCATCCGCCCCTATGGGCGGGCGATTTTGTAATGTTAGAGACACATTCTAGGTCAACGTCCCACAGATCTGCAACGACTGGAACGGGTCACATAGACCGGCCCCCGACCCTGGGTGGGGGTGAAGCCCCCTCCCGTGGGGAGGGTCGGGGGCTGGTCGGCTTCGCCGCCTGCGTTTTGGCGGAGACCAAGCTTTTCAGATTTTAAGGACGACGCTTTAAGGGTTCAGAGCG
The DNA here is from genome assembly GCF_017743775.1 of Shimia sp. R9_1. Classification (NCBI taxonomy): domain Bacteria; kingdom Pseudomonadati; phylum Pseudomonadota; class Alphaproteobacteria; order Rhodobacterales; family Roseobacteraceae; genus Shimia; species Shimia sp. R9_1. The sequence continues at coordinate 118,999 of NZ_JAGHRN010000002.1, read as the reverse complement.
CGGATACATAAAGCGCGCTGAACAGAAGGGAGCATCGCCCACCCGCGGACGGGCGATGCCCTGAGTTTTACTCTGCCGCGATGGTCGGCGTTTCGGCTTTCTCGACTTTCACGGCGGAGAATTTGAACTCCGGGATTTTCCCGTAGGGGTCCAGCGCCGCGTTGGTCAGGATGTTGGCCGCCGCTTCCACATAAGCAAAGGGCAGGAACACGTTGTCCGGCGCCACCGCACGGTCGGCCCGCGCCATCACGGTGACAGAACCGCGACGGGTGGACAGCGTGAGGTATTCACCCGGCTCCACGCCCAGCTTGCGCAGGGTGGAGGGGTGCAGCGAACAATTCGCCTCCGGTTCCAGCGCATCCAGCGTGGTGGCGCGGCGGGTCATCGACCCGGTGTGCCAGTGCTCCAGCTGACGCCCTGTGATCAGCACCATCGGATACTCATCGCTCTGGGTGTCATCCGGTGCAATCACCGACGCCGGTGTGAAGCGCGCACGCTTGCTTTCGCGCGGGAAGCCATCGCCAAACACAATCGCCTGACCGGGATCTTCCGGGCTCAGCGACGGGTAGGTCACCGCTTGGCCTTCCAGACGCTCCCAGGTGATGTTGTCGAGGCTGCCCATGTTGAGCTTCATCTCGGCAAACACCTCTTTGGGGTGCGTGTAAGACCAGTCCAGACCCAGACGTTTGGCCAGCTCGACCTCGATCCACCAGTCTTCCTTCGCCTCGCCCGGAGGCGGGGTGACAGGGCGGCCCATCTGGACCTGACGGTTGGTGTTGGTCACCGTGCCGGATTTCTCATACCAGGCAGAGCTTGGCAGGATCACATCGGCATAGTTGGCGGTCTCGGTCAGGAAGATGTCCTGCACCACCAGATGGTCAAGCTTGGCCAGAGCGGCACGGGCGTGATCCACATCCGGGTCAGACATCGCCGGGTTTTCCCCGAGGATATACATGCCCTTGATGTCGCCTTCATGGATTGCATCCATGATCTCAACCACGGTCAGACCCTTCTGGTTGGAGAAGTCCTCGCTTTCCCAGACCTTGGTGAAGGCCGAACGCACACCGTCGTCCATCACCGACTGATAGTCCGGCAGGAACATCGGGATCAGGCCCGCATCAGAGGCGCCCTGCACGTTGTTCTGACCACGCAGCGGGTGCAGACCGGCGCCCGGCTTGCCCACATTGCCGGTCATCAGCGCAAGGCTGATCAGGCAGCGGGCATTGTCGGTGCCGTGGATGTGCTGGCTGACGCCCATACCCCAGAAGATCATGCCGGCCTTGCCGTTGGCAAAGGTGCGTGCCGCGTCGCGCAGCAGCTCAGGATCGATGCCACAGATCGGCTCCATCGCTTCCGGGCTGAAGTCCTTCAAATGGGCTTTCATCTCTTCCCAGTTCTCGGTGAACTGCGAGATATAGGCCTCATCATAAAGCTCTTCTTCCACGATCACATGCATGATCGCGTTCAGCATGGAGACATCCGCGCCCGGCTTGAACTGCAGCTTGTGGGAGGCATAGCGCCCAAGCCCCACGCCGCGCGGGTCACAGACGATCAGCTTGCCACCGCGTTTGGTGAACTGCTTGAAGTAGGTCGCCGCAACCGGGTGGTTCTCGATCGGGTTACAGCCGATGGTGATCGCCACATCCGCGTTTTCGATCTCGTTGAAGGTGGCCGTCACCGCGCCGGAGCCGACGTTCTCCAGAAGTGCTGCCACCGAGGAGGCGTGACACAGTCGGGTGCAGTGGTCCACGTTGTTGTGACCAAAGCCCTGACGGATCAGTTTCTGGAACAGATAGGCTTCTTCGTTGGAGCATTTGGCAGAGCCGAATCCGGCAACATTCGTGCCTTTTTCTGCGCGCAGCTTTGACAGCCCACCGGCCGCCGCATCCAGCGCCTCTTCCCAGCTTGCTTCGCGGAAATGGGTCATCAGATTGCCCGGATCCACGTTCAGACCTTTGGCTGGCGCGTCGTCGCGACGGATCAGCGGCTTGGTCAGTCGGTGGGGGTGCTCAATATAGTCAAATCCGAAGCGCCCTTTGACGCAGAGCCGGTTTTCATTGGCCGGTCCGTCAATGCCTTCGACATATTTGATCTTGTCGTCTTTGACCTTGAACTTGATCTGGCAGCCAACACCGCAATAGGGGCAGACGCTTTCGACTTCGCGGTCATAGTCCGCGCTGTCACCCGCGCCGGTTTCATCCAGCATTGTGGCTGGCATCAGGGCGCCGGTCGGGCAGGCCTGAACACATTCGCCACAGGCCACACAGCTTGAGCCGCCCATCGGGTCGTTCTGGTCAAACACGATCTGAGAAGACGCGCCGCGCCCGCTCATGCCAATAACGTCATTCACCTGAACCTCGCGGCAGGCCCGCACACAGAGGTTGCAGTGGATGCAGGCATCCAGATTGACGCTCATCGCCACGTGAGAGGCATCCAGCAGCGGCACCGCCTCAGGCGCTTTGGCCGGGAATCGAGACTGTTCCACCCCAACTTGCGCCGCCATCGCGCCAAAATGGCTGCTGGCGTCGTGCTTCACCTCTGGCTGATCCGCAGCCAGAAGCTCGATCACCATCTCGCGGGCCTTCTTGGCGCGGGTGCTTTCGGTGTGGACCACCATGCCGTCGCTGGCGGGGCGGATACAGGAGGCCACAAGCGTGCGCTCGCCTTCCACTTCCACCACACAGGCGCGGCAGTTGCCGTCCGGACGATAGCCCTTGGCCGGTTTGTGGCACAGATGCGGGATCACAAAGCCGTCGCCATTGGCGGCTTCCCAGATCGTTGTGCCTTCCGGCACGGTCACATCTTTGCCGTTCAGAGAGAAGGTCACCATGTTCAGTTGTGCACCGTCAGCCATCTCAGATCTCCTCCCCAAAGTGTTTCATCACAAGGCGGATCGGGTTGGGGGCCGCCTGCCCAAGACCACAGATGGAGGCATCGCCCATCACCTGACACAGATCTTCCAGAAGCGGCTGATCCCAACTGTCCGCCTGCATCAGCTTCACCGCTTTTTCACAACCGGTGCGGCAGGGGGTACATTGGCCACAGCTCTCATCCTCAAAGAATTTGAGCATGTTTAGAGCCGCATCTTTGGCGCTGTCCTGATCAGACAGCACAACCACAGCAGCAGAGCCGATGAAGGTGCCAAGCGGTTGCAGCGTGTCAAAATCCAGCGGCACATCATTCAGGGATGCTGGCAGCAGACCGGAGGACGGGCCACCGGGCTGATAGGCTTTGAAGACATGGCCCTCTGCCATGCCGCCCGCCGCTTCAATGATGTCATCAATGGTGGAACCCGCTGGCAGCAGGTACACACCCGGTTCCGCCACACGGCCGGACACCGAATAGTTGCGCAGACCCTTGCGGCCGTTCTTTTCGACGGAATTCAGCACCTGTGGGCCAAAACGGGCAATCCGCGCCACCCAGTACAGGGTCTCCACATTGTGCACGAGGGTTGGCTGGTTGAAGATGCCGACCTGCGCCACAAACGGCGGGCGGTGACGCGGCAGGCCACGCTTGCCTTCGATCGATTCGATCATCGCGCTTTCTTCGCCGCAGATATAGGCACCCGCGCCGCGACGTACGTCGATGTAGTCTTCGGCCACGATGCCTTCTTCCACCAGATGCGCGATCTCCTTTTTCAGGATCTTGATCACACCGGGGTTCTCGTCGCGCATGTAGATAAAGCAGGTCGCCGCTTCCACAGCCCAGGCCGCAATCAGCATGCCCTCAAGGAACATATGCGGGTTGCGCTCAAGATGGTGGCGGTCCTTGAAGGTGCCGGGTTCGCCCTCATCCCCGTTCACCGCCAGATAGCGGGGGCCGGGGTTGGCGCGCACAAAGCCCCATTTGGTGCCGGACGGGAAGCCCGCACCACCAAGGCCACGCAGGCCAGCTTCTTTGATCTGCTCCTGCACCTCTTCCCAATTGCCGTTCTCACGCAGGGCGCGCAGGGTCTGATAGCCGCCATCAGCCTTATATTCCGCCAGCCCTTGGTAGTCGCCGATCTGCGGATGGGTTTCCCCGGCATGGATCGCGGCGTTCACCTTTTCATGGGTGGCATGCAGAATGTGGTTGTGGCCCACTTCGACCACAGGCGCTGTGTCACAGCGGCCCATGCAAGGCGCGCGCAGCACACGCACCTCCGACGGGTCCATGCCGATTTCGAGCGCTTTGCGCAGCTGCTCGGCACCGGCCAATTCGCAGGACAGCGAATCACACACGCGAATCGTCAGGGCAGGGGGCGGGGTCTCATCCTCGGCCACCACATCGAAGTGCGCATAGAATGTCGCCACCTCATAGATCTCTGACTGCGCCAGACGCATCTCTTCGCCCAACGCACGGATATGCGCTGCGGACAGATGTCCGTAACTATCCTGAATCAGATGCAGAAATTCGATCAGCAGATCGCGGCGGCGTGGCCTGTCGCCCAGCAGCGCCTGTATTTCGTTTAAGGCGGAATCATCCACCTGACGGCCTTTGGGCGTACGGCGTGATTTGCCGGTGCCCTTCTTTTTCCAAACGCCTTTTGAATCGTCCAGCGGTACCATAGTGCTCTCCCTACCAGATCGACATAGGGTGACATCACAAAGACTGATGATCAATCAGGCATTTCTTATCCTTAGATAAGCATTGCTTATCATGAATTCAGCTTGAGGACGGTACGTAAAGCTTCCACCGTAGACAGCCCCGGAAGCCGGTGTGGCGTGACCAAACTGACGTTCTTTTCCACCGCAGGATCGCCCAGAGGCAGGGCTACGATGTCCTGCATTTCACCCAGACTGTGCAGCAATCCTTCGGGAATCACGGTGGCCGCCACACCGTTTGCAGCCATCAGCAGTGAAGAAGTGAATTCGCCGGTCTCCGCCACCACAGAGGGCACCACACCCACGTCGCGAAACACCAAATCCAGAATGCGCCGGTTCTGCATACTCGGCTCAAGCAGGCTCAGGGGCAATTCCGCCGCCTCCGCCCATGTCGCCGTGCCGGTTTTACGTGGCGCCAGCGCCTTTGGTGCCACCAGAACATAGCGCTCTTCATAGAGCGGCTCGACCCGCATCATCTCTGGGGAGACGCCCTCGCCATAGGTGATGCCCGCATCAAACACGCGCTTTTCCAGCCCCTGCTGGATGGTCAGCGAGGAGGCCGTTTGCAGCCGCACCGTGATCGCGGGGTGGGCGGCGCGCAACTGCCCCACGGCCTGCGCGGCAAATCCCACGGCGGTGGGGATCACCGCAAGCGAGAGCTGACCGGTGACCTCGCCCCCGGCGGAGCGGAACTCCTCTTCCAGCAGTTTCATCCCGTCCATGATCTTGCGGGCGTGCCGCATCAGCGCCTCACCCTCGGGGGTGAACCCCTGAAACCGGTTGCCCCGTTTCACAATCGCCGCATTGAGCCGCTCTTCCAGTTTGCGAATGCGCATGCTGAAGGCCGGTTGCGAGACGCCACACTCCTCAGCGGCGCGCGCAAAATGCCCGTGACGTGCCAGTGAGGTGAGAAATTCGAGGTCTTTCAGGCTAATCACGGCGCAGATCTCCGAAGTGAGCGACACTGCAAGCACTAGCCGCTTTGCGTCATTGGAGCCAGTCAAACGCGAATCGACTTGGCCTCTGAGCGACCTGCAGCGCAGAGGGCTGCGGCATGTCCTCGCCGCGCAAAACCCATGGAAACCGCGTCAAAACCCATGAATTTCAGCGGTTTTGGCGATTCTTCAGAATTTTCGCACCCGCCCCTTGAGGCGGCTCAGACAGCGCCTAAGTAAGAGGTTCCAGCAGAATGTGCGACATTCGCGCCACTCTCAATCTTCTGTTAAGCGCGACACAGAGCCGCGATGCGCCTCCTGATGTGACTGCGCGCTGGACGGGTTGCACCACCTTCGTTAAAAACCGCCCATGAAAGGCTGCGGGCAACCGTGGCCGGAAAGTATTTATAGGCCGCTGTTGCGGTCGCTTAATGGAGGAACCTCGTGTCCCACGCAGAAGATCACGAAGGCACCCGCAGAGACTTTCTCTACTACGCCACCGCTGGCGCAGGCGCAGTCACTGCCGGTGCAGCCGTCTGGCCACTGGTCAATCAGATGAACCCCTCCGCGGATGTGCGGGCGCTGTCCTCGATTCGCGTGGATATTTCGGGCATTGAGCCAGGCACCCAGCTGACCGTGAAGTGGCTTGGTAAGCCGGTCTTTATCCGTCGCCGTACGCAGGATGAGATCGACGCGGCCCGTGCGGTTGCTCTGGAAGACCTGACCATCGACGCCACCAGCCAGAACGCCAACAAGCCCGGCACCGACGCTGCGGATGAAAACCGCGCGATGGATGAAACCGGCGAATGGCTCGTCATGATGGGTGTGTGTACCCACCTTGGCTGTGTGCCTCTGGGCGACGGCGCGGGTGAGTTCGGCGGCTGGTTCTGCCCATGCCACGGCTCCCACTACGACACTTCCGGCCGCATTCGCAAAGGTCCGGCCCCCCAAAACCTGCATGTTCCGCTCGCCCGCTTTGAAGGCAGCGAACTGGTTCTAGGATAAGGAACGCGATCATGTCCGGAATTCCACACGATCATTACGAGCCCAAGTCTAAGGGCGCAAAATGGGTTGAAAGCCGCCTGCCGGTGATTGGCCTGATTTACGACACCATCATGATCCCGACCCCCAAGAACCTGAACTGGTGGTGGATCTGGGGCATCGTTCTGGCTTTCTGCCTGGCGCTGCAAATTGTCACCGGCATCGTTCTGGTGATGCACTACACCCCACACGTTGATCTGGCCTTTGCCTCCATCGAGCACATCATGCGCGATGTGAACGGCGGCCATATGCTGCGTTACATCCACATGAACGGCGCGTCGCTGTTCTTCTTTGCGGTCTACATCCACATCTTCCGTGGCATGTATTACGGCTCCTACAAGGCGCCGCGTGAAATCACATGGATCGTCGGCATGATCATCTACCTGTTGATGATGGCCACCGGCTTCATGGGCTACGTTCTGCCCTGGGGTCAGATGTCCTTCTGGGGTGCGACCGTGATCACTGGCCTGTTTGGCGCGATCCCGTTTGTGGGTGAAGGGCTGCAGACCTTCCTGCTCGGCGGCCCTGCGGTGGACAACGCCACCCTGAACCGCTTCTTCTCGCTGCACTATCTGCTGCCGTTTGTGATTGCTGCTCTGGTGATCGTCCACATCTGGGCGTTCCACACCACCGGCAACAACAACCCAACCGGTGTTGACGTGCGTCGCGGCTCCAAAGAAGAAGCCCAGAAAGACACGCTGCCATTCTGGCCCTACTTCGTGATCAAAGATCTCGTAGGTCTGGCAATTGTTGTCACCATCTTCTTCGCGGTTGTTGGCTTCATGCCAAACTACCTCGGCCACCCGGACAACTACATCGAAGCGAACCCGCTGGCGACACCGGCACACATCGTGCCTGAATGGTACTTCCTGCCGTTCTACGCGATCCTGCGTGCCTTCACCGCCGACGTTTGGGTTGTGATGGCCGTGAACTGGATCACCGGTGGCATCATCGATGCGAAATTCTTCGGTGTTCTGGCGATGTTTGGTGCGATCATCGTGATGGCGCTGCTGCCTTGGCTCGACACCTCCCGTGTCCGCTCCGGCCGCTTCCGTCCGATGTTCAAATGGTGGTACGCGCTGCTGGTTGTCGACTTCATCGTTCTGATGTGGGTCGGTGCTCAGGAAGCCAAGTTCCCCTATGACTGGATCTCTCTGGTGGCGTCTGCCTACTGGTTTGCCTACTTCCTCGTGATCATGCCGCTTCTGGGTATCATCGAGAAGCCGACAACTCCGCCGGCGACCATCGAGGAAGACTTCAACGCCCATTATGACATCAAGCCTGCCGAGTAATAAGGACAACAGCCATGCTTAAGAAGCTTAGCATTATCGCATTCGCGGCACTGTCCCTGTCAGCAGGTGGTGCCATGGCCGCAGGCGGCGCGGGCCACATTCACGATGTGGACTTCTCCTTCGAAGGCCCGTTCGGCAAATTTGACCAGAACCAGCTGCAGCGCGGCCTTCAGGTCTACACCGAGGTCTGCTCGGCCTGCCACGGGATGCGCTACGTGCCCCTGCGCACGCTCGCAGACGAGGGCGGCCCGCACCTGCCCGAAGATCAGGTGCGCGCTTACGCGGCGCAGTTTGACATCTATGACCCTGAGCTGGATGACGACCGCCCACGCAAACCAACCGACTACTTCCCTGAAAGTGGTCTGGAAAGCGCACCGGACCTCAGCCTGATGGCCAAGGCCCGCGCCGGTTTCCACGGCCCTTACGGCACCGGGATCAACCAGCTGGTCAAAGGCATGGGTGGCCCGGAATATATCGCCTCGATCCTGACCGGTTACACCGGTGAGGAAAAAGAGGAAGCGGGCACCACCTTCTATGAGAACACCGCCTTCCCGGGTGGATGGATCGCCATGGCGCCGCCGCTTTACGGTGAGGATGTTGAGTATGCCGACGGCCACTCCAACTCCCTGCACCACGAAGCCGAAGACGTCTCCGCCTTCCTGATGTGGGCCGCAGAACCCAAGATGATGGCCCGCAAGCAAGCCGGTCTGACCGGGGTTCTGTTCCTGGTGGTTCTGAGCACATTGCTCTACCTGACCAACAAAAAGCTCTGGGCGCCGGTCAAAGGCAAAAAACTGGACCTCTAAGGCCTGACCTGAGCAAGATAAGAAAGACGCCGTCAACGAAAGTTGGCGGCGTTTTTTGTTTTAGAGTCGCTGTGATGGCTTCGCGCCAGGCATGTTTAGGCTGAGGTCGCCCTTGGTTGCGCTGGTTCAAGCGCTGGCCCCACCTACCCATCGCACCTGAAAAAGGGCATCAACAGGTATGACTGACCTTTCAAGAATAGCGGCCATTATGTCTGATATGGACATCTCGGTCGCCTCGGCACAGGCGCTCTCAGGCGGACACTCTCGGGAGACCTGGCTGGTCACCTGTGCAGACAACAGGCGCGTCGTCCTGCGCTTCGGAGGCGCCCACTCCCACATTGAAGCCGCGATTCTAAGCCGGTCAAAAACCGTTGTCCCTGTTCCGGAGGTCATTGCCTGTGGCGCTGGGTTTTTGGTTTCTGAGTTCGTCGAAGGCCAGACCTTGGAAGAGCTTCTCCGCGCGGGCATCGCTGCGGGTGAAGGCGAAGCGCTGGCCGCCCAGCTTGGCCAATCCGCTGCCGCGATTGGGACCGTTGAGTTTGACCGTTCCGGGTTTTTCACAGACGGCGATCTGTCGGTAGGCAAAACCCTTCCACAAGCGCATCAACTGGCACCGCTTTGTGCAGAATGGCTCAGCAAGTCAGGGCGTTTCACCTCTTCTGAGACAGAGAGATGGAAGGCGCAGTGCGCACAAAACTTCGAGATATTGACCCCTCTGAACCAGATCAGCCGCTTGGTGCACTCGGATATGAACCCGAAGAATATCATCGTGGACCGCGTCGACGGGGGCTGGAAGCTCAAAGCTTTCATTGACTGGGAATTTGCCCATTCAGGCTGCCCATTTGCCGATGTTGGTAATTTCTGCCGGTTTGCCTCGGAATATCCCAAAGGTTTCCTGCGTTCTTTTGTCAAAGCCTTTGAGGATGCCGCCCCTCTGACCACCGAGGAATGGCAACAGCAGGCACGGGTTCTGGATATGATTGCTCTGAGCGATCTGGCCTCAAGGCCGGTCGGACATGTGGTTGGCGACAAAGCAGCAGCGCTGATCCGCTCTTGGACTGCCAACGGTATCCCGCCACTCGTGTGAAAGCCCCAAAACCCTAAGTCTGCTTCCCATTCGCCCGCAGCAGATCATGGAAGGCCCGGAGCCCTCTCGCGTACCAAGCCAAGCCCCCCCAAGCTTCTCATTCCCAAAATATCCCGGGGAAGCCACCGCTTGCGGTGGCAGGGGCAGCGCCCCCAAAACCCCCGCTTCACCCCCTCACTCCGCAGCCAGCTCCGCTGTCCCCAGCCGGTTAAGCCCCTGCTCCTGCAACAATTGCAGAAGCTGCGCGTGGGGCACCTCCTGCACCGGCACATTGGCGTGCAATGCCAGCGCCGCTGCCGTGCCGGTGGCCTGTCCCATGGCCATGCATTGCGGCATGCCGCGCACCGAGGCAAAGGCCACCGGATCCGCCGACAGATTCCGCCCGGCAAACATCAGGTTGGGAATGCGTTCAGGCAAAAGCGCGCGAAACGGGATGGTGTAAAACTGCCCGGCCTCAAGCGCAGCGTGATGGGTCATCTCCCCTTCGGCGCGCATCACATCATCCACCGGGTTGTCACAGGCCACAATGCCATCGGCAAACTTGGTGGCGCGGGCCAGATCCGCGCCGGTCAACCGGTAAACCCCTTGCAGCTTGCGGGTCTCGCGCACCCCGACCGTCGGCGACAGCATTGCCATATGCGCCCCAGCAAATCCGGGCACATCGCTTTGCAGGAACTGCGCCAGCTGATGGCACCGTCTGCGCCCTTCCTGAGTCGCGGCAGCCACCGCCACGGGATCCGTGCCGTCCACGCCCCGCACATGCACCGAATTGCAAAACACCGTCCCTGGATGAAACCCGCGCATCAGGTAAAGCTGCGCCAGATCCGCGTGCAGCCGCCCCTCGGCAATGCCTTTGGCCGCATACGCCTGAAAATAGGGATCGGGATCGGCAAAGGCGCGGTCCCAGTCCACCCCCATCATGAAAAACGATATGGTCACCGCCATCATATTGCCTGAAGCATCGCCCAAGGCGTAAGGCACCCCCGCCTTGGCGGAAATGTCGCCATCTCCCGAACAATCAATGACGATCTTGGGTTTCACCGTGAACGGCCCGTGCCGGTCACAACACTGCACGGCGGAAATGCTGTGGCCCGCCATCTCCGGCGCGATGGCCATCGCCCCCAGCCGGACCTGCACAGCGGCCTCTTCCAGCATCTCGAACATGGTCAGGGTGGCCACGTCGTGGTCATAGATGATCTCAGGCCCGAAATTCTCCAGCGTGCAGGCGCGTTTTTCCGCGGCAGGCGGATCCATTGCGGCCAGCCGGTCGGTCAGCTCCTCGATCAGCCCGCCAATGATGCGGTCCATCGGGTAGGCCCCACCCCAGGGCATGCCGGGGCAAAAGGCCATCACGCCGCCCACCTTATAGGTCGCCTCCAGAAGCGTCACCGCAAGCCCCTGCCGTGCCGCCGCAATCGCGGCCCCGAAGCCCGCCGTTCCGCCCCCAATCACCAGCACATCGGTCTGAACACTGTCTTTGGCCAATTTCTATTCCCCGCCTTAAAAACCCGGCGCCTGCGCCTTTTGGGAAAAAGACGCCCCACAGCGCGCCGCAGTCAAGCAGAATGTCAGACAATAGGTGGCGCGGCTGTCCGCCAACCGTTGCCAGAGGGCAGTCGTCTGCCATCCTGCCAATATCTTCTCATTCTCAAAGTATCCCGGGTGAAGTCCCAACTTGCTTGGGACGAGGGCAGAGCCCTTCTGCTGATCCCTCAGCGAGTACCCGAACCCCAAACACAAAAAAGCCGCCCAAAAAGGCGGCTTCTTCAACTCTGTGATGCAAGTCCTGCGACTTAGCCCTGACGTGCTTTGAAGCGACGCTGGGTCTTGTTGATCACGTAAACGCGGCCCTTGCGGCGCACAACGCGGCAATCACGGTGCCGGTTCTTGAGCGAGCGGAGCGAGTTCTTGACCTTCATGGGTCTTCTCCTCATTTCGCGGCGCTGCATTGCGCCTGGGGTTACGGGACCTCTCCTCAGAGAGGCGATGAATTCATGGTGGGCGATACTGGGATCGAACCAGTGACCCCTTCGATGTCAACGAAGTGCTCTACCGCTGAGCTAATCGCCCTTTACCGACGTATACGTCCTGACCCCTAATGAAAGGGGCGCGGAAATCCGCGCCGGTGGCGGCTTCTATAAAAGGAGTCGCGGGGGGGATCAAGGGCTTTTGGCACAGTAATTTTTGCGTCTATAATTTGTTGGAACAGGAGAGACGATGCAAACGCAGGCTTATCACATTTTTGCCCCTGAATCATGCCGGACATCGGTGGTTTTTGCCTCTCCGCACAGCGGCAATGACTATCCTGAGTGGTTTATCCAGCGTTCCCTGCTCAACGCGCATACGATTCGCTCTTCAGAGGATGCCTTTGTGGATCAGCTGTTTGCGGATGCCCCGTGCTTTGGCGCGCCGTTTCTGGTGGCCAATGCCCCCCGCGCATTGCTGGATCTCAACCGCGCGGCCGAAGAACTTGATCCTGCGCTGATCCAAGGCGTGCGCAAGGTGGGCCACAATCCGCGAGTCGCCTCCGGACTTGGGGTGATTCCCCGCGTGGTGGCCAATGGGCGGGCGATCTATCACGGGAAAATGAGCCGGACCGAGGCCGATCACCGGGTGGAGCACTACTGGCGGCCCTATCACCGCGCGCTTACGAGTCTCCTCGCCGCCGCGCACAATCAATTTGGCGAAGCGATTCTCATTGATTGCCACTCCATGCCCCATGAGGCCGTCGCCGGAGCCGCCCGCCGCAGCGGTAATGCGCCCGAGATCGTGCTTGGCGATCGCTTTGGCGCGGCTGCGGATGTGGAGATCGTGGACCGGATCGAGGCCGCCTTTGTGCGCGCGGGTTTCACCGTGTCGCGCAACACGCCTTTTGCCGGCGCCTATGTGACCCAGCAATACGGCCGCCCGCACCGCCGCCAGCACGCTATTCAGGTCGAGATTGACCGCGCGCTCTATATGGATGAGGCGCGGATCGAGCCGCTGCCGGAGTTCGACAGCTTCCGCACACGGCTGCGGAGTGTCATTGCAGAGATCTCCGAGATCGGCGCGGCACCGGAGCAGGATCTGGCCGCCGAATAAGCGCGCCAGCGGCCCACCGGCGTTTCACACATCCCTGCTGAGGCTCTCTGATTCCCTCTGACGCCGCGCTTTCATTGACCTTACGTGCAGGCTTCGTCAGATTGCGCGCAAACCAGAGGAGAGAGCCATGTCCAGCGCCCTGATCGTGATCGATGTCCAGAACGACTTTTGCCCCGGCGGCGCATTGGCGGTGCCCGAAGGTGACCTGATCGTGGCAGGCATCAACGCACGGATGGCCGCCTTTGACACGGTGGTGCTGACACAGGATTGGCATCCCGCAGGCCATTCCTCCTTTGCCAGCAGCCACGCAGGCAAAGCGCCTTATGATCTGGTTGAGATGCCCTATGGCCCGCAGGTGCTGTGGCCGGATCACTGCGTGCAGGGCAGCGCGGGCGCGGCGTTTCATAACAGGCTGGATGTGGATCGGGCCGATCTGATCATCCGCAAAGGCATGAACCCAGCCATCGACAGCTATTCCGCCTTTTTTGAAAACGACCAGACCACCCCAACCGGGCTTGAAGGCTACCTGCGCACCCGCGGGATCACCGCGCTGACACTGGTGGGGCTGGCCACGGATTTCTGTGTGAATTTTTCGGCACAGGATGCCGCGCGGTTGGGCTTTGATGTCACGGTGGAAGAGGCACTTTGTCGCGGCATTGATTTAGATGGATCTTTAGCCTCCGCTCGGAATACACTACAATCTATTGGTGTGTCTCTTATATAGCATTAACGATTTGAAATTTATTAACCTTTTACCGCCACGCATAATACGTTGCCTTTGGGAGTAAGCGTATGTCAGCGGGTATATTGGAACTGAGGCAGGCGCTCGCAGCATTTGACCGGAAAAACACTCGGTCTGGTAGATTGCAGCGCTATGCGCGCGGCCGACGCCGCTACGCGACCAGCCGGCTGGTGGTCGAGGTTCTTGGTGCAACCTTGATCATGGCGGCTGCATCTCTCCAACTGGGTCTCACAGCACTCGCCGCCGCACTTGTCGGAGATGCGATCGACCTGCTGATTCTACGCAAAATCAAGGCACGTCTGAAAGCCGGGGTGTCGATCCAGCGCATCGAACGCCTGTCCACTCTCAGCGCCTTTGCTCAGGCGGCGGGTCTCGCGGTTTTTGTTTCCGTGATGTGGACATCCCTGCCGGGCGAAGTCGGGCTGTTGCTCTGCCTCAGCTATCTCATTGCGGCGTCTATCAACGCGATCATGGCGTATTCTTACCACCGCGCTGCAGCGACGGTACGTATTGTGGTCTTTGGCCTTGCCATTGTGCTGCTGTTTCTCAGCGACATTTACACTGGGCGACAGGAGGGCGTGCCGCTCCTTATCAATATCTGCGCCACACTGCTGGTGGCATATGCGATGCTGCCCTTTGTGAACTATGTCACCAAGGTCCGCTTTGGCGATTTGCAGCAAAAACGCCAGCAGATCCAACAGGCGCTGGCGCTTGCCAAGGCCAACGCCTCTTTGCTGGCGCAACAGCGGGAAACACGGCGTCTTCTCTCCATCCCGGAAAACGCCGCCGAAGGTGTTTTGATGCTGGATAAAGACGCCTGCATCCTCTGGGCCAACCCTGCCTTCACCAAGCGCTCGGGCTACGCTTTGGAAGAGGTGTTGGGGCGGCGGCCTTCGGAGTTCCAATACGGCCCGGCCTCTGATCCCGAGGCGGAGGCCAGCTTGCGCGAGAGCATTATGGCTGGCCGGACCGCCCGCAAAGTCAATATGAACTACACCAAATCCGGAGAGGCATATTGGGTTGAAAGCAATGTGGCCCCGGTGTTTGACGAAAAAGGCGAGCTGGAAATCTGCGTCTCCATTGAGCGCGACATCACGCTGCAGAAACAGAATGAACGAGAGTTGGCGGAGGCCAAACGCGCCGCAGAAATCGGAGAGCAGGCCAAAACCATCTTCCTCGCCAATATGAGCCATGAAATCCGCACGCCGATGAATGGCATCATTGGCATGGCGGATCTGCTGTCTGATGCGAATCTGGAGCCGGAGCAGGCACTCTACGTGCAGACCATCCGCCATTCCTCTGAGGCGCTACTTACAATCATCAACGACATTCTGGACTACTCAAAACTGCAAAGCGGTAGCATGGCCATCAACCCGTCCCGCTTTGATCTGAAGGCGCTCATTCAGGATATTGTGAACCTGCTACAGCCGCAGGCCGATGCCCGAAATCTGGCACTCAATGTCCACATACAGGACGACCTGCGCCAGTTTTTGTGGGGTGATCACGGGCGTCTGCGCCAGATCTTGCTGAACGTTATCGGCAACGCCATCAAATTCACCGAATTTGGCAGTGTCAGTGTCGAAGTGGCGCAAAGTGAAGGGGGCGATGGCCTGACCATTCAGGTCACGGACACAGGCATCGGCATTTCGACCAACCGGCTCCCGCATGTGTTTGAACAGTTTGAGCAGGCCGACAAGGATACCACCCGCCAATTTGGTGGCACCGGTCTTGGCCTGGCGATTTCTCGGCAACTCGCGCGCATGATGGGCGGGGATGTGACCGCCACCAGCACGCTGGGCGTTGGCTCCTGTTTCACCATCAATGTGGCCATCCCCTCGGCACGTGCCCCTGACATCATACAGGATCCGGCCAAATCGGGCCTTGATAAGAGCCTGTTTGAGGGGGTGAAAGTCCTTCTGGCAGAGGACAATCGCACCAATCAGCTGCTGATCAAGAAGATGCTGAAAGACCTGCCCCTGCGTCTCTACGTGGCGGGGGACGGCTCTGAGGCGGTTGTGCAAGTCATTTCAGAGGAGCCTGACATCGTGCTGATGGACATGTCCATGCCGGTGATGGATGGTCTCGACGCCACCCGTGAAATCCGCCGTCTCAGCATCACACAGCCCAAGATCGTGGCCATCACTGCCAACGCTTACAGTAGCGACCGCGCGGCCTGCATTGAGGCGGGTATGGATGACTTCCTGAGCAAGCCTCTGCGCCGGGCCGAGTTGTTGGACACACTCGCCAATATCCTGCGGGCGCGCGGCTCTCAGCCACTGGACGCCTAGTCCCGCCCAGAGACCTGCCCAGTGCTCTCCCCAACCCCGCGCCCCAAGCCTCAAACGCTTATGGGCTTGGAGCGCCTCGCAATTCTCGTTATCAACAGCGTTATCAGTGACTTTGAGGGCCGGCAAAGATGGTCGATATCGCTACGCGCGTCTGGAACCACAAATGGAAGATCGACCCGATTGTGCGGTCTCTGATCGACAACGACTTTTACAAGTTGCTGATGTGTCAGTCGATTTTCCGCAATCGCCCTGATGCCCATGTCACCTTCAGCCTGATCAACCGCTCCTCCAAAGTGCGGCTTGCCGACCTCATCGACGAAGGGGAGCTGCGCGAACAGCTCGATCACATCCAGTCGCTGTCGCTCTCCCGCGGAGAAAGCACCTTCCTGCGCGGTAACACCTTCTACGGCAAACGCCAGATGTTCCGCCCCGATTTCATGGAGTGGTTTGAGAACATGCGCCTGCCGGATTACCATCTGGAGAAGCGCGACGGCCAATATGAGCTGACCTTTGAGGGCAAATGGCATGAGGTCATGCTCTGGGAAATCCCCGCCCTTGCGGTGCTGATGGAGCTGCGCGGCCGTGCCGCGCTGAATGACATGCGCAAATTTGAGGTGCAGGTGCTCTATGCCCGCGCCATGACCAAGCTCTGGGAAAAGATTGAACAGCTGCGCACCTTGCCTGATCTGCGCATCGCAGATTTTGGCACCCGCCGCCGACACTCCTACCTCTGGCAGGATTGGTGCGTGCAGGCCATGGGCGAGGGGCTGGGCGACAAATTCATCGGCACCTCCAACTGCCTGATCGCCATGAAACGCGATCTGGAGGCCATCGGCACCAACGCCCATGAAATGCCTATGGTCTTCTCCGCGCTGGCCAACTCCGACGCAGAGCTGGCCCATGCGCCTTATCAGGTGCTGGAAGACTGGCATGAGGAGCACGACGGCAACCTGCGCATCATCCTGCCAGACACCTATGGCACCGAAGGCTTCCTGAAGCGTGCGCCCGATTGGCTCGCAGGCTGGACCGGCATCCGCATCGACAGCGGCGATCCGGCTTCCGGCGCGGAAACCGCGATCCGCTGGTGGAAAGAGCGCGGCGAAGACCCCACCAAGAAGCTCATCATTTTCTCCGATGGTCTGGACACCGACAAGATTGTCGAGCTGCACAACCAGTTTGCCGGCCGTGCGCGTGTTTCCTTTGGCTGGGGCACCCTGCTCACCAACGACTTCCGCGGCCTCACCCCGGATGACGGCCTCGCGCCCTTCTCACTGGTCTGCAAAGCCATCAAGGCAGACGGCCGCCCCACGGTCAAACTCTCTGACAACCCCAACAAAGCGATGGGGCCACAGGCAGAGATCGACCGCTACAAGCGCGTCTTCAGTGTTGGGGAGCAGGATAAGATGGACGTGATTGTTTAGGCTCAGCCCCGCCACCGACGCGCCATCTCCAGCGCGCGTTCTGCATAGCCCCGCACCGCCGGATCATCATCCGCATACCGCCCGTTGGTCCAGCCACAGCTGGCCAGCCCGCGCATCAATGTGAAGGCCTCCAGCAGGTCTTCTGCCCGCTCCGGCAGTGCCCGCACGGTGGCATAGCCCCGCAACAGCGCCGCGCCCAGTTCCTCGCGGTTGGGTTGATCCCAGTTCTGCGACATCTGCACACCCAGCTCATACATGCGAAAGCCAAACACACCGTCGTCAAAATCAATCAGCCGCACCTGATCGCCCTGTTGCAGCACATTCTCCCGCAGCGCATCCGCATGGATCAGGCCAAAATCCCCGCCCTGTTCGGCGTGCTTGGCAATCACCTCACGCAGCTCTGCGCCCGCCGCGCGCAGCTCTGCAGATTCCGCTTCCGTCAGGCTTGGGTTCTCCCAATACCGCCCCCAGGCCGGATCCGACCCCAGCAGCGCTTCGAGATCCATCGTCGCGCGCTCAAAGGCCTCCGGGCGGGTCATGTCGTCACTGACCATATGCAGCCGGGCCAATTCTGCCCCCAGCGCTTCATGCAGGGCTTCCTGCTCGGCAGGAGGCATGGCCAGCGGCACGCCTCCTTCGCCCAGCGGCTCGCCGTCCAGCCAAGTCACCAGCGAGGCCACCCGCGCGCCACCTGTCGCCAGCACCTCACCGTCCAATGTGCGGATCGGCTGCGGCACGGTCATGCCCGCCGCCACCAGCGCCTCAGACCACCAGAGTTCCGAGCGGATCGCATCATCGCTCTGATAGCCGGGCCGATGCAGGCGCAATGCCGCGCGCTGCCCCTCTGGGCCCTCGGACTCCAGCACGATATTCTCGCGGTTCTTGATCAGCCGCGGCGTCGCGGTGACACCCCAAGCCTTCAGCGCGTCCTGTGCTGCCTTCAGTGCCTCTGCTTCGGTCATGCCACTTTCTCCAGCGCTGCATCCATCACCTCCGCCAATTGATCGGCGTTCTCCTTGGTGAACACACAGGGCGGGCGGATCTTCAGCGTGTTGTCAAACCGCCCCTCGGTGTGCAGCAGCACGCCAGTGTGGCGCATCTCTTCCACCACCGCATCACAGAGCGCAGTCGCAGGCTTGCCATCCCGCCACAGCTCGGCCCCAAAGAACAAACCCGAGCCGCGCACATCGGCAATCACATCATGACGCTTTTGCAGCTCGTTCAGCAGGCCAAGCGCATAGGCGCCCACTTCTTTGGCGTTCTCCACCAGCTGTTCATCCTCAATCACATTCAGCACCGCCATCGCCGCTGCCGCGCTCACCGGGTTGCCGCCAAAGGTGTTGAAATATTTGAAGCCTTCCTGAAAACAGGTGAGGATTTCCGGCCGTGTGATCACCGCCGCCACCGGATGGCCGTTGCCCATCGGTTTGCCCAGCGTCACGATGTCAGGCGCGAAATTCAGCTTCTGATGGCCCCACCAATGGCTGCCAATTCGGCCAAAGCCCGGCTGCACCTCATCGGCAATGATGATCCCGCCCGCCGCACGCACCAGCGCGATGGCCTCATCCAGAAAGCCTGCGTCCAGTGTCGGGAAGCCTTCATTGGCAAAGTAGGGGCAGACGATCAGCGCCGAGACCCCGTGGCCGTTCTCTTCCAATGTGGCAATCGCCTGTTTCACCCCTTCGGCAAAGGCCGCCGCCTGTCCGTCGCGGGTGCCGCCGGGGGGCATCATATTGTCCGGTGCCGGGGCGCGCTGCACATGCGCCTGAAAGCCGCCAATCGGCACTTTGGAGGTGTTGAGCTGGCTCACCGCCGCGGTGTTGCCGTGATAGGTGTTGTCGGTGGTGATCACCCCGGTCTTGCCGGTCATCGCCTGCGCCATGCGCAGTGCCACGTCATTGGCCTCAGAGCCGGAACAGACCATCACCATACTGTCCAGATCATGGTCAAACTTCGCGGTCAGCGCCTCGCCATATTCCACAATCCCGTCATGCACATAGCGTGTGTGGGTGTTCAGCACCGCCGCCTGTGAAGCAATCGCCTCAACCACCTTGGGGTGGCAATGGCCCACATGCGGCACATTGTTGTAGCAATCCAGATACTGACGCCCGTCCGTATCCCAGAGAAACACACCTTCGCCACGGGCCACATGCACGGGCTCTTTGTAAAAGGTGGTCATATGCGGCCCCAAAAGCCGCGCGCGGCGCTCATAGATAGTGGTCATGTCGCTCTCCTGTTTGGCGCGACCCTAAAGCGCAATTTCAAAAGGGGGAACCAGTTTTAAGTGTGGATAATAGGTCATTTTTCCCCGCGAATTCCGGAGCTCCCAAGAGGTGCTGCTACGCACAATCCCGTGCATCGGCAAGCGGCGCTTGCTTACGCTTTGGCAGCCTGTATCTTTCTGGCAAATAACAATGAAATTGAGCCCGATGGCAGTAGCTAACCACATCAAACGCAAGTCACGCAGACTGACGCGCAGTTTTATCGCCAAAGCTTTTGCGGAAAATCTGTTTGGCGCGGCCCGCCCGGCCCCTGCGGGCACCTTAAGAGGGATCGACGTTCTGCCAACCTCCACGGTGCAGCAAAAACTGTCCCGTGCGGCTCAGATCATGTTCACTTCGCGCGGGGAACTGCCCAATTATGAAGCGCCCAGCACGTTTTACGAGAAGCTGGTGCTCAGCAAGTTCTTCGCTCCGATCCCCATGCCCTCTCCCGCAGACAAGCTGGGCTGCGGGGAGTTTATTCCTGAAGAGTTTTCCGAGGTTGCGCAGACCATCCCGCCTGTCTGGGTCGGGCATGAACCCATCACGCTGGAGCTTCTGCAGTCGCTTGATTTGCCGGAGGGGCGGTATTTTGCAAAATCCAATTGCGGCTCGGGCACCAATCTCAGTTTCCAATGGCCCATTTCTGAAGAAAAGCGCGCCAAGCTGGAGAAATACTCCGAAGGCTGGTTGACCCTTGCCCATGGGGAGCGTGCAGGTGAATGGTGGTATGGGTTGATCCGTCCGCAAAATCTGATCGAACCGGATTATGCGCCCGATCCCTCCGCGTCGCTGAGCGATTGGAAATTTCACACCGGCGGCGGACGTGTGGTGGCGGTGCAGCTCGATCTGGACCGCAGCGGGGCCCATCGGCAATTGATTTTTGATCGCGATTTCAACTTCATCAACGAAGAGCTGTTCTTTCGCACCGGCGCGCCCATCGACAAGCCTCCGATGTTTGAAACTGCGGTCGCTGTGGCAGAGAGCATGGCGCGCAAGTTCGAATATGCGCGGATCGATTTTTATCTGATGGAAGACCGTCTCTATCTCGGAGAGGTCACACTCGCGCCCATTGGTGGCCAGCGTTTGCCGCGCTCATCTGAGCTTGACGCCATCATGGGCCGTGCATGGCAAAGCGGCCTGTTTGGAAGCGGTGAAAGCTAAGATTGCTCTAAGCTGCGGCGGTATCTAATCCTCGCCACGTACCTTGCCGCGCATGGATTTGACTTCACCGCGCTCTTTCTTGGCCTTCAGTCGCCGCTGTTGGCTGCCGTAGGTCGGCTTGGTCTTGATCCGGCGTTTGGGGGCGACCAGCGCTTTGCGGATCAATTCGGCAAGGCGCTCGCGCGCGATCTCCCGATTGCGGGCCTGGCTGCGGGTCTCGTCACATTGGATCACCAGCGCGCCGTCTTTGGTCCAGCGCCGGCCCGCCAGCCGTTTCAGCCGGGCCTTGATTGGCGCGGTCAGCCCGGGAGAGCGTGCCGCCTCAAAGCGCAGCTCCACAGCGGTCGCCACTTTGTTCACATTCTGCCCGCCCGGGCCGCTGGCGCGCATGAACTGTTCGGTCAGCTCCCAATCCTCAATTGTGATCTCATCGCTGATTCTCAGCATGGCGCTCCCCGTGTTGCGCGACCGATGGGTTAAGACATGCGGTTTTCTATGCGCTCAAAAATTCCACCGACGCAATACAGTGGGGATACCGACGCGATACCGACGTGTGATTTTTGCCCATAAAATAGGTTAACGCAGAAACAAAAAGGGCTGTTTCCCGCGTTGGAAACAGCCCTTCGAGATGATTGGAGGTGCGCCGGTTAGGTCCACACCAATTCGGACATTATGTCAGCCAAGGGCTGCCTCAGCTGCACTCCTTCCAAACTGTTCCGACTCCGTTCTCCATAGCTTCTCTAGACAATGGGCACCTCCTTTCAGATTGTTTCGCGTATCTCCAGCCTGCCATAGGTTGGAGATATGTCAAACAAAATCATGTGGTGCGTGCTGTCAAAGACCCCACGATGATGCGGAATGGCACAAGTGCGAGCAAAGCAAGCGAAAGTTTGACCATCCAATCGGCAAAGCCAAGGCTCACCCACAGAGGCGCGATCGGGCCGACACCCAGCAGGGGCAGCATTTCACCGGCCCAGCTGACGTCGTTGCCGGGTTCAACAAAGGTGAGTGCGCCGCTGAAGGCAACGGTGAAGAAAATCGCGGTATCCAGTGAGGAGCCGATCAGCGTGGAGGCCAGCGGCGCACGCCACCAGGCACCGCCACGCAGACGATCAAAGATAGCAACATCAAGCAGTTGCGCGGTCAGGAAGGCCAAGCCGGACCCGATGGCAATGCGCAGTGTCACCGCCGGATAGGTGAAGCCATCGCCTTCCAGCATGATCTTGGTGCCGATGAAGGAGCAGATCACGCCGACGATGAAACCGGCCAGAACCACGCGGCGCGCAGCGGCGACACCGTACACCCGGTTCATCACATCGGTGACAAGGAAAGCGAGAGGATATGTGAAAGCACCCCATGTCAGCCATTGCCCGTAAAGGAACTGCACGAGGATGTTAGAGGCCACCACAATGGCGGCCATGGCAAGAATGCCAGGAAGATAGGTCTTGTTCATAAGCTTAAGCCCGTTTTGACAAGGTAGCGGCGACTTGGCCCCACGCGCATCGCGGGACGACAGGCACCTACCTTTAAGGGGCGGATAGATCAAGTTTTATTGAGGAAGCACATATTCCACGAGTTCTGTGCGCTGGATCAGCCGGAAATTGTCGTCAGAGATCATCGTGAGCCTGATACGCCCCTCAGCATCGCGCCAGACCGACAGGCCTTCGAGGTTGTCGTGACCGCCTATACCATTGCGAAACAATATCTTTTCGTCACTGGCGCCGGTTTTGTCGACGTGAAAACTGCGCACACGGGTGCGAAACCCAAAGCCGTTAAAGCCCCGTTCCAGCAGATAAAGCCGCCCATCCGGTCCAAAATCCGCGCCAACCGGTTGAAACTGTTTATCCCGTCTCAGCGTAAACGCCGCGCGCCACCGTTTGCCCTGCAGCACATAGGCTTGGATCAGCCTGTCGTTCTCCAGCGCATCTTCGGGCATCACCACCAGTTGCCCAGCGGGATCGACCGCAAGTGCTTCAAAGCCCGCGTTGCCCTCCATGTCCTCAAACCAGGCTTCTGTGGGAAAGGATTTGGGCCGCGTGCCGGGGGCAGTGAAAGCTTCAACCCGATGCACCCCTTCAAAGGACACCACCAACGCTCCGTTCTTCAGGCGGGCCAGCCCTTCGCTGTCCCTTTGATTGGTGTGCGGGGAGAATTTTCCCTTTTTGTTGAGAACCTTATCGTGTTTGACATTGGACAGGCTCACAATCACATCATTCTCACGTGCGATGTCGGCGCTGACAATCTGGCCGCGGTCGGAGATGGTGATCAGCTGCGTGCCATCCTCTGAAATCTCCAAACCGGAAAACCCGCCAAACCAGCCCGCCTGGATCTGCCACCGATAGGTGGACAGATGCTCTGCGGTGCCAGATTTGGGGTTAGAGGCTTCGGCCCAAAGCGCCAGCCCGCCGGACACGGCGAGGCAGGCGGTTATGGCGATTGCAAGACGGTGACGCATTGGCGGGGCAGATCTGTCATTTGAAGGTCACGGCGAGGTTTCGGCTTGGGCGCATTGGGGTCCGGTGGCGGAGGCGGTGGTGGGAACAGAATATCCTGCACCCATTTTTTGGCATCTGCGCAGCCATCTCCGGCGGGGGGCGGGTCCTGATTGACACAGCCTGCGGCCCCATCCGGGCAATTCAATCTGACGTGAAAATGATAGTGGTGTCCCCACCACGGGCGTATCTTGCGCAGCCAAGCCCGGTCGCCTTTTTCGTCTTCACACATCTGCACTTTGGCACCGGGGAAGACAAAAATACGCGCCACACGGGGATCACTCGCGGCCGCTTTCAGGATCTCATGATGCTGTTTTGTCCAGCTGCTGTTGACATAAGCCCCATTGTCGCGCCGCATGGAGATCGACGAAATATTCTCCCGATCCGAAGCACTTAGCGAGAGATTGTTTGCCGGGCGCATCCAGATATCGACGTCCAGCCCAAGCTGGTGGCTGCGGTGCCCAGTGAGCATCGGCCCACCGCGCGGCTGGCTTATGTCTCCGATATAGAGCCCCTGCCAGCCCGGCTGACGTGCCGCCTTGGCAGAGAGATCCTGAATATAGGAGATGGTTTCCGGATGGCCCCAGTTGCGGTTCCGCGAAAGCCGCATCGCTTGCCAAGTCGGCCCGGTCTCCGCCAGCTCGGCACCGCCGGCCAGACAGCCTTTGGCGTAGCTGCCATACGGCGTGCTGCTTTGTTTTGAGCCTTCGGGTTTCGCGCCAAAAAGCTGTTTGGCGGCAACCCCCTGCATGGCGACGGGCACTTCCTGCTGGGTGGAGAGCACCACCGAAGATTTTGGTGTGTCTTCCTGACAGGCGGCCAAGCCAAGCAGGGCAATCAGGATGAAGAGGCGTGGCCCCATTGTGCGCGATCTCCCTCTGGGTCAACCCAGCGTAGCAGGATCAGCCCCACCAAGAAAAGTGCGATCAGCGGGGTCACGCCAATCTGTTGGCTGTCTGACAATGTGGTCATCACACCGATGAGAAATGGGGCAATGAAGGAGGTGGCTTTACCCGCCAGAGCGTAGAGCCCAAAGGACTCAGCGGTGCGTCCCGGAATGGATTGACGTACCATCATTGTGCGGCTCGCGGATTGGATCACGCCACCCGCCGCGCCGATGATCGCGCCAAACACATAGAAGGTGTAATCCGGCAGGTTGGACTCCGGTCCAACCGCGATACCAAAGACGCTTTCACGGGATACAAAGATGATGGAAATCGCCACCCCACAGAGCAGCAGAATGCAGATATTGATCACCGGCTTCGGGCCAAATTTCGTGTCTGCCTTGCCGCCAAGCCAGGCAAAGACTGCGCCTGCGATGATCGCCAGAATGCCAAAGATACCCACATCCACCACGGACCACTGCAGCACCCCTGCCGCATAGATGCCGCCGAAGGTATACATGCCGTTCAGCGCGTCGCGATAGAACATGGAGCTGCCGAGATAGGCAAACAAAGAAGGGGTTTGCGGCAGGTTGCGGATTGTCCCCCACACATCGGTGAGCGCTTTGCCCACAGCGCCTTTGGGCGCTTTGGTGGGGCGCGGATCACGCACCCACAGGAAGAAGGGGATCATGAAGACCGCATACCAGATCGCGGTAAGCGGGCCGACAAACCGTGTGCCCTCGCGCTGCTCCGCATCCAGCCCGAAGAGCGGATCTTTCCCGATCAGCGTTTTACCTGTTTCCGCGTTTTCGGCAAACAGCGTGAGCATGACCACCAGCCCGACCAGACCGCCGAGATAGCCAAAGGCCCAACCGTTGCCGGAGATACGTCCGATTTCCTCTTTGGTGCCCAGATCCGGCAGCATCGAGTTGGTGAAGATCGTGGCGAACTCCATCCCGATCATGCCGATGGCAAAGAGGGTCAGGGTCCACAGCAGGTTGAAGTTGTCCGGCGCAGCCCACCAAAGGCCAAAGGCGCCAACCACATACATCACCGAGAACAGCCATATCCAACGCAGTCGGTTGCCAGAGCTGTCAGACAAGGCGCCCAGCACAGGGGCGAGCACGGCGATGATCACACCGGCCGCGGCGATCCCAAATCCCCAGGCAGCCTGCGCTTCTGCGCCGTCGCCAATCAGGTCTTTGATGTAGGGAGCAAAGATAAATGTGATCAGAAGGGTGTTGTAAGGCTGGCTTGCCCAATCAAAAAAGAACCAACCCCAGATGCGCTTTTTTGTTGCCGTCTTGTTCATCCGCATCCCCCCGGACTTTAGCTTCAATTAGACAGGAAGGATCAACCATAGCAAGTTATTCCTGCATGGGCGGCCAGGGCCGTGTTGCTTCGGCATCAATCCAGGCTTTGATCCATTCCGGAGCTGGCGGGGAGCTTTCGTCACGGCCCAGAGCCTCCATCACCTCTGCCGGCGGCACAATGCCTTGGCGGTTGGTGATCGCCGCACGATAGAGCGCGTGGTTGGCGCATTCGCCGTTCTGCTTCCACATGGATTGCTCAATGTAGACAAAGCGTTCGTCCCAATAGGCCGTCCGGCTGCGCATTTCGATTTTCTCAAAAGTCCGGATACGCCGGCGATAGCGCACCGTGGCCCCGGCCATCGTCATGCTCCATTTGTTTTTGCGCAGGACAGGGACCAACCCGATGCGGCTGGCCAGCGGAATGCGCCCCAAATCAAACAGCGTCAGGGTGCGGCCGTTGTTAAGCTCCATCCACAGGTCAATGTCAGAGGGCCAGCAGCGGTGCTCGGACACATGTGTGCCGGTCAGCGGCAGAGGTGTGGCGTTGCGGTATTTGACCAACTCTTTGATCATGCGCATGACAGGGTACATGGGGCTCTCCTTTGCACGCCCTTCAAGGCTGCTTTAAACGGTTCGTCAACCGACTTCCTCGCGTCAGTCTTGTGCTTTTTGCGCTTGGTGCTTAACTGTGGGCCAATCGCAGCAAAGGAGCCCTCCATGATGGCAATTTACGGTCCGCTGAGACTGATCCTGGACATCGCCTTCTTCTTTATGTTGGCGCATATCATCATGAGCTGGCTGATCAATTTTCAGGTCTTGAACCTGCGTCAGCCGATCGTGGCGCAAATCTGGACCGGTCTGAACCGTTTGCTGGAGCCGATCTATGAGCCGGTGCGCCGGGTGCTGCCTGACACGCGCCCGCTGGATCTCGCGCCGCTGGTGGTCTTTGTGATCATCATCTCGCTGCGTGATTACATCCTGCCGTCTATCCTTCTGGGCTAAACGCACGCTTCGGGCTTGAGCCTGCTTGGGCACTGTGGGACAACTGCGCAGAGCAGATTGCCCAGATAAACAAGGTGAACAATGCGGGCTGCCAGTACCGTTCTCAGTGATGTTTTCGGCTTTGACGCATTCCGCCCCGGGCAGGAAGAGATCGTCAGCGCCGTGACCCAAGGCGAAGACGTCCTGGCCATCATGCCGACAGGCGGTGGCAAATCTCTGTGTTTTCAATTGCCTGCGCTTTTGCGCGAGGGGGTGACCGTTGTCATCTCCCCGCTGATCGCCTTGATGCGAGATCAGGTGCGGGCCTTGCGGGAAACCGGTGTTGAGGCCGGAGCGCTGACCTCTGGCAACACCGATGAGGAGACCGCACAGGTTTGGGATGCGATTGAGGCGGGGCGGCTGAAGCTGCTTTATATTGCGCCTGAACGTCTTACCTCCGGTTCCGCGCTGGGCATGTTGCGCCAGATTGGTGTCAGTCTGATTGCCGTGGACGAAGCCCACTGCGTCAGCCAATGGGGCCATGATTTCCGCCCGGACTATCTGCGCATCGGAGAGCTTCAGCAGGCGCTGAATGTCCCGATTGCTGCCTTTACTGCCACCGCCGATGCGGAAACCCGCGATGAAATCATCGAGCGGCTGTTTGCAGGACGCACCCCGCAGGTCTTCCTGCATGGGTTTGACCGCCCCAACCTGCATCTGGCCTTTGCCGCCAAGGACAATCCGCGCCGTCAGATCCTGCAATTCGCTGCTGCGCGCAAAGGCCAGTCCGGCATCGTTTATTGCGGCACACGCGCAAAAACCGAGAGTCTTGCCAAGGCTCTGCGCGAAGACGGGCATCAGGCGCTGTATTATCACGGCGGTATGGACCCGCAGGAACGCCGCGAAACCGAGGCGACCTTCCAGCGCGAAGACGGGCTGATCGTTGTGGCCACGGTGGCGTTCGGGATGGGTGTGGACAAACCCGACATTCGCTGGGTGGCCCACGCCGACCTGCCAAAATCCATCGAAGCCTATTATCAGGAGATCGGCCGCGCCGGGCGGGATGGCGCACCGGCGGAGACATTTACGCTCTTTGGCCCTGATGACATCCGCCTGCGCCGCGCACAGATCGACGAGGGGCTTGCCCCGCCGGAGCGCCGCGCAGCCGATCATGCGCGGCTCAACGCGTTGTTGGGGCTGGCCGAAGCGCTGAAGTGCCGTCGTGAGCAGCTTCTGAAGTATTTTGGCGAAGATGAGGTCACCTGCGGCAAATGTGATCTCTGCGACACGCCACCTGAGGTCTTTGATGGGACCGTCGCCGTGCGCAAGGCGCTCTCCGCCATTCTGCGCACGGGTGAGTGGTTTGGCACCGGGCATCTGATTGACATCTTGCTTGGCAATGAAACCGACAAGGTGCGCGAGCGCGGCCATGATGCGCTGCCGACCTTTGGGGTGGGCGGCGAGTTTGACAAACGGCAATGGCAGGCGGTGTTTCGCCAGATGATGGGGCATGATCTGGTGCGCCCCAACCCGGAGCGCCACGGGGCTCTGACGATGACGGATCGCGCCCGTCCGGTGCTGCGCGACGAAGAGACTGTGGAGCTGCGCCGCGATACCATCCGCGTGACCTCCCGCAAACCGGCGGCCAAAACCTTGGTCAGCGAAGAAAACGCGCCGCTGATGTCCGCGCTCAAAGCCAAGCGGCGTGCTTTGGCCGAGGCCGCCAAAGTGCCAGCCTATGTGATCTTCAATGACCGCACCTTGGCCGAAATGGCCGAAGCGCGGCCCGGGGATCTGGACGACATGGCGCGGATCAGCGGTGTGGGGGCCAAAAAGCTCGCAAACTATGGCGATGCGTTCTTGGAGGTCATCAACGGCGAAGCTGAACAGATGCACCCCAGCCGCCGCAAAATTGCGGGGCGTCAGGACGCTGATCTCTATGACCAGCTGCTGGAGGCGCAATCGCGCCTGATGCGGGGACCAAACGGCATCGACAAACCAATGAGCTGCTCTGCCTCCCTGCTGGCCAAGGTCGCTAGCCTGAAGCCGCGCACATCACAAGACATGGAGCGCCTTCTCGGAGATCGCCGCGCAGATCGTTTTGGTGCCGCCTTTCTGGACGTTCTGCATCAGGCAGATTAGATAGATTCTAAATCAGATGGAGCTGCCGCATGCTTGTTGTAATTTCACCGGCCAAACGCCTGAATTGGGATGCTGTCGAAGGGCCCACCACCGCGCCTGATTTTCAGGAAGATGCGGTGCGTCTTGCCAAGACAGCGCGCAATCTGACTTTGGGCGATTTGCGCAAGCTGATGGATCTGAGCGATGATCTGGCACGTCTGAACCGCGATCGCTTCAAAGCGTTTGAGGCCGAGCCTGATGCAGAGGCGACGCGCCCCGCCGTGCACGCCTTTGCCGGTGACACCTATGTGGGTTTGGACGCTGGCAGTCTGGAACAGGATGAAATGGCTTGGGCGCAGGACCATCTGCGCATTCTGTCCGGTCTTTACGGAGTGTTGCGCCCGCTGGATGCGATCCAGCCCTATCGCCTTGAAATGGGCAGCCGCTTGAAGACCCGCCGCGGGTCGTCTCTCTATGATTACTGGAGGGCGGCTCCAGCTAAGGCGCTGCGCGCGCAGGCAGAGGCCATGAACACCGACACGCTCATCAACTGCGCCAGCCAAGAGTATTTCGGGGCGGTGGATCTGAAAGCCCTCAAGATGCGTGTGATCACTCCGGTCTTCATGGAAGAGCGTGACGGCAAAGCCAAAATCGTCTCTTTCTTTGCCAAAAAGGCCCGTGGCTCCATGGCGCGTTTCATGATCCACAACCGCATTCAGGACCCAGAAGGCCTCAAAGGTTTCGATTACGGTGGGTATCGCTTCCAGGAAGATATGTCCGAAGGCGACCGCTGGGTCTTTCTGCGCGATTACCCCGAAGCGGGCTGATCAGATCAGCTCGCAATCGCCTCGGAATTTGACTCAAATGGATCAAGCGTTTCTTCAGGGTGCATCTCTGAAATCACCTTGAAAATCTCCGCCTTGCGTAGGGGTTTGGTCAGATATCGATCCAACCCGTGGCTCAACACATGCTCCTCATCGCCTTCATTGGCCAAGGCGGTGAGGGCGACAATCGGCGTGCGGCGATTGTTGTTGTTGGCTTCCAGCTCGCGGATTTTTTGCGTGGCCTGGGTGCCATCCATGCGCGGCATGGAGATATCCATGAAGATCAGATCAGGCGAATAGGAGATATACTGCTCCACCGCCTCGACACCGTCGTGCGCAAACATCAATTCTAGATCGAGAGATTTGAGCAGCTTTTCCAGCACCAGGCGGTTGGTTTTATTGTCTTCGGCAGAGAGCACACGCATGCGCCGGCGCGCGGTTGCTTTGCCTTTGGTGTTCTTGGGGCTGGCCTCTGCCGCCTTCGCAATGCCGAGATTGAGCTCAGCGCGCGAGCCGGGTTTGGCCAGAACACTCTTGATCAAGCCCAGATCATCGGCGTCCCCGAAGGCTTTTGGATCCGAGCTCAGCGCGACAATTGGTGTCGCAATCCCCTGCGCGCTCAGCTCGGTGTTCAGCTGCTGCGCATCAATGCCGCCAGCCGCGTGATCAGCCAGGATCAAATCCACATGTTGGGCCAACAGCATGACCTGCGATTGATCGGTGCAGATCGTGACGGTTGCCCCCATCTGTTCGAGCTGTTTCTTCAGCAGGTCGCTGTTCACCTCGGTGTCGGATGCCACCAGCACATGCTGCACATTGTCGGGCAGCGGCACCGGCAGGTGATCGCAGTTCTCGTCAATCGGCAGTGTCAGGCGGAAGCCAAAGGAAGTGCCCGCACCCACAGTGGATTCCACCCAGATTTCGCCGGACATGAGATTGACCAGCTGTTTGGTCAAAGCAAGGCCGAGACCGGTGCCTTCAAACTCACGGTTCTGGCTGGTGTCGACCTGATTGAATTCGCCAAAGATGTGCTCAAGCTGTTCTTCGGCAATCCCGATCCCGGTGTCCTCTACGGTCACATGCACCACGGCGTTTGAGCCATCGTTGGTGATCACCCCAACCACACGCACGAGGATGTGCCCGGTGTGTGTGAACTTCACACCATTTCCAATGAGGTTGGTTAGGATCTGGCGCAGTCGCGCGACGTCGCCCACAAACTGGGTTGGCAGGAAGAGGTCGTAATCCACCAGCAGCTCCAGCCCGCGCTCACGTGCGGAGACCTGATGCAGGGTCATGACCTCATGGATACAACGCTCCAGATCGAAGGTCTCATTGCGCAGACCGACGTTTTCCGCCCCGAGTTTGGAATAATCCAGAACATCGTTGATGATCGACAGCAGCGCTTCGCCGGAGTTCTTGATGGTGGAGGCAAACAGACGCTGCTCTTCGGTGAGCGTGGTGTCCATCAACAGGCTGGCCATGCCCACAACACCGTTCATCGGCGTGCGCAGCTCGTGGCTCATATTGGCCAGAAACGCAGATTTCGCCTGACTTGCGGCTTCCGCTTCCTGACGCGCCCTCTCCAGTTCCGCTTCCTGGCGCATGGTGTCGGTGATGTTCATCGCAAGACTGGCACGATCTTCGCCAATGTTGCGGTGATCAATCAGCTTGAGGAATTCCTCGTTCCACAGCTGCACAATCACCGGCTCCGGTTCTTCATGATGCCAGCGCTGCTGCATCATATTGCACCAGTCGTCCGGCGAGGTGTCCTCAAGCACAAAGAGGCCCTCATGCGCCGCAAATTCCATGATTTCGTTGTAAGAAATCCCGGGCTTGATGTGCTCCGCGCCTTCAAAGATCGCCAGATAGCTTGGGTTGGCGGCAATCATCTTGCCGTTTTCGTCAAAGAACGCAAAGCCATCGCGGATGGTGGAAAGCGAATGCCAGAGCCTGTGCTCTGCCTGTTCCGCGCGCTCCTGGGCGTTTTCCAGATCCGTGCGGAACTTCTTGTTTTCTTTGGTGACGGTCTTGACGGTCTCGCGCGCTTCGACAATCTCGTTTGCCAGCTGCGCAGCATGTTTGCCCAGCTTACGATTGGCCGCATAAAGCTCGCGCTTTTTTAACTCTAACAAACGTTCTGCAGCCAAACGGGCGCGCCGTTCGTCAGCAAGTTTTTGCGTCAGCGACATTCGCCGATCCTCAAGCCGTATTTTCCTGAGAGCCATATTTCAGACTGTCCGTGAACATCTGCTTAACTCCGCCGCGGCGTTATCGCCGTTGCAATGCGTGATTGCGCCGTGGCACCATCAAGTCATTGATTGTTGGAGATTAGAATGCTTCGGATTTTAGCGATTGGGCTTTTCGCCCTGACCGGTACAGCGGCGGCAACGCAGGAAAGCTATGTGCCCGACCGTCGGGTGGTGGTGAGTCGCGATGTCGATTTCTACGGCGCAGACCTGCAGAACCTTTTTGACACCACATATGCGGCCTGTGTGGAGACCTGCTTGAACAACCCGCAATGCGTTGCGTTCACGTTCAACCGCCGCTCAAACGCCTGCTTCCCAAAATCCGAAATCAACGAGCGCCAGCCCTATGAAGGGGCGCTCTCTGCGGAGATCTTCAACGCGCCTGAAGAATTGCTGAACACCGCACAAGACCGTGCCAAGGATCTGAACTTCCTCAGAGAAAGAGACCTCTTGGCGGCCAAGGAGCTGGCGGCCAACATCGGGCGCACCCATGCCGGTGGTCGCTGGGGCGTTGAAGAGATGCTCACCGCCGCCAGAGAGCGTCGGGCAGAGGGCAACCTTCTGAGTGCCATGCGTTGGACGGGGGCCGCTTTGAGCAAAGCGGATCGCAGCGATCTCTGGCTGGAGTATGCGCGTCTCAATGCCAATCTTGAGGGCGACAGGGCGTCGGAAACCCGCCAATACAAAGAGCGCGCCTTTATGGGGGCGATGAACGCCTATCTGCGCGCGCAGTCGGATCCTGAGCGTATCAACGCGCTTTTGCTGATGTCTGAGCAACTCGAAGATCAGGATCGGGGCAAAGCGGTGCTGCGCAGTCTGCGCCTGGCAGAGGTCATAAGCCCGCGAGACGATGTGATCACACAGCTTGAGGATGCCATCGGGAAATACGGTTTCCGGGTGTCAGATCATCAGGTTGAGAGTGATATCGAAACCCCACGCTTGTGTGCCGAGTTCAATGAGGTGCTCATTGAAACCGGGCAGGACTACACCCCGTTTGTGAAACTGCCGGATGCCCGCCTTGCCTTGCATGTCGAGGAACAGCGCATTTGTGTCGAAGGGCTGACACATGGTCAGGACGTCCAAGTTACTTTCCGCGCTGGCTTGCCTGCCAAAAGCGGGGAGACCTTGGTGCGCGACACCAATGTGCGCGCCTATGTGCGGGATCGCAGCCCAAAGGTTGCATTCTCAGGCCGCGCCTATGTGCTGCCGCGCAGCTCGGACGCCGGATTGCCGATTGAGACTGTGAATCTGGATGAGGTGTCGCTCACTTTGCAGCGCGTGAACGATCGCAACATCCTGCGCGCCATTCAGGATGGCTATTTTGGGCAACCGCTGAGCTATTGGCAGATGGAAGACTTCGACCGCGATGTGGCTGAAACAGTCTGGACCGGCCGTGGCGAGGTTGAAAACACACTCAACCAGACGATGACCACACGTCTGCCGATGGCGGAGCTGGTGGCGGGGCAGCCTGCGGGCGTTTATGCGCTCACCGCCGATCTGCCGGGCGCGGACAAATATGATGAAACATCCACAACACAGTGGTTCCTGCTGTCAGACATCGGCATCTCAAGCCTGAGAGGCACCGACGGACTGCATGTGTTCACCCGCCAATTGTCAGATGCCGCAGCACTTGGCGCGGCGAAGGTGCGCCTGTTGTCGCACGCAAACCGCGTGCTGGCGGAAACGGTCAGCGATGCGGAGGGCTATGCGGTCTTTGACGCGGGGCTGACGCGCGGCACCGGCGGCGCGTCCCCGGCGCTGGTGATGGTGCAAAAGGGCGAGGATTTCTCCTTCCTGTCGCTGACCGATCCGGCCTTTGATCTCTCTGACCGAGGCGTGGAAGGGCGGCCTGCCGCACCGCCGATTGATGTTTTTGTCACCACAGATCGAGGCGCCTATCGCGCCGGCGAGACCATCCATGTCACCGCCTTGGCACGTGGCGCAACGGCGCAGGCCTTGCCTGCCTTGCCGATCACCGCGATCCTGACCCGCCCCGATGGGGTGGAATACAGCCGACAGGTCTCCACCAACAGCGTGGCGGGCGGACATGTCTTTGCACTGCCACTTGGGGCAACCGTGCCGCGCGGGCGCTGGTCTCTGGATTTCAAGTCCGATCTGGAGGCGCCTGCTTTGGCGAGTGCAAAAGTTCTGGTCGAAGACTTCCTGCCCGAGCGGATCGATTTTGAGCTCACGCCGCCTGAGACGCCATTTGACGCCAGCAACCCTGCGGCAGTGTCGCTTGAGGCGCGCTATCTCTTTGGCGCACCTGCCGCCGATCTGGAGATCGAAGGGCAGGTAACCCTGAATGCTCGCGACACGTTGGAGGGGTTCAAAGGGTTCCGGTTTGGGCGCTATGATGCGCCGTTTTATGGTCAAACTGCCTATTTCTCTGGTGAGGAGACAGATGAGACCGGGCTGGCAGACATCTATCTGTCCCTGCCTGAACAGGAGGCCCAGGGCCGCGCGCTTGTCGCTGATGTGGCCGTGCGTGTGCTGGAAGGCTCTGGCCGTCCGGTAGAGCGCCGCATTACCCACCCTGTGGCCTCTGCCACACCGCTGATCGGGATCAAACCGCTTTTTGACGAAGAGGTGGTGCCAGAAGGCAGCGAGGCCAGCTTTGAAATCATCGCAGTAGATCCAAGCCTGCGCGCCACAGCAATGCCGGTCACATGGACCGTGAACCGCCTGCGCACGCGCTATCAGTGGTATCAGCTCAATGGCGGTTGGGAGTGGGAGCCCACCACCACGCGCGAAACCATTGCCAGCGGTTCCGCCATACTTGACGGCGGCCCCTTGGAAATTGGCGCAGATGTGGATTGGGGCCGCTTTGAGGTGGTGGTCACGCAAGACGGTGGGGAATATATCTCCAGCGCGATGACATTTGAGGCCGGTTGGTATGCCCCTGCGGATGCCACAGAAACGCCGGACACCCTCGAATTGTCACTTGATGCAGAGCGGTATCGCAGCGGGGACACCGCGCAATTGCGGCTGGTGCCGCGCTACCCGGGAACCGCGCTGATTTCGGTGATGTCCAACCGTCTGATCACGATGAAAACCGTCGCTGTTCAGGAAGGCGAGAACCTGATCGATCTGGATGTGACCGATGAATGGGGCGCAGGAGCTTACGTGACCGCTTCGGTCATCCGCGCCGCAGATGCGCCCGCAGGACAAAACCCGGCCCGCGCCCTTGGGCTGAGCTATGCGCAGGTTGATCCAGAGGAGAAGCAGCTCGCGGTTTCCATCACCGCACCAGAAGTGATCGACCCGCGTGGCCCCTTGGATGTGACTTTGAAGGTCGACGGCGTGAGCGCCGGTGAAACCGCCTTTGTCACTCTGGCAGCGGTGGATGTGGGCATTCTCAACCTCACCAGTTTTGAAAGCCCCGACCCTTCGGCGCATTACTTTGGCCAGCGCCGTCTGGGCATGGAAATCCGCGACGTTTATGGCCGGCTGATCAACGGTTTGAGCGGCAATATGGGACGCCTGCGTTCCGGAGGGGATGCCACTGCGGCCACAGGGTTTGACGCGCCTCCCCCCACCGAAGAGCTGGTGGCCTACTTTCAAGGGCCCATTCAGATCGGCGCAGATGGCACCGCAAATGTGCAGTTTGATATTCCCGAATTTAACGGCTCAGTGCGCCTGATGGCAGTCGCCTGGTCGCAAACCGGGGTGGGGCAGGCCGATGCGGAAGTGGTGGTACGCGATCCGGTGGTTGTCACCGCAAGCCTGCCGCGCTTCCTTGCCCCCGGAGATCAGAGCCGCCTGCTGCTAGAATTTGTCCATGCAGAGGGTGCTGCGGGTCGGGTGGGGCTGGATGTTGTGGCAGAGGGCGTGACGCTGGATGCTGTGCAAATCCCCTCAGGTTTTGCGTTGGAACCAAAAGGAACAGCGCGGTTCTCTGTGCCGGTTGTCGCAGGTGAGATCGGAGATCACATCCTGCGCGTTGTGCTCTCAACGCCGGATGGCAAACAATTGGTCAAATCGCTCACCTTGCCGGTGCGGGCCAATGATCCGGCAGTGAGCGAAACCCGCCAGATCAACTTGGCGTCCGGCGACAGTCTCTCCCTTGGTGCAGATGTATTCGCCGATCTGCGCGCAGGCTCCGCTGAGGCGGTCCTGTCCACTGGCGCTTTGGCGCGCTTTGATGCGCCGGGTCTGTTGCAGACGCTGGATCGCTACCCTTACGGCTGCACAGAGCAGGTGACCTCCCAGACGCTGCCGCTGCTTTATTTTGAAGATGTGGCAAGCGCGCTGGGCATGGGCGTGGATCGCGATCTGGACAGCCGCATCGCAGGGGCCATCGAGCTCGTCCTGACGCGGCAGGCCAGCAATGGCAGCTTTGGTCTGTGGCGTCCTGAGTCCGGAGACTTCTGGCTGGATGCCTATGTCAGCGATTTCCTTTCTCGCGCACGGGCACAGGGGCACGTGGTGCCTGATCTCGCCTTCAAACAGGCAATGAACAACCTGCGCAACCGTGTGAACTATGCACCGGACTTTGACGCAGGTGGTGAGGATCTGGCCTATGCGCTCATGGTTCTGGCGCGCGAAGGGGCGGCGGCGATGGGCGATCTGCGCTACTATGCGGATGTGAAGGCCGACGCTTTTGCGACGCCTCTGGCGGCGGCGCAACTTGGCGCGGCACTGGCGCTTTACGGCGATCAGACGCGGGCGGATGACATGTTCCGCACCGCCGCGCGCAAGATCGCCGCACAGGTCGGCCGTGAAGAGGCCGCGCTCTGGCGCGCCGACTATGGCACTGATCTGCGCGATATCGCAGGCACTGTGGCTCTGGCCGTGGCGGCGGGCAGCGAGGCTTTGGATGCCAACGGGCTTGCGCAGCAGGTGGCCTTTGGCAGTGAGACACCCTCCACCCAAGAGGCGGTCTGGTCACTGATGGCGGCGCATGCGCTGATCGAGGATGAACGGCCCAGCGGATTGACCCTCAACGGGCAGCCGCTGAACGGGCCGTTGTTGCAGCGGTTCACGGACCAAGACCTGTCTCAGGAGATCGCACTGACCAACACAGGAGAGGCCGCGCAGTTGGTGACGCTGACAACGCTTGGCGTGCCAACCTACCCGGCTGAGGAGCGCAGCTATGGCTACCGCATCGAGCGGCAGTATTTCTCTGTAGAAGGGCAGGCGGTTGACGTGCGGCAGGTGCAGGCAGGTGAACGGCTGGTCGCGGTTTTGACGGTGATACCTTCCGGTGAAGGTGGCGCGCGTCTGATGGTGAATGATCCGCTGCCTGCGGGCTTTGAAATCGACAATCCCAACCTGCTGGCAGGCGGTGACCTGCGCAACATGGACTGGTTGCAACCGGTCGAAGCCGCCAACACCGAATTCCGTGCGGATCGGTTTCTGGCGGCTGTGGACTGGCGCTCGGCGCAGTCGTTCCAGCTGGCCTATATGGTGCGCGCGGTCAGCCCCGGTGATTACCATCACCCGGCGGCCTCTGTGGAGGATATGTATCGCCCGCAATACCGTGCCAATACCGCCGCATCCCGTCTGCTCGTGACCGAATAACATGCGGATCCTGCCTGTTTTTCTGGTGTTCACGCTCCTGCTTCTGGCAGGGGCGCGGGACGCTTTTGATCAATGGGTGGCCGAGACAGAGCTGCCAAATCTTCTGGCCGACACCTCGGTCGAAGTGGTGGATCGCAACGGGCAGCTCCTGCGGGCCTATACAGTTGACGGAGGACTGTGGCGGCTTGGGGCGCAGAGCGACGCGGTTGACCAGCTCTATCTTGAGGTCTTGCTGGCCTATGAGGACAAGCGCTTCTGGTCCCATCAGGGGGTAGATGCTTGGGCGCTGGCCCGCGCCGTAGCGCAATCTGCGTGGTACGGGCGGGTGGTGTCCGGAGGCTCCACGCTCACCATGCAGGTGGCGCGGCTGATTGAGGATTCCGGCACCGGGTCCTGGGCGGGAAAGCTGCGCCAGATCCGACTGGCGCTTGCGCTGGAGCAGCATCTGAGCAAGCAGGAAATTCTTGATCTTTATCTCACCCATGCGCCGTTTGGTAGCAATCTCGAAGGTATACGCGCGGCCACCCTGTCTTGGTTTGGCAAAGAGCCCCATAGGCTGACACCTGCGGAGGCAGCGCTTTTGGTCGCGTTGCCGCAAAGCCCCAATGCGCGGCGGCCTGACCGCAACCCTGCGGCTGCTGAGGCCGCGCGGGAACGGGTGCTTTGGCGTGCAAAGACCGCTGGGGTTCTTGATCAAGAGGGTGTGGATGCGGCTTTGATGACCCCTGTGCCAAAAGTGCGGCGGGCCTTTCCCGCCGTGGCGATGCATCTGGCGGACCGCGCCAAGGCGACTGCCCCGGAGGCCGCGCGGCATCAGGTGACGGTGGATCGCGTCTTGCAGACCTCGCTTGAGGCTTTGGCGCAGGAGGCATTGCGCGGCCTTGAGGGGCGGGTGTCGATCGCCATGGTGGTGGCAGATCATCACAGCGGTGAGATCCTGGCCTCTGTTGGGTCTGCAGGTCTGTCGCAGGCGGATGCACGGCAGGGCTTCATTGATATGACCCGCGCCAAGCGCTCGCCGGGCTCAACGCTGAAACCTCTGGTTTACGGGCTGTCCTTTGACCGAGGTTTGGCCCATCCGGAAACCCTGATTGCCGATGTGCCCACCCGATTTGGCCGCTATGCGCCGCAAAATTTTGACGGCCGGTTTCGCGGAGAGCTGCGCGTGCGGGAGGCCTTGGCGCAGTCGCTGAACATTCCGGTGGTCATGCTCACGGATGAGCTGGGGCCCGCCAATCTGATGGCCGCGATGCGGGCTGCGGGCATGGCTCCGGAGCTGCCCGGCGGCACAGCTGGCCTCGCGGTTGCGCTGGGCGGTGTCGGGGTCTCTCTGGAAGAGCTGGTGACGCTTTATGCGATGATCCCACAAGGCGGTGTCGCGCAACCTCTGATCTGGCAGGCGGGGAAGGACACCCCGCGACAGCAGCGCGTGATCAGCAGATCGGCGGCCTGGCATCTGGGCGATATCCTCTCGGAGATTGCCCCACCCGCAGGCGCACCACGCAGCGGCTTGGCCTATAAAACCGGCACCAGCTATGGGCATCGGGACACTTGGGCCATCGGTTTTGATGGGCGTCATGTGGCCGGTGTCTGGATCGGGCGACCCGATGGCACGCCGGTGCCGGGCGCCTTTGGCGCAGAGATCGCGGCCCCTGTGCTGTTTGATGTGTTTCAGCGGGTGAAGCCCACGCTGGATCCCTTGCCAACCCCATCGCCGGAAACGCTGATCGTCGGCAACGCCGCTCTGCCTGAACCGCTCAAAACATTTCGCGGTCGCAATGCTGTCTTTGAGCGCAGGGAAGACGCCTTGGAAGTGGCTTTCCCGCCGGAAGGTGCCAGACTTGCCGGCGCGCGGGAGGGCATGACGATCAAGGTCAAAAACGCCGCCTTTCCGATGACTGTTCTGGCCAACGGGGCGCCGGTGGCGAGCGGAGTGCGTCGGGGGGATGTGACCCTGCCCGCGACCGGGCGTGGCAGCGCGACAATCACCGTGATCGATGCGCGCGGACAATCAGATCGCATCACCGTCTGGATCGACTAGCGCACAACATCAGTCATTTTGGGAAACATGGGTGTCGCATCTGTTTTGCGGCCCTATTGCGACGGGGCCGATAGGGCGGATGGCCAAGGCATGAACCTTTGGCCATCCGCCGAAATCTCAGCGCGGCTTAGATGCGCTCGATCGCCAGCGCGATGCCCTGACCGCCGCCGATGCACATGGTCGCGAGACCTTTGGAACCGCCGGTGCGCTCCAGTTCATACATCAGCTTCACGGTGATGATTGCGCCGGTTGCGCCAACCGGGTGGCCCAGAGAGATCGCGCCGCCGTTCGGGTTCACTTTGTCGGTGTCCAGGCCAAGGCCCTTGTTCACGGCGATGGCTTGGGAGGCGAAGGCTTCGTTGCTTTCGATCACGTCAAAGTCGGCCACGGAGAGGCCGGTTTTTGCCAGCAGGTTTTCCACCGCTGGGATTGGGCCAATGCCCATCACCTCTGGGCGCACACCGGCGTGGGCGTAGCCCAGCACGCGGAACTTCGGTGTCAGGCCAGCGGCTTTGGCAGCTTCTTCGCGGGCCAGTACGATGGCGGCGGCACCGTCGTTCAAACCCGATGCGTTGCCAGCGGTCACACGGCCGTCTTTCTTGAAGACCGGACGCAGCTTGCCGAGGGTCTCCATGGTGGAGACGGTTGGGTGCTCGTCACGCACAAACGGCACCATGTCGCGCTTCACTTTGACGTCGACCGGGGTGATCTGCTCGTCAAAATAACCTGCTTCGATGGCAGCTGCGGCGCGCTCTTGGCTGGTCAGGGCGAAGGCGTCCATGTCTTCACGGGTCACATCGTGCTCATCCGCGACGTTTTCCGCAGTCACACCCATGTGGCCAGTGCCAAACGGGCAGTTCAGCGCGCCCAGCATCATGTCCAGGGTTTTCACGTCACCCATCTTCTGCCCCCAGCGCTGCTGCTGCAGGATGTAAGGGGAGCGGGACATGTTTTCGGCACCACCGGCCAGTGCGAAATCCGCATCGCCCAGCATCAGAGACTGGGTAGCGGACACGATTGCCTGAAGGCCGGAGCCGCAGAGGCGGTTCACGTTCATCGCCGGGGTGGTGTTTGGCACGCCCGCTTCAACGGAAGCAACGCGGGACAGATACATGTCGCGCGGCTCGGTGTTGATGACATGGCCAAATGCAACATGGCCGATCTGGTCGCCCTGAACGCCAGCGCGCTCGATCGCGGCTTTGGACACAGCGGTGGCCAGCTCGATCGGTGGGGTGTTGGCGAGAGAGCCGCCAAAAGTGCCAACAGCGGTACGGGCGCCGCCCAGAATTACGATATCCGACATGGGTCATCTCCTCTCAGTCGTATTTATCGCGCACTATGCAGATGCAGAAAGGGCGAGTCAGCAGGAACGGCGCGTCACAGTTGCTGTGAGATATGTGCCAAAGCGCGCGGCAATTGACAAAGGCAGTGGCTTGACCGCATCTGTGAGAGATGGATAACGATCTGTCGATACTTCAACTTTTGCCCAGCCGTCTGCGCGCGGCGCGTCGTGAACAGGGGCTGTCTCTGGAAGCGGTGGCCAAACTCTCCGGGGTGAGTCGCTCTATGGTGAGCCAGATTGAGCGTGGCGAAAGCAGCCCGACCATTGCGACCCTATGGAACCTCACGCGCGCCTTGCAGGTGGATTTCGCGGGGCTTCTGGATGAAGAAACAGCCGACAAAATAGACGTGCTGCGCGACAGCGATGTGCCGAGTTTTGACAATATGGGGCACCTTTGCGTGATCCGCATTCTCTCCCCGCCTGAGGATGTGGGCGGGCATGAGGTCTATGACATCCGTTTCGAGACCGGCGGCAGCCTCAAAAGCCAGCCTCACAAACGCGGTGCTCAAGAGCAGCTGACGGTGCTGGAAGGGGCGGTGCGGATCAACAGTGGCACAGCCGAGCAGGACTTGGCAGCTGGGGACACCGCGCGCTATGCGGCGGATGTGGCACACGCCATTGAAGCGACAGAGGCCGCGCGGGTGTTCTTGATCGTCAAAAACGCCTGATCAGATTCACAGAATTCAGGTGAATTAGAGACTGTTTCTGCTCTGAGCGGAGGCGTTTTTCTATGACGTTGTGTGTTGCGACCAGACCGATTTGCGAAAGCCCGCAGGTGTCATCCCTGTGATGCGAGAGAAGACACGGTGAAATGCGGGAAGGTCGCTATAGCCAGACCGTGCCGCCACCTCGGCCACGGGAATGCGGCTGTCCGCCAGCAGAGATTTTGCACGCTCCATACGCAGGTTCTGTAAGTAGCGGGTGAGATTGAGGCCCGTGGCCGCGCCGAAACGGCGCTGAAGGCTGCGTTCGGACAGACCTGCGTTTTGAGCCAGATTAGAGACTGATATGCGCTGATCCAGCACGCGCTCCAGATGCGTCTGTGTGCGCAAAACCTGCGCATCCCCGTGGTCGAGGATGGGCCGAAACCGTTGAAAGCGCCTCTGATCGCGCCGCACAGGTTCCACCACAAAATGCCGGGCGGTGTTGAGCATCACCTCATGGCCCGCCAGCCGTTCGATCACGATCAGCGCCAGATCCACCCAAGCCATCATCCCGCCTGCGGTGACAAGGTTTTGATGTTCGATCACAAGCTGATCGGTGTCCACGTGAAGTTGAGGCCAGTCTTTACGCAGTTGCGGCGCAACGCCCCAATGGGTGGTGACCGCACGTCCGGCATCCAGCCCCGCGGCGGCAATCCAGGTCACGCCGACGCAGGCGGAACAGATCAACGCGCCACTCTCTGCTGCAGCTTTCAGCCCATTCAAGAGGTCTGGGTGGGTTTGTGGAACCACAGACTGCGCGGCTGGTGGAAGCAGGATGGCATTTGATTTTGAGCCAAATTCAGCTGAATTAGTCACGATTTTTGGATTGAGATCCGTATGGGATAGGAAATCCTGCAACCCAAAGACCGCAGATTGCA
The DNA here is from genome assembly GCF_017743775.1 of Shimia sp. R9_1. Classification (NCBI taxonomy): domain Bacteria; kingdom Pseudomonadati; phylum Pseudomonadota; class Alphaproteobacteria; order Rhodobacterales; family Roseobacteraceae; genus Shimia; species Shimia sp. R9_1. Next base: position 76,949 of record NZ_JAGHRN010000002.1, on the reverse strand, counting down.
GAGCGCCGGGATAGGCAAGAATGGTGGTGGTTTTGGAAGGCATATGTTTGACGCTTTCAGCAAATAATTTGTCATTTACGACAATAGCACAGCCAGCGCCCGCCACCATATGCTTTGGGAAACAGTGATGGAGCATATCATGACAGAGCGTACACACAGCCTGGCTATTGGCGAATTTGAGGTGACCACCTTCAACGACGGGGGCTTTGTGCTGCCCTCGGCGTATTTCTCCCAAGTGCCCGAAGACGTCGATTTGGGCGATGAGGTTGAGATCGGCGCAAATCTATGGGTCTTGCGGGGGCAAGACCGGGTGATCCTTGTGGACACAGGTTCTGCCCAAGCGCTTCAGGCGAGGTTTCCGCAGACCGGCCAGGCATGGAAGCCTCTGCAAGGCGAAACCCCTACAGACATCGTGCTGACCCACATGCATGCAGATCATCTGGGCGGTTTTCTGGACAGTGATGTGTTTCCGCAGGCGACCATTCACATTGCCGAAGCGGAGTGGGCGTTCTGGACCAACCCGGATCTGCTGAACGCGGTGGATGAAGACACCCGCCCGATGGTGCAGATGATCCAGAGTGTTGCCGCTGGTATCAAAGACCAGGTGGTGCTTTTTCAGCCGAAACAGAGTCTGATATCAGGGATCAGTTTGGTGCCGCTTCAGGGTCATACACCCGGGCATTCGGGTGTACAGATTGAAAGTGGCAATGAGACACTTCTAATCATTGGAGATGCGGTCATCTCAGAGGCGGTGCAGTTTGCCCATCCCGAGGTCACCTATGCCCTGGATGGGGATGCGGCGCAGGCGGCGGCCACGCGGCGCGCCCTGTTGGCTGAGGCCGCAGCATCCGGCACCACCATTGCCGCCACACATTTTGCCTTTCCAGGATTGGGCAAAGTTGCGGCAGAGGGGGAAACCTTCCGCTTTTTGCCTCTGTAAGCAGGGCTGCTGACAGGCAGAGCGCGCACAAACCCTTGTCTCAATCGTGCCCTGCGCTTAGGGTCGGTGCCCAGTTGAACGAGAGTTCATTGGGGCATGGCTATTGGCCGAGCGCAGGGACACGACACGGGATGCGTGAAAAAATTCTGGAAGCCACCGCAGCAATGCTGGTTGCGCATGGGACACAGGCGTCCATGTCCAAGATCGCACAGCGCGCCGGGGTGGCGACGGGATCGCTCTACAATCACTTTGAAAACAAGGATGTGCTGATCCGCGCGGTCTATGACGATCTCGCCGCGGTGATGGCAGAGGCGCTCACGGCGGGCGATGATCCAAGCCAGCCCGCGCTCACGCGGCTTGAGCGTTATATCGACAACCACATCGATTTCATCTGGCAGGATGCCGACCGGGCGGTGCTGTTTGAATATCTGTCCAACGTGCCCCTGCTGCCGGGTGCGGATGTGATGGCCAGCTTTGAAAAGTCGGCGTCCTTTATCGCGGGTGTTCTGCGGCAACTGCAGGACGAAGGTGGCTCTATTGCAGGCGATCCGGGCGTTATGGGCGGCTTTATCGGCGGGGCGATCCGCAACACCCTGAAATGGCAGCGCGCACAGGGCAAGCCGCTCAGCGATGAAACCCGCGCGCAGCTGCGGGACATGTGTTTGCGCAGCGTGCAGGCCGGTGCCTGACCGCGCACACCCCGCTCAATAGTCGCGCTGGAAGAATATCCCGATCCCGCTTTCGTCATCTGAGCCAACCTTGCCTTTGACGGTCAGATTGTCGGTGACATCGAGGTTGAGGCTGATGGTGCTTTTGCCTTCGCTGTCCACACCCACCTCGGTGTAGATGTTCTCATCAAGGTATTTGCCCGCCCGCACGCCCGGCGCGCCATCCTCGTCAAAGGTCAGCCCAAAATCATCAAGCCCTGCGTTTTTGCCAAGCTGCGGCCCGCGCGCGCCCTGTCCGGAAAGCGTGGCCAGCGCGGCGGCCAGCTGTGCGGCCTGCAGAGGCGAGATGCTGGACAGATCGCGCCCAAACAACAGTTGCGACAGAACTTCGTCGTCAGGCAGTTCCGGGTCGCTCTCCAGCTTGATCTCAGGATCGTCCATCCGGCCGTCGATGATGATGAAGATGGTTGCATCCGGCTGCTCTGCGGTGGCCTGCACGCGCATGGTGGGGACAAAATCCCCCAACAGCGCGATATTGCCCTCATCAAGCTCAAACGGGTTTGACAGGAAGTCGAGCCGACCCCGGATCAGATCAAGCTCGCCGTTTGGCCGAATGTCATTGGTGGTGCCGGTGATGCGCATGCCGCCGTTGAAATCCGCGTTCAGGCCAAGCCCGCGCACGGCGATGCGGTCGGCAATGTTGATCGCCACATCCAGACCAAAGGGCGGCGCGGAGGGCCCGGAGGAGGCCTCTTCCCGCGCAATCAGCCCCGCACGGTCGCGGGTAATATGCACAGCGCCCGGCTCGGCCAGATGGGTGATCTCAGGTACAGCGCCACCACCAGAGAGGCCCACAGGAGAGATGCGGATATTGGTCTGGCTGAGGCTGATGTCCCCGGCAATGCGGCCGCCCCCAGTGGCTGGGCCAGAGAGCGTGATGGTGCCGTCTGCGGTGGTCTCAAACAGCTGGCCTTGCTGATATTGTAGGCCCCGCAGGGTCACGGGCAGGTTGGCGTTGAAAGGCGGGGCGAGGCCAAGCGAGCCTGCAACAGCAATGTCTCCGCCGCCGGAAAACTGCGTGTTGAGGTTGATTTGTGCCGCATTATTGGCAAGCCCGATGGTGCCGGAGATGTCTTCCAGTGCGATGCGCAGATCCGGCATGGCAAAGCGCGCGCCAGACATCGAGACCGTGCCGGTCACGCTGGCCGGTTCCAACGCGCCCTGAATGCGCAGATCATATTGGGCAAGACCCTGTATCGCATTGGGCTGCAAGGCCGGGTTGGCGGCGGCGAGCGGGAAATCCCCGGCCACTGCAAAGTTGGTGCCCGTGCCGGTTGGATCGATCACACCCTGGCCGCGCCCTTTGGTGTTAAACGGCGCTGCTGCGTCAAAATCGACGGCCCAGCCCGCGTCTGACTGTGCCGCCGTGCCTTTGATGCTGGCCGCCCCCGGCAGGCTGGGAACAAAGGTTTCCACGCGGCCGATCTCCAGATCATAGTCCGCAGAAATGCCGCCGGATTGCGGCAGCGCCGCCCGGATCACGGCGCGGCTTTGCGCAGGCGCGGTCGCAGAGAGATCAAAAGCCCAGTCTGCTCCGGTTTGTTTGGCGTTGCCCTCCACGGTTGCCGGGCCGCTCAGGCCTTCGGTCTGCGCAACAGGGCCCACCTCTGCAAGCGCGGCCTCAAAATGAAGATCGCTGTTTTCGCTGGCGAGCGTGCCGTTGCCGGAGGCGGTGAGCTGAGAGGTTTTGAGATCGCCCTGACGCAGCGTGAGGCCTGTTTCATCGCGCCGCGCGGAAAAGGCGAGGCTGCTTTCGCCTGTCAAAAGCGCATCCACCTGAGGCTCGCCAATGGCCAGATCCATGGCGCCAGCGGTCAGGTCCAGATCAAAGCCCGCGCTGAGCGGGGCAATGTCTCCAGACAGCTGCGCCATGATGGCGCCGCCCAGATCGCGGCCCACAAGACCGGCAAGATTTGCCAAATCGGGCACGGAAAGGTCGGCATTGGTGGCGATGTTCATATCCTGACCCTGGCCGGTCAGATGGGCATCGCCTTTCAGGGAAGCCTGCGCGGCATCCACCGTCAGATCGGACAGGCGCACGCCTTCGCCTTCGGTCCAGTCAACATTGGCAGCCATACTGGCGCTGTCGCCCAAAGCCTCGGTCAATGCCGGATCGGGCAAGGCCAGCCCGGCCATGGTGAGCGCAATCTCTGCGGTGACCCGCTGCTTTGGATTGGCGACAATATCACCGCTGCCGTCCAGCATGACGGATTGCAATTTGGCGCTCTCGGTTTCGATGCCGGTCACATCGCCCTTAAGCGTCCAGATCTGCCCTTCGGTGGCATCAAACTGCGCCTTCAGCTGCGCGCTTTGGACGTAGTTTTTCGGGCCGCTCACCGGCAGCAGAACCGGCGCGCCCGTGTCATCGCGCAGGGTGATATCCAGATCAAAACTTTCCGGCAGGTTTTTGGCGGTCAGCGCCAATTGCCCATCCAGATTGAGCGTGCGGGAGACAAGGCTCAGGTTTTCCAGCGTGGTGCGCCCGTCACCAAACCGGCGCAGGAGCGTGTTGAGCGCGATGCTCTCACCAAAAAAGTCCTTGTAATCCGGCGCAAAAAGCGGCGCCATATTGCCCGCAATATCGGCACGGATCACCTGCGTGGGCTTGGTCTCTGCGCTGTCACCACCCTCTTCGAGGGCCACATCAGGAGCCGGTGCAGGCTCGGTGGACAGTTCCACCTGTCCGGCCAGACGCTCCTCGCCATCACTTGTCAGCCGCAGATCAGCGATAAAATCGCTCAGCGGGCCTTCCCCCAGAACGGTCAGACCGAGCGGTGGCGCTCCGGGGAGCTGCGCCAGTGTGGCCACCAGCCCGCCGGCATCCTCTGCCGCCTGCAGATCCAGCCGCAGCAGTTCGGTGTCGTTGGAATAGGCCCCATCCACGAAAAAACGTCCCGCAGGGCCACCCAGCCGTGTCGCGCTCAACAGCACATCCCCGTTGCCGCCCTCAAGGATCAGGCGGGCATCCAGTGCAAAATCCACTGCTTCGCCCAGAATAGGCTCTCCCAGCGAAATGCGATCCGCCTTTAACGCCTTGATGTTGATGCTGACCGGCAGTTCCGGCAGCGCAAAGGGCTTGGCCTCAGCGGTTGTCGGGCTGGGATCGGTTTTCGGAATGCGCGCCAGAGAGATTTCTTCGGCGCTGAGTTCGTTGACGTTTACATTGCCCCGAAGCACCGCCAGCCTGTTCCAGTTCAGCGACAGGCCTTTGAGCGAGAGCCAGGGCCCATCAGCGTCAGAGATGCGCAGCTCTTCGATGGTGGCATTGGAGCTGATCGCCCCGCGCAGCCCGATAACCTCGACCTCACGCCCCGCACCAGACAGCGAATCCTCCAGAAAACGGGTCAGCATGCCTTTGTCTTCGTCGCTGGCCTCCTCAGCCTGCTGCGCGGTTGCCGTCATGGGCAGAAGCCAGAGGAGTATGATCGCAAACCACCGCATCAGAAGGCGTGTCCTATGCCGATATAGAGTTGAAGACCGTCGCCGGTGTTGCCCGAAACCGGCACGCCCAGATCCAGTCGGATCGGGCCAAAGCCAGTGTTGTAGCGCACGCCAAGCCCGGCACCGGAATGAAAGCTGCCATCGTCAAAGAGATTAGAGGTCTCCCCAACAAAGCCGCCGTCAAAGAAGGCCACCGTCGTGATTGCGTCGGTGATCTTGACCCGCGCTTCGGTATTGAACCCCAGAAACGAGAGGCCACCGCTGTCGATGCCGTCCACTGTGACAAAGCCGGATTGATAGGGTTGCCCGCGCACGGTGCCGCCCCCGCCTGAATAAAACAGCAGATCTGGTGGGGTGCCTCTGAGCGAGGGGCCAAGAATGCTTCCAACCAGAACACGGCCCGCCGCAATAAAGCGGTTGTCAGCACCAAATCCCTGATACGCGCGCAGGTCGCCTTCCAGAAAGAGCGCAGGCTCTGTTTCGGAGAACCCCGCATAGGGGAAGGCGGTGGCCTGAATATAGTAGCCGCTGGTCGGGTTCACGATCACATCGCGGCGGTCGAGCTTGGCCTGTGCCCAGACCCCGATGCCCTGAAATGTACGGTCGCCAAAATTGTCTCGCACATCAGAGTAGAACCCGGTCAGCGCGGCGCTGGTTTCCAATCGTTCAGAGACAATGCGTTTATAGCCGACGCTCGCCCCGAACTGGCGCAGGAAATAGAGGTCTTCGTCTTCCTGTTTGATTTCGGCCCCAACGATCAAGGCCGTGTCGGAGTTGAATGTGGCCGGGCGGGAGTAAAGCGTGCCGAGGCGATAGTTGATTCCGCCACCGTCCCCCCCGATGTTTTCCACTTCCGCATCAAACCGCAGGTTTTCAGCGCCACCATTCCAGTTGCGATGCATCCAGAAGGCCGAGACGCTCAGGCCTTGCGTGCTTTCCAGCTCTGCACCAAAGCCAAATCGGCGCGGCGGGCTGTCCACAAGCGCAAGTTCCATATCCAGCGTGCCATCGGGGTTGGGCTCTTCCGCCTCACGCAGGTCAACGGTGCGGAAGGTTTCGGTGCGCCGCAAACGCGCGGTGACCCGGCGCGCGGCTTCGGGGCTGAATTGGCTTCCGGTGGGCAGATCGGCAATCTCTTCCACCCGCTCGGGGCGCACGGTGGATTGGCCTTTGTAAATCAGCTTGCCAAACCGCAGCTTGGGGCCGGGATCAAGCGCCACATCCACATCCAGCTCAGAGGCACGGTGATCGGCGGTGATATTCTCTGCCGCAACCTTTGCCTTGGCATGACCCTCATCCCGCCAGCCACTGACGCCCGCGCGCGCAGCGGCCTCCACAGCGCCCAGGTCGGCAGGGGCAGCCGGGGCAAATTCCTCGGGCAGTTCGGTCTCAGGCGCAATTGGCGCGATAGAGGTCTGACCAAAGCGGAACTTGTTGCCCGGTGTCACCGACACGCTGACATTTGAAACCGTGTTGATCTGCGCGAAAGGCGAGATATTGGCCGCCTCCTGCCCGTTGACCTTAATCGAGATCGACGGGCCGAAATAGCCCGCACGGTAGAGCACCCCAAGCAGGCGCTTGTAGTCTGACTGCGCCGCCGCGACGATGTCTTGGCCTTCTGTGGTGCCCTCTTCTTTGGCAGTCGTCAGCAAAGAGGCGGCCTGAAGCCGATCTCCTAGAGTTTCATCGCCCCCTGCGGTGCGGAAATCGATTTCAAAGGCCTGAGCGGCGGAACAGGACAGGCCGCAGATCATCATCGCGGCCCATGGCAGACCGTTGAGCTTGCGATGCCACCTCACACGTCGTCGCAACCTAATCTCCCAATGCTTCAAAACAACACTTCATAAAAAACAATGTGGTGAAGCACTTGCCTCGCCTGTCATAGCTAGAGTAGCCCAAGCCGGACTCGCTGGCCATATGGCAAAATGCGGAAAGCAAAGGCGTATTTGTGCGAATGCAGGACGAAAGCAGAGAGCATGCGGTGGGGCGAAGGGGCCTCTGGCTGCCGGTCATCGCGCTGCGTAGTGTGTTGTTTTATGTCGCCGCACTGATTGCGGCCTTGCCGTTCCTGCTGCTCTGGCCAGGTCTGTTGTTGTCGCGGGATCGGGTCTACGCCGTGATTGATCGGTATTTGCGGGTGCAACTTTGGCTGCTGCGGGTGATCTGCGGCATTCGTTATCAGCTCGAAGGGGCGCATCATTTGCCCGACACGCCGGTCTTGATGGCCTCACAGCATGAAAGCACCTGGGAAACGCTCTTTTACCAGCTGCTGCTCAAGCGCCCGGTGATGTATGCCAAAAAGCCGATTTTCTCCTATCCGGTGTTTGGTCCGCTGATGCGTAAGCTCGGGCATATTCCGGTCTCCACCAGCGCCAGCGGTGACGCCATGCGCGACGGTTTTCGCGCCGGGGCTGCGGCTGTCAAGGAAGGCCGCAACCTGCTGATCTTCCCAAGTGGCACAAGGCGCTTGTCTCAGGCCGATCAGATTCAGGCCGGGGTGGGTGTGCTTTATCAGCTTGCAGGTGTTGCGGCTGTTCCGATCCGCATCAATTCCGGGGCTTGCTGGCCTTATGGCACCTTTCTTAAATATCCCGGTGTCATAAAGGTGGAGATTGGCGCGCTAATTGCGGCTGGTCTGGATCGCCGCAGCTTTATGGCGCAGCTGTCCGCCGCGCTGCGCGGTTAAGGCGATCAGCACCGGGAAAGCGCGCGTAATACGTCTAAAATCCCATTTGTTAAGGGCCGGGTAAGGGCTGCTGGGTAACTGTCATCCTGGGTGAGAAAAAGGTGACGTGCGATGGCAGATAATTCCAACGCGCCGGTGATCATTAAACGCAAGAAAGTGGTCGGCGGTGACGGACATCATGGTGGGGCGTGGAAAATCGCCTATGCGGACTTTGTGACCGCAATGATGGCGTTCTTTCTATTGATGTGGCTGATCAATGCGACAACAGAACAACAACGGCTCGGTATTGCGGAGTTCTTCAACCCGTCTGTGCCGCTGAACAAAACTTCCGGTGGGGGAAGTGCGATGTTCGGCGGGGACAGCGTGTTGACGGAACGCATTCTGGCGCATCAGGGCACCGGCGGTTTGCCAACCTCTATTGAGGGACAGCCAGATCCGGTGGAGTTTGAAACCGCTGGCAAAGGCGAAGAAGACGAGCTTGAACGCCTGCGCGATGGCTTGATCGGCGGCGGTGGCGAAAGCTTCCTGTCTGACAACCTCATGAAACATGTGGTCACACGTGTGACGGACGAAGGTCTGGTGATCGAGCTCTTTGACTCGCCAAACCAGCGCCTGTTTGTGGAAGGCACAGCGCAACCCATGCCGCTGTTGCTGGATCTGGCGGAAGTGCTCGTCGAGGTTGCGGGCTATGTGAGCAATGATGTGGCGATTGAAGGACATGTGCGGTCAGAGCCGGTGACGGTGCGCAACACGCAAACCTGGTCCATGTCCTCGATTCGCGCCGATGCCATGCGGCAGCTGATGGAGACTTTCGGTCTGGAGAAGGAACGGGTCGCCCGTGTGACCGGACATGCTGACCGCGAAATGGTGTCAAACATCCCGCGGGATCTGAGAAATAACCGCATTGAGATTATCTTGCTGCGATCAGATCAGTGAGTTGAGGGAAATCTTTGTGGCGCGTTAGTGCGCTGTTAAGTTGGAGCGTCGTAACAGGGAAGTCGAACAAAGGGTTACAGCAGAAAGGCGTACCATGTCGATTTCCTCTTCGCTTAATGCCGGTGTGGCCGGGTTGTCGTCTAATGCGACTCGCCTGGCGACCATCTCCGACAACATTGCGAACTCCGCCACCTACGGCTATCGCCGCGTAGAAACGGACTTTCAGTCCATGGTCAGCGGCTCGCAGGGTGGCGGCAAGTATTCGGCAGGGGGCGTTCAGGCGACCAGCCGCCGACTGATCGACGAAGGCGGCTCTCTGACCCCAACCACCAACGCGACCGACCTTGCTGTGCGGGGCCGTGGGTTTATTCCGGTGGCCTCCGCGACCGCGATCAAGGCTGGCGACACCAGCCCTCAGCTGATGCTGGCAACCACCGGGTCTTTCCGGGCGGATGAAGATGGCTATCTGGTGTCTCAAGCGGGCCTGTCGATGATGGGCTGGCCGGCGAACGCAGATGGCACGATCCCGAACTATCCGCGTGATGCGGATACAGGTCTGGAGCCGATTCGCCTGCTGACCACCGAGCTTGTGGGCTCTCCGACCACCGCGGTTGAGTTGGGTGTAAACCTGCCGGCAACCTCTACCGTGGCTGGCGCGCCAGGTGACGTGGAAACCCTGACCATCGAGTATTACGGCAACCTTGGGCAGGCGGAAACGCTGAGCATCACCTTCACGCCAACTGTGCCTGCGACCGGAGCATCCAACGCTTGGACTATGGAAATTCGCGATTCGGCGTCTGGCGGCGCGGTGATCGGGAACTTTGACCTGACATTTGATGATGGCCGTACCACCGGTGGCCGTCTGTCTGCGGTTACCTCCAACGCACCGGGTGGCCCCTATGATCCGACCACCGGCACCGCGATTCTGAACGTGGCTGGCGGCCCGATGGAAGTAGACATTGGTCTGATCGGCGCCACCGGCGGCATGACCCAGCTGGGGGATGATTATGCACCGCTGAAAGTTGATAAGGACGGCGCGCCGGTTGGAACTATGACCTCTGTTGAAGTCGACGCAAACGGCTTTGTCACCGCATATTTTAACACCGGCATCACTCGCACCATCGCGCAGATTCCACTGGTTGAGGTGCCAAACCCCAACGGTCTGGATATCTCTCTCGACTTCCAGACATACATCCCCTCCAACGAGAGCGGGCCGTATTTCATGTGGGATGCGGGCACCGGACCAACCGGTGAGATCCTGTCCTATGTCCGTCAGGAATCAGCCACCGACGTGGCGGCGGAACTGACCGACATGATCCAGACACAGCGTGCCTACAGCACCAACGCCAAGGTCATTCAGACCGTGGACGAGATGCTGCAGGAAACCACCAACATCAAACGCTGATAACCGCGCCGGGGCCACGTGAGGCCAGAAAGGATAAGTCATGAGTATTTCAAGCGCTCTGTCCAATGCTTTGAGCGGTCTGACCGCCTCGGCGCGCAGTGCGGAAGTTCTGTCTTCCAACATCGCCAATGCGTCGACCGAAGGCTACGGTCGACGCACGCTCAGCCAGTCAGCTTCCGAATATGGCTATTCTGGCGGGGTGAAGTTGAACGGGGTCATGCGCAACGTGAACCCGGTGACCATTGCCGAGCGGCGGCTCGCTGATGCGGGCAGCCAGCTCGCGACAGGCACCAATGCCTTCTACACCCGCCTTGAAAGCGAAGTGGGCACGCCGGATCAGGCCGATAGCCTGTCCGGTCTTATGGCCAGCTTTGAAAGCACATTGGCCACCGCAACAGGTGCGCCAGACAGCGATGTGCGCCTAGCCAATATTTCTCAGGATGCGGCTCGGATCGCAGATGCTTTCAATGCGGCATCTGACGCAATTCAGGGCATGCGTTCTGAAGCAGATACAAAAATTGGCCGTCAGATTGATGAGCTCAACAACCTGCTGCAGCAGACCGAAGAGTTTAACCGCAAGATTTCACTAGCCATCAACCAGGGCCAGGAAACCGCCGGTCTGGAAGACTCCCGCCATCAGCTTTTGGACCGCATTGGCGAGCTGGTCCCAGTCCGTGCAGTGCCACGGGATCGCGGTGGGGTAGCGCTTTATACCACCAATGGCGCCGTGCTGCTGGATGGCAAAGCGGCGGAGATTGAATTCAATGAGGTTGGCACCATTCAACCGCATATGACCGAAGCCAATGGCATGCTGGGCGGCATCACCATCAATGGCTATGCGATGCGGATTGATTCAAACAAAGGCGCGCTTGCTGGCGGCGCAATCGGCGCGCAATTTGCAATCCGTGATGAACTGGCAGTGAGCGCGCAGGCCGATTTGGACGCCGCCGCCCGCAGTCTCGTAGAGCGGTTTCAGAACACCACCACGGATCCAACGTTAAATCCGGGAGATGCTGGCATTTTCACGGATGCGGGGCTGGCCTTTAACACCGTGGATGAAGTTGGGCTGGCCGGTCGTCTGGAGCTCAATGATCTTGTCGATATCGACGGTGCTGGAGAAACATGGCGTATTCGGGATGGCCTCGGCGCAGCAGCGCCCGGTGATTCCGGCGAGGCAGCACAGCTCAATCGCTTGCTGGACGCCATGCGCGAACCTCTGGCTCCAGTATCAGGTGGTTTTGGCCCGAAGAACGTCTCTATGACCGAGCTGAGCGGCAAGTTTTTGTCCAGCATTTCCAGCGCGCGTGTACAGAGCGATCAGGAGGTTGTCTTTGCCTCTGCCCAGCTCAACAGCCTGGAAGATATGGAACTTTTGGACGGCGTGGACACCGACCAGGAATTGCAGCGTTTGATGCAGGTGGAGCAGGCCTATGCGGCCAACGCGCGCCTGATCCAGGCTGCGGATGAAATGATGGACGCATTGCTGAGGTTGTAAAATGATCACTTCTATCGGAGACATGGCGCAGCAGATGATGATGTCGCGCCGCACCACATCGGTCAAAAATGATCTTGACCGTTTGGCACAAGAACTGGCGTCCGGGCGCAAATCAGATGTGGCCGCATCGCTGAGAGGCGATTTCAACATGCTGGCCGGGGTCGAGCGTCAATTGACCGTACTCGAAGGGTTCGAGGTCGCTTCTAACGACGCCAAAGTATTTGCCGAGGTGGCACAGTCCTCTCTGAAGATGATTCAGGAAACTGCTGGCGGTCTTGGCAACGATCTGATGTCAGCCAGTAGCTCTGGCTTGACCGCTTCGGTGGACAGTGTGGCCAAGAACGCCCGCAATGACTTTGACGCCATCGTCAGCGCGCTCAATGGTCGTGCTGGGGATCGGGCACTTTTTGCAGGGACAGCCACGGATGCTGGCGCTTTGGTCTCTTCAGAAGACATGATGACGCAAATTAATGCGGCGATCACCGCCGCTGGTGCGGTCACTGTGACAGATATTGTTGCTGCAGTGGATGATTACTTCATGACGGCTGGAGGTGGGTTTGAGACCAGCGCCTATGTCGGTTCGACAAACAATCTGACACCTTTCCGACTGAATGAAACGGAAACGGCAGACTATGAAATTCGAGCAGACAATACAGCGTTGCGTCAGGCGATGCGTGATACGGCACTTGCCGCGCTTGCAGATGAGCCGTCCCTGAGCCTCAACTTGACCGAAAAGCAGCAGCTGATGCGGACCGTGGGTGAACGCCTTTTGAGCAATCAGGACAAGATTGTCGAGGTGCGCGCAGATCTGGGCTTCAACCAGGAGCGCATCGAAAACGCGCAGGCCAACAACTCAGCACAGCGCAGCGCGCTTCTGATGACACAAAGTGATCTTCTGTCGGCAGACTCCACCGAGGTTGCCGGCCAACTTCAGGCGGTTCAGGTACAACTAGAATTGGTGTACACGATCACCGCCCGTCTTTCCCAACTGACACTGGCGAATTACATACGATGAAACAATTCATGAGCTTAGCAAGAATGCTGATGCTCCTCGTACTGATGCCAATGATGGCAACAGCAGCGCCGATCCGGATCAAAGATCTGGTAGAATTTGACGGTGTACGGGGCAATGATCTGGTTGGCTACGGTCTTGTGGTCGGCCTGAACGGAACCGGGGACGGGCTGCGAAACGCGCCCTTCACCGAAGAAATAATGACCAATATTCTGGAGCGCCTTGGTGTGAACATCACCGGCGAACAGATGCGGCCTAAGAACGTGGCAGCGGTTTTCGTAACAGCAACCCTGCCACCCTTTGCCCGTGCAGGCGGCACGGTGGATGTGACCATTTCGGCTATTGGCGATGCCAGCAGCCTTTTGGGCGGAACCTTGGTGATGACACCATTGAACGCCGCGGATGGTGAGATCTACGCAGTCGCGCAGGGCACGGTGATCGCAGGGGGCGTGGCAGCCGAAGGGGACGCCGGTGGCGTCGTCAAGGGCGTGCCAACGTCGGGTGTGATCCCATCCGGCGCCCGCGTAGAAAGAGAGATCGACTTCGATTTCTCATCGCTGACCAATATGCGTCTGGCGTTGCGGGAGCCGGATTTTACAACTGCTGGTCGCATCGAGCAGGCCATCAACCGTAACTACGGAGGCCGGGTCGCTTTGATGCTGGACTCAGGCACCGTACAAGTGGACATCAACCGCACCAACCAAATTTCCCCGGCCCATGCGCTGAGCCAGATCGAGAATCTGCTGGTACAGCCTGAGCGCAAGGCGCGTGTGGTGGTGGATCAGCGCTCCGGCACCATTGTGATGGGCGAAGACGTGCGGATTTCCCGCGTGGCCGTTTCTCAGGGTGGGCTCACATTGCGCGTCACCGAAGAGCCACTGGTTGTGCAACCCAACCCCTTTGCCGATGGGCAAACCGTGGTGGTCCCACGCACCGAAGCCGCGATCGAAGAGGAACCGGGCGTTGGCCTCGCTGAAGTGCCAACCACAACCTCTCTGAGCGAAGTGATTGCCGGTCTTAATGCGCTGGGTGTTGCGCCCCGCGACATGATCGACATTCTCAAGAGCATCAAAGCCGCCGGCGCGCTTCATGCGGAGTTCATCGTGCGGTAAAGTGGCCGACATTGGCGGAAAAGAAGCGACGGCGTCCAATTTTGGGCGCCGTTCCTTTATTTAAATCAGCGCCTTAAGGTCGGTGTGTTTCATTTATGCAACCCGTTTTAGCTGAATTTGAAGTCCATTTTACAATCAGAATGGGATTCTAGATACGGGCGCACGCAGCTCCTGGCTGCATTGTGACTATTCTGGAGAACAAAAATGAAAACAGCTCTGTCTCTTATTGTTGGTTTGAGCACTCTCGCGGGCACCGCACAGGCATTCGAATTCAAAGGCGCAGAAATCGGCCTGAGCTATTCCAGCTTCTTTGACGAAGTCAACAACGAGTCGGTGGCCACCTCGACCCTTGATGGCTCTGCGGAATTTGCGTTCTCCCAGCGCTTTGGGGTCCAGTTGGATCTGGCGCGCCATGATTTCAGCCTGCTCAGCGAAAGCGGCAACACAGTTGCTCTGCACGGTATCTTCAACGCCAATGAGCAACTGGCTCTGGGTGTTTACTACGAACGCGCCGACGTGAACAACGACATCCAGTCTTTCGGTATCGAAGGCCACTATGACTATGGTCTGGGCTATGCTGAGGCCTATTTTCAGAAAGACAACGAAGACAATGTGGACCTGACCCTTCTGGGTGTTATGGGCGGCTGGGATGTCAGCGAGACGCTGGTGTTGACCGCTGCGTATGATTACGTGGACGTTGGCGGCCTGAACGCGGCAGCGGATGCAAACCTCTTCACCTTTGGGGTGCGCTACAACCTGATTGAAAACACCACTCTGACTGCCGATCTGGGCCTGATTGACGGTGACGGAGATTCCGAAGGCTTCTTTGGTCTGGGCATCGAATACAACTTCGGCCCAAACCGCGGCACCACCTTTGGCAAGCGCGGCTTGCTCAACGTGTTCCCGGGCCTCTGATCCTACCTTTCAGAGACAAATTCGAAAGGCCGCATCTGATGGGTGCGGTCTTTTTTGTGCCTTTAAAGCAGTTTGCGTTTTATATGAGGCAAGTGGATCGCTTTTCACGTTCGACCGAATGAGTGAGGCAGCGAACAAACGATTCAAGCCAAACGCAAACTGCCATAAGCAGGTAGGACTAGGCGTCAAGCGCCGAGCGCACAGCAGAGCCCGGCACATTGCGATGGCCCACATGGCGCTGGATACAGTCCACAAGCTCATTTCGGCGGATTGGTTTGGTCAGGAAATCATTCATTCCGGCTGCAAGACAGGCCTCTTTTTCACTGTCAAAGACATTGGCAGTGAGCGCCACAATGCTGGGCTGTTTCACATCAGCACCGCGAATGGCTTCGGTGGCCTCAATACCGCTCATGACAGGCATCGACATATCCATGAAAATCAAATCCGGCGCATGCTGCAGCGTTGCTTCGACAGCGGCATAGCCATTTTCAGCGAAATGCAGCGTGATCGGAAGAGGTTCCAGATATTTGCGGATCAGCAGCCGGTTGGTTTTGTTGTCCTCGGCCACCAGAATTTTCAAACCCGCGAGGTCTATTGCGTCATATTTGAGAGGTGCAACCGGGGCGGGGGATGTGTCATTGTCCTGAGCAGGAATCGTGACGGGCAGGGTCACATGCACTGTGGTCCCGGCGCCAAGGGTTGATTGCACAGCAATCTCACCGCCCATCTCCGTGGTCAGCCTGCGGCATATGGCGAGGCCAAGACCTGTGCCGCCAAAGCGGCGCGTAGTGGAGCTTTCTGCCTGCGAAAACTCTTCAAAGATGCTTTGAAGCTTCTTCTCCGGGATGCCGATGCCGGTGTCTTTCACCACAAAATGCAACATCGCCTTTTGCGGATCAGACGCGCCCTCGGACCATTCTGTCCAGACCTTCACATCCACCTGTCCCTGTTCCGTGAACTTGGTGGCATTGCCGATGATATTGGTCGCGATCTGACGAATGCGCACATCATCGGAGATCACTTGCGCGGGCACTGCGCTTTCAATGTTCAGCGAAAGCGCGATGTCTTTTTCCTGCGCCGCCGGGGTCAACAGACGGGTGACCTCCTCAAAACAGTGGCGCAGCTCAAATTTGGTTTCCGACAGGCTCAGTTTGCCCGCCTCCAGCTTGGAGAGGTCCAGAATATCGTTGATGATGGTCAGCAGGCTGCGCGAGGAGCTGAGGATCGTTTGGGTGAAGACCTCTTGATCCTCCGTCTGCTCCGTGTCCGCCAAGAGATCCGCCATCCCGATGATACCGGTCAGAGGCGTGCGGATTTCATGGCTCATATTGGCCAGAAAACGCGACTTGGCTTTGGCCGCATCCTCCGCAGCCTCCCGCGCGATGCGCATGGACTCGCTGTGTTCTTTGACCGCTGTGATGTCGCGCGCAATGGTGACCAGAAAATCTATTTTGCCCTCATCGTTTTTCACCGGCAGCAGCTGAAAATCGACCCAGAGCGGGCTGCCATCAGGCAACGTGTTGTGGATTTCTGTGCGCAAGGGATCGCCGCCCTGCGTGGCTTTGGCGATATCCAGAAAATCATCAGGTTTGCCGCCAGCGATCCGGATCAGATCGTAGATATTGCGGCCGATGGCCTCCTCAGCCGGGATGCCATTGAGCTTGGTAAAGGCCTCATTGACCCATTCCACTGTGCGATCAGAGGACATCAGGACGACAGTGTCATTGGTGCGGCGCGCCACCATCGAGAGTTTGAGCAGCTCATCCTGATGGGCTCTGAGCTTGGCGTTGGCGGTAAAGAGGTCCCGCTCCCGCTTGCTCAGGTGCTCTGTCTTCTCCGCATTGTCATAGGAGGCGCGCGAAAAAGAATAGCACATGTAGGCCATGCACATCAGCGCCATCATGCTGTGTGCATCAAGATGTGCCGCAGCATTTGGCGCGCGGAACACAAAAATCTGCACCAGAAACAACAAGATTGGTGTGATACCAAACACTGTGAGCTTGGTAATCGCAATCTTTGGATTGGTCGGCAGGATCAGCGTCGCATTGATCGCTCCCATACCCAAAACCGCGGCCACCCCTAGGATTGTACCATCCTGCCCCCAGGAGAAGACATAGATCGTGACAGCAGCGGTGATTGCCAGACATTGAGTCAGCCCGCCAACGGTCGCAAGCCGATGGAGTGCCTTGTAGCTTGCGCCCTGTTCAAGCCGCCGCCTGAGCTTCAAGAGGCAGAGGCAGTCCACCAGTTCGCCTGACAATATGACCAGTGTCAGACCAAGACCGACAAGTGGGGTTGTGGCCCACATCATGAAGATACAGCCGAAGAAATAGATCACAGCCCGGCGCTTCAATGTGGCAAGACGCTCACCCGCATATTGTGTCAGTCGACCACGCAGCCGGTCGTCTGTGTGCAGTGGCTCTTGGGAATCGATAGGAAAATGCGCGGTCATAGAAGCGTGGTGTCTGGCTGTTTCATGCAGACCGTAATGTGGACCAGTTAACCAATGATTTTGCACTAGACATTATCGGCCAAATTCGTCGGGTCTAGTGAAGTGACCTTGCGTCAAGCTGTGGTGGTGGCAGCAGATGTGGCGTCGGAACGCTTCAGATTTGAGCACCTCATGAATTTTCCTCTTCTCGGATACATTTTTGCGGCGGTGGCACTTGCAGCTAATTTTTGGTTCGCTAAATGGATATTTCTGGAAGTGAAGTATCTTGAGGATTCGCGCGTGACCGAAGAGATGTTTGCAAACACCGATCTGCCCGCTGAGATTCGGGCGATGCTTGGTGTGTTTGCACTGGCCAATCAGATTGAGGCGGAGATGATGCACATCAACGTCTCCCCGCCATTGGCTAAGATGGAACGGAAAATCCTGGTCTTTCTGGACCGCCCCAAACGTATGGGGGCGCTCGCAGAGGACATTTTCTGTGTGCCATCCGCAGTGACCCCTGCGGCGGATGCGCTGGCAAATTGCGGCTTTGTGCGACGCATTCCGGATCCGCAGGATCGGCGGGCGATGCTCTTGGAATTGACCGAAGCAGGAAGGGCTGCGCGAGAGGCGTTGATGGCGCTGGTTGTGAACAGCTTTCGGGAGATTTCCGACATGACTCCAGAGGAAATTAAGACTTTTGCCGCATTGGCAATCAAATCCATGCCCGGAGCCGTGAAGGCGGGATTGATGAAGGACAGAGACGAATGAAACGTGCAGGACTTTTTTCGGCGTTGGTGATGGCGCTGTCATTGGGAAGCGCTGGCGCTTCTGTGGCGCAAGAGGATGCCGCGATCAAACCGGTCAAACTGTTGCAGGTGACCGAAGCTCCCGTGGCCTTTGAACGGCAGTTCTTTGGCCGTGTGAAAGCGCGCCAGAGTGTGGATCTGGCCTTTCAGGTGGGCGGGCAGATTGTCGAGTTCCCGGTGACCGAAGGCTTCAACATCAAAAAGGGCGAGATGATTGCCCGCCTTGATCTGGAGATTTTCGAGCTGAACCTCGATCAGGCGCGTCTGCAGAAAGAACAGGCCGACCGCACTGTGAGCCGGTTGAAAAAGCTGCGTGGCAACACGGTCAGCCAGGTGGCGCTGGATGACGCGGAAACGCAGGCCGGGCTTGCGGCGATCGCGGTGCGCAACGCCGAATGGTCCCTGAAACACGCCACCTTGCCCGCGCCCTTTGATGCGCTGATTTCGAGCCGCAACGTTGAGCTCTTCACCACCGTCTCAAGCGGCACCCCGGTGGTGCGTATCCACGATCTGAGCGAGCTGCGCATTGAGGTCGATGTGCCCGAAATCCTGTTCCAGCGGGCCGGCGAAGAGGAAAACGTCGTGATCACCGCCACATTCCCGGGCAGTGACATAGAGCACCCGCTCGAAATCCGCGAATATGACGCGGAAACCTCCGACATTGGTCAGACCTTCCGCATCAACTTTGGTATGGCGCACCCAGAGGGCCGCACAATTTTGCCGGGCTCTTCGGTCACGGTCCATGTGGAAGCCACCGAGCCTTTTGCCGGCATTCTTGTGCCAGCCACCGCAATCGTCATCAACGAAGCGGGCGAGATCGGCGTGATGCGCTTTGATCCTGTGGGCGCCTCTGAGGGTGCAGTCACCTGGACCCCAATCGAGACCACTCCGGCGGAAAACGGTATGTTGCGCGTCACCTCTGGCCTCAAAGACGGTGATGAAGTTGTTCTGACCGGCGGCTCCGGCCTTGAAGATGGCCAAACCGTGCGCCGCTTTGTTGGCTTTGGGAACTGAGGTCCGCCATGATGCCCAATATTGCACGCGGCTCCATTGACCGGCCGATTTACACATGGATGATCATCCTGATTTTCCTCTTTGGGGGGGCGGTGGCCTTCCTCAATCTCGGACGTCTGGAAGATCCGGCTTTCACCATCAAGCAGGCGGTGGTGATCACCTCCTATCCGGGGGCCACTGCCGAACAGGTGGCCACAGAGGTCTCTGAACCGCTGGAATCCGCCATCCAGAAGATGGAGGAGATCGACTATATCACCTCCACCAACCAGCCGGGGTCCTCACGGATTGATGTACACATCAAATCGACCTACGGCGGCGAGGATCTGAAACATATCTGGACGCGGCTGCGGGCGCGCATTCGCGATGCCTCGCGCGGTCTGCCCTCCGGCGTCAGTGAGCCTCTGGTGAACGACACCTTTGGCGATGTGTTTGGCATCTTCTTTGCGGTGACGGCCGAAGGCTACACCGACGCTGAGAAACACGACCTCTCCACCTTCCTACGGCGCGAACTTCTGACAGTTGACGGCGTGGCCGATGTGGAAATTCTGGGGCTGCCCGAAGAGGCCATCTTTGTGGAGCCGGATCTGGCCCTCTCTGTGAACCAGAACATTTCGCTGGCCGCCATCTCCAACGCCATCGCAAACTCCGATGCGGTTACTGCTGCGGGTTCGGTGACCACGGACACCTCTAAAACACGGATCATCCGCCCTGACGGCTCTGACACGGTGAATTCGATCGCAGGTCTGTCGCTGGGCCAAAGCGGCCATGTGGTGAACCTCGTGGACATGGCAAGCGTGTCACGCAACCGCGTGACCGACCCCAGCGTCGTGATCCGCTTTGACGGCGAAGAAGCCTTCACGCTGGGTGTGGCCGGGATCGCGACCGAAAACATCGTCGAAGTGGGCAACCGCGTGGATGCGAAACTGGCCGAGATGGCCGGAGACATCCCCGCCGGTGTGCAGTTGCACCCGATCTATCAACAGCATCTGGTGGTGGACAAAGCCTCTAACGACTTCCTGATCAGTCTGGCGATGTCGGTGGCCATCGTGGTCCTAGTGCTTGCGGTCTTCATGGGCTGGCGCGCCGCGGTTGTGGTGGGCGTCACCCTGTTTTTGACGGTTGTCGGCACCTTCCTCTTCATGGGCATGTTCTCCATCGAGATGGAGCGGATTTCGCTCGGCGCACTGATCATTGCCATGGGCATGCTCGTGGACAACGCCATTGTGGTTGCCGAAGGCATGCAGATTGCAATGCTGCGGGGCAAAAACTCCCGCGACGCTGCGGACGAAGCCTCCGGCAAAACCCAGATCCCGCTGCTGGGCGCCACGATCATCGGCATCATGGCCTTTGCAGGCATTGGTCTCAGCCCGGACGCCACCGGCGAATTCCTGTTCTCGCTCTTTGCGGTGATCGGCATTTCGCTGCTGCTGAGCTGGCTGCTGGCGCTGACCGTCACACCGATGCTGGGGCACTATCTGTTCAAACAGGGACATGAGGGCGCGGATGATGCTTACGGCGGCTTCATTTTCCGCATCTATGGCTGGTCTCTGCGCTTGGCGCTGAAGCTGCGCTGGCTCGTGATCCCCGGCCTGCTGGCGGTGACAGTGGCCTGTTATGCGGGCTTTGGCCTCGTCAAACAGCAGTTCTTCCCGGACAGCAACACGCCACTCTTCTTTGTGCACTACAAGCTGCCGCAAGGCTCTCCGATCAACACCACCTCTGACCATCTGAAAGAGGTAGAGGCGTGGCTGTCTGAGCGCGACGATGTGGAGAGCTTTACCACTGTGGTCGGGCAGGGCGCGACCCGCTTCCTGCTGACCTATGAGTCTGAGCCTTCAAACCCAAGCTATGGGCATTTGATCGTGCGTACAGCTGACCTTGAGGCCATCCCGCCGCTGCAAGCGGATCTGGAGGCCTTTGCTGCCGCGCATCTGCCGGAGGGGGAATTCCGCACCAAACGCCTGATCTTTGGTCCGGGCGGTGGCGACCCCATTCAGGTGCGCTTCTCCGGCAGTGACCCCAAAGTTCTGCGCGCGCTGGCCACTCAGGCGGAGCAGGTTCTGAAAGACGCCTCTGACAATATCCTCAGTGTCCGCACCAACTGGCGCGAGCAGGAGGTGGTGATCAAGCCGCTTTACGCAACAGAACGTGCCCAGACCGCCGGTGTGAACCGCGAAGATCTGGCAGGCATGCTGCAGTTCTCCACCGATGGGATCGCCACCGGCGTGTTCCGCGAGAACGATCGCCTGATCCCGATCATCCTGCGCCGTCCGGCGGAAGGGGATTACGGCCTGATGGATCAGTTGGTCTACTCCCCAACCACCAATGCCTTCCTGCCGGTTGAGCAGATGGTGGACGGCTTTGTGCATGAGACGCAGAACACCCTGCTGCACCGTCGCGACCGGCTGCCGACCATCACCGTTGGGGCGGATATTCCACCCGATCTCACGGCGGCACAGGTGCAGGCAGAAGTCACCGCCGCAATCGAGGCCATGCCGATCCCGGTGGGCTACACGATGGAATGGGGTGGC
Source organism: Shimia sp. R9_1 (assembly GCF_017743775.1). NCBI lineage: Bacteria > Pseudomonadati > Pseudomonadota > Alphaproteobacteria > Rhodobacterales > Roseobacteraceae > Shimia > Shimia sp. R9_1. Next base: position 55,494 of record NZ_JAGHRN010000002.1, on the reverse strand, counting down.
GAGCTTGAGAACTCCTCTGAGGCGCAGGAAAGCCTTGCGGCGCAGCTGCCGCTCAGCCTGCTGATCATGGTTCTGATCTCGGTACTCCTGTTCAACGCGATCCGTCAGCCAATCATCATCTGGCTGCTGGTGCCAATGTCGGTGAACGGTGTGGCGTTGGGCCTCTTGGGCACCAACATGCCCTTCACCTTCACAGCGCTGCTGGGTCTGTTGAGCCTTTCCGGCATGCTGATCAAAAACGGCATCGTGCTGGTGGAAGAGATCGACTTCGTGCGCGAAGAGGGCCTGCCTCTGCGCGAAGCCATCGTGAAGGCCAGCGTGTCACGTCTGCGTCCGGTGATGCTCGCGGCGGTCACCACCATTCTTGGTATGGCACCGCTCCTGTCTGACGCCTTCTTTGTGTCGATGGCGATCACCATCATGGGCGGTCTGGCTTTTGCCACCATCCTCACGCTGATCGCGGCACCGGTGTTCTATCTGGTGTTCTTCCGCGGCGATGAACGGCGCGAGATGGCCGCTGCCAAAGCCTCCGGCGCGGCCGTGCCTGCCTAAATTGGCCAGATACCAAAAAGAAAAGCCGCCCCGGTCTCTGGGGCGGCTTTTTTGTGTGCGCGTGGCAGCGATCAGAGCGTGGCGTGCCAGTCTTTGATGGCGATGCCGATCTCATCGGGGCTGTCTTCCTGAATGAAATGGCTGCCTGCCACAGTGACTTCGCTCAGATTGGGGAAGGCCCGCACATAATCCCGCACCGGCCCTGCGATCAGCGCGCCGGGCTCTGCGTTCACAAAGAGCTTGGGCAGATCACTTTCCTTGAGCCATGCGGAATAGGCCGCCACAATTTCGGTCACATCCACCGGTGTGCCCTCAATCGGGATCTGGCGCGGCCATGTCAGCGTCGGGCGACGGTCTTCTCCGGCATTAGCAAAGGGGCGGCGGTACTCGGCCATCTCTTCCTCGCTCAGATCGCGCAGGATGGAACCGGGCAGAATCGCTTCCACAAAGGTGTTGTGTTCAAGGATCATCTCTTCCCCCGCCGGAGAGCGCATCGCCTCAAAGATCGGGCGCGCCGCCGCAGGGAAGCTGTCCCAGCTTGGCACAGGCGCCACGATGCCCTCCATAAAGGCGATGCCTTTGACCTTCTCGGGGTTGCTGTGCGCCCAGTGAAACCCAAGGGCGGAGCCCCAGTCATGGATCACCAGCGTGACATTCTCCGTCACCCCCAGCGTTTCCAGCAGCGCGTAAAGATAGCGGCGGTGCTCCACAAAGGTGTAGCGCTCAGGCCCGCTGTCATCGAGCTTGTCGGAATCGCCCATGCCAATCAGATCCGGCGCGATCAGCCGCCCTTTGCCAACCAGATGCGGCATGACATTGCGCCAGAGATAAGACGAGGTCGGATTGCCATGCAGAAAGACAATCGGATCCCCTTCGCCTTCCTCGATATAGGCCATCTGTTTGCCAAGCACCGTGGCAAATTTCTTTTTCTCGCGGAACGCTGTAGACATGGGCCTCTCCCCTGTTGATCCTTGTTTGAGAAACAGGATTAGAGTAATGGAATGATCGTTCCAAAACAAGAGTTCAAATGCCAAGACCACAGTCCCAGACCCGCCAAGACCTGCTGACCAACGCGATGATGGCCTTTTGGAAAGGCGGCTATCGGGCGGTGTCCGTGGGGGATCTGGTGCGCGAAACCGGGGTCAGCCGCGGCTCTCTTTATAGTGACTATTCCGGCAAAGAAGCCTTGTTTTCAGCCGTTCTGGATCATTACCAAACCCATGTTGTGACCCCGCTTTTTGGCCCAGTAGAGGTAGCGGATGCGGGGTTGGAAGCCATAGCCAGCTATCTCACTGCTGCCATCGCGCAGGAGGGGCTGGCAGATGAAGGCGTGACCGGCTGTCTGGTCTGCAGCACTTGGGGGCAGGTCAGTGCAGAGGAGGCCGACATAAAGGCCAAGCTCTTGGCCCATGCGGACCGGCTCACCGCTGGGTTCACCGCCGCGCTGTCGCGCGAGAATGCCCAGGCGGGCAATCCTCTCAGCACAGAAGAGCTCGAAGCCCTTGGCCACTACACAATGACAGCGGTGCAGGGGCTTTGGTCCTACGCGCGCCTTGCACCCTGCCGCGATCAGCTTCAAAAGGCAGCGGACCAGCTCATCGCGCATCTGCGCCGATGCCTCTACGGAGCCGCCTCATGACCGCCTTTCTCCCTGACCAGCCGATGCTTGAGGGCCTCTTTCGCTTCATTGCGCTGGATGTGGAAACCGCTAATGCCCACCGTCACAGCATCAGCCAGATCGGCCTCGCCGGGTTGCGTATGGACGGCACGATCGAGACTTTCGCCACCTACATCGACCCCGAAGAGCCCTTTGCGCCGTTCAACACCGAACTCACCGGCATCAGTGCCGCCACCGTGCGCGGCGCGCCCACTTTTGCGCAGGCCTGGCCGCTGATGGCCCCTGTGCTGTCACGCCATCTGCTGGTGCAGCACAGCGGCTTTGACGAGAAGGCCATCACCGCCGCCTGCCTCACCGCAGACCTTGGCAAGCCCAAGCTGCATTGGGCAGATAGCGTGAAAATCGCCCGCAAAGCTTGGCCGGAGTTTCGCGGCAATGGCGGTCATGGGCTGGGCCACCTCAAGGAAGCCTTGGGTCTGGAGTTCCATCACCACGACGCTGGCGAAGACGCACGCGCCGCCGCCCAAGTGGTGCTACAAGCCGAGGAGCGCCTTGGCAAAACCATCGAACAGATCACTGGCAAAACCGCCCATCTGCAGCTCTCGTTTGCGTTTTGATCTGCGGATCATCGCAGCGATTCTGCGGGATATGCTCAATTAATTGGCGAACTTTCTTGCGATGCTAATCGTAACATCAGGTGCGCCGCACCCTTGGGTTGAACACCCTTTTCCGCCGAACGGATTCTTAAGGTTTTTCACCAACACCCCCTCCAGAAATTCGCGAATGTAAGGCCGCCACAGCGGATGCGGCCTGCCAAAGAGGACGTTGATGAAACAAAATGCCAATCACCGACACGGGCCTTTCCGGACCGTGTTGCTCAGTGTGTTTGCCGCCCTTCCGATCCTAGTGCTGTGCACCGGCATGTCGATTTACAGCGCTTATCAAGAATCAAACACCGAAAAGGCCGCGCTGGTTGAGGTCATTCAGGCCTTCTTCAAAAGCTACGTGACCAACCGGGGTGACGGCGCAGCCGCACCTGCGAGCTTCCGTCAGGAAGGTCTGACGAACTTCAACGCCGCTGGCGGGCATGGCAGCGAAGCCTTTGAAATCACCATGCCGGGCCTGCCCGATCATGAGGTGGTCACAATCGAAAACGATCCCTACGTGCGTGGCGTGATCAGCGGCTTTCAGGAAACGCAAAACCACGAGATTGTGGAGCGCCTGATCTGGGATCAGGACGGCCTGTCCTCCCTGTCGATCTACCCAAGTGTCGCGCAGTCTCAGGCCTGTGTGGATTGCCACAACAGGATCGTGCCCTCCCGCAATTGGCAGCTGGGCGACATCATGGGCGCCTATGTGGTGCGCGCGGATCTGAACAATGACCTGATCGCAGGCGTGACCATTGGCTTTGTTTTGGCGGGTGTCGTGGTGGCGGGGCTTGTTTGGCTTCAGCTGCGCGAAGCGGCGGCGCGCAAAGTCGAACAGGAGGCCATCGCTCAGGAAACAGCGCGGGTCGCGCGCTCCGACATTGCGCTCGGGGAGGCCAAATCGGTCGTGGGTGCCTTTGCCCAAGGCCAAGTCGACAAACGCATTGAGATTTCCGACGCACAGGTCGCCTCGGAGAATGCGCCGCTGATCGAAACCGTAAATGATCTCTGCACCGTGGTAAGCGATTTTGTGACCGATGCGCAGAGCGTGACACAAAGCCTTGCGAAAGGCGATTTGTCCGGCCGCATCGAAAGGGATTACTCTGGCAGCTTTGGTGAAGTGGCCGCAGGGCTGAACGCCAGCCTCGCGCGCATGAGCGCAACGGTGCAGGTCATCAACCAATCCGCCGAACATGTGGCCCAAACCGCCAAGACGCTCGATCAGGAAACCCGCCACCTCTCTGACCGCACCAAACACCAGTCCCAGATCGTGGAGCAAAGCACTGATATGATGCGCGGGATCGGCAATGCCGTTGGGGCCAACGTCACCGCCGCGCAAGATGCCATGGCAACCGGACGCCGCGCCAACAAACGCGCCGAGGAAACCGTGGGCGTGGTGTCCCATGCCAGCGCGGCCATGGCGGGCGTTGAGGCGGGCACAAATGAGATCAAGAGCATCATCACGCTGATTGACGAAATCGCCTTTCAAACCAACATGTTGTCTGTGAACGCCTCGGTCGAAGCCGCGCGCGCGGGCGATGCGGGCAGGGGCTTTGCCATCGTGGCCTCAGAGGTCCGCAACCTCTCCCAACGCACCAGCGACGCCGCGCTTCAGGTGGCGGAACTGGTGGCCTCAAACGTGGAAAAAGTGGCCGAGGGTGTCTCTGAGGTTGAGGAAGCAAAAACCTCTATCGTCGACGTGCAATCCGCCAACAATGCGGTGGATCAGACACTGGTGGAGATCGTTGAGATGAACGAGACCCAATCCGAACGCCTGCGCCAACTCAGCACCTATGCCCAGGATCTGGACACAATGACCCGCGAGAATGCGGATCTGGTTGATGGCACCGCTTGGGCCTCAGATCAGCTGTCTGAAAGCGCGGCGCGTTTGATGGAGGCGGTGGCGTTCTTCTCGGAAAACGGCGCTGTGGCGGCACATGCTGCAGTGCGTGAGGATGAACGCGCGGCCTAAATCGCCCCGCGCTTTTTCCAACCTGCCAAACAAAAACGCGGAGCCAAGGCCCCGCGTTTTTTTGTGACAGAAAACCGGATCAGAAATCCAGATTTTCCACGCTCAGCGCGTTTTTCTGGATGAACTCGCGGCGTGGCTCCACCACATCGCCCATCAGCTTGGTGAAGAGGTCATCGGCTTCCGCCATATCTTCCACCTTCACCTGCAACAGCGTGCGGGCATCCGGGTCCAGCGTGGTCTCCCAAAGCTGATCCGGGTTCATCTCGCCCAGACCTTTGTAGCGCTGCAGCGTCAGACCCTTTTCGCCTTCCGCCAGAATGGCTTTCAGCAGGTCCAGCGGGCCGTAGATGATCTGGCTGCGGTCCTTGCGCACCAGCGTTGCCGGTGTGCCGTAAACTTCCTGCAGGCTGTCTGTGAAGCTGCCGGATTTGCGGGCCTCACCAGAGCGCAGCATCGGGCCATCCAGCGTGCGCACCTCTTCGACACCGCGCAGAATACGCGCCAGACGGATGCCGTGATCCTGCGTGATACGGCCCGTCCAGCCACGCTCATATTCCAGCGCGATCAGGTCCAGACGTTTGGCCACTTTATCGGCCACACCCTGCAGATCGCTGTCCACCGCGCCCGGCACAAAAGCGCCAGCAATGGCGGCCTGCTCCAGAATGTGGCGCGGATAATGGGTTGGGAAGGCGTCCAGAACCTGCTTCAGTTGCCGCGCCTCGGTCACCACACGCGCCAGATCTTGACCGGTCATTTCCATGCCGTTGCCTAGCTTCAGCACCGCGCCTTCAATGCCTTGGTTCACCAGATAATCATCCAGCGCACCCTGGTCTTTCAGATACACCTCGGACTTGCCGCGCGCCACTTTGTAAAGCGGAGGCTGCGCGATGTAGAGGTGCCCTTTCTCGATCAGCTCAGGCATCTGGCGATAGAAGAAGGTCAGCAGCAGCGTCCGGATGTGCGCACCGTCCACGTCCGCATCGGTCATGATCACCACCTTGTGGTAGCGCAGCTTGTCGACGTTGAATTCATCGCGCCCAATGCCGGTGCCAAGCGCCATCACAAGGTTGCCGATCTCCTGCGAGCTCAGCATCCGGTCAAAGCGCGCGCGCTCCACGTTCAGAATCTTACCGCGCAGCGGCAGGATCGCCTGTGTCATCCGGTCCCGACCGGTTTGCGCAGATCCGCCCGCAGAATCCCCCTCCACGAGGAAGACTTCAGTCTTGGAAGGGTCTTTCTCCGCACAGTCCTTGAGCTTACCGGCGAGGAAGTTCACATCCATCGCCGTTTTGCGCCGCGTCAGCTCGCGCGCCTTACGGGCCGCTTCGCGGGCATGGGCCGCCTCAAGGATTTTGGAAACGATCATCTTCGCGGTCTGCGGGTTTTCCTCAAACCACTCGGTCAGCTTCTCGTTCATCAGGCCTTCAACCGCCGGGCGCACTTCCGAGCTCACCAGTTTGTCTTTGGTCTGCGAGCTGAACTTCGGATCCGGGACTTTCACGGAGAGCACACAGGTCAGACCCTCCCGCGCATCATCGCCGGTGAAGGTGATCTTCTCTTTCTTCGCAACACCGCTTTCCTGTGCGTATTTCTGCAAGGTGCGGGTCAGCGCGCCTCGGAAGCCCGCAATATGGGTGCCGCCATCGCGCTGCGGGATGTTGTTGGTAAATGGCAGCACGTTCTCGTGGTAGCTGTCGTTCCACCACATCGCCACCTCAACGCCGATGTCGTCTTTCTCGCCTTTCACATAGATCGGCGCTTCCATCAGCGACGTCTTGTGACGGTCGATATATTTGACAAACTCATTCACACCGCCGTCGTAATAGAGCTCCGTGTGCAGCGGTTCTGCCGGGCGTTCGTCTTCCAGAATGATGCGCACACCAGAGTTCAGGAAGGCCAGCTCGCGCAGGCGCTTTTCCAGCGTATCAAAGGAGTACTCGATGTTGGAAAACGTCTCGGTGGAGGCCATGAAGCGCACCTCGGTGCCGGTCTCATCGCCACATTCCGCCACTTCGCGCAGGTGCTCGGTACAATCGCCGTGCTCAAACTTGGCGTAATGCTCTTTGCCGTTGCGCCAGATACGCAGCTCAAGCCACACCGAGAGCGCGTTCACAACCGAAACCCCCACGCCGTGCAGACCGCCGGAAACCTTGTAGGAGTTGCTGTCAAACTTACCGCCTGCGTGCAGCTGGGTCATGATCACCTCGGCGGCAGAGACGCCCTCTTCGGGGTGAATATCCACCGGAATGCCGCGCCCGTTGTCATAGACAGAGACCGAACTGTCGGCGTGAATTTTCACCCGAACATGGTCTGCGTGGTTGGCCAGTGCCTCATCAATGCCGTTGTCGACAACCTCGTAAACCATATGGTGCAGACCCGAGCCATCATCGGTGTCACCGATATACATGCCCGGCCGTTTGCGGACCGCTTCCAAACCCTTGAGAACTTTGATGGAATCCGCGCCATATTGCTCGGGATTTTGCGCGTTATCAGACATTCATGTCGCCCTTTTTGATTTCCCGAATTTATATCGGGTTTGGGCGGGGTTGTCACGCAAATGGCCAAATTTTCCGCAACGAAAGCGGTGTGGGCTAGGCGTGCTCGGAAAGCTGTGAAATCCCATCCGTGTCAGTGACTTCAAAGTACTGCGCACGCGCGCCCAAAGCGTCAAACAGGCTGCGCTCCGTGCCGGTCATCCAGGCCTGCGCCCCAAGGGTGCAAATCTCGTCATAAAGTGCGGCGCGGCGGTTAGGATCAAGGTGGGCCGCCACCTCATCCAGAAGCAGCAGGGGCGGCGCGCCAAGGTCTTCGGCCAGCGCCCGCGCATTGGCCAGAATAAGCGACACCAGAAGCGCCTTCTGCTCCCCGGTGGAACAGTCTTTTGCCGGCACACCTTTGCTGAGGTAGGTGCCCAGCATATCGGTGCGGTGTGGCCCCACCAGCGAGCGTCCGGCGGCAATGTCACGAAACCGGCTTTCCGCCAGCGCCTCGGCCAGATCTTCGCGGCTCTCGGGCATGCTGCCTTCTGACTGGATCAATTCCAGCTCGGCCGTGGGAAAGGCGGTTTCCGCTTGGCCTTGCGCAAGGCTCAACCTCTCGACCGTTTGCTGACGGGCAGCGTGAATGCGCGCGCCGCTCTCGGCCATCTGCTTTTCAAGGGCCATATACCAATGGGCATCGTTGAGCTGCTCTTTCAGCAACCGGTTGCGCTGCCGCATGGCCTTTTCATAGGCCAGCGAATGCTCCGCATGGTCCGGGAAAAAGCTCAGCGTCATGCGGTCCAGAAACCGCCGCCGCCCCTCTGCGCCCTCAATCCACAGCCGGTCCATCGACGGGATCAGCCACAGCACCCGCGCGAGCCGTCCCAGCTGCACCTGTGGCGCGGCTTTGCCGTCCATCTGCACCTGCCGTGCGGCCCCATTCTCAGAGCGAATGTCGATTTCATAGGCGGTCTGGCCCGATTGCAGCAGGCCGGAGATCTTCCAGCCAATCGCCTCTGGGCGCCGGGTCATCTCTTCGGCACTGGCCCGGCGAATGCCCCGACCCGGCGAAAACAGCGACACCGCTTCCAGAATATTGGTCTTGCCCGCCCCATTGGGCCCAAACAGCGCCACAGGGCGCCCATCACACTGAAGAGCGCCTTTTTTGTGAGACCTGAAGTGAGACAGGCTGAGGGATTTTAGAGCAAGCTCAGACATATGCTGCGCTTCTTATTCTGCGAAAATCTCTCAGCCAGAGGCATCGACGCAAGCCGATCAAACCCGCATCGGCATAACCACATAGACTGCGGAGGTGTCATTGCCTTCGCGCATCAGGGTTGGGTCGCCTGCGGAATTGAACATGAAGACAGCATTTTCACGGTCCACCTGGCTGGCGATTTCCAGCAGGTATTTCGCGTTAAAGCCGATCTCCAGACGCTCGTCATTGTAGGCCACGGCCAGCTCTTCTTCCGCCGCACCGCTGTCTGGCGAGTTCACCGACAGCACCAGACGGTCTTCATCCAGTTGCAGCTTCACCGCACGGGAGCGTTCCGAGGAAACAGTCGCCACACGGTCAACCGCCTTGGCAAATTCGGCGGCATCCACTTCCAGCTTGCGGGTGTTGCCCTGCGGGATCACGCGACTGTAGTCGGGGAAAGTGCCGTCGATCACCTTGGAAGTCAGGGTGATATCCGGTGTGGCAAAGCGCACTTTGGTCTCGCTGACAGAGACCGCGATTTCCATCTCATCGTCATCCAGCAGCTTGCGCAGCTCGCCCACGGTTTTGCGTGGCACGATCACACCGGGCATATCCGCCGCGCCCGCAGGCACATCGGTGTCAATCCGCGCCAGACGGTGACCGTCCGTTGCCACAGCCCGCAGCGCCTTGCCACCGTCCGCATCCGCAACGTGCATATAGACACCGTTCAGATAATAGCGGGTCTCCTCGGTGGAGATCGCAAACTTGGATTTGTCAAACAACCGCCGCAGCGCCGGAGCGGGGGCGGAGAAGTTTGCGCTATATTCTGAGGAGGCCATTACCGGGAAATCCTCGCGCGGCAGCGTGGCCAACGAGAAGTTGGAGCGGCCCGCATCCACGGTCAGGCGGCCTGCGGCGCTGTCATCGGTCAGCGTGACCAGTGCGCCATCGGGCAGCTTGCGCACAATCTCATGCAGGGTGGTTGCGGCCACTGTGGTTGCGCCGGCGCGCTCCACCATGGCGTTGGCTTTGTCCACGACCTCAATATCCAGATCGGTTGCACGGAACTGAACCGTGTCCCCTTCGGCCTCGATCAGAACGTTTGCCAGGATCGGGATCGTGTTGCGACGCTCTACCACAGACTGCGCTTGCGACACTGCTTTCAGCAGCACGGCGCGTTCGATACTGATCTTCATCCCATCGTCCTCCGATTGCCGGGAAGGGCAAATTAGCGACATCCCTTGCCGACACAAGTGTTTTGTTGGTTTTGTCGGCCACTTCGAAAGGGCCGTCAAGCGTATTGGGGGAATGAAAACGCCGCAGCCCATGCGGACGCGGCGTTTTGGTAACGTATTTGGCGTTTGATGCGGGTTTGCCGCTTAGGCTTCCAGCGCCCGGCGCAGCATTTCCAGATCTTCCGCGATTTGCCCGTCAGAGCTGCGCAGCTCTTCGATCCGCTTCACGCCATGCATGACCGTGGTGTGGTCCCGTCCGCCAAAGCGACGGCCGATTTCCGGCAGGGAGCGCGAGGTCAGCTGTTTGCACAGATACATCGCCACCTGACGTGGACGCGCAAAGGTGCGCACACGTTTTGGGCCGATCATGTCAGACAGACGGATGTTGTAGTGCTCCGCCACCTTACGCTGGATCTCTTCCACAGAGATCTTGCGCTCAGAGGCACGCAGCACGTCAGACAGACAGTCCTGCGTCAGCTCCATGGTGATCTCACGACCAACCAGCGAGGCGAAGGCAAAGAGACGGGTCATCGCGCCTTCCAGCACGCGCACGTTGGTGGAGATGCGATGCGCCAGGAACTCCAGCACGCCATCCGCGAGCTGCAGCTCAGGATATTGCTGACGGTAGCTGTCCACCTTGTTCTGCAGGATGCCCAGACGCAGCTCATAATCGGTTGGGTGCAGGTCCACCACGAGGCCACATTGCAGGCGGCTTTTGATGCGGTCTTCCAGATCCTTGATCTCACCGGGCGCGCGGTCGGCCGAGATGATGATCTGTTTGTTCTGATCCACCAGCGCGTTGAAGGTGTGGAAGAACTCTTCCTGCGTGCTGTCTTTGCCGGCGATGAACTGGACGTCATCCACCATCAAAACGTCCACAGAGCGGAACAGCTCTTTGAAATCCATCATCTTGCGGTCACGCAGAGCCTGCACGAAACGGTACATGAACTGCTCGGCAGAGAGGTAAAGCACGTTGAGGTCGGGGCGGTGCGCCTGCAACTCCCAGGCGATTGCGTGCATCAAGTGTGTTTTACCCAGACCCACGCCACCATAAAGGAACAGCGGGTTGAATGTCACCGGACCACCCTCGGCAACACGGCGCGCAGCGGCATTGGCCAATTCGTTTGGTTTGCCGACCACAAAGCTGTCGAAGGTGAAGCGTGCATCCAACGGGGCACCGGTCATTTCGGTGTCAGAGCCCGCTGCGGCCTTCGCAGCCGCACCCAGGCTGGTTGCACCGCTTGCAGGCGTCGCAGCAGGTGCCGCGGCGGCCGCCGCAGTCGCGCGACGAGGTTGCTGATCTGCAACTTTAAATTGCATGCGTTGAACACCTGCGCCCGCCTGGTTCAGCTGGTGCATGATCAGATCGCCATAGTTTTGCGATACGTAGTTGCCGATAAAATTGGTCGGCACGTGGAAGGTGGCGACACCCTCGTTCAGGTCGGCAAGATCGACGGGCTCGATCCAGGTTTTAAAATTGTTTTGGCCAACCGTCTTGAGAAGGTCTTGTTGAATATCGCCCCATTTATCTTCGGTCATCTGTCCCCGTGTTCCTTCAAAAGTTCCGTCGCGCCGGGCTGAGCCCAGTCATAGTTTTGTCCCGAAATCACGTCGTCCGGAGGCCAAAACGGCAACAAATTAGACAAACCTCAACCGTTCCGGGGGTCCCTATTCCCCGGTTGAGATTCTCTAAATGCGCAAGCGCAGATTTGTTGGAACAGCAGGCACCCTGCCAACTGATAAAGTTACATCTACGATGTAACCGGATCAGCAGGCTGGCATGGCAAAGCCATAATGTGTCAGCGTCTGTCCCCCCCAAGGCGATGTGAATCGCTGTGAGAAACTAGCAAGCTGGTGCTCACGCGGGCAACTGAACTTCGATCTTGACTCAGATGATTCAGAAAAAGAATCTATCCACAGGTGGATAAGTGCCTGTCTGGTAATGAAAATTCCAAATTGGCTCAAATGCCCGCGGATTCACTCTCTCTTAATACGTGTATTTTATACAAACTTTCGTTGTCGGCAGTGCGGCATCACAAATGCTGTGTTTTTCCCTTGTTTCGGGGCGTGTTGACCCCGGATTGCTGTGACCTGCCAGCCACAGGGGTTCTGCACTGCGGCGGCTCCAAAAGGGAATCGCCAAGAATTCCATCATATGCACGGGGCACAATACTGCCCCGTCAGATTTGCCGTGCCCTCGCCCTGAGTTCGGTCTGAAGGAGGGGCAATGCAACCTGAAACAGGTGAGGCGATTCTCCTTCGCGTGCTCTGCCCGCCCTCTGCGGGGTTGTTTCACCGCGCAGGCCCGTGCAAAACAGGCCGCGATGGCAAAGCAACTTGATTACCACACGATCCGCGAGATCTTCACCCGGTTTGAGGCAGCTGAGGCCCACCCCAAAGGCGAACTTGACCATGTCAACGTCTATACATTGGTGGTGGCTGTCGCGCTGTCGGCGCAAGCAACCGACGCCGGTGTGAACCGCGCCACCAAAGAACTCTTCAAGGTGGCCGACACCCCACAGAAAATGCTGGATTTGGGCGAAGACGCTCTGATCGAGCACATCAAGACCATTGGTCTTTACCGCAACAAAGCCAAGAATGTGATCAAGCTCTCCCGCATTCTGGTGGAACAGTACGGTGGCGTGGTGCCGAATTCCCGCGCCGCGCTGGAAAGCCTGCCCGGTGTGGGCCGCAAGACCGCCAATGTGGTTTTGAACATGTGGTGGCAATATCCGGCCCAGGCTGTGGACACCCACATCTACCGTTTTGGCAACCGCTCCGGCGTCTGCCCGGGCAAAGATGTGGTGGTGGTTGAGCGCGCCATCGAAGACCATATCCCCGTGGATTTTCAACTCCACGCCCATCATTGGATGATCCTGCACGGCCGCTATGTGTGCAAAGCACGCAAGCCGCTCTGTGGCACCTGTCTCATCCGCGATCTCTGCCTTTTTGAGGACAAAAACCTATGAAAAACTATCAGGTTGTCGGCATCGGCAACGCCATTGTTGATGTGATCAGCCAGTCGGATGACAGCTTTCTGGATCTTATGGGGATCGAGAAAGGCATCATGCAGCTTGTGGAAAAAGAGCGCGGCGAGATGCTCTATGCGGCGATGACCAACCGCACACAGGCGCCGGGCGGCTCGGTGGCAAACACGCTGGCGGGCCTCGGTGCGCTGGGCCTTTCGACTGCCTTCATCGGCCGTGTGCATGATGACGCGCTGGGCCAGTTTTATGCGCAATCCATGGAGACCGGCGGCACCGATTTTGTGAACCCGCCGGTGCCAGGCGGCGAGCTGCCGACCTCGCGCTCGATGATCTTTGTCTCCCCGGATGGCGAGCGTTCCATGAACACTTATCTGGGCATCTCCTCTGAGGTTGGCCCGGATGACGTTTCTGATGATGTGGCCGGTCAGGCACAGCTCCTGTTCCTTGAGGGCTACCTCTATGACAAACCCAAAGGCAAAGAAGCCTTTGAGCGCGCTGCCAAACTCTGCCGCGACGGCGGCGGCAAGGCGGGCATTGCCCTGTCTGATCCTTTCTGCGTAGAGCGCCACCGCGACGATTTCCGCCGTTTGGTGAAAGAACTGGATTTCGTGATCGGCAATGAACACGAATGGGCCTCGCTCTATCAGACCGACCTCAGCACCGCGCTTGAACAGGCCGCTCAGGACGCTGGCATGGTGGTTTGCACCCGCTCAGGCAAAGACGTGGTGCTGCTCAGCGGCGAGGAAGAGGCCACCGTTGCGGTGAATGAAATTGTGCCAGTGGATGCCACCGGCGCCGGGGATCAGTTTGCCTGTGGCTTCCTCTATGGTGTGGCCACCGGACAGTCGCTGGAAACCTCCGGCAAAATGGGCTGCATCGCGGCGGCAGAAGTGATCAGCCACTACGGCGCGCGCCCGGAGAATGATGTGAAAGCTCTGTTCCAAAAGGCCGGTCTGCTCGGCTGACGCGCCATTGCAGACCAATCCGCTGGTGGCATTTTGCGGAATGCCTCCGGCGGGGATATTTTGAGAATGAGAAGCCAAGCGCGCCTCAATGTCACCGCCAGACGCCACGCGCGCGGCTCGCAGGACATTGAGGCGCTTCTCATTCACGGCCATCGGCTTCCCAGCCTGTACCGCCAGAACATCTTGGCAACTTAAGTTTAAGATTGTCTTAAAAGGCTTCTCATTCCTCAAATATCCAAAGCGCGTCCTTGGCGTCTTCATGCAAGGCTGATGGGGCAGATGCACCTAGGGGCAGGCGCAGCCTACGTCAAAGAGGCGATCGCCATATCTGCCAGTTGTGCCGCGAGATCAGGAATGAACTCCTCAGGCTCATCGGCACGCGGCTGATACCAGAACACCGGCGCATTCACCAAAAGCAGCAGCGATTGCAGTGCGATGGAGAGGTTCTGTTGTTTGAACCGGCCTGCTTCCATGCCTTCCGCAATGACGGCGCGGAACAAATCCTGATAGGCGGCGCGTTCTGCGCGGATCCCGTCAAAAAGTGCGCGTTCCTGCGCGGTCGTCGATTTCTGCATGATGCCGAGATAGGACTGAATGATCACCTTGTGATAGGGCAGCGTGCCCAGCACGGCGGGCACATGCGCAAGGATCATTTGGCGCAGTTTGTCCTCCGGCGGGAGCGGCGTGTCGATCACCGGGGCCACCGCCTCATGGGCAAAAGCCGCCGCGCGCAGGCAGACCTCCCCCAGCAACGCGCCTTTGGAGGGGAAGTGGTGGTAGATCCGGCCTTTGGTGGCGCCAAGGTGGCGCGCCACATCGTCGATGGAGGCCGCATCTGCGCCAAGTGTCATAAAAACATGCGCGGCCGCGTCCAGGATTTCGGATTTTGACCGGCTGATCGGGGGCGAAGTCGGGCTCAAGAAAGGCTCCTGCGCGGCTGGCTTGACGCTACGTCGGCGTCACGGGCTGAATTGACAGCATACTAAGTAGTATGTTTGCATCCTCCCTGCAAGATCACCGCCGGGCACCTGTCATTTCAAGCCTGCGGCTGAGCAGGGAGGATTTGAAATGACGGATCTGGCGCAATTCCGCCAAGAGACACGGGATTGGCTTGCCACCCATTGCCCCGCCGAAATGCGCGCGCCGATGGGCGAGAATGACATCTGCTGGGGCGGGCGAAACTACGTGTTTCAGTCTTCGGCTCAAAAAGAGTGGCTCGACGTGATGGCCGCCCGTGGCTGGACCGTGCCGGCCTGGCCCAAAGCCTACGGCGGTGGCGGATTGTCAGGGCCAGAGCAGAAAATCCTGTCCGAAGAAATGGCGCGGATCAATGCCCGCCCGCCTTTGCAGAGCTTTGGCATCTGGATGCTGGGGCCAGCGCTGCTGGAATTCGGCACCGAAGCCCAGAAACGCCATTACCTGCCGCAGATCGCGCGGGGAGAGATCCGCTGGTGTCAGGGCTATTCCGAGCCGGGCGCGGGCTCCGATCTGGCCAGTCTGCAGACCAAAGGCGAGGACAAGGGTGCCTATTTTGAGGTGAGCGGCCAGAAGATCTGGACCTCTTATGCCGATAAGGCGGACTGGATTTTCTGTCTGGTGCGCACCGAGCCTGACGCCAAGAAACACACCGGCATTTCCTTCCTGTTGTTTGACATGGCCAGCGAAGGCGTCACCACCAAACCGATCAAGCTGATCTCCGGCGCATCGCCGTTTTGTGAGACCTTCTTTGATGCCGTGCAGGTGCCCAAGGATCAGATCGTCGGCGCACGCGGGCAGGGCTGGACCATTGCCAAATATCTGCTGACCCATGAGCGCGAGATGATCGGCGGCTCTGATGCGGCGATCTTTGCCAAAACCGATCTGATCGCTGATGCGTCACAGGCCATTGGGCTCGATGACACCGGGCGGCTGGATGATCCGATGATGCGCGCGGAGCTGGGGCGCTTTCTGGTGGATGAAATGGCCTTTGACGCCCATGTGGATATGACCCGCGCCTACATGCGGGCGGGCAACGAGCTGGGCGCGCGCTCTGCGGAGCTGAAATATCTCGGCACCGAACTCAACAAGCGCCGTCAAAGCTTGCGGGTCGCAGCGGGTGGCGCAGATGATCTCGTGTGGGAAGGCCCTGCCAATGACGCAGGGCAGGCGGCGCAGGATTGGCTGCGCTCCAAAGGCAATAGCATCGAAGGCGGCACCTCTGAGGTGATGCTGGGCATCTTGTCCAAAGCCGTTCTGAATTTGCCAAGCTGAGGGGGCGGAGATGGAAATCTTAAATGACGATCACCAGATGGTGGCCGATGCCGCCGCGGCCTATCTTAGCAAATCCCACCCGATCACGGCGTTTCGGGCCTTGCGCGAGAACAGCGCTGCGCAGGGTGATACACGCGCGATCCTTACCGAGTTCGCCGAGCTGGGCTGGATGGGCATTCTTCTGCCTGAAGAGGTCGACGGCGCAGATTTTGGCGCACGGGCTGCAGGCGTGATTGCCGAGGAGATCGGGCGCAACCTGACAGTGGCACCGTTTTTGTCCACGGCGGTTCTGTCGGCGTCCCTGCTGCGCCAGACCGGCGGCACGGCGCTCTCGGAATGGGGCGCAAAGATTGCAAGCGGGGCTGCCATTGTGGCGCTGGCGCTGGAGGAGGGGGCCAAACACCGCCCCGGCCGGATCACAACCACGCTGACCCAAACGGGCGACAGTCTGACCCTGACGGGCCGCAAGAGTTTTGTGGTGGATGGCAGCGGCGCAGACCGTCTGATCGTGGTGGCCCAGTCTGTGGAAGGGCTGGCGCTTGTACTGGTGGACCCGGCGGCCAAAGGGTGTGTGATCACACCACAGCTGCTTCTGGATCAACGCAATGCGGCGTTGGTGCACTTGGATGAGGTATCTGTGCCCAAAGGGGCGGTTCTTGCCACGGGCGCAGCGGCGCAAAAAGCCTTGGATCACGCGCTCTGTCTGGGCCGTGCGGTGGCCGCCGCAGAGCAACTCGGCGTGGCCAAGGCCGCCGCAGAGCAGACCTTTGAATACCTGCGCACTCGCAAACAATTTGGCCTGTTGATTGGCCAGTTTCAGGCGCTTCAGCACCGCGCGGCAGATCTGAACTGCGAATTGGAACAGACCAGCTCGCTGATCGCCCGCGCGCTCAACGCCATTGATGCGGGCAGCGAAGAGGCTGAGGCGCTCAGCCGCGCCGCCAAAGCCAAGATGGCCCATGTGGGGCAGCAGGCCACGGAAGAGGGGGTGCAGATGCATGGCGGCATCGGCATGACCGACGAGATGGACCTCGGGCTTTTCATGAAACGGGACCGCGCATTGACCGAGTTTCTCGGCGACGCAGGTTGCCACACCGAATGGCTTTTGCGGCACCGCGGTATCTAGCAAGGGTTGAAAAGGCGCTAACCTACGGAGGCGTATGCAAAAATAGGGTGAAGTAACGGGGTTTTCAAGAATTCGTCAAACGGGAGGCTTGACGCAACAATATTACCTTCGGACACTGATCCTGGAAAGCTGGCAAAAAAATGTCGGCATGGGAGGAAACATTGGAAGTTGTGCAACTGCTCGTCAGCGGGCTTGCGAACGGCTGTGTCTATGGCTTGATCGCGCTTGGCTTCGTGCTGATCTATAAGGCGACCGAACAGGTGAATTTCGCCCAAGGCGATTTCATGATGCTCGGCGCCTTTATTACTTTGGGCCTCACGAATGCGCATTACATGGGGCTGCCCTTCTGGTTGGCGGCCCCTCTGGCCATCGCCATCATGGCGGTGCTGGGCTATCTGCTTGATTTCTTTGTGCTGCGCCATCTCTTCGGGCAAAGTCAGGTCGCCGTGGTGATCCTCACCATCGCGCTGGGCTTTGTGATCCGCTTTGTCGCAGGTGCGATCTGGAGCCACGAGCCCCAGACGCTGGAAAGCCCGCTTGCGATTGGTGATTTCAATGTGGGCGGTGTGGTGCTTGGCATGGCCGACATCGCGGTGATTGTCGTCACTGTGCTCCTGACCTTCTTCCTCTATCAGTTCTTTCAGCGCACAAAACTGGGGCTCGCCATGCAGGCGGCCAGCCAAAACCAGATGGCGGCCTACTTCATGGGCATTCCGGTGAAACGTGTGCAGGGCATGATCTGGGGCTTATCCGGTGCAACCGCAGCGGTTGCTGGCATCCTCTTTGCCTCCAAGGGTGCGATTGACCCCAACGCCGGGCTTTTGGGCATCAAAGCCTTTGCCGCCGCTGTCATCGGTGGCTTTGGCAGCCTGCCCGGCGCGCTCATGGGCGGGCTGATTGTGGGGGTGATCGAACCCTTCGCTGCGCGCTATCTCGCCGCCGGATACAGCCAGATCGCGCCCTATGCGCTCCTGCTCTTCGTACTCGTCTTCCGACCCCACGGCCTGTTCTCACAGGTCCGCACAAAGAAGGTCTGAGCCGATGCGGATACATTTCAAAACCTCTTATGACCATGACATCCGCCTCTTTCCGGACCTCTGGAGCTTCTGTGTCTATGCCGCGCTGATTGTCATCGCCGTGCTGCTGCCTTGGCTGATTGACGAATTCTACCTTGGCGAAGTCACCAACGTGCTGATCTGGGCCATCGCCGGTCTGGGGCTGATGCTGCTCACCGGACAGACCGGACAGGCCAGCCTCGGCCACGCCGCTTTTCTTGCGCTGGGCTGTTATTCCTGTGTGATCTTCATGGAGCAGGGCTGGCCCTTCCTGATCGCCTTCCCAGCCGCTGGCATCCTCACCGGCGTTGTTGGCACCATCATCGCCATTCCCGCCATCCGCCTGCATGGCATCTATCTCGCCATTGCCACCATCGCGCTCTCCATTCTGGCTGATGACATCATCGTGCTGATGGAGCCGGTCACCGACGGGGTGTCGGGCAAATTTGCCCCGATGATCACCATCTTCGGCATCGAGATTGAGCGCTGGACCACACCGGACCGCTTCTATTGGCTGGTGCTTACGGTCACGATCCTCTGCACGCTGGGGTATCGCAACCTCTTGCGCGCGCCGCTGGGCCGCGCCTTTGCCGCGGTGCGCGACAGCGAGGTCTCCGCCACCGCCATGGGGGTACACATCGCGCGCACCAAGGCGGCGGCCTTCGGGATTTCCTGCACCATCACCGGCCTCGCGGGCGCGCTGATGGGGTTCTACGCCGGGGCCTTTAACAACGAGACTTTTAGTATCGTGATCTCCATCACGCTCCTGATGATGATTGTGATTGGCGGCCTTGGCTCCATCCACGGCGCGTTCTTTGGCGCGGTGGTGGTGGCCTTCCTGCCGCAGTTTCTGTCGATCACCAAAGACCTGATCGGCGGCGGCTCTGTTGCCATTCCGGGGCTGGAAACCGGCGTCTTCGGCATGATCCTCATCCTTTTCATCCTGTTTGAACCCATGGGCATCTACGGGCGTTGGATGAAAATCCGCATCTGGTTTGAGCTCTTCCCCTTTGCACGCAAAGACATGTTCAAACGCCAAAAAAGTTATTTGAAGACGGAGCGGTTGAGATGAGCCATCTTTTGGAAATCACCAACGCAACGCTCAAATTTGGCGGTGTGGTTGCGGTCAATGATCTGACGTTTTCGGTGGATGAAGGCGAGGTCTACGCCATTGTCGGCCCCAACGGTGCTGGCAAATCCACGGTCTTCAACCTGATCTCGCGGTTTTACGATCCCTATGCCGGATCGATCAGCTTTGATGGCAACGACCTGCTGGCGCGCAATGCAGACTCGGTGGCTGATCTCGGCATCGCGCGCACCTTTCAGAACATCGAACTGTTTGACCACGCGACCGTTTTGCAAAACCTTCTGGTGGGGCGGCATCGCCATCGTCAGACCAATATGGTTCAGGAGATGCTCTTTACGCCCAAGGCGCGGCGCGAGGAGAAACGCCATCGCGAGGCGGTGGAAGAGGTGATCGATTTCCTTGATCTGCAGCCTTATCGCGACAAGATGATTGCCGGTCTGCCGTATGGTGTGCGCAAGGTGGTGGAACTGGGCCGCGCGCTGTCTTCTGGCCCGCGCCTCTTGCTGCTGGATGAACCCGCCTCAGGGCTGTCGGTCGAAGAAACCCAGGACATGCGCTGGTGGATTGATGACATCCGCAAACAGATGGGCATCACCGTTCTGATGGTGGAGCACGATATGGGGCTGGTCTCCGGTGTCTCAGACCGCGTGCTGGCGCTGGCCGATGGGGCCAAACTGGCCGAAGGCACGCCCGCGCAGGTGCAATCTGATCCGGCGGTGATTGAGGCCTATCTGGGCGCGGGGGCGGCATGATGGGCGAAACAGTGCTTGATATCAAAAACATCGAAAGCTTCTACGGCCCGATCATGGCGATCCGTGGTGTTTCGCTTCAGGTGGAAAAAGGGCAGGTGGTCACCGTGCTTGGCGCCAATGGCGCAGGCAAATCCACGCTTCTGAAAACCATCTCCGGCATCATGGACCCCGAAAAAGGACAGGTGGTTTTTGAGGGCCGCGAAATTCAGGGCATGGAGCCGCATAAGGTGGTGCAGGAAGGCATTGTGCATGTGCCCGAGGGCCGCGAAGTCTTCCCGCTGCTGACGGTGGATGAAAACCTCTCTCTGGGGGCCTACACCCGGTCTGACAAGGCGGAGATCGAAAAAGACCGGCAGATGGTCTTTGACTATTTCCCCATTCTCGCCGAACGCCGCGGCCAAGAAGCGGGCACGCTATCGGGGGGGCAGCAACAAATGCTCGCCATTGGGCGCGGCCTGATGCTGCGGCCCAAAATCATGCTTCTGGATGAGCCGTCCCTCGGCCTGTCTCCGCTGCTGGTGCAGGAGATTTTTGCAATTCTGCGCCGCCTGAACAAAGATGAAGGCGTGACCATGATGCTGGTGGAGCAAAACGCCAAAGTTGCCTTGGAGCTGGCTGATGTGGGCTACGTCATGGAGGTGGGCCGCATCGTGATGGACGACACCGCCGACCGGCTGATGGAAAGCGAAGACATCAAAGCCTTCTATCTTGGCCATCAGGAAGAAGGCGCGCGTGGTGAACGCCGCTGGAAACGCAAGAAAACGTGGCGCTGAGGGAGGATTGGACATGAACATTCACAACACATCCCGCCCGCCGGAACAGGTTGAAATCAACGGGGTGATTGTCTCCGCCATTCCCGGTCAGCGCCCCGCGCTTGTGGACGGCTGCGACACCATGGTGCGCCTGTTTCAGAAACGCTGCGAGCAGTTGGGCACCCGCACCGCGCACCGCGAAAAAGACCTCGGCATCTGGCAAAGCTACTCCTGGCGCGACTATTGGGAGCACGCCAAATGGATCGGCATGGGCCTGCGCGCGCTGGGCCTTGAGCGCGGCGAGGTGGTCTCGATCCTGTCCGAGGACCGCAAGGAATGGCTCTATGCCGACATGGGCATTCAATGTGTCGGCGGCATCGCCTCAGGCGTCTACACCACCGACAGCGCCAGCCAGCTCGAATACCTTCTGCGCGACAGCGGCAGCCGCTTCCTGTTTGTGGAAAACGACGAGCAGCTTGATAAGTTTCTGGAGATTGAGGATCAGGCCAGCCATGTGGTGAAGGTCATCATTCTGGATCAGGACGGGCTGCACGACCTGCGCCACGAAAAATGCGTCTTCATCGAAGATCTCTATGACACTGGGCGCGCCTTTGCGGCCGAAAACCCCGGCATGTTTGAGGCCGAGATCACCAAGGCCAAACCCGATGACACCGGGCTTCTGATCTACACCTCCGGCACCACAGGCATGCCCAAAGGGGCCATGCTGTCTCAGGAAAACATCATCTCCGCCTGTGTCTCTGGCGCACACGCCTTGCCGACCTCTGACAAAGACGAACAGCTCTGTTTCCTGCCGCTCTGTCATATTCTGGAGCGCAATGTGTCGGCCTATTTCCCGATTGCCGGCAAGGCCACGGTGAATTTTGCCGAAAGCCCGGAGACGGTGTTTGACAACCTGCGCGAGGTCTCGCCTGCGCATTTCACCGCCGTGCCGCGCGTGTGGGAAAAGATCTATTCCCGCGTTCTGGTGCTGGCGCAGGAGGCCACGCCCATTGGCCGCTTTGCCTTTTCCATGGCGGTCAAGGCAGGGCTCAAACGCGCGGACTATCTGCTGGAACGCAAACCGGTGCCGATGGGCACACAGATCAACTATGCGGTCTGGGATTTTCTGGTGCTGCGCAACCTGCGCCGGATGCTTGGTATGGACAAAATGCGCCGTGGCGGCACTGGGGCCGCACCGATTTCACCAGAGCTGATCCGCTGGTATTGGGCGATTGGCGTGACCCTGCTTGAGGGCTACGGCATGACCGAAAACGCCGGGCTCTGCTCCATCAACCTGCCTGACGAAAACAAGATCGGCACCGTGGGCAAATCCTGCCCCGGCTTTCAGGTGCGCATTGCCGAGGATGGCGAAATCCAGACCATGGGGCTCAACAACTTTCAGGGCTACTGGCGCAACAATGAAAAGACGGCAGAGACCTTCACCGCTGACGGCTGGCTGCGCACGGGCGATGTGGGCCGCGTCGATGAGGACGGCTTTGTCACCATCACCGGGCGTCTCAAAGACATCATCATCACCGCCGGCGGCAAGAACATCACGCCCGCTGAGATCGAAAGCCGTCTGAAGTTCAGCCACTATATTTCCGATGCGGTGGTGATTGGCGATGCGCGCAAATACCTCAGCTGTCTGATCATGATCGATCAGGAAAACGTGGAGAAATACGCCCAGGACCGCAAAGTGCCGTTTTCCGATTTTGCCTCACTCTGCGCGGCGCAGGATGTGGTCGATCTCATCAAGGGAGAGGTGGATGCGGTCAACAAGGAGTTCGCCCGCGTCGAACAGATCAAGGATTTCCGTCTCATCAACGTGCTGCTCACCGCAGAGGACGAGGAACTGACAGCCACCATGAAGCTCAAGCGCAGCTTTGTGGAGAAGAAACACGCAAGCCTGATTGAGGAGATGTACTGAGGCAGTTCGCGTTTTATCTCAGGTATGCGGATCGCTTTTCGCATTCGACCACTCGGGAGAGGCAACGAATAAGCGGTTCAAGTTAAACGCAAACTGCCACGCATTCACGTGGCCTCAGACCACAGATTAACGGGAGGAAACTATGAAACATCTGACGACTGCACTGGCGGTTGGCGCGGCGGCGCTGGCGTCTCAGGTTGCTGCGGACACGCAGGGCGTGAGCGACAGCGAAGTGGTGATCGGCTCGGTCAATGACCTTAGCGGCATTTTTGCCGCCGTGGGTGTTCCCGCGGTGAACGGCGCCAATATGCGCTTTGAAGAAGCCAACAGCGCCGGTGGCGTGCATGGGCGTCAGATCCGGTTTGTTGTGGAGGACAACGGCTACCAGATCCCGCGCGCGATGCAGGGCTACAACAAGCTGCTCAACCGCGACAAGGTCTTTGCCATGCTGCTCAGCCTTGGCACGCCGATGAACACCGCCGGTTTCAAACTGCTGGACTCTAAAGGCATTCCCAACATCGGCCCGCTCTCGGCCGCGCGCCAGATGCTGCAGGATCCGGTCGACAATAAATTCATCGCTTTCTCAAGCTATTACGATCAGGTGCAGGTGGGCGTGACCTATCTGGCAGAGGAGTTTGGCGCCCAAGAAGTCTGCTCCATGTATATCCCGTCTGACTTCGGCAAAGAGATCGCGGAATCCACCGCCGATGCGGCCGAAACGCTGGGCCTTACCATGGCGGGGGAAACCACCCACAAGCCTGACGAGCTGGATTTTGTCGGCTCCTTGACCAAGCTGAAAGCGGCTGAATGTGACATCGTCACCATGGCGCTGGGCGTGCGTCAGGGCATCACCGTGGTGGGCACCGCCAAAAAGCTCGGCTGGACCGATGTGAAATTCCTCAACACCTCCGCAGGCTTTCTGGAGCCGGTGGCACAGGTGCCGGGCGGCGTGACTGACGGGCTTTATGCCGCTGCGGGCTGGCGTGATCTGTATGAGCGCGCGGCCGATCCGGTACCGGCCAAATTCATCGCGGATTACAAAGCCAAGTTTGACCAGCCCGCCTCAGGCTTTGCCATGCTTGGCTACTCCGCCGCAGACACTGTGGTGCGCGCGCTCGAAGCCGCCGGTGCCGACCTCACCCATGAAAGCTTCCTCGCGGCCATGGAGTCTCTGGACTACGCCGATGAGCTGACCGATGTGCAGATCACCTACGGCCCGGACGACCACCGCGGCGCGGATGTGGTTGTGGTGTCCGTTGTGGAAAACGGCGGCTGGAAAACCCTCGCGGTGAAATAAGCCTGAGGCACATAGACTTAGGAAGGCGCGTCATCGGGCGCGCCTTTTCTTTTGATGGAAGCAAAAGTGCTGACTGTAAAATAGACCATGAGGCACATAAAAATTCCCCGCAGCCGATGGTCTGGTCTGCGGGGAAGGCGGGAGTGACCTTTTGTTGTATCTGTCCCCGAGGTGCTGCCGCGCCCAGCGTGTCGCGGCTGCCCCGTTGGTGGCTTCCCAGTCCGCCTGTGCGCGCGCTGTCTGCCCCATTCTGCAGAGCAGCCCGCATTTTGCGGCCTCTAGTTGCCGCCTGATATCAGTCTACGCTATTTTGGGTGCAAAATCTACATATAGTGTAGATCGCGTTCGGAGATCCTACATACGCAGCGTCAGCGCCAGCTCACATCCCCAAGGAAAATATATCCGGCACCGTAGATCGTTTTGATAAGGCGCGGGTTTTTGGGGTCTTCCTGCAATTTGGTGCGCAGGCGTGAAATCCGCACATCCATGGCCCGGTCAAAGCTCTCGCCAGCCGCGCCGCCCAAAGTCTCCTGCATCTGCGCCCGGCTGATCAGCCGCTTGGGGCTGTCAAGAAACAGCCGCAGCACTTCGCCTTCCGCATGGCTGAATGTTGTCTCCGCGCCGGTCTCATCTTCCAGCACATAGCGGTCAAAATAGGCGGTCCAACCGTTGAACTCGGCGGTATTGGCCACCGCCACCGGCGCAGCCGCACGGTCTTTGCGCAGCCGTGCGCGCACGCGCGCCACCACTTCGGTCGGGTCAAAGGGTTTGATGATGTAGTCATCCGCGCCCAGCTCCAGCCCGGTGATCCGGTCCTGCACCTGCGCGCGCCCGGAAATGATGATCACCGCCGCGCCCACCTCCAGCGCCAGCCGATGCACCAGCGTCAGCCCGTCTTTGTCCGGCAAGCCCAGATCCACAAGGCAGACATCCGGCGTGGTGGATTTCAAAGCAGCTTCAAATTCGGTGGCCCGCGAAAACGCCATGGTGCGAAAGCCCGCATCCTCCAGCGCATCCGCCAAAATCATGCGGATATCCGGTTCATCGTCCAGAATGGTGACAAGCGGAGCAGTCATAAACAGGGCCTCACTTCGGGTGCAAAAATTGGTCTAACTGTTTGGCCGTAAAGGGTTTGGGCAGCACCGGCGCCCGCGCCGCCCCTTCGATATAGAGCGTGTGGCTCTGGGGCAAGCTGGTCATAAGGTAAGTTGGCACACGCTCCCGCCCGACCTCGCGGATCAGGTCAACACCTGTGGCCTCGCCCTCCAGCGAAATATCGGAAAGCACCAGCTTGATCTCGGGCACCTGATCCAGCAGCACCCGCGCCTCATCCACGCTGGCGGCCTCGATCACCGTGTGTTTCATATCGGTCAGCATGTCGCGGATCAGCCCGCGCAGATCGGGGTTGTCCTCCACCAGCAGCGCCAGCCCGGGCGTGGCATCCTGCACCGCCCGGCGCAGCGGCAGCCGCAGGATCACCTGCCCGCCGTTCACCGCATTGCCGATCTTGATGTCGCCCCCCACCAGCTTGGTCATGTCATAGACCATCGCCAGCCCAAGGCCCGATCCATCCGCGCCCTTGGTGGTGAAGAACGGATCGAGCGCGCGGCTGAGCGCTTCCTTAGAAAAGCCCGGCCCGGTGTCGCGCACCGTGAACTGCACCCATGTGTTCTGCACCAGCTCCGCAATCAAGAGGATCGTACCCCCGGCGCCGCAGGCATGGGCGGCATTCAACAGCAGGTTCACCAGAGAATCCTGCAACATCGCCGGATCCACCATCAGCGCGCCGTCAGGAATGTTGTTTTCAATGATCAGCGCCACCTTCTTGTCGACCGTCGGGCGCGCCAGCGTCTCCAGATCAGACAGAAAGCCCGCCATATCCGTGGCGGCAAGCTTGGGCACCCGCGGGCCGGTGACATTGGCCAGATTGTCCAGAAGCGTGCCGCCGCGCCGCGCCGCGCCCAGGGTGGCCTCAATCAGCGATTGCGCCTCCTCCGGCAGGCCCATCTTCTGCAGCTTGCGCTGGGTGCCAAGAATGATGGTCAAGAGGTTGGAGAAATCATGCGCCAAGCCGCTTGTCATCTGCGCCGCGATTTCACGGCGGCGGGTCTGTTGCAGGGCAACGCGGGTCTGGGTTTCCTCTGTGATGTCCATCGACAGCACATAGACCCCGCGCGCCGCGCCCTCGCTGTCATCCGGCGTAAAGGCCACGCGGATCCGCCGCGTGCTCGGATGTTCGTTGAACTCAAACACCGAGGCCTTGCCGCGAAACGCCGCCTCAAGGTGGGGGCGGATCGCACGAAACGCACTTTCGCCAAGCGCCTCCTCGGCCCGCATGCCCACAATATCTGAGGGGCGCCCTGGGATCACCGCGCTGAGGCGGCGGTTGGAATAGGTGTAGATCCAGTCCGGCCCCACATGGGCGATATGGGCCGGCATCATCTCCGCCGTCAGCCGCATCCGCGCCTCGCTCTCGGTCAGCTGGCGTTTGACCTCCTCCAGCGTGTTGACCGTGCTCTCCATCTCCCGGTTGGTGGCAGACAGCTCCTCGGCATATTGCAGCACCTGATCTGACAGCTCCTCAGAGCGCGCGCGCAGCAGCGCCTCCTGCCGTTTGGTGGAGGTGATATCGGTGTAAACCGCAACCCAGCCCCCCTGAGGCAGAGGTGAGCCTTCCACGCTGATCCAGCGCCCGTCGGCGCGCTTCCGTTCAAAGTAATGCGGCTCAAACGCCAGCGCCCGCTCCACCCGGTCCTGAATGAACGCCGCCTTCTCAGCCTCCGCAATGGCGCCGTATTCGCCATTCTCAATCAGAAAGGCGATGGTGTCGGCAAAGGTCGCCCCGGGTTGCATCAACCCCTTGGGAATAGAGAACATCTCGCGAAAGCGCGCATTGGCCACAACCAGTTTCAGCTCGCTGTCATAGATCGACAGAGCCTGTTTGATCAGGTTCAGCCCGGCGACGGTCATCGCCTGCGTTTCCCCTTTCACATGCGCCATGCAGCTCTCCTTTTCTTATCGCTAACACCGGTTTCGGGGTCAGCGAAAGTCCGAAATGCGCGCTGTTACAATTCGTAAGGTTTAGGAAATGTTAAGGAAAAAGTTGACCCGCAGCCTGTTCTGAGCCCCACTGTGAGGGGAGGAATCGTTTCGACGGTTTTGGCTTGCTCAAAACACCAATAGGGCGAGCTTTAGGGAGGAAAGAAATTTGGCACAGTCGTCACAGGCGACCGGCGGACTCGCGTCCATTCCGGCGCTGTTGCAGCGGAACGCCACCCAATTTGCGGATAAAGACGCATACCGGGAGAAAGAGTTTGGGATCTGGCAGACCTGGACTTGGGCAAAGACAGCAGAAGAAATCGAAGCGCTCGCGCTCGGCCTGATCAATCTGGGCGTGTCGGAGGGCGATTTTGTCGCCATCA
The DNA here is from genome assembly GCF_017743775.1 of Shimia sp. R9_1. NCBI lineage: Bacteria > Pseudomonadati > Pseudomonadota > Alphaproteobacteria > Rhodobacterales > Roseobacteraceae > Shimia > Shimia sp. R9_1. The sequence goes on along the minus strand of NZ_JAGHRN010000002.1, from coordinate 28,172 downwards.
TCGGACGCAACCGCCCCTATTTTTACTGGTCGATGGTTGCCGCCCAATCCGTGGGCGCGGTGCCGGTGCCTGTGTATCAGGACAGCGCGGCAGAGGAGATGGAATACATCCTCGGTCACTGCGGCGCCAAATATGCGATTGTCGAAGACCAGGAACAGGTCGACAAGATCATCGACATTCAGGACAGCCTGCATCAGTTCGAACATATGATCTACGTCGATCCGCGCGGGCTGCGGAAGTACGATCACCACCAGCTGCATGAGTTCAGCCACATTCAGGCGCAGGGCCTCGCGGCACGGGATGAATGGATCACCGATCTTGAGGCGCGCCGTGGCAAGCTGACCTACGACAGCACCTGCGTGATGCTCTACACCTCAGGCACCACCGGCAAACCCAAAGGCGTGGTGCTCTCCAACCGCAACGTGATCGAGAGCGCGAAGAACTCTTCTGAGTTTGACAAGCTCACAGCGGGCGAAGAGATCCTCGCCTATCTGCCGATGGCATGGGTCGGGGATTTCATCTTCTCCATTGGTCAGGCCTATTGGACAGGCTTCTGCGTGAACTGCCCGGAATCCGCCGACACGATGATGACCGACCTGCGCGAAATCGGACCAACCTACTACTTCGCCCCGCCGCGCGTGTTTGAGACCCAGCTGACCAACGTCATGATCCGCATGGAAGACGCAGGCTCCCTCAAACGCCGGATGTTCCACAACTTCATGGAGCACGCCAAAAAAGTGGGCGGCGATATTCTGGACGGCAACCCCGTCCCCTTCATGGATCGTCTGAAATACAAACTGGGCGATATGCTGATCTACGGCCCGCTGAAAGACACGCTCGGCTTTGGCCGCGTGCGTGTGGGCTACACTGCGGGCGAAGCGATTGGTCCGGAGATTTTTGAGTTCTACCGCTCCCTCGGCATCAATCTGAAACAGCTTTACGGTCAGACCGAAGCCACCGTGTTTATCACCGCCCAGCCGGACGGTCAGGTGCGCGCGGACACCGTGGGTGTGCCAAGCCCGGACGTGGAAATCAAAATCGACGACACCGGCGAAATCCACTACCGCAGCCCCGGTGTGTTTGTGGAATACTACAACAACCCCGAAAGCACTGCCTCCACCAAGGACGCGGAAGGCTGGGTGGCAACCGGTGATGCTGGCTTCTTTGAAAAAGACACCGGCCACCTGCGCATCATCGACCGTGCCAAAGACGTGGGCAAAATGGCTGATGGCTCCATGTTCGCGCCCAAATATGTCGAGAACAAACTGAAGTTCTATCCCGACATTCTCGAGGCTGTGCTCTTTGGCAGCGGCAAGGATCGCTGCGTGGCCTTCATCAACATCGACCTGACGGCGGTGGGCAACTGGGCAGAGCGCAACAACGTGCCTTATGCCTCCTATCAGGAGCTCGCAGGCCATCCGAAGGTGCTTGAGTCCATTCAGAGCCATGTGGAAACGGTCAACAAATCCGTGGCCGATGACCCGATGCTGGCCGGTTGTCAGATCCACCGCTTCCTCATCCTGCACAAGGAACTGGATGCGGATGACGGCGAAATGACCCGCACCCGCAAAGTGCGCCGTGCGGTTGTGGCCGACAAATTCAAGGATCTGGTGGATGCGCTCTATGGCGGCGCCAGCTCGGTCTCAACCGAAACCGAAGTGACCTATGAAGACGGCCGCAAAGGCAGCATCCGCGCCACGCTTGAATTGCGCGACGCCGCAGTGGTGCCCGTGGCCAGCAAGGTGGCAGCAGAATGAACGATATGAGCAACGACAGCTTCGTCACCGACGACGGCCGCACCATTGGCGGTGTGGTCATGGAAATGAAAAACATCACTCTGCGCTTTGGCGGGGTGAAGGCGATCACCGACATCAGCTTTGACATCCGCGAAGGCGAGATCCGCGCGATCATCGGCCCCAACGGTGCGGGCAAATCCTCCATGCTGAACGTGATCTCCGGTTTCTATGTGCCGCAGGAAGGCGAAGTCTGGTACAAAGGATCCAAGCGCCCGCCGATGAAACCTTATCAGGTGGCGCAACAGGGCATCGCCCGCACCTTCCAGAACATCGCGCTGTTTGAGGGCATGTCCGTTCTGGATAACGTGATGACCGGCCGTCTGCGCCAGATGAACGCCAATCTGATCCAGCAGGCGCTCTGGAAAGGCAAAGCCGAGCAGGAAGAAGTGGAAAACCGCGCCTTTGTGGAGCGGATCATCGACTTCCTTGAAATCCAGCACATCCGCAAAACACCGGTGGGGCGTCTGCCTTACGGTCTGAAAAAGCGGGTCGAGCTAGCGCGCGCACTGGCGGCGGAGCCTTCGATCCTGCTTCTGGATGAGCCCATGGCCGGGATGAACGTCGAGGAGAAAGAGGACATGTCCCGCTTTATCCTTGATATGAATGATGAATTTGGCACCACAATCGCGCTGATCGAGCACGATATGGGCGTGGTTATGGATCTTTCCGACCGCGTGGTGGTGATGGATTACGGCAAGAAGATCGGGGACGGCACACCAGATGAGGTGCGCAACAACCAGGATGTGATCGACGCCTATCTGGGGGTGGCTCATGACTAAGCAAATCCCTGACTTCAAAGAAAAATTCGGAGGCGTTTGTGATGCCTGAAAGTCTTCTCTACGGCACCGAGGTTGTGCTCAACGGCCTGATGGCAGGAGTGCTTTATGCCCTCGTCGCGCTGGGCTTCGTTCTGATCTACAAAGCCTCCGGCATCTTCAACTACGCCCAGGGTGTGATGGCGCTGTTCTCTGCGGCGACACTGGTGGGGATCATGAAGGGGCAGGTGCCCTTTGCGCATCTGATCAACGCGGCGCTTGGCACGGAAATCCACCACTTTGGCTGGCATGTGCCCGCGATCTTGGCGATCCTTCTGACCATGGGTGTCATGGTGTTCCTCGCCTGGGCGGTGCAGAAATTTGTGTTCCGCCATCTGGTCAACCAGGAGCCGATCATTCTGTTCATGGCCACCATTGGCCTCGCCTATTTCCTCGAAGGTTTTGGCGACCTGATGTGGGGCTCTGACATCAAGACGCTGGATGTGGGTCTGCCCCAGGGTGGCAGCTTCTGGATTGAGGAAAACACCCAATGGCTCGGCATGGGCAACGAGAACTTCTACGGCTTCTTCTTGGATCAGCTCGATCTGATTGCCACGGTGATCGCCACCATTCTCGTGATCGCACTGGTGCTGTTCTCTCAGTACACCAAACAGGGCCGCGCCATGCGCGCTGTGGCCGACGATCACCAAGCGGCGCTGTCGGTGGGCATCTCGCTCAACTTCATCTGGGTCATGGTCTGGTCCGTGGCAGGCTTTGTCGCGCTGGTGGCGGGCATCATGTGGGGCGCCAAATCCGGTGTGCAGTTCTCGCTCTCGCTGATCGCACTCAAGGCGCTGCCGGTGCTGATGCTGGGCGGCTTCACCTCGATCCCCGGCGCCATTGTCGGCGGCCTGATCATCGGTGTGGGTGAAAAGCTCTTTGAATTTACCATCGGCCCGCTGGTCGGCGGCGCAACCGAAAACTGGTTCGCCTATGTGCTGGCACTCGTCTTCCTCGTCTTCCGGCCGCAGGGCCTGTTTGGGGAAAAAATCATCGAGAGGGTCTGAAACGAAAGGTCTCACAGGATATGCCAAAACTTCTAGCCATCCTGAACGTCATCGCCTGGTCCGGCTTCTGGGCCTTCGGCTACCTCGCCATCACGGCGGACCCGGCTGATGCGGGGCAAATGACCACCGCCGCGGTCCTCGCGGCGACAGGGGGAGCGCTGGGAGTGTGGTGTTACCTCAAGCTTGTGCGGCACTCAGAGGCCACGGGCTATGCGAAAAAGGGGAACCGGGCGGACCGGTCCCATCTTGAAAGAGAATATAACGAGGAGAACAGCTGATGTTCTATCGTGAAGCGGGCGACTTCAAAACGAACTACGCCGACGACAACCAAACCTTCCCGATCCGCTTTGATCGCTATCGGTACTATGCGGTGATGCTCTTTGCCTTCTGCGCGGTGCCGTTCCTGATCAATGACTACTGGGTCAACGCGATCTTCCTGCCGTTCCTGATCTACGCGATCGCGGCGATTGGTCTGAACATCCTCGTGGGCTACTGCGGGCAGGTCAGCTTGGGCACCGGGGGCTTCATGGCGGTGGGGGCCTATGCCTGCTACAAGCTCATGACCTCTTTCCCGGAGATCAACATCTTCATCCACGTGCTCCTGGCGGGCGGCGTGACCGCGCTGGTCGGGGTGCTCTTTGGTCTGCCATCGCTGCGCATCAAAGGCTTCTATCTGGCGGTGGCCACACTGGCGGCACAGTTCTTCCTTGTGTGGCTCTTCAACCGGGTGCCGTGGTTTTACAACTACTCCGCCTCCGGTCAGATCTCCGCACCGGAACGCACCGTGTTTGGCATCGCCGTGACCGGCCCCAACACCACCGCTTGGGCGCCCTATCTCTTCTGCCTCGTGATCCTCACGTTGCTGGCGATTGTGGCGCGCAACCTGACGCGCGGCATGCAGGGGCGCAAATGGATGGCGATCCGCGACATGGACATCGCCGCTGAAATCATCGGTGTGAACCCGCTGAAGGCCAAGCTCTCCGCCTTTGCTGTCAGCTCCTTCTTCATCGGTGTTGCGGGCGCGTTGTTCTTCTCGGTCTATCTGGGCGCGGTGGAAGTGGGCGAGGCCTTTGGCATCAACCAGTCCTTCCTGGTGCTCTTCATGATCATCATCGGCGGCCTGGGCTCGATCTTCGGCTCCTTTGCCGGCGCAGCCTTCCTGGTTCTGATGCCGGTCCTGCTGAAAAACGTGCTGGTGGGGGGCCTTGGCTGGCCGACCGATATTGCCGCACACCTCGAATTCCTGATCGTGGGGGCGCTGATCATCGTCTTCCTGATCGCAGAACCCCATGGTCTGGCGCAGCTCTGGCGCGTGGCCAAGGAGAAGCTGAGGTTGTGGCCCTTCCCGCATTAAGGCGGGGCCATGACCAGCGCGCGGGGCGGGGAGGCCCTGCGCTCACCATCGGACAAAAACCAAGGGAGGAGAAACCCGATGAAATTGAAATTCGCATCCATGGCGCTCGGCGCGGTGATGGCGGCAGCCCCGGCAATGGCCGATCTGGTGTTCCCATCACTCAGCTACCGCACAGGCCCCTACGCTGCAGGCGGCATTCCTTTCGCGGATGGCTACGCAGATTACTTCACTCTGCTGAACGAGCGTGATGGCGGCATTGGTGGCGTTCCGATCCGCATGATCGAATGTGAAACCGGCTACAACACCGCCAAAGGTGTGGAATGCTACGAATCCACCAAAGGCGAAGGCGCGCTGGTCTATCAGCCGCTCTCCACCGGCATCACATATCAGCTGATCCCCAAAGCGACCGCGGATGACATTCCGATTCACTCCATGGGCTATGGCCGGACCTCTGCCGCCAACGGCGAAGTCTTCAGCCACGTGTTCAACTACCCTGGCAACTACTGGGATGGGGCCTCCGGTGCGGTGAACTACCTGCTTGAGACCAATGGCGGTGACCTGAAGGGCAAGAAAATTGCGCTGGTCTATCACAACTCCGCTTACGGCAAAGAGCCGATCCGCACGCTCGAAGAGCTGCAGAAAAAGCACGGCTATGAGCTGAGCCTGCTGCCGGTGGATCACCCCGGTCAGGAGCAGAAATCCCAGTGGCTGCAGATCCGCCGCGAACGTCCGGACTTTGTTCTGATGTGGGGCTGGGGCGTGATGAACCAGGTTGCGGTTCAGGAAGCCGCCAACATCCGCTTCCCGATGGAAAACTTCATCGGCATCTGGTGGTCCGGTGCAGAGCATGACGTGCTGCCAGCGGGCGCGAAGGCCAATGGCTTCAAGGCGCTGACCTTCCACAACGTGGGCCGTGACTTCCCGATCTTTGACGACATCCAGAAGTATGTTGTTGATGCGGGCAAAGCGGCAGGCGCAGGCGATCAGGTCGGCAACGTGCTCTATAACCGTGGCATGTATGCGGCCATGCTCGCAGCTGAGGCGGCCAAAACCGCTCAAGGCATCCACGGTACAGCCGACATCACTCCAAGCCAGATGCGTGACGGCATGGAAGCGCTGCAAATTGATGAGGCCAAAATGACCGCGCTCGGCATGCCGAACTTTGGTCCGGCCTTCAACGTCTCCTGTCAGAACCACGGTGGCCCGGGCCTCGTTGGTGTGACCCAGTGGGACGCGGCCAATCAGACCTGGTCGTTGATCTCTGACTTTAAAGAGACTGACGGTGAGGTGATCGGCGCGCTGGTGGCGGAAGATTCCGCAGCCTACGCCGCTGAAAACAACATCGAAGCGGCCTGTAAGTAAGCCCCGCTCAAACCCAACCGCCCCGGCCGGAACTTGCTGGCCGGGGCACCCTGATCCTGAGACGAAAGACAACGCTTATGCTTGACGCTGGTCGCACCGAAGAGACCCTTCTGGAGGTCAACAACATCGAGGTGATCTACAATCACGTGATCCTTGTGCTGAAAGGCGTGAGCCTCTCGGTTCCCAAGGGCGGCATCACCGCACTGCTGGGCGGCAATGGCGCAGGCAAAACCACCACGCTGAAGGCCATCTCAAACCTGCTGCACTCCGAGCGCGGCGAGGTCACCAAAGGCACGATCAACTATCGCGGCGAACCTGTGGCCGATCTTGATCCGGCAGCGCTGGTGAAAAAGGGCGTCATTCAGGTGATGGAAGGCCGTCACTGCTTTGAGCACCTCACGGTCGAAGAGAACCTGCTGACCGGGGCCTATACCCGCAGCGGTGGCGAAGTCGCCGCAGATCTCGAGATGGTCTACAATTATTTCCCACGCCTGAAAGAGCGCCGCAAATCGCAGGCGGGCTATACCTCCGGCGGGGAGCAGCAGATGGTCGCCATTGGCCGCGCGCTGATGAGCCGCCCGGAATGTATTCTGCTGGATGAACCTTCCATGGGCCTTGCACCGCAGCTGGTGGAAGAAATCTTCACCATCGTGAAAGACCTCAATGAGAAAGAAGGCGCGACCTTCCTTCTGGCAGAGCAGAACACCAATGTGGCGCTGCGCTTTGCCCATTATGGCTATATTCTGGAATCCGGCCGCGTGGTGATGGATGGCCCTGCCGCCGAACTGCGCGAAAACCCGGATGTGAAGGAATTTTATCTCGGCATGTCTGAAGAAGGCCGCAAATCCTTCCGCGACGTGCGCTCCTATCGTCGCCGCAAACGCTGGCTGAGCTGACCTCAGCCTCCCTTTCTGCCCGGTCTGACCGGGCACCCACTTCCCGTCTCGCGCCGCTCTCTCTCAGCGCGCGCACAAGAAATCTTTGGCCGCACGCATGGCGGCAGAGCACATAAAGGATGGCAACATGAGCCGCTTTTTTGATGAGTTGGAAACCCGCAGCGCCGATCAGCGCGCCGCCGATCTGAGCGCAGCCCTGCCTGCGCAGCTGGACCGCGCTAAGGCCTTGCCGGGCTTTGCGGCCAGTCTGGCGGATGTGGATCCGGCCAAGATCACCTCGGCTCAGGCGCTGGCAGACCTCCCCGTGCTGCGCAAATCAGAGCTTGGTGCCGCACAGAAAGCTTCCGGCCCCTTGGGCGGTTTTGCTGATCTCAGCAATCCCAACATTGCCCATGTGTTCCAGTCTCCGGGTCCGATCTATGAACCCGGTGGCACCAGCCATGACTGGTTCCGCTTTGGCCGCGTGCTGCATGCGGTGGGCATTGGCGCGGCTGACATCGTGCACAACTGCTTTTCCTACCATCTGACCCCGGCGGGCATGATGTTTGAAAGCGGCGCCCGCGCCGTGGGTGCCAAAGTGCTTCCCGCAGGTGTGGGGCAGACCGAAATGCAGGTCCGCGCCGCGGTGGACATCGGCACCACTGCCTATGCGGGCACGCCCGACTATCTCAAGATCATATTGGACAAGGCTGAGGAGATGGGCGAAAAACTCCAGATCACCAAAGCCACTGTCGGCGGCGGCGCGCTTTTCCCCTCGCTGCGTCAGGAATATGCCGATCGCGGCATCACCTGTCTGCAGGGCTACGGCACCGCCGATCTGGGCTCGATTGCTTATGAATCCGAGGCCATGGAAGGCATGATCATCGACGAAGGCGTGATTGTCGAAATCGTCACGCCGGGCACCGGCACCCCAGTCGCGCCGGGCGAGGTGGGCGAAGTGGTGGTGACCACGCTCAACCCCGATTACCCGCTGATCCGCTTTGCCACCGGCGATCTTTCCGCAATCCTCCCGGGCGAAAGCCCCTGTGGCCGCACCAACATGCGCATCAAAGGCTGGATGGGTCGCGCCGACCAGACCGCCAAGATCAAAGGCATGTTTGTGCGGCCAGAGCAGGTTGCGGCGCTGGTGGCCAAACATGACGAGATCGCAAAGGCGCGCGTCATCGCGACGCGTTCAGGCGAGATGGATGTGATGACAGTGCAGATTGAATCTCCGGGCGGTGATGCGGCCGCCTATGGGGCCTCCGTTGTGGATGCGCTCAAGCTCAAAGGCACAGTCGAAATCGTCGCGCCGGGCAGCCTGCCCAAAGACGGCATCGTCATCGAAGACCAGCGCAAATACGATTGATCTAAAACCAACGCCCGTGTCGCTTGCGGCACGGGCAGCGCCCGCCGCCCCCCGGCAGGTGCATGCGCACCTCCCCAGGCAGGCGCCGCCCTTGTTAGCTTCGCCCGGAATCAAGGCGCATCGCGCCGCCGGGCAGCGCCCGTCCGCCCCCATGGGCGGGCGCTTTTGCAACGGTTGCACATGTCGTGAACGACCAGTTAGTTGCGAGATAAAGTGCCACGCTTACCGGATTGAGCGCCCACCCGCGGTCGGGCGCGGCCCTTCCTCTCAACGTATCCCACGCCCCTTCTGGATCGCATCCGCGCCAAACCGTGCGCGGATCGCATCGGTGGCGCGCTCCGCCTTGGCGCGCTGCACCGCCTGCGGATCGAGCAGATCGCCTGAAAGATCCGCCTGCGTAGCGGGCACCAGATCCGCAAGTCCCACCCCGATCAGCCGGTAAGGCCCCTCATTTCCAACCTGATCAAACAGCCCACGCGCGGTGCGATAGAGCGTGTCCGCCATCTGTGTCGCATCCCGCAGGCTCACTCGGCGGCTGATCGTGCTGTGATTGGCGCGCTTGAGCTTCAGGGTCACCACCCGCCCCGCCAGATCCTTGGCTTTCGCCCGATCCGACACCTTTTCCGACAGCCGCCATATGTGCCCGTCCAGCACATCCAGACTGGCGGTGTCCTCAAAAAACGTGGTCTCGTTGCTGATGCTCTTCATCGGCGCATGCGCAGAGACCTTACGCTTGTCCTGCCCCCGCGCCAGATGCCACAGCCGATAACCGGTGTTGCCAAACCGTGCGATCAGGTCTTCCTGATCCCAGCGCAACAGGTCGGTGAAGGTGCGAATGCCCGCGCGCTCAAGGCTCTCTTGCGCCACCGGGCCAATCCCCCAGATCATCCGCACCGGCTTGTCACTCAGGAAGTTCGCGGTCTCCGCCTTGCCAATCACCGAAAATCCGCGCGGCTTGTCCAGATCACTGGCCACTTTGGCAAGGAATTTGTTGTGGGACAGCCCGATTGAACCTGTGATCCCCAGCTCGTCTTTCATCCGTTTTGTCAGCCGTGCGAGCATCACCGCTGGCGGCGCACCATGCAGTTTTGTGGTGCCGGTGAGATCGAGAAACGCCTCATCCAGCGACAACGGCTCAATCACCGGGGTCAGCTCGTCCATCATCGCGCGAATGGCGCGGCTGACCTCCACATAAACCGACATGCGCGGCTTGATCACCACCGCCTCTGGGCAGAGTTTCAGCGCCTGAAACATCGGCATGGCGCTGCGCACCCCGCGAATGCGTGCCACGTAACATGCCGTGGAAACCACGCCGCGCCGCCCGCCGCCAATGATCACCGGCTTGTCCACCAGCTCCGGATTGTCGCGCTTCTCCACGCTCGCGTAAAACGCATCACAATCCATATGCGCGATGGAAAGATCAAACAGCTCCGGATGGGAAATCATGCGCATGCTGCCACAATGGCCGCAGCGCGCCGCGCTTTGGCTCTCGGTCAGGCAGTCTCGGCAAAATGCGGGCATCCGCGCGTCTCTCGTGTGAGTCTCGGAGCCTCAATATAGCAGCAGTCGCGCCGCCTGACAGGGGCGGCGCGCAGGCTTTGGCTTAGCGGTTGGGGCGCTTGGCCTGTGCCGATGCCAGCTCTGTCACAATGGCTTGCGCTGCGGCGCGCGGGTCTTCGGCGGTCCAGACCGGGCGGCCCACCACAATGTGGTCAGCGCCATCTGCCACCGCATTGGCCGGGGTTGCCACGCGTTTCTGATCGCCCAGTGCTGCGCCTGCGGGGCGCACGCCGGGGGTCACGATCAGACGGCCCTCAGATTCCGGCAAAGCCCGGATCAGCGCCGCTTCCTGTGGGGAGGCAATCACGCCATCCGCGCCCGCGTCAAACGCCCGGCCTGCGCGCTCCTGCACCAGATCCTTGATCTCGCCGTCTTTGATCAAACAGTTGTCCAGATCCGCGCGATCCAGCGATGTCAGGATGGTCACACCCAGAATTTTCAGATTGCTGCCCGCCGCGCCTTCCTTGGCCGCAGCCACCACATGCGGGTCACCATGCACGGTGAGGAAATCCAGATCAAACTGCGCCAGCCCGCGCACCGCCGCCTCAACCGTGGCGCCGATGTCAAACAGCTTCATGTCCAGAAAGATGCGCTTGCCGTGCTCGTCTTTCAGCTCATTGGCCAGCGCCAGCCCGCCTCCGGTCAGCATGCCAAGCCCGATCTTATAGAAAGACACGGCATCGCCAATCTGCTCTGCAAGCTGCACACCCTGCAGGGCGTTGGGCACGTCAAGGGCTACGATCAGGCGGTCGTCTGAACTCATGGGAGGTCTCCAGCAATTTAGGGTGGCACAAAGCAAACGCGCGCCTTCTAACGCTTCATCCCCGCTGCGGCAAGCCTGCGTGCTTCAGGGCAGACCCCAGAAACGTAAAAAGCCTCCCCACCGGGAGGCTCAATAGATTGCCTTTGAGGCGGATCAGCCCTCGCTTGGCAATACGCCCGGCGCAAAGGAAAGCTCTTCGCGGCCGGTGCGCATCTCTGGCATCCGGCGCAGTTGCCGCAGCGCTTCGCGGATCAAGGCCAGCCGTCCCGCGCCTTTCTGCGGCTCGGTGCTGTCTTCCGCCGGCACTGCGCAATGCACCCGCACATCACGCGATGCACTGCTGAGGCTCACCACAGCCGTCAACTCGCCCAGTGTCTGGCGATACATCGGGTTGGTGATCTGAATTTCTGTCACATGCATGGCATGCCACCCCCATAAACATTCTGTTCGACGTTCAGTCTGGCGCGAAAATAGGGCGAAAATTGTCTCAATTTAGGGGAATTTTTGTGCCCTTTTCGCCCTGGAAAATCCCGCATCCGTTGAGACAGATTTAAATTCCTGTCTGGCAATCTTGACCTGACACACGCAAGATCCCACATCTTTACCGAGGCCCACAACCTGACGTGCCGCAAAGCGGGCGTTATCGGCAATCGGGCGCTTATGAGAAGGAGAAAACCCATGGACTTGAGCAAGTTCACGGAGCGGTCACGCGGCTTTATTCAGGCGGCGCAGACCATCGCGATGCGGGAAAACCACCAGCGTCTGGTGCCCGAACACATTCTGAAAGCATTGATGGACGATGATCAGGGGCTTGCGGCCAATCTGATCAGCCGCGCAGGCGGCAACGCCGCAGCTGTGCGCGAGGCGGTCGATGCCGCCGTTGCCAAACAGCCGCAGGTGTCGGGCGACACTGGCCAGCCCTATCTGGAAAACACCTCAGCCAAAGTGCTCTCTGAGGCCGAAAGCCTTGCCAAGAAAGCAGGCGACAGCTTTGTGCCGGTGGAGCGCATCCTGATGGCGCTGGTGATGGTGAAATCCAAAGCCCGCGACGCGCTTGAGGCCGGTAATGTCACCGCCAAAGCGCTCAATGCTGCGATCAACGACATCCGCAAAGGCCGCACGGCAGACAGCGCGTCGGCAGAAGACGGCTATGAGGCGCTCAAGAAATACGCGCAGGATCTGACCGAGCGCGCCAGCGAAGGCAAAATCGACCCGATCATTGGCCGCGATGATGAAATCCGCCGCGCCATGCAGGTTCTGAGCCGCCGCACCAAAAACAACCCGGTGATGATCGGGGAGCCCGGCGTCGGTAAAACCGCGATTGCCGAAGGCATGGCTCTGCGCATCGTCAACGGCGACGTGCCTGAAAGCTTGCGTAACAAGAAGCTTCTCGCGCTCGACATGGGCGCGCTGATTGCAGGCGCAAAATACCGTGGTGAGTTTGAGGAACGCCTCAAATCCGTGCTCACCGAAGTCACTGAGGCCGCAGGTGAAATCATCCTCTTCATCGATGAGATGCACACCCTTGTGGGCGCCGGCAAATCTGAGGGCGCGATGGATGCGGCCAACCTGATCAAACCGGCCCTTGCGCGCGGCGAGCTGCACTGCATCGGCGCCACCACGCTCGATGAATACCGCAAATACGTGGAGAAAGACGCGGCCCTCGCGCGCCGCTTCCAGCCGGTGATGGTCGAAGAGCCCACCGTGGAAGACACAATTTCCATCCTGCGCGGCATCAAAGAGAAGTATGAGCTGCACCACGGCGTGCGCATCTCTGACTCTGCACTGGTCGCCGCCTCTACGCTCAGCCACCGCTACATCACGGATCGCTTCCTGCCGGACAAAGCCATCGACCTTGTGGACGAGGCCGCCTCCCGCCTGCGCATGGAAGTGGACAGCAAACCCGAAGAGCTCGACGCGCTTGACCGCCAGATCCTTCAATTGCAGATCGAGGAACAGGCGCTCCAGCTGGAGGATGACGCCGCCTCCGTGGACCGTCTGGAAACCCTGCAGAAAGACCTCGCCGATCTGCAGGAGAAGTCTGCCGAGCTCACCGCCAAATGGCAGGCCGGTCGTGACAAACTCGCCTCCGCGCAGCACATCAAGGAAGTGCTCGATCAGGCCCGCGCCGATCTGGACATCGCCAAACGCGAAGGCAATCTCGCCCGCGCGGGTGAGCTGAGCTACGGCGTGATCCCAGATCTCGAAAAACAGCTCGATGCCGCCGAAAACGGCGAGGGTGAAATGACGGTGGAAGAAGCCGTGCGCCCGGAGCAGATCGCCCAGGTGGTCGAGCGTTGGACAGGCATTCCAACCTCCAAGATGCTTGAGGGCGAGCGCGAGAAACTCCTGCGCATGGAAGAGGACCTGCACGCCCGCGTGATCGGCCAGAACGCCGCCGTGACCGCCGTGTCCAACGCTGTGCGCCGCGCCCGCGCAGGCCTCAACGATGAAAACCGCCCCCTTGGCAGCTTCCTCTTCCTCGGCCCCACCGGCGTAGGGAAAACCGAGCTCACCAAGGCCGTGGCCGACTTCCTCTTTGATGATGACAGCGCCATGGTGCGCATCGACATGTCCGAATTCATGGAGAAACACGCGGTCGCCCGCCTGATCGGTGCGCCTCCCGGTTATGTCGGCTATGACGAAGGCGGGGTGCTAACAGAGGCCGTGCGCCGCCGCCCCTATCAGGTGGTGCTGTTTGATGAGGTCGAGAAAGCCCATCCGGATGTCTTCAACGTGCTCCTGCAGGTGCTCGATGATGGTGTGCTCACCGATGGCCAGGGCCGCACGGTGGATTTCAAGCAAACGCTGATCATCCTCACCTCCAACCTTGGCGCACAGGCGCTCAGCCAGTTGCCCGAAGGTGCGGACGCAGCCGATGCGCGGCGCGATGTGATGGATGCGGTGCGCGCCCACTTCCGCCCCGAATTCCTCAACCGACTGGATGAGACCATCATCTTTGACCGCCTCGCGCGCGCAGATATGGATGGCATCGTCGAGATCCAGCTCGCCCGCCTGAAAAAACGTCTCGCAGGCCGCAAAATCGGTATCGAACTGGATGAAGGCGCGCAGAAATGGCTCGCCGATGAAGGCTATGATCCGGTCTTTGGTGCCCGTCCGCTCAAACGCGTGATCCAGCGCGCTCTGCAAAACCCGCTGGCGGAGGCTTTGCTGGCGGGGGATGTGAAAGACGGCGACACCATCCCGGTCAGCGCCGGGGCAGATGGGCTGATCATCGGCGACCGGCTTGGCACCTCAGGGCAGCCAAAACCGGATGATGCGGTTGTACATTGATCTGAAATCTTCCAGAAAGCCCGCTGTCCGCAGCGGGCTTTTTCTTTTCATCCACAGACTTCACTGACAGACAAACGGACCTCACATTTTGGACTGGCACACCCTGATCAACACCGACCGCGCTTCTGACATTGGCAAACAGGAAGACCCCCTGCGCCAGAACTTCGTTCAGGATGCCGACCGGATCACCTTCTCTGCGCCGTTTCGCAGGCTCGCCAACAAAACACAGGTCCACCCGCTTTATGAGCACGATCACCTGCGCCACCGCATGATCCACTCGGTCGAGGTCGCCAGCGTGGGCCGCACCTTGGGCATGAAAGTTGGCAGCTGGCTGGAAGAGCAGGGGCATCTGACCGCTGGCGAAGCGCCCAAGATCGCGGGCATCGTCCACGCTGCCTGTCTGGCACACGATATTGGCAACCCGCCTTTTGGTCACTCAGGAGAAGAGGCCATGGGCGGCTGGTTTGCCGAGAAATTTGACGCCAACACAGGGCTATTTGCAGATTTTGACCCCGCCAAGCAGGCGGAATTCACCCCGCTGGAAGGCAATGCACAGGGGTTTCGCATCGTTACCCGACTGGAAATGTATCGCAACGAAGGCGGCATGCGGCTCTCCAATGCGGTGCTTGGGGCCTTCACCAAATACCCGATGACGGCGAGCACCTCCGCCGCGCTGAAAGCGGCCAATGGCGGCAAAGCACCTTATGTGGGGGCGAAGAAGTTTGGCGGCTTTCACAGCGAATATGACACGCTCAAAACCGTGGCGCAGGCGCTGGGCCTGCCCGAAGAAACCGCACCTGATGGCAGCCTCTGGTGGCGGCGTCACCCGCTGGTCTATCTGGTCGAGGCGGCAGACGACATTTGTTACAACATTGTGGATCTCGAAGACGGCTATTCCGCCGGTGATCTCAGCCTTGAGCGGGTGGAGGACCTGCTCGCGCCGCTCTGCCGTCTGACCAACCGCGATCAATCTGCCTACACGCCTTATGAACGCATCAGCTACCTGCGCGCCCGCGCCATTGGCGGCGCGATTGACGCCTGTTTGGCCGCCTTCATCGCCCATCACGATGCCATCCTGTCCGGCCAGTTCTCAGATGAGCTGATTGCCGTGTCGGACAAAAATGAGGCTTTCGCGCGCATCAAGGAAACCGCACGTGAGCGCCTGTTCACTGCCCCGCGCAAAACCCGGCTGGAAATTCAGGGCCGCAATGCAATCTGGCGGGTGCTTGATGGCGTGTTGCCGGTCTATGATGCGCTGCGCCAAAACGGCTGGAACGCCGAGGCGCTGCCCAGCTACGAGGCGCAACTTGTTCGCGCCCTTGGCCTTGATCTGCGCGACGTGAGCAATCCTTATGCCGCGGCCCATGGGATCACTGATTTTGTCTCCGGCATGACAGACCGCCACGCCATTGCTTCCGCCCAAATGATTTCGGGCACCGCCTGAGATGCCCATGACCCCAGATCTTGTTCTCTTTGATTGCGACGGCGTGCTGGTGGACAGCGAGCCTGTCACCAACGCGTTGCTGGTTGAAAACCTCGCCGCGCGCGGCCTGCAAGTGTCCCATGACCGGGTCATAGACCTCTTTGTCGGCGGCACCATCGCGGGCGTTGCCAAAACGGCGCGCGGTCTTGGGGCCACCCTTGAGGACAATTGGGTTGATCTGATCTACGCGGAAATGTTTGCGCGCCTTGCCACCGAGGTCACCGCGATCCCCGGCGCCGTTCACGCGCTGGATGCATTGGATGCGGCAGGTATTCCCTATGCGGTCTGTTCAAACGGCCCGCATGCTAAAATGGAGATCACGCTCACCCGCTGCGGCATCGCCTCACGTCTCGCAGGCCGCATCTATTCCCGCGAAGATGTGACTAACCCCAAACCCGCACCTGACGTTTATCTCAAGGCCGCGGCGGATGCGGGCATCGCCCCTGCAAGCTGCGTGGTTGTGGAAGACAGCCCCAGCGGTGCCCGCGCAGGCAAAGTGGCAGGCATGCGCACCTTGGGCTTCACCGCAGACACAGACCCGACACGCCTCACGCCGATCTGTGACGATGTCTTTGACGATATGCGTTCGCTGCCCAGGCTGCTGGGGCTCACTTCAAAATGATCGAGCGCTGATCGGGGTCATCGGGAAACACCCGCCCGTTCAGGATGCAGTCAAACATGTGGTTGAACACTTTGCCGGGCTTCTTGCCGCCCCCGTCGTCGAGAAAATACATATGCCCGGTAGGGGTGTCATAGCTGGTGTTCACATCGTCACAATCCACCTGAAACACATTGCGTGGCGTGCGGCCGATGTTTTCCGGCCCCGTATGCCCCAGCCGCCGCGATGCCACTTTGTTGCGCAGGTTCGCCGCCTTGCTGGCCCGCAAGGCCAGATCGTCTGAGGCGTAGTAGACCACCACATTGCGCGAGGCATGGCTGATCAGCGCGCCGGGCTTGCCCTCATGCACGGTCTCATTCACCACATCGGCGGCCACCATAAACGTGTTGCGCAGCAAAAGCGGCACACCGGCGGCCAGATCATATTGATCCCAGGCGACCAGCGTCTGGCGCAGCACGCGGTTGCCCATGGAATGCGCAATCAGATTGATCCGCTTCAGGCACGGCGCAACTTCCGGCTCATTGTCCGCGCTGTTGCGCCATTTCATGAACCGCTCCAGCACCCGCGCAAAGGAATAGCCGCTCTGATCGGCGGATTTCTGATCGTCCCAATAATCCCGCACGACCCCCAGCCCGTTGTCACAGGGCCAGATCAGCGGCAGCACCAGAACTTCTTTGGGTTTGGCCGCATCACAAAACGCCTGCAGCTCGGCAGCACGCTCAAACACCACATCGGGCAGATTGTTGAACCCATGCACATAGAGCAGGATCTGACGGCGCTGGCTTTCGCGCACGCGTTTGAGAAGCTCATCGCTGGTGATCTCGGTGTGGTGCCCCTCCGCGCCGGTCTCGCAGTAAAACACCGAGTTGGACGGTGCGTTGTTGTCCAGATCAAAGGTAAAGCGGCGGCCCTTACGGCTGCGAATGCTTTGGGTGGGAAAACGATTGGTGATAAATAACATGAGACACATCCACTCAATAAACAAAGCGCTGAAGATCGCGCAGCGCACAAATGGCCCAACATCCTGCAAAAATGCGCAGACCCACCGCAGAGATCTCAAAAACGATCCTCATAGAGCGGCAGAAAGGCAGGATTTGCGGGCTCAGAAACAGTAAGATCAGCCTAGATCGAAACGTCTGACCTCGCAACGTGGCGCGCTGTTTGTCGCCCAACACACGCATTTGTTGTCTGATCGTGACTTGCCCCTTGGGACACATAAGATCACTTTAAGGCCAAAATAATCATAAGGAGCGCCACCTATGGAAATGGCAGCCTCAATGGAAACCGCCTTTGACATCGTCGAAGTGCTGGGTCTCGTCTTTGTTTTGATCTTTGCCGCTCTGGTGCTTCTGGCCCTTGTCCTCTTTGTTGTTGACCGCAGCCAGACCGAAGACGCCATCCGCCGCAACTATCCGGTGATCGGGCGCTTCCGTCATATTTTCTCCGAGCTTGGCGAATTTTTCCGCCAGTATTTCTTTGCCATGGACCGCGAAGAGCTGCCCTTCAACCGTGCGCAGCGGGAATGGGTCGGTCGCGCCGGCGAAGGCAAATCCAACACCATTGCGTTTGGCTCCACCCGCAACCTCAGCGTGCCGGGCACGCCGATCTTTGTGAATGACCCTTTCCCGCCGCTCGATGACCAATACGCCAAATCAGAGCCTCTGCTGATCGGGCCAACCGCCCGCACCCCTTATCTGGCGCCGTCCTTCTTCAATATCTCGGGCATGAGCTACGGCGCCTTGTCCAAACCTGCCATTCAGGCGCTCAGCCAGGGTGCGGCGCAGGCCGGGATCTGGCTCAACACCGGGGAGGGCGGCGTGTCACCATTCCACTATGAGGGCGGCTGCGACCTGGTGTTTCAGATCGGCACGGCCAAATTTGGCGTGCGCGATGAACATGGCGGTCTGGATGATGCCAAACTGGCAGAGGTTGCCAGCCACGAGGCCATCCGCATGTTTGAAATCAAAATGGCGCAGGGGGCCAAACCCGGCAAAGGCGGCATTCTGCCCGGCGAGAAGGTGACAGAGGAGATCGCCGCCATTCGCGGCCTCAAAGTGGGGCAGGATGGCATCTCCCCCAACCGCCACCGCGAAATCGACAGCTTTGATCACCTCATCGACATGCTCACCCATGTGCGCGAGGTCACGGGCAAGCCGGTCGGGATCAAAACCGTTGTGGGCGCGGAAACCACCATGCGGGAGTTCTTTGAAGCCATCACCCGGCGCGGCGCGGATTTTGCGCCCGATTTCATCACCATTGATGGCGGCGAAGGCGGCACCGGTGCCGCTCCCATGCCGCTGATGGATCTGGTGGGGATGCCGGTGCGCGAAGCGCTGCCTCTGGTGGCCAATCTGCGCGAAGAGTTCGGCCTGCAGGATCGCGTGCGCCTGATTGCCTCGGGCAAGCTGGTGAACCCCGGCGATGTGGCCTGGGCCCTGGCGGCGGGCGCGGATTTTGTGACCTCTGCGCGCGGCTTCATGTTCTCCTTGGGCTGCATTCAGGCGCTCAAGTGCAACAAAAACACCTGCCCAACCGGCATAACCACCCATGACCCGCGGTTCCAGAAAGGTCTCGTGGTGGACCGCAAGGCCCCGCGCGTGGCCAATTATGCCAAAGCCATCGTGAAAGAGGTGGAGGTGCTCTCACACTCCGTGGGCGTGTCTGATCCGCGCAAACTGCGGCGGCGTCATGTGCGCCTGGTGCAGGAAAACGGCCGCTCCGTGCCGATGAACGAGGTCTTCCCGCGCCCCGAGAGCGTCTGACCGCGTCGCGCGCCTGTCCTCCTGTTTGGCGGGGCAGGCGAGGGCCGCACCAAAACATTACAGCCCGCCCACATCATCGTGACCGCTGGTGTGGCCTGTCTTTGTGGCGATTGGGGGGGCAAATGCGCTATGTCTCTCCTCAAGACAAAGGAGACTCCACATGGCCCACCGCTGGACCAACGACCTCACACATGACGATGTGACCCCAAAGTCCGCCTATCTGAACCGCCGTCAGATCATGGCGGGCATGGCCGGTCTTGGCCTTGCAACCATCGCGCCCAAGGCGCAGGCCGCCACCGAGACGCTGGAGCCAACGCCATTTGACGTCATTACCCAGTACAACAACTTCTATGAGTTCGGCACCCGCAAGGAAGATCCGGCCCGCTACGCCGGGGCGCTGACCACCAAACCCTGGTCGATCAAGATCGACGGCATGGTGGACAATCCGGGTGATTACGCTCTGAGCGACATAATGTCCAAGATGACGATTGAGGAGCGCATCTACCGGTTCCGCTGTGTCGAAGCCTGGTCGATGGTGGTGCCTTGGAACGGCTTTGAGCTGAAAGACCTGCTGGATCTCGCCGGTGTGCAGTCCGGTGCCAAATACGTCGCCTTTGAAACGCTCTACCGCCCGGAAGAAATGCCCGGCCAGCGCCAGCCGTTTTTGGAATGGCCCTATGTCGAAGGCCTGCGTCTGGACGAGGCCAACCACCCGCTCACACTGATGGCCACCGGGATTTACGGCAAACCCATGCCAAACCAGAACGGCGCGCCGATCCGTCTGGTGGTGCCTTGGAAATACGGCTTCAAGTCGATCAAATCCATTGTCCGCATCACGCTGACGGACAAAGAGCCGCCCACCAGCTGGAACAAGTCGATCCCAAGCGAGTACGGCTTTTATTCCAACGTGAACCCGCAGGTGGATCACCCGCGCTGGTCTCAGGCGTCTGAACGCCCGATCGGTGGCGGTTTCTTTGCCAAACGCATCCCGACGCTGATGTTCAACGGCTATGAAAAAGAAGTGGCCGGCCTCTATGAAGGCATGGACCTGCGGAAGAACTACTAAGCCGGATGCAGGGGCTGATCCTCATATCCCAAGTGACCTGCCCGCATTGCGGTCATGAGGAGGCACATCAGATGCCTGAGGACAGCTGCCTTTTCTTTCTGGAATGCCCCTCCTGTGACGGGCTGATCAAACCGCTGCCCGGCGATTGCTGTGTGTTCTGCTCATACGGCACCGCGCCATGCCCGCCGATCCAGCGGGGCGAAGCCTGCGGGGAAGGTGACGATGACTGACGCGCTCAACACCGCCATTCGCAAAACACCAAGCTGGCTGCTCTATCTTGTCGGGGCGACCTATCCGGTCTGGCTGCTCTATGCGGGGTTCACCGGCGGTCTGGGCGTGGATCCGGTCAAGGCGATGGAGCACGCGCTGGGCAAGGCGGGGCTTCAGGTCTTGGTGGCGGTTCTGCTGGTCTCCCCGCTGCGCCGTTTCACCTCTCTGAACTTCCTCAGCTGGCGCCGCGCGCTGGGCGTGATCAGCTTTTTCTACATCCTGCTGCACTTTCTGGTCTGGGTGGTGCTCGATGTGCAGATCCTCAGCCAGGTCTGGGCGGACATCGCCAAGCGCCCCTACATCATTGTGGGCATGGCCTCGCTGCTGATCCTGCTGCCGCTTGCGGTGACCTCCAACAACCGATCCGTGCGCAAGCTCGGCCCCAACTGGCGCAAACTGCACAAGGCGACCTACCTCGCCGTGCTGCTGGGCGGCATCCACTACATCATGCAGATCAAGAGCTTTCAGTATGAGCCCTACGTCTATCTGATCGTGATCGTCGGCCTGATCGCCCTGCGCCGCCTGCCCAAACGCCAGATGCGCCACCCCAAAAAAGGCCCCTTGCGCAGCGCCGCCTGACGTCTCTGCGCTTGTCTGCCGGGCGGCCAGTTTCGCCCGCTCCTGAAGCGCGGGCAAAAACGCTGTGCGCCGCTGAGAATTCCTCTCGCATTCTCTCTATTTCTTCAGCCCGCTTTGCCTTGACCTAAGCCCTTGTTGTCACTGACTTTCACACGGGTCGTTTTGAGGCAACAATCGGTTTTCACCGTCTCGCCGAGCAAATTCCCCAATCGCGCCGCGAAAATCGCCCACTGGCAGTAAGCGAACATTAACCCGCTCCCCCCTATCTCCCGCCTCCAAAAGTATCGGTTGGTGTAGGAATCCCGAAATCATGCCCCCATTCATTCACAAAATCTCCACGCGTATCGCTGCACTCGCCGCTATGGCGCTGGCATTGTCGATAGTGCTGACCATCGTGTTGCAAAATCAGGCCACCCGCACCGCAGAAAGCATGCGTGACCAGCAGCTGCACGCGATCACCGAAATTGGTGTGAACCTGCTCAAAGATCTTGAAAGCGATGTTCAAGCGGGTCGCTACACAGAAGATGAGGCCAAAGATCTGGCGCGCGAACGCCTCTCGAACATGGCTTTTGGGGAGAATGGCTATGTCTACGCGTTTGACGACGACTACGTCATTCAGGCCCACCCCGTTGCACCAGAAACCGTTGGTGTGAACCGCAAGGATTTCCAGGATACCAACGGCATTTATGTCTATCAGGAGCTGAAGAACGCCACCCGCGCCACCGGCGCCGGCACGCTGATCTATCACTTCATCAAGCCGGGCAGCGATGTGATGGAAGCCAAAATTGGCTTTATCCGGTATTTTGAGCCTTGGGGCTGGGTGATCGGCACCGGCGCTTATGTGTCCGACATCGACGCCGAGATCGCGGTGATCCGCAACAAGGCGCTGATGGTGCTTGGCATCACACTGGTGCTTCTGGTTGTGGCCTCTGTCTTCCTGACTCGCAGCGTCACCCGCCCGATGGGCAAACTCAGCAACCGCATGACTGATCTGGCCGAGGGTGACACCGACGGCGACATCCCGTTCACCGAAACGAAGAACGAGCTGGGCGACATGGCCCGCACCGTAGGTGTGTTCCGCGATGCGCTGGTGCGTCAGAAAGAACTGGAAGAAGAGCAAAAAGTACGCGACGCCGCGCAAAGCGAAGTTGTGACCACGCTCTCCAGCCATCTGTCACGTTTGGCTCAAGGCGATCTGTCGGCCAAAATCATCGAGCGCTTCCCGTCGCATTACGAAGCGCTGCGCGCCGATTTCAACTCCTCCATCACCACGCTCAGCCAGACCATGACCGAAGTGGTTGAGTCGGCCCGCTCCATCCGCAACGGCGCAGATGAGATCAGCCAGGCTTCTGACGATCTGTCCAAACGGACGGAAAGCCAGGCGGCAACGCTGGAAGAGACCGCCGCTGCGCTGGATGATATGACCGACTCAGTTAAATCCGCCGCCACCGGCGCACGCGATGTTGAAGTCGCCATTGCCGAAGCTCAGAGCGAAGCGAAGGCGAGTGAAGAGGTTGTGGGCGATGCTGTGCGCGCCATGAATGAAATCTCACAGAGCTCCAGTCAGATTTCTCAGATCGTTTCGGTGATTGATGACATCGCCTTCCAGACCAACCTTCTGGCGTTGAACGCCGGTGTTGAGGCCGCCCGCGCTGGCGACGCTGGCCGTGGCTTTGCGGTTGTGGCGTCCGAAGTTCGCAATCTGGCCCATAGCTCCTCTGAAGCTGCCATGGAAATTAAGAATCTGATTGATGAATCCGCCAAGCAGGTCGAGCAGGGTGTCGAACTCGTCGGCAAAGGTGGCACATCGTTCAACAGTATTGTCGCACGTGTGACTGAGATTTCGCGGATGGTGTCAGGCATCGCCGAAGGCGCGGTGGAGCAATCCACCGGTCTGGGCGAAATCAACGCCGGTGTGTCTCAGCTGGATCACGTGACCCAGAAAAACGCCGCCATGGTCGAAGAGGCCACCGCCGCCGGGCACCTGCTCAAAAGCGATGCGGCGCGTCTGGTGGATCTGGTCAACAACTTCGACCTCGGTGCCGTCAAAGCCAAACGCCCTGTGGCGAAAGCTGTGGTCTCGTCCGAGAAACCGGCTGCGAAACCCGTCGACAAACCAAAGGCTGCAGCACCAAAATCGGCAGCGCCCAAACCCGCCGCAGAGCAGCCCGCCAAGACCGAGCCTGCGCGCCAACCGGCGGCCATCACCTTTGATGATGGCAATGCAGCGGCCGACATCTGGGCGGAATTCTAAACCCTATGCTCTCCTACACCACGAAAAACGCGGTCCCTCAGGGGCCGCGTTTTTCTTTGCATCCCCCCAGCCATCCAACGGCATTCCGCCAGCCCCCGCGCCCAAACCGCAAAAACCGCCTGAAATCGGAAGAATTTTAGGTATTGAGGCGAGGGCGAGAGGTGCACAACTCAAAGATGTTTTAATCATTTGAAACCGCGCGGTTTTCCGCGTCTCAACTTTGCGCGTTTTTTGTGCACGTCGCCGCGGATCGTCCCATCGGAGCCCCAAATGCCCTGCGCAATGACACACAGTAAGTCGGCCTTAACCTTTGCGGTCCTACCAAAAAAGTAAGCACATTTCTTTCTAAATCGGGGCCGCCAAATTATGCCAACCTTCCTGTCCAAACTCTCCACCCGCATCGTGGCGCTTGCGGTGCTGGCGCTTGCCCTGTCCGTTGGCCTGACCACCATCCTGCAGACCCACATGCGCAGCTCCATCGAGACCATGCGCGAGAAGGAACTGCACCACATCACGGAAATCGGCGCGAGCCTGCTCGACGATCTGCACGCCGGCGTGCAATCCGGCGCCTACACGCTGGAGGAGGCACAGGCCATCGGCCGCGAACGCCTCAATACGTTTTCCTATGATGAAACCGGTTATCTCTTTGTCTTTGACAAGAACTACATCATGCAGGTGCACCCCCACCGACCCAACTGGATCGGCACCAGCCAGCGCGATCTGGAGGATGTGAACGGTCTGCGCCTGTTTGAGGCGCTCTACAACGCCGCCTTTGAAACCGGCCACGGCAGCGTGCTCTATCACTTCAACAAACCGGACAGCGACGAGCCCGAGGCCAAGCTCGGCTATGCGCTGCAGTTTGAACCCTGGGGCTGGGCGATCGGCACCGGCGCCTATGTCTCTGACATCGAGGCCGATCTGGCTCTGCTGCGCAACAAGGCGCTGATGGTTCTGGCGGGCACACTCCTGATCTTGGGGCTTGCAGCCTTCTTCATCACCCGCAGTGTCACCCGCCCGCTGGGTCGGCTCAGCACCCGCATGGAAACCATGGCGCAAGGCGACACCGACAGCGACATCCCGTTCACAGAGACCAAAAACGAGGTGGGGGATATGGCCCGCTCGGTGGCCGTGTTCCGCGATGCGCTGGTGCGTCAAGGCGAGTTGGAAGAGCAGCAAAAACGCCGCGATGCCGCCCAGAGCGAGGTGGTGCAGACGCTTTCCGCCCATCTTTCCAGCCTGTCCAAAGGGGATCTGGCGGCCAATATCACCACCTCCTTCCCGGAGCATTACGAAGCGCTGCGAACAGATTTTAACGCCTCCATCGCCAACCTCAGCCAGACCATGACCGAGGTGATCGAGGCCGCAGGCTCGATCCGTAACGGCGCTGGCGAAATCAGTCAGGCTTCTGACGATCTCTCCAAACGCACCGAAAGCCAGGCGGCCACATTGGAAGAAACCGCCGCCGCGCTGGATGATCTGACCACCTCTGTGAAAGCCGCCGCCGAAGGCGCGCGCAGCGTGGAAAGCGCCATGGATGAGGCCAAATCAGAGGCCGAACGCAGCGGCGCCGTGGTGCAGAACGCGGTTCAGGCCATGACCGAAATCGAACGCAGCTCCAGCCAGATTGCGCAGATCATCTCGGTGATTGATGACATCGCGTTCCAGACCAATCTGCTGGCCCTGAACGCCGGGGTCGAGGCAGCGCGCGCCGGGGATGCGGGCCGTGGCTTTGCGGTTGTGGCCTCCGAGGTGCGCAACCTGGCCCACAGCTCTTCTGAGGCGGCGATGGAAATCAAGAACCTGATCGAAGACTCCTCCAAGCTGGTGGCACAGGGTGTTGAACTGGTGGGCAAGGGCGGCGAGTCCTTCAACAGCATCACCGAACGTGTGGCGAGCATTTCCCAGATGGTGTCTGACATTGCCGAAGGCGCGGTGGAGCAATCCGCAAGTCTGGGTGAAATCAACGCGGGTGTATCTCAGCTTGATCTGGTCACACAGAAAAACGCGGCCATGGTGGAAGAAGCCACTGCCGCTGGCCATATGCTCAAAGGCGATGCCACGCAGCTTGCGGATCTGGTGGGACGTTTCAATATTGATGCAGCGGCGCGCAAACGTCCGACGCCACCCGTTGTTGAGACTGCCGAAGAGGCTCCAGCGGCCGCAGCCAATGATGCGCCCGCCAAAGCGGCCTCAGCACCGAAACCGAAGCCAAAGCCGAAACCCGCGCCCGCCAAAGCCAAGGTCGAAACTTCCAAGCCCAAGCCCGCAGCCCCGGCGGCTGCAACGGCTGCGGCCGCGGCCCCGGCGATCACCTTTGATGATGGCAGCGCAGCGGCTGACATCTGGGCGGAGTTCTAAACCGGCCCACTCAGATCACCGTCGGGCGATCACAGATCAATCGGATGATAGCCCGACGATTGCGCCTCTTTGGGGCTGACCTGAAAATGCTTTTTGAATTCGCGGCTGAAATGGGCCGCGTTTTCATATCCCACCCGATGCGCCGCCTCGGCCACGCCAATGCTGCCTTCCAGCAACAGCCCTTTGGCCCGGCTCAGGCGTGTGGCCTTCAGATACTGCAAGGGGGATGATCCCGTGATGCTCTTGAACGCGCGGTAAAACACAGGCGCACTCATGCCTGCGGTTTCTGCCAAAGCATCCACGCTGATGTTGTCGGGGTAGTGCTCGCGGATCAATGTGATGCTGCGCGCCACCCGGTCATAGTGTGAATCCGACTTGGCCAAGGCCTGCAGCGCCGGACCATGGGGGCCTTTGAGCGCGTGAAACAGAATCTCGCGCACAATGCCATTGCCCAGTGCCTGACTTTCCGCCTCCGAACACAGCGCCTTGAGCAGCCGGTCAACAGATCCTTTCAGCTCGGCATCCGCAGGGGCAGGGGACAGCCCCAAAGGCGCGGCGGTCGGGCTCAATGTGTCGCTGTCCACCAGAGGCGCAAGGCTGCGCAGCTCCGCAGGCTCAATATTGATGAAGAGCCCCAACATCGGGTCCTCTGCGGTGGCAAAGGTGGCGCAGTCAAACGGCGTGGGCAGGCTGACCACCAGATAATGGTCCGGATCATAGGTAAAGACGTGATCGCCCAGATAGCCGATCTTGTGACCCTGCAGGATCAGCACAATGCCCGCATTATAGATCAGCGGCGCACGCGGCACGGTCTGTGTCGACCAGAAGAACTGCACCTGCGGCAGCTGCGTTGCTACATACCCCGCCCCGGGGCCAAAGCCATGCTGTGCTTTCACCGCTTCCAAATGCTGCATTCTCTGGCTCCTTGTGCCAAACCTCATGTGCCTGAGGTGCAATAGATCATGTTTTGCCGGATCGTCTCGGGGCTTTTGCGCCCAATTGATAGGAATGCGCAAGTCTTCGACAGAATGCATCATTCACCAAATGCGCCAATGGTCCTATCTCCCTGTCAGAACAAACGGCCCAGAGCCGCACATCATATGGAGAGTGAAATGTCCGAACACACCAAAGGTCTTATTGTTATCACTGGTGCCAGCTCCGGTATCGGGGCCGCCATGGCAAAGCGTTTCTCCGAAGCGGGCCACCCTTTGCTGCTGGTTGCGCGTCGCGTTGAGAAAATCGAAGCGCTGGGTCTGCCCAATGCGCTCTGCCGCAAGGTGGATGTGACCGATGCCGCCGCTTTCCGCGCCGCGATCACCGAGGCAGAGGCCGCCTATGGACCGGTGGATTGTCTGGTCAACAACGCAGGCGTGATGCTGCTGGGTCAGATCGACACGCAGGATCCTGTGGAATGGCAGCGCATGTATGACCTCAATGTTGTTGCTCTGCTCAATGGCATGCAGGCCGTGCTTGGTGACATGAAGGCGCGCAACAGCGGCACCATCATCAACGTCTCCTCTATTGCGGGCAAAAAGTCCTTCCCGAACCACGCCGCATATGTGGGCACCAAATTCGCGGTCTCCGCGATCAGTGAAAACGTGCGCGAAGAAGTGGCCGACGCAAATGTGCGTGTGATGAGCCTCTGCCCCGGTGCCGTCGAAACCGAACTTCTGGGTCACACCACCGATCAGGAGATCATCGACGGCTATGAAGCGTGGAAAGACAGCATGGGTGGCGTGCTGGTAGCAGACGACATCGCCCGCACCGCAGCCTTTATGTATGCCCAGCCTCAGGGCGTGAACATCCGCGACGTGGTGATCACCGCAACGCGTCAGCAGCCATAAACCGGACGGCGGCTGTTTTCCTCCCCCGGCCGCCGCCAGTTTGGCGCCAAGGGCTGCCTTCGCTCATATAGAGCGGGGCAGCCCTTTTTGCATTCTGCCCCCCCGTTGCGGAATCTGCGTCTTTGCGCCCGTTGGTGCTTGCGGTCCGATTGTTCCACCTCCGCGATACGTATGCGTTACCGACGCGAAACCGACGTTTGTGTTTGGTGTTGCGTGGAGTGTTTCGGGAGATCGTTCTGATTTTGGAGCGAGTCTTCTGCGAGTCTGCCACGAGTCTGTGGGTTACTCTGTGGATAAGGTTGGTTTGCGGGGATTTGGGATTGGTTTGTGGGGTTTTTGGTTTGGTTGTGTGTGTTTAAGTCGTTGATATTGTTTATTTTTGCAAGAAAGTTTTTGAATTTGGGAAAAAAGTGAAAAAAGCGCTTGCGGCTGGTGGGTGATAACCTTAGAACCCCCTTCACCGGCGGCGCTGAGGCGCACAACGGCGGGACGGACTGGCGGGGAGCGAGGCTCTGGGTTGGGAAGTTCTGGAAATATCGAGCAGTATCAGCGGGTTGCGCTAGGAAGTTTTTCGGCGCGGTCTGGTGGTTTTGTCTCTGGGGTTCTTTTTTGGGCTCCGACGTTATTTGACATTGTGATGACACTGAAGAGATATGAGGGCGGTTTGGTTCTTTCGATGAACAAACACCTGCATATCGGCTCTTAGGCTTCGGCTGATAATAGAGTTTACAACAGCTTCACT